>DUZW01000027.1 GCA_013349295.1 Deltaproteobacteria bacterium
ATGCCGATGGTTCAACATGTTCGCAAGACGCTTGCGGAACATATCCAGTTGCGGGCTGCTTTTTTGCTCTTTCGGCTGCATCGAAAATCACCAGAAATTGGAGGGTAACACTGCAATATCCTGCAATCCATAGTGATATAAATCATCTGTTTTATCAATAAAAATCAAACTGTTATGTGTTTTTCAGGGCCGACTAAATAATAACACCGTGCGTTGGTGGGGCGCAAGCCGATCCTCTGTTTTGCCCATTATCACACCGCCGAGCACAAAAAAACTGCCGAAAAAGAGGTTCCGCTGTTGAACACCCGGCAAGGAGGTATACACTTCGCGCGCCTGCAAACTCCCGGCAGAGCTGAAGCTCGATGATACTCAGATCATTTTTTACTCAGGAGAACCTTTCCTTCTGCTTGAAGGCGGGGGGATCTGTCAGCGCAGGTTGTAGTTGGTTTTCATCGCCTGGTAGATCATGGAAGAGACCTTACGAATCACGTTGCTCCGGGCCATTTTCCAACGCCCGTAGTTGCTGGCTTTGTTTTGCTTTTCAATGATCCCCACAACCACATAGGGATAGCGGCGGCCGTTGTGGGCCTGGGGGGCCAGGATGCCCATGTCGCCGCATAGGCGCGCGGTTGTGCCGGTTTTGTTGTAAACCAGGGTTCCCCGGGGGATCGAAGTGCCGCAGTACAGCCGGTCGCGACCGGGCAGGGCCATCAACCGGCGAAGCTCTTCGCCGTGGGGGAGATCCTTGCGCCAGAGGGCAACCAGGAACCGACCGTAGTCCTTGGCTGAGGCCTTGTTCCGGTAAGTTCTCCCGCCACTGGGGATGTATTCGACAATGGTGGTTTCGCGGAGCAGATGGCCGTAATGCTTGCTCAGAATTTTCTGCGCCGCCTTGGGTCCGCCGACCTGCTTCAAAACCCAGTTGGTGGCGGCGTTGCTGCTGCGCTGGATCATCGCCTCCATTTTTTTCCGGGCCGTGGAACCGTATGTCAGTTTTCCTTCCTTGAGGCGATGAAAATAAGCGAGGGCGATGAACGGCTTTATCATGCTCGCTGCCTGGTAGGGGCTGTCGACGTTGATATCGACAAGGGTTTCCCCCTTGGTCAGATCAATGACCAGCCAGCCGGTTTTTTCATCCTTGGCTACCTTTCCTGTGCGCCGCAACTCATTGATATACTCCTCCAGCTGTTTTTCCAGGTCGCTGCTGGTACCGGCCCTGATTTCGCTGACGCATAGCTTCTTAACCCCGGCGAGAACAGGCACTGCTTCGGCGGCTTTATTTTGTTTATTGGCCACAGGGGGTTCCGGCGTGCATGGCCCAGGGGCGGCCTCGGCGTCCTTGCCCTCGTGGTCGAGCAGGCTTGACTCACCGAAAACCACCTCGTTATTCTCCTCCCGAGTGATGGAGGCGGCGACATGAATCTTGGCCAACAATTTAGCGTGCCGCCGAGCCAAGGCCATGGTCGACTGCTTATCGCCCTGCCGTCTGTAGATCAGGGTAAACTTGCCGTCATCGCTCTTTTCAATAAAGAGCTCTTTACCGACCTCGGCGCCAAGGTAGCTGTTGATTACCTGATACTGTTCGGTCAGGACTTCAAGGTTCGGGCCCCGGCCGTAACAGACATTGTAGAGTTCGTGATAGCCTTCATCCTCGATGGCCCTGGCGTCGCCCAGCCCGACCTTGCCGAGAATGGAGCTGTGGCGAACCGCCAGCTTTGCCGCGGAGAGGGCGGTGGTATTGCGATCATAAATAATACCGTACCGGTCGCCGCGCTGGACAATGCGCAATTTTTTGCCGACCTCATCGCCGAGCTGGCTTTCCAATTCCTCCTTATAATCCTGGAGGTTGCTCAGGTCGGTGTCCCAGATATAGAGAATGTCATAGCTGCTGGCGGGCGGCAAAGCCTTTGCCTGTGCCATGCCGGGCAGAAGGAGCAGGGCAAGGAGGAAGAGTGCGGCCACGGTGTGGTGGAAGCTGGGGCGGACATTTTTGTGCATCATGGGCAGGCTGCTGGGGGTGTTTTTTGTACAGAGAAGGATTTTATCTGATTTTTTATATGCATAACCTCACTATGAGACCCCACTTAAGGCCAAATTGCAATGTTTGGGGGGATATTTTTTCCCTGGGAGCGGTATTGCCTTGCCAAGCGTGGTGCTTTGACAGATTTTTTCCTTCTCGTCGTTTCATGTGGATTTAAGCAACTCTTACAATTATGATAAAAGGATCGAGAATAAATGTGCAGAGATGGAGTGTCATGGAGGACGTCTTTGACAGCTCAAAACAACTTACCGGCAACAAGGGTTAACCCCATGATCAAGCCTATACGGCGATAGCGAAACCATACCGACATTCGACGGTCAAGTTATTGTACACATTTAATTCGCACACCACTTGCCGACAAGACAGACGACAGCATGACAACAGATAAAAAAAAGATACTCATTATCGACGAATCACCCCTGTATGAGCATGGCCTTAATTCCATGCTCGGCAGTAAACTGTGTGAAATCGAAACAGTAAAAAGCGCCGATTTAGCCTTGCTGAAAATTATCCGGTGGAATCCGGATCTGATTATTACAAGTATTGAAGTTGGCAATATAAGCGGATTCGACCTTTGTCTCATCATCAAGATGATGCCTGATTTCGCCGGGGTCCCAATTATACTTTTCACCTCAAGTGATGAAAAATGTGTCCACAAAAAAGCGGCTGATGTCGGGGCTGATTATTATGTAAGAAAAGACACAAAAGCTCTTGGGGCTATCAAGAAGATATTTGATGCTCTTTCACATGAAAAAAGCTCAGAATTCCAACAAGATCACGAAAAACGTCAAATCCAAAACGTTCTTCTTGTGGATGACTCCAGCACCATGCGTAAAATTATTAAAAATATTCTCACCAGCATCGGTATTGCAAATGTGGTTGAAGCTGAAAACGGAAAAGACGGCATGGAAAAGCTTGCCGCTAATGAGATTGACATGATTATTTCCGACTGGAGCATGCCGGTAATGAACGGTGTGGAAATGATCAAAAGAATACGCCGGGATCAAAAATACAACAATCTGCCAATCGTTATGGTCTCTGCTGAAGTACAGGAAGAAATTGAAAAGGCAATGAATCTTGGCATTAGCGACTACCTCCGAAAACCATTCAATGCCTTGGACATGAAACAACTTGTAGCCAAATTTTCAATGAACTTGAATATTTCAGCTAATTGACATCAATATCACCTGCTCACAAATGAGCAGATCGGATTACAGACTGATGAAAGTTGAATTTTTAAACCCTTTTTTAACCGCGACCCAAAATGTCATTGAAACAATGGCGAGAATGCCGGTAAGGGCCCAAGCTCTTCGTCTGAAAAACAGCAAAACCACATATGGGATAGTGACCGGCATAATCGGCATGGCTTCCGAGACTCTTGTCGGAAGTATGATAATCAGCTTTTCAGAACCATGTATTTTGAAAATTGTTGCAAACATGACCATGGAGCCGGAGAAAGATAAGATTGATGCAGACGTCGTTGATGCGGTGGGCGAGTTGACAAACATGGTTTGCGGGGGAGCCAAAACCTTACTCGCTAAATTAAATATGAAATTTGATCTCGCTTTGCCCACGACAGTTGTCGGGAAGGATATTGAAATAGGCTACCGCATTAATACGCCTATTATCGTTATTCCTTTTATGACCGAGAATGGAGAGTTTGTTGTTGAAGCAAATCTCGAATATCGCAAATGATGACATGGATCGCTCCGCAGATGGTTTCGCCCGATGCAGCAAAAAGACAGCATACATTCATACCCCCATCTCCATGCACCTATTTGCGGGAACAAGAGCAAGCCATCTCAAAAAATGGAGGAGCAGATGAAAATCGATTGGGCCTACCTGCGTAAGGGCTGAACATCCTGCCGGAATGCTCAGGAGGTTCTTGAGCGGGGAAAAGTCGTGATTGACGAGGTGGTTGACGCCCGTGCGGTGCGGATAGATGGCGCGGCGGCCTGGGAGGTGTTGCACGATGCGATGAAAATCACCGTGGCCAAGGGAAAGCAGCTTTCACACTTCCATCCGCGAAAGGATGCAAAAAATGAGATCCTCAAGCAGGTAATGGGGCCAAGCGGCAATCTCCGCGCACCTACCTTGCGGGTCGGCGACGAGTTTGTGGTCGGCTTTCATCCTGACTTCTACACCCAATGGCTGCAGGGGAAATAGAGGCCAACCGGAAAGAACCCTGGGCCGAGCAAGTGCACCGGCGCACATAAAAAAAACAGGGACGAAAAATCGACCCTGTTTCCTGAGGAGTAGCCTCACACAAAGTATACGTGCGTTGTAGCTGCCGTTTTGAATGTAAGGTTAGGCACTCCCTCATTAACTTCAGGCTACCACTTCCCCAAATAATAAGTAAAGAAGAATTTCTAAAAAATAACGCCTTGCTTCACAACTGCCTTTACCTCAGGCCCTTCCCGCAGGTTCTCGACAATCGCCGCTGCTGGGGCGCGAGTGTTGAACGGGTCGCGTCAGGTTTTGCACTTGCCGCCTTCGAGCTTGGGGAAACCTTGCAGGTTGAAGCTCTGGCCGCAGCCGCAGGTGGTTTTCGTATTGGAATTGGTGAACTGCAAGCCCCCGTTGATCAGCTCGTCGGAGTAATCGATGACCAACCCGTCAAGAAATTTCACACTCGCTTCATCGCTCACAATCCGGATTGATCCTGCCGTATGGACCAGACTCTCCCCGGCCTGCATTTCGCCGGCGATTGCCGCGCCGTACGTCAGACCGGCACACCCGCCTTCCTTGACGATGACCCGCAGAAACTGACCCGGTCTCAGCTTGTTGTTCAGCATCGCCTCTGCTGTTTCCTTGATGGTGATATGCATGAAAACCTCCCTGAGTAATTTTTTATCCGCATAAAAGTACTATTGGCAGGCTAAAGATGATTGTCAAGGCTGTGAACAAAGGGGAGCAGCGGGAGGAGAAGAACTTACGAGCCAGAGCCGATTCCGGAACAGATTTTTTCCTCATGATCGAGTAAGATGTCCGTGGACATTACCACCTGGGATCCCCAGGGAATCCGGGGGCAACCAAACAGCGGCTGTTCGCAGTTTCTCGCCGGACTCCCCCAGCAATCCATGTAAACCCCGACTCATCTGCGCACATGAGTTCAGGCCCCAACAATAAGGATGCGCACATGCCCTCCATTATCCAATGCCCAGTTTGCCGGGAACCGCTGCTGCCAACAGCGACCGGCTACCAATGCGCCGCGTTGCACTGCTTCGACGCGGCCCGCCAGGGTTATGTCAACCTGGTGCTTTCCCACAACAAACATTCCAAAGAACCGGGGGACGACCCGGAGATGGTCTTAAGCCGGAGACGATTCCTGGAACTGGGGTTTTATAACCCGGTGTCCGACGGGATCAATGAGGCCATCGGAACCGTGCTTGCTGAATTGGAGCGCGGCAGCGGTTGCAGCGTGCTTGATGCCGGTTGCGGCGAAGGCTTTTATCTTGCCCGTCTCAAAAAGACCTTGGCCCAGGGCAGTGCATCGCCGCTGGTGCTGGAGTACCATGGGGTCGATGTTTCCAAATTTGCGATCCGCCTCGCCACCCAGCGTGACCGGAGCATGGGGTGGTTCGTGGCGAGCATCAACGATCTGCCCTATCTGGATGCTTCCCTGGATCTCGTGCTTAATGTCTTTTCCCCGGCCAACACCCCGGAATTTGCCCGGATCCTCAAGGAGGGCGGCAGCCTGGTCTTCGTAAGCCCGGGGCCGAGACACCTTAACGGTCTGCGGGAGATCATCTATCCTGTCACCCGGGAGCATGGAGCCCCCGCGATCACAGCAAAAGCCGAAGCGTTTTTTGCTCCTGCCGCCGTATCGCGGATCACCTACCCGCTCGAACTCAAAAGCAACGAGGAAATCATGGACCTGCTGGCCATGACCCCCTATTACTGGAACATCGATAGGGAGACCAAAGCCAAGGTGACGGCCCTCGACTATTTGCAGCTGGATGTCGATGTGGAGATCCGGGTGTTCAGGAAAAAGAGCGGGAACGGCGAACCCACTGAAACTTGAAAGATAAAGGCGAGCCGGTGCCTGGTCTCCCTGCCCCGGGACATGAAGCACTCGTTTTGGCTCAACTATCCTTGGTCGTGTGACAGGTAAAGCATCCCGTATTCACATCCCCGCTTTGATGCGCATTCATTTGACTGTAATCCCAGCGCAGCATGTCCGGATACGGACTGGCATGGGCCATATGACAGGAGAGGCAGGTCACGACATCGGTACCGGGGGTAACGGTGTTGCCGGGTGATGCCGGTATCGTGGTGCGACCGATGGGCGCCTCGATACTGTAAGTTGTGTAATTCTGGTATTCCCCGGAGGCCGGGAGGACGATATCGTTCGGGTGCCGAATGAATGGCGAGGTTATATCCGGGCCGATGCCGTCGCTTTTAGGTCCGGTGAGGGTGTGGAAATTGCCGTGACAAGTGCCGCAGAATCCGCTGATCGTGTGGTTGGGGGGGGAAACGCCCTTGCTGCCGTGGCAACTGGTGGCGGTGCAACCCAAGGTCATGGGTGTTGTAGTGCCGTAATATTCGTTGTGGCTTGTGGAACTGACATTCTGCCATCTGTCGGTCTCGTTTTCATAGCCTCTCACACCGACAAGAAAGCGATAGCTGTTTGCTGCGCTGTCGGCCACTGCCAGTTGGCCGTCCACGTTGTTATGATGCGCGCCATTAAGAGCAACGACATCGGTGGGCGAACCGCTGGAATACCTGTACCCATGGCATCCGTTCATCCCGGCACAGGTCAGATTTGAGGCGTTTACAATATACCCTTCGTGGCCGGATTGCCTGATCCCGCCAGGCAGTGTATTGACAAAGGTGGCATCTTGAAATGCCGTGCCCAGAGCAATGACATTATGGCCATGGCTGTTGGATGCAGTTCCTTTAAGGCCGGTAATGTACCCAAAATTCCCGGCAGCAAGGTCTCCACTGGGATCGGAATGCATGACCTGGGGGACCTGGCTACCGTTCATGTTGACGATCTTCTGAGCGGTTGCCTGACCGTGGCAGCCGAGACAGTCTCCCCGCAGCAGGTTTCGCTCCACCTTGGTGGAACTGTTAAACTGCATGCTGGCGCCTTGCTGGCTGTTGTGCATGGTATGGCAGTTGCCGCATTCGCCGGTGATTTTTGCCCAGACAGAACCGGCCAAAATAAAAGGAATGACAAATGCAGTCCGAGCAAGATGCATTTTGAGCTGATGCGTCCGTTTGCTTATCATGAAATCTTCCCCCGTTACCGGTCTATGTAATCTCCACACCACTTTCGTGGATCACCCGCTAAAAATCCTCCCCCTCAGGAAGACCTTATCCGAAACAAGTTACGTGCCGTCATCGTTAAGCAAACCGACACAGGAACACTGGATATCATGAAAAAAAATGAATCAGGTGGCGTTACAAAAAAACACGCCAAATTATGCGACAAAATGCCGCACCACTGATGGCTTCACCCTGACACAATCCCCCTTTCATAGCAATAAAAAAAGAGGACTGACGCAAAAAAAAGAATTTTGCGTTGTTGCAGCAGCACGGAACCACAGGAGGTTACAGCGGAAAGAACTAGGACTGTCAGCTTTTTTTGGGGGGAGGCGGGGCAAGAACGATTTGTTCTTCACTTTTGGCTGCCGGCACAGAACCAGAGTCTGTCCGACCCAGGCAGGATAAGCCGAAGATCACCGGTGATGCTCGGCAATCTTGGCAAACATCCGCACCAGTCCCGAGCAGAGGGTAAAGATGGATTTGATATGCAGATTGCTGCTGCAGCAGGCATCAAAAAAAATGGTGAGCTTTGATTGCAGGTCGCCCTCCGGTGCCTGATAACAGATGAGAACTGGGATTTTCGGTAACGGATAAAGGATCAGGGCGATGTCCGCCTCGTACCAGTCAATGCTTTTCCCCATAAACAGAGCAATCAGGTCAGTCAGCAGGTCCGGGTTGTCATCCGCCATCTTCCGAAGCGGTTCCTCACAGCGACTGGTAAAGAGACCCTGCCATTCAATCCCCCCTTGGATTTCCCGGAACGATATCCACCGGCCGGTGATGTCCGCATGGGTTCTGTGGGTAACGTAAGAGAGCAACGGGGCCAGCACCCAGGGGATGATATGGCATTCCGAGATCATGTTGCCTTGGCGATCCAGAACAAAATCCTTGCCCAAGGAATTGATGACAAGGGTCTCGTCCTTGACGGTTGCTCCGATTAAAGGGGCAACACCATCAAGATCAAGCACGGCCATCTTGCGCTGCAGTTTGTCGATGAACTCCGCCTGGTTTGGCTCTTTGAGCCCTGACTCCTGAAATCGCCCGGAGAACCTTGCCGCATTGGCCTGGTCAAGGTCCGGACACTCCTTGAGCTTCTTGCTCCCGGCCACGATTGCCGCGGCAAAGGCGAGGCAGGAGGGAAGCTGACATTGACCGCAATTGGTTTGCGGCAGGATCTTATAGACTTCCAGGGGAGTAAAGGCGGCTTTGGACATGTCGGCAGGGTAATGAAGAAAAAGAGAAAGAACTATGTAATTCCCTTTTCTCTTAAATTTTTTTCATTTTTTCACCGATGCGGGTAGCTTTTTCGCACTGGGCACCTTGCTTGGGGTTGCAGTCGATGAGTATGGACATCACCTTGTCGGCGGTTTTATAGCAGCCTGCATCTTCCAGCCTTCCCAGAAGGACGGACATCAACTTGTTGAACTCCTGACATTTTTCGTAATCGGAAGCGGCACGCTGATGCAGGCTGGACGCCCTTACCAGGTCTTCCTTGATATCTTGCGGGATTGTTTGAACCATACGGCCAGATCCTTTGCTACTATTAAGAAAGAAAGGCTAAGGTCATGAAAAATCTGTTGTTTGTCCGGCAGTTCGGCAGATTCAAGCTTCGCGAATCAATAATTCGTAATCTTCTATAACCTTTTCCGGCCGTTCCACCCCCCAAAAAAAATCAGCCTCCATGACTTAGGTCAAGGCTTATTACCTGCCAAGGCGGTAAAAGAAAAGCTGATTTTTTTACGCTTCATGCTCCATCCGGATTCCTAAAATTAGAGAGGACACACAATGAGACATTTTTTCCTGATTTGCCTTGCAGGGTTGCTGCTGGCTGTGCCGACCTCGGTTCTTGCCGAACAGAATGTCACCAATCTAACCCAGGAGATTCAGTATTCCGACCAGAACTTTGTGAAAAAGCCGATCTTCAAGGGCGAAAATTACGTCATTGTCTTGTTTGCCTTCCAAAAAGGCCAGCAACTGGAGGCCCACACAATCCCCATCGACGCCTTTATCCAGGTATTGGAAGGGACCGCCACGGTAAACATTGATGGAAAAGAGCATGAGGTAAGGGCCGGTGAAACGATATCCTTACCCAAAAACCTGCCGCACGCCTTGACCGCAAAGGAAAAATTCAAGATGCTGCTGGTGAAGTGAAACATTGACGTTTCAAACAAGGCAGCAGGTTCAGAGCCAGAACAGCCACGCACCCTGAATCAGCTGAAAATTTATTTTAATCCGCAACAGGCTTGAAAAGTTAGCCTTTCTTACTCAGGGGCGATCCGATTTTTCGACTTTTTTTTGCCGCTCGGCGGAGGGCAGCTGCAGATCCATAACCATGCCCTGGGTGGAGAGGATGAGCATTCGCGGTTCATCCTCGATCCGTATCGGCTGCGGCAGGATGTGCTGCTGCAGCAGAAGCTGAATCTGTTTGGCCGTGAGCGCTACCCCCTTGCACGTGGGTTCGAGGACAAATTCGCAACCGTCTTTCCAGCCGGAGCAGCCGTAAGCCCGCTTCCCCTTGACCACCTCCTTGCCGCAGAGCGGACAGCTGCCCCAGCGCGCGGCATCAAGTCGTGCGGCGGAACTGCTTTGGATCAGGGTCCGGATGTAACCGCTTATCCCGGCCATGAAATCGTCGGATGCCAGTTGGCCTCGCTCAATTTTCTTGAGTTTTCCCTCCCACTCTCCGGTCATTTCCGGCGACTTGAGCAACGGGTCCTGAATAAGGGCAATCAGGCAACGCCCCATGTCGGTGCAACGCAGCTGCTTTTTTTCGCGGCGAATATAATTGCGACTCAGCAGGGTTTCGATGATGGCCGCACGCGTTGCAGGCGTACCGATGCCGCGCTCCTTGAGTGCTTCGCGCAAGCTGTCATCCTCGACGAATTTACCCGCCGCCTCCATGGCCCCCAGCAGCGAGTTTTCGCTGAAATGCTTGGGCGGGATGGTTTTGCCTTCCCGCAGGGATGACTCGTGCGGGCCGGTTTCACCCTTTTCAAAAACCGGCAGGGTCTGCTCCTCGGCGGCATCCTGGGCCTGTTTTTTATTGAGGAAAAGAGCGGTAAAACCGGGTTCAACAACCTGCGTCCCCTTGGCCTCGAACTTTACCCCATTACTAACCCCGTCCACCGTGGTGATATTCTTGACGCAGGCGGGATAGAAGGCGGCGATGAACTGGGTGGTGATAGCCTCGTACACCAGCTGTTCGTTGGCGCCCAGACTGTGCGGCTTGACCCCGGTGGGAATGATGGCATGGTGGTCGCTCACCTTGGTGTCGTCGATGATCCGCTTGCTAAACGGCAGCTTTGCCAGATTGAGGGGCGCAATCTCTTCGGGGCGGAGGGGCTTGAGCTGCTCCAGGATTTTGGGGATACGCGGTTGCATGTCCTTACTAAGATAGCGTGAATCGGTTCGCGGATAGGTGACGAACTTTTTTTCGTAGAGATTCTGGGTGGCGGCGAGGGTATCGGCCGCCGAGAGCCCGTGCGACTTGTTGATTTCCCGCTGCAAGGTGGTGAGATCGAAGAGCTGGGGGGGTTGCTCTTTTTTTTCTTTGGCAACAATGGCGGTAACGGCAAAAGGATGCCCGGTGATTTTTGCCAGCAGGTCCTGGGCCTTTTCCGGCTTTTCAAAACGCTTGCCCGTATATTTGAACACCACCTCTCGGTAACGGGTGGTAAGCTCCCAGAAGAGCTGCGGACGAAACTGGAGGATGGCGTCGTCCCGTTCCACGATCATGGCCAGCACCGGGGTCTGGACCCGACCGATACTCCACAGCACACGATCGGTACCGCTGCCGATCCGACCATGGCGGACCGTATAATACCGGGTGGAGTTGAGCCCGACAATCCAGTCGGACTCGCTGCGGCAGCGGGCCGCGGCATAAAGCGCGTCGTACTCGTGGCCGTCCTTGAGATTCTTGAACGCCTCAGCAATCGCGTCGTGGGTGAGTGAGTTGAGCCAGAGGCGGCGGATCGGCTTCTCCTCGCAGTTGCACATGGCCAGGATATAACGGAAGATCAGCTCCCCTTCCCGCCCGGCATCCGTGGCGCAGATAATCTCATCGGCCTGTTGGCACAGCGTTTCGATAACCTTAAACTGCTCGTCCACCCCACGATTTTTAATCAGGGCAAGTTTGAACTTGTCCGGCACGAAGGGAAGGGTTTCCAGGGACCAGTGCTTGAGCGCCGGATCATAGTCGCCCGGCTCCTGCAAGGTGACCAGATGGCCGAAGGCCCAGGTGATCGCGCAGCCCCGCCCCTCGATATACCCCTTCTTCTTGGCTTTAATATCGAGAACCTCGGCAATGTCGCGCGCCACGGAAGGCTTCTCGGCAATAATGACTTTCATCGGACGATTTGCTCGCTCTCTGTACTTTCGTCTGTTAAAAGGACACAGGATACTTCCCAACGCAACCTGCACTGTACACGCTGTCCACTGGGCGCCACACCCTAAACTGAATTATCCGGTGACGCAAGAAAGAGTGACTGCACCCGGATGATTTGCACAACATGGTCTCCCTGATTGAGGGCAACATATGCGCAGCTACCTGCTGGCCAACTGGAAATCACACAAAACCTTGGCAGAGGCGGAAGCGTGGCTTGACAAATTCGCGCGAATCCATGCCCCTGACCCGCAACTGCAGGTGATCATTGCCCCGCCTGCCCCTTTTCTGGTTCCATTGTGGCAGAAAATCCAAAAAATGAACATTGCCGACCTGGCCCTGGCGGTGCAGGACCTCTCCCCATTTCCTCCGGGTTCTTACACAGGAGGGGTGGCGGCAGCGATGGTCAGGGGTTTTGCCGAATATGCCATTCTGGGCCATTCGGAACGGCGCCGGTATTTCCATGAGACACCCCAAGAGATTGCCGACAAGGTGAGTGAAGCGGTTGAGGCCGGGATCAAGCCCATAGTCTGCGTTGACCTGCCGTATGCCCGGGAGCAGCTAAACGCCTTGGATGAAAAGGATTCGGACGGACTGATCATAGGCTATGGTCCTGCTGAGGCGATTGGTATCGAGACGCCTCAATCTTTTGTCAAAGCCAGTGAGGCCATTGAAGCGATCCGGGCAATGGCCCCAGACAAAACGATTCTTTACGGCGGCTCAATCAACAAGGAGAACGCCGGCAAATATATCAACCTGCCTGGGATCAGCGGCTTGATGGTCGGGACTGCCGGCCTGGATCCGGAGGAATTTGCCGCCATCGGCCATGCGCTCTCCCGGGCAGGAAAACCGGACCGGAACTGGTTAAGCTGATCAAAAACAAGATGCCACAAGCAGAGCAACAATGAAAATACGCGAACTTACTCCGGAAAATTACCCCAAGGCTTCCGCCTTATTGCGCCAGGCATTCCCCGGGAGCACCAAGGAAGTGCAACTCGTGGAAAATCTCCACAAGAATGGCAAGGCGGTGCATGAATGGGTGTGTATCCATATCAATTCCGTCATCGCCTATCTCGCTTTCTCCAAGGCCTATAACGGCTCGGCTGTTTGCGGCTTGCACTTAGGACCGTTGGCGGTAAAGCCGGAGTTTCAAAACCAGGGGGTAGGCTCGGAGTTGCTTCGCTTTGCCTTGAGGCAGGAGATCATCAAGGAAAGCACCATCTTTGTTTTAGGGGATCCCCACTTTTACGAAAAATTCGGCTTTGCGCCTTGTGCCCTCCCGATTTGTCCCTTTGACACAAACAATGATCATTTCCTAAGCATCCGCAACACCACCACGAGCCGGTTCACGGTGGGATATGAACCGGAGTTTAACCTCGGGACACAGGCCGGCCCCTCCGGCGAGTCACGCCCATTACGGAAGAATATTCAGGGACGAAAGAAACAGAGATAGGCAGGGACTTACGCCGACCATCAAGAGAATGCGGACTCAGCCCCCTCCCGGAATGGGCGCTGAGAAAAAACCGTTTACGCCGCCAAAAAGCAAGGCCCCACACCTGATTGTGAATACTTCAGATGTGGCGCCCCTAAACTCCTTTACAACACTCCCACCATTCTCCCTCGGGCAAAGCCGAAGGCCGAAGCGTTCGCTTATTCCCGAACCCAATTAAGGCGGATGGTTTTTTCGCCATCCCCGTAAGCAAAATCAAGCTCACCCTGGTAGGCGCTGTGCAAGGCCTCGCCTATCCGCCGGGCCAGATGGATGCCGGTGGTAGTGACCAGGGTGCACTGCTTTTCTTCGGCAATGGCCATGAGCCGCTCCATGGGATGCGCTTTTTTCTCCTGCTCATCAAGGTTGCGGATCAGGTTTAAAATCTCCTCGCGATGGGATCCGAAAAACCCCCCCCGGATCTCCAGATAGCCGGCCGGAAAATTATCCTTGATGCGCTGACAGGCGGGACAGACGATGGCATGGGCATTGACTGCCGGCTCCCACCAAGCCCAGCGACCCTCCAGAAACACGGCATTACATTCGCTGCACACCGTCGGTTCGGGCAATTTCCGGCGCTCGTGGTAGGTGTCATGCCGCTTTTCCTGAATCAGCCGGTCCCTTCTTCCAAATTGGCCTTTGTCCATGACATTTCTCTCCTTGTCTTTTACTGTTCACCTTCCGGCGGCATCACTTCCCGCAAAGAGCAGACAACCATATCCGTTTCGCCATAATGATCATTCCTCCGTCTTTCTCGGCACAGTTATTACATGTTTAAATTATACATCCAGTTACCGGGTAAAACACAAGGACCAAATCACTTTTATTTACGGACCTCTTCCCAGAACACCCTTCACGGGCGGCGCAAGGTATCACCCCATTTTTTCGGGAAAATATCCACTTGACATTCAGCGCCCCGATCATCCATCATCAGTTAATAATAGATAATCTTTCTTTTTTTGGAGGGAATTGTAATGGAAATGTCGAAAATCAAAGAAAAAGCAAAACAGCTTGGCATCCAGGCAGGCAAGATGAAGAAGGTGGATTTGATTCGGGCCATTCAGAGCAAGGAAGGAAATTTTCCCTGTTTTGAAACAGCCAAGGATTACTGCAATCAATTAGGCTGCGCCTGGCGAAAGGCCTGCTTGCCGGCCAATCAATTTGAAAAAAAATACGAACAGACAAAAAATCTCTATCTCAAAAAGATAAAGGCCGAGATGGAAACCCTCAGCGACAAGCTTGCGGATTTCAAGAAACAATCACAAAAAACAATGGGGACAGGCAAGGCAGATGCCCTCGTCGAAATCCACAAGCTTGAAAAGAAGATTGAGGACCTCAAGAAAAATGCCCATGGACTTGCGGCCGCAAGCGAAGATGCCTGGAAGATAACCAAACAAGGGGTCGATAATGCCTGGAAAGAGTTGCGTGGCGCTGCCAAAAAGGCATTAGCGAAATTCAGCTGAAAGATTTCCGCCTTTTGTGCCGTAAAAAAAGAGTGGTCAATGGTTAAATATTTTAACAGGGCGCCCTGCTTAATTTCGAACAATGAGGCAGGCGCCCATTGCAACGCAAAAAATCCCTTAAAATAATACTATACCGAGAAATCCCACCCCATTTCAATGGCCAACCACTGCGGCAGAAGCAACAAGGAGCGAGAAAAATCCAAGCCTGCTTCTTCGATATGATCCCTCATTGCCGATGAAAACGGGCTTGCCGCCTCGACAACGGAGGCGAGCACCACCGGCGCGTCTTCGCCTGATTCCGGATCATTTGCGGTGAAGCAGAATCGGGGATGAGAAGAGACAAAATGTGCTCGGCATACCACTGGCCTGACGGGATAGACACTGCATGCGCCATTTACATCGAGCGGGCAGGAATGGTCGTAGAGGGAGAGATCTCCCTGCTCGACGATGATGGATGAGGGGTGCCTGCCCGGCCTGGCATTATCCCATTCATGCCAATGTTGCGTTCGCGTTCGAAGCTCCTCTATCTGCTCTGCGGAAAATTCCCTCCGGATGTATTGCGCCAGGGTTTGGGCCTCGACAATGTTGGTAAGGATATGATACCGGCAACAGTGGCAACAACCCGGTTTACAACTTGGCACGATACCCTCTTCGCTCCCCAGTCGATTCAGTTCGCCGGCAATCGTTTCATCCACCAAGGAATACACGGCGATAACGAAATTCTCTTCCGGGACAACGGGGACATTGACTCCGGCCCCCATGACGTCCATCCCGAAATTACGGTTCTCGATCAAACCCATCCTTCTCCTTTTTTGGTAAAAACCTCAGAAATACAATATGCAAGGGGGGACCACCATACTGCAACATGCCGGGAGATACCATCCTTAATTGCGAACAATCAGATCTGGGGTCCGCTTGACGTCCCGCATTTCTCCTGGAACTGGAAAGGGCGGCATCGCCTTGGCACCTTTATTCGACACCCATTGGGATTTTCTATACAAGTGCGCCGGCGGCGTAGGCCATCACCCTTTCGGACGCCTGCGGATTTAGGAATCTGCTTGTGCTTGCCGTCGCTTCCGATCAAGCAATATCTTGACACTCACCATACCTAGCTAACAACGCGAGCATCTTGTCCCGATGGCTGCCTGGCCAATAGATATTGTTGCAGCGCCGGCACTGACGGAATGAATCATAATATTTTTTGGTGAGTGGCTCCAGTTGATCGATTACATGCTCTTTCTCGACTGCGCGCAATAGCCCGTTGCAACGCAGACATCTGCTCAACGGCTTAAATTGTCCTTGGATGCCGAACAGCCTCACAACTTCCGCCAACTGTTTTTCCGGATGGATTTCGCGAACGAGATAGCCGAAGACTACTGCTTTCCGTTTTAACAGATCGGTATCCTTGCTCAGCAGGATGCGCTGTTCCCGCACCGCAACCTCGATTAATTCCGGATCGGAGATACCATTACGATAAAAGGTGTCAAAACCCGCCATTCGCAGCAAAGTGGCGAGCTTGCCGACATTCACATCCACGGCAAAGGTGATGCCGGGCAAAGGCTCCGGGCGAAGGAGGGTTGCGGTCAATACATCCACGGGAGGACAAAGAGGATAAACATCCATTCTGTCATTATTGGAACCGATAGAGGAAAAAGAGATGTCCCGGCCATCAACGGTTAAGCGCCCCACTTCAGTATGGGGAACTCCCAAGGCTTCGACAATATCCTTGACCGAAGCCTCCCGCCTGAGTTCGTACTCGATTCTGTTCAGCCCCCTGAATTGGGGGCGCAACAGTTCTTTCAGGTTTCCCCAAAAGTTAATGATCATAATGGGAGAAGAAAGAAGCCGATGCGCCGAAGCAAACCGGCATGATGCCAGAAAAAATGTCCATGGGATAGGTCAGCGCCCATAAAACAGGCAACTCAAATCCGTGAACCAGGCCGTTGCCTTAAAGGCGAAGACGATGAAAAGCAGGAGCAGAGCGATTCTTTTGCCCCGTTGAATCCATGTACGGACCGATTTTTTCCGGAGCTTGGCGTTCTCCTTGAGCAGCTTCTGGTCGGCGAGGCGGGCGGTCCTGTCGTCCGCCTCGCGGAGCAGGCGATCCATCTGATACGAATAGCCGTCCTCCTCCGCATCCCCCATCGAATCAATAATATCGTCCAGGGGCAGGCCGATGATCCGACAAACGAACTCATGCACGACCCGGGAGTCATGGGAGCGGAGCACAATAAAACGCAGACCAACGCCGATCTGCCGATCCTGGCGGCAGACCACCCGTTTTACCTCGGCCTCAGCCATTATGGGATCGTGAAACTTCCGGTTGGGCAGATTGAACCGCAGTTTGAGCATGGTCCCCGGTTCAATCTGTTGTTTGGTGCGGAGCATCATGCCCGTGGAGCTGACGTCCTGCGAGTTATCCTCATGCCAATGGAGATCGTCCGAGGTCCAACTGACCTTGGTCCCCAACAGAGCCCGATGGGCCTCCCGTTTTTCACTGCAGTCCGCCATGCATTCACCAATACGTCTTTTTCATATAAAACCAAAGACGCCTCCCCTGGCACAGAACCCTCGCCCCCCCCAGACGTATCCTAACCCGAAACCGGACAGACGTATAAACGCCCATTACCGTTTTTGCTATATAGCACAATTATCGAATAATTAACGCATTTCTTCCATCCAGCCGGCAAAAAATGCAGAAATCAGCAAGCAAACAAGAAGATATTGCCCGAACAGGCAGTTCGCTGTTCTTCAAAAAAGGTCTGCGGAAGAATACGGTCCAGAGCCTTGGTCGGCTTGAACAACCTCGCAGGAGCTCAAAAAACGGCCGGGAACACTCAAATAATCCGCACCTGCACCGTCTCCACAAATTTACCATCCACCAAGATATCCGAGACCACTATCACTCGGTCGCCCGCCATGAGAAGCTGCCTATCCAGCAATTTATCAATGGCGCGCTTGATGGACGCCTCCGGATCCTTTGAAAATTTGATCAAAAAAGGATAAACCCCCCAAAAAATACCCAGCCGACGCCGCACATGGGTGGTATTGGTGAATGCATAAATCGGCGCACCGGGCCGGCATCTGGATAACAGCATCGCCATCAGGCCGCGCCGGGTAAAGACCAGGATAGCGCTTCCGTGCAAGTTGTTGTTCAAGATCGAGGCGCTGCGGGCAATCTCATACTTAGGGTTTTCGGATGCCGGAACCCGCACCTTGGTGTCGAGCCCCAGCTTTCGTTCAATTCTCCGCGCCACCGTATTCATTGCCGCCAGGGCCTTGAGAGGATGCTTGCCTGTGGCGGTCTCACCGGAAAGCATGGTGGCGTCCGCCCCTTGCAGCACCGCCTGGGTGATGTCCGTCACCTCCGCCCTGGTGGGGGTCGGGTTAACGATCATCGACTCCAGCATGTGGGTGGCCACGATCACCGGCTTACCGGCTGCCCGGCATTTCCCGACAATTTCTTCCTGCAGCAGCGGCACTTCCTCGAATGGCAATTCCGCCCCCAGATCACCGCGGGCGATCATGATCCCGTCCGATCTGGCGATAATTTCATCAAGATGGGGCACGGCCTCCGCGCTTTCTATCTTGGCGAGGATATCAATGGAGGCATTTTCTCCCTGGAGGTATTGGCGCAACTCGCTAATGGAGTCGGCCGTCCGCACAAAGGAAAGGGCAATGAAATCGACCCCGTTTTCAATGCCGAACTTGATATCCTGCCAGTCCTTGTCGGTAATCGAAGGCAGATCGGCGCTCTTGCCCCGGATATTGACGTGGCGCCGGGAGGTGAGAACGGCGTCATCAAGACACTCACAGTAAATATCCTTGTCGGCTATCCGGCGGACCTTCAGGCTGATCATGCCGCCGTCGATCAACACCGTGTCATCCACCTCCACCTCGTTGACGAAGCCGTCATAGCTCACCTCCACCGTATTGGCTTCAAGCTCTGCCTGCCTGCGGACGGTAAGGACCAACTGCTCGCCTTTTTTAAGCACCACGTCGCGGCTCACGTCGCCGGTTCGCACTTCCGGCCCCTTGGTGTCCAGAAGAATAGCCACCGCTCCGCCCAACTTCTTATTGAGCCTTTTGAGGTGATGAATAACAGTCCGGTGCCACTCGTGGGAACCATGCGACATATTCAGCCGCGCCACATTCATGCCATGTTCCGTAAGCTGCTTCAGCATCTCGAAAGAGGCCGTGCGCGGGCCGATGGTGCAGATTATTTTAGTATTTCGCATGCCTTAAAGAATCTCATATAAGTAAACCAAGGCGCCGCAGCGCAAGCAGACCGACACATTGTTACAATGCGGGATCACCCATTATCCCCCTTTCTTTCACATATCGGTGATTTTTTTTATGGCGTGACCCTCTTTTTTGAGGCTGCGTTTCCGCCTTAATCCACGCAACGGATAGTAAGTCGCACGCTGCCGCGATTATTTCCATAAAGACTCCACACATCGTTTGGGAAACAATAGAGGTATCCTGGGCTCTGGACCTTCAGCGGAGCCGTTTCATGGGCAACAAGATCGACATATTGGTGCGGCACTGCACTGCCGTCGTTGCCGACCGCCATGCCTGCACTGCTGCCGGCATCGTTGGCTATCGCCCCAACCATGGTGAACCACTTCATGCTCTCCACCCGTTTGGTCCCCAGAAAGTCCGTCGAACTGTTCTTGGAGAGTTTCTTAAAGATGCCTTCAAACGTCCCGAGAAATGACGAGGTGGCGCGGACGATATCCCCGGTGGTCAGAATTCCATCTTCCGTGCCTTTCCAGTCGCAGCTGTCTTTGCTGTCCTGCCACTGGCCGGTTGCGGAAAAGGCATAGGACCTGTCGTGTTGCAGATAGATGCCGGTGTAATTCCAATGCGTGTTGGCGAAAATATCCACGGTGTGCGATTCTCCCGGCGCAAGAATTTTGGTGGGATGATAGCTCGGGTAGGAAATCGGAGAAACCTTTTGGCGCTCTAAGGCACTTTGATGAAAATGCGCCTTGTTTTGCTCCACCATGGCAGGAATATTTCGCGGCCGAGAACGGAACTTGGCAAAAATGCCCTTGTGCGAGTTGTGCATCACCCCGAGAGGATCGGCTTTTATGGTCTCCTTGATACTCTCGCGGAACATGAGTCCTTTGGCTTCACTTTGCTCCATCATCCAGAGAAGAGCCCCATTGGCAAGCGCACAGTCTGAATATCCTCCGCCCACGTCGCAATGCACCCCAGGAAACCAGCATTCGACGGCATCGTTGTGTTTGTCCGGATCTGACCAACGGGTAATACTGAAGCAGGAGCGAACCTCATCAATAGCCATGGCATGGCGCGCCGTCGTAACGTGTTTGCCGAGACTGGTATCATGGAACCCCCATTTTGAAGGATCGTCGAAAAAATTAAAGATTTCGAGATCATCGGGAATGCCCAGGGCGCCGACGGTATCCCAAACGCCGAGAAAATGGATGGGCGTTGCCGCCCCCTGATGAAAAAAATTCCAGCTGTTTTGCGCCCAGTCCGCACGCTCCGCGGCTTTGATGCGGTAGCCTTTTTCATAGGCCAATTTAACCCGTGCCCATGAATCCGCAGGTTCCACCCCCTGAAGATCAAGAAGGCCACGACCGAGAAAGCCACCAAGGCTGCGAGCGGTGAAGGCCCCGCGGCTGAAGCCGAAAAGATATATCTCGTCACCCTCGGCATAATTGCTGCCAAGCCAGTGATAGGCGCTGCAGATGTTGCGACTGATTCCTGCGCCCACAGCTCCGCCGATTATGGAGTCCACGATGCCGCCCTCCCCGCCGACCCCAGGATGGTAATACTTCAATTGCTCGAGCTGGTTGGAATCGCGATCAGCGATTGCGTTGTAAATCTTAAAGACATTGGTGGGGGCGGGGATTCCGTTATCTTCTTGATCCGGATTATTCCAAGTCCCATCGCAGCAGACAATAAGACGTTTCATGGCAAGGCCTCCTTTCCGTTACGATCTCTTTTAAAGATAGCCCCTGTATTTTCATCGTTTCGATTAAGAAAAAAGCAACAACTGCCCCCGTACTTTGGGGACAGCCACGCGCCAAGAAGATTTATTGGTTGCCACCTTGGGGAACGGGACGAACTCTATCGCTACCCAACTGTAACGGCCCTTGCCATCCGCCCGGACATGGTCGATGCAGTACGGTGGATTCTCTCCACATTACTGCAGCGACGGCATGTTCTTTTTTTATGTTTTCCTTTCCTTGGTTCCTGATTCCGGCACATTGCTCCATTATTTTGCCAGAACCCGTTTTATTGTCAAATAAATTCAACCCCTTTCCCTGATCACTCACAATTCCCCCCCCTCACTCGGGCTCCGCAATCGTATATCTTCCACTGAATCCCCACCTTGACCTTCAGCGAAATTCCACCGACTCAAAAGCAAAAACATTACGATAAGGCAGGACACCATTCAAATCCTGTTTTCCCGCGCTGCAACAGGTTGTTATCGGTCGATGATTGGATTTGACAAGACTTCCCCCCTTGTGCTGTACTGAAAGGAGAGATACCCACGGTCTGCAAAAGGAGGCAGAAAGATGGAAGATATTTTTGCTCGTGGTGATGCGCTGGGCCCGGCCAAGGTTATTCATGTCTTCCAGCCGCAACTCGGCCTCAAGGGCGTGCTCGTGGTCGACAACGTGGCGTGCGGTCCCGCCATCGGCGGGCTGCGCATGGCGGAAGACGTGAGCACCGCCGAATGCGCCCGCCTGGCCCGGGCCATGACCATGAAAAACGCGGCGGCAGGGCTCCCGCACGGCGGCGGCAAGTCGGTACTCTATGGCGATCCGAAGATGGCCCGGGCCGACAAGGAACGACTGATCCGGTCCTTTGCCTTCGCACTGCGCCGGGAAGAGGACTATATCTTCGGGCCGGACATGGGCACCAACGAAGAGTGCATGGCCTGGATCAAGGATGAGATCGGCCGTTCGGTGGGGTTGCCCTGCGAGGTGGGCGGCATTCCTCTGGACCGGCTCGGCGCCACCGGCTGGGGCCTCAGCCAGGCCGTGGAGATGGCCATTCCCTATTGCGATTTCTCCCTCACCAGCGCCCGCTTGGTCGTGCAGGGCTTCGGGTCGGTGGGCAAACACAGCGCCCGCTTTCTCGCGGAACGGGGGGTAACCCTGGTGGGCGCCTCCGATTCTCGCGGCACCCTCCATGATCCGTCCGGCATCCGGGTTGAAGAACTGATCGGCATCAAGAATCAAGGCGGTTCGGTCCTTGATTATCCCGGCGGCACCAAGGCAGACCGGGATGCGGTCATAGATCTGGAATGTGAAATCTGGGTGCCCGCCGCCCGGCCCGATGTGCTGCACGAAGACAATATCCAGCGCTTGAAAACAAAGCTGGTGGCCCAAGGCGCCAATATCCCCCTGACCCTGGGAGCGGAGCAGTATCTGCATGCCCAGGGCGTTCTCTGTCTGCCGGATTTTATCGCCAATGCCGGTGGGGTGATCTGCGCGGCCATGGAATATCACGGCGCCGGCCAGACCGAGGCCTTCCGCACCATTGCCGAAAAAATCCGCGACAACACCCAGCAGGTGCTGGCGGAAGCCAGGCAGAATGGGATCTTGCCTCGGCAGGCCGCCATCAACCTGGCCACCCGCCGGGTGGAAAGGGCCATGACCTATAAGCGCTGGGGAATTTTCTAACAGGCAGCAGCACTGTTTTTCTTGCAGGAGGGAGAACCCCATGTATCGCATCCGCTTTCATGGCCGCGGCGGCCAAGGCATGAAGACCGCCGGCCGCATCCTCGGCTCTACCTTTTTCCTGGCCGGGTTTGAGGTGCAGGATGCGCCGCGCTATGGCGCGGAACGGCGAGGTGCGCCGATTTTTGCCTATGTTCGGGCAAGCCGGGCTCCCATTTTCGAACGCGGCATCATCAGCCGCCCCGACCTGATCATTGTCGCCGACGATCATCTGTCGGCCATGCCCGAAGCAGGCGTGCTTTCCGGAGCCGGTGAGCAGACGGTTTTTCTTATTCACAGCAACGAAAAGGCATCCCTCTGGCAGGAGCGCCTCAACCTGCACGGGACGGTCTTTACCCTGCCGACCTTGGCTAAATCCGAACTGCACTTTCGCGGCGCAGCCTGCGCCGGTGGAGCCGCCGCCCTGATTGCCGAGCTAAACGCCGATCTTCTCGCCCAGGCAGTGCAGGAGGAGGTGGCCCCCCTGGGCCCGGAGCTGGTCGCGGTCACCCTCGCGGTGGCCCGCACGGCCTATGCCGCTCTGAGCGGGCATCGCGGGGCGGTGCGTGAGGACGCACCGCTTTCCGCCAAGGATTACACCCCGCCGGCTTGGCTGACCCTTGCCTGCGAAGAACCGCTTTTGAGCGCACCGGCCATTCATGCCGCCGCCACCAGCGAACTGGCGCAGACCGGACTCTGGCGCAGCGAACGACCTCTGATCGATGAATCCCGTTGCAACCGGTGCTGGTGGATCTGCTCCACCTTCTGTCCGGAAGGCGCCATCCAGGTTGATGACAAACGACGTCCCCGCATCGATTATGCCCACTGCAAAGGCTGCTTGATCTGCATGGCCCAGTGCCCGACCCATGCCATCACTGCCCTGCCCGAAGCGGAAGCAGCCACCCCGGGGACAAAGCCATGACCAGAAAACTGCTCACCGGCAACGGCGCGGCCGCCTGGGGTGCGCGACTGGCCAGAATCGACTATCTCCCCGCCTTTCCCATCACCCCCCAGACCGAGATCATTGAAACCATCGGCAACTGGATCGAAAACCGGGAGTTGGCCTGCCGGATGGTCACCATGGAGTCCGAGCATTCCATGCTCACCGCAGCCGGCGGTGCCGCAGTCACCGGGGTACGGGTCTTCACCGCCACCTCGAGCCAGGGGTTGCTCTACGCCACGGAGATGCTCTACACCGTGGCCGGCTGGCGGGTGCCCCTGGTGATGGTCAATGTCTCCCGTGGCCTCTCCTCGCCCATCACCCTGGAGCCGGACCATAACGATGTCCTTGCCATGCGGGATTGCGGCTTTCTGCAGCTGCACTGCGCCACCTGCCAAGAAGTGCTGGACAACCTGCTCATCGCCTACCGGCTGGCCGAACACCCCACGGTGCGGCTGCCGGTACTGGTCAACCTGGACGGCTTTTACCTCTCCTTTACCCGAGAGCCGGTGCTGATCCCGAGCCAGTCGGAGGTGGACCGCTTTCTTCCCCCCTTTAACGCAGGCGCCATCCGTTTCCGGGGTGGCGAGCCATTGAGCGAAGGGGTGGCGGTGCTGGAAGGCTCCGCCTACTCCTATTTCCGCTACCAGGCGCATCTTGCCTCCCTGGAGGGGATTGCGGTCTACGAGGAGCTGGGGCAGGAATTCACCGAGCTGTTCGGCAGGAGTTACAGCGCCCTGGAGTGTTACAAAAGCGAGGATGCCGAGATCGTCTTCGTAATGATCGGTTCCTTTGCCACCAAGGGTAAGGAGGCGGTGGACCGGCTGCGGGAGGCGGGCGAAAAGGTGGGATTGGTGCGGCCCCGGCTGGTGCGGCCCTTCCCGGCTGCCGCCCTGCGCAAGGCCTTGGCCGGCAAAAAGGGGGTTGCCGTGATCGATCAGAACCTTTCCCTTGGCAAGGGCGGCATCCTGCATGGGGAGCTGGCCTCTGCCCTGTACGGAATGCCGGAGGCGCCGCCCATTCTTGCCTCCTTTGTCGGGGGCTTAGGTGGCCGGGATATCAGCAGTGAGGAGTTTTTCGAGATCAGCAAGGTAGTAAGGCGCGGAGTGGCCGCAGGAGTCAGCCCGGAACCGCGACTGCTCTACACCGAAGAGGAGTTGCGCGCACTCCGCAAGATGCAAAACGTGGCCCGGGCCGATCATGGCAATCAGGGAGGCAGCAGATGAGCGACACGACATACCACCGCCTCAAGGATCTGCCCGCCCGACATATCCTCGGCACCGGCACCCCCATGTGCGCCGGCTGCGGCGGTCTCGCCGCCCTGCATGAGGTCTACGACATCATGGGAGAGAAGTGCGTGATCATCAATGCCGCCGGTTGCATGACCCTGCTCTCCGTCTATCCCGGCACCCCCTTTCGCGGTTCCTGGCTCTACACCGCCATGGCCTGTGCCCCGGCCGGGGCGCAAGGAGTGCGGGACGCCCTCGATATTCTGAAAAAAAAAGGGCGCCTCAGCCCGGAAGAAGAATTAAAAGTGCTGGTACTCACCGGCGACGGCTCGGCCTACGGCATGGGACTTTCCGCCACCTCCTCCGCCATGGACCGCAGGCTTGATTTCCTCTACCTCTGTTACGACAACGAGGGCTACGGCAACACCGGCCAGCAGTATTCCTCGGCCACGCCGCACGCGGCCCGCACCGCCACCAGCAAAGGGTCCTTGGGCTACCCCGGCTACAAGAAGGATCTTTTTTCTATCTGGGCGGCGCACCAGCCGAGCTACGTGGCCACCGTGGTTGCGGCCGAACCACTGGACCTGGCCCGAAAGATTGAAAAGGCCGGCAGCCTGTCCGGCCCCCGGTTGATCCTGGCCCTGGCTCCCTGCCCCACCGGTTGGGACTATGAACCAAGCGCCACCGTGGAAATCGGCAAGCTGGCGGTGGCCACCGGCATCTGGCCCCTCAAGGAGTATGTGGACGGCACGGTGACCCATACGAAAATACCCCTACCACGATTACCGGTGCGCGAATACCTGCAGACCCAGGGCCGCTTCCGCCATCTCTTTGCCCCCCGGGAAAACAAGGAAATGCTGACGGAGATCCAGGCCAGGGTTGACCGCTACTGGCAGGGAGTGGAATAAAAACCGTAACTATCCAGCAGCACCACATCTGCTTTGTCATCGGCTGCTCATGGGCAACAGCGCATTTCGCAGACCTCTTTCGCGCATCTGTGGCACTGCTGAACAGTTACATTTCGTGGTTTTTGTCCAATTCCAGCATCAAGCTGGATAGTTACCCAAAAAACCTCTTTACCGGGAAGATCATGGACGAAAATATCAGCTACTGCCGCACCGATGGCACTCCGCCTCTGCTTGAACAAACGATCCCTGCCCATCTGGCCGAGATCGCGAACCGCTTTCCCGAGCGGGAAGCGGTGGTTTCCCTCCCCCAGCAGAAGCGTCTCAGCTACCGGGAACTCACCGAGGCTGTTGCCGGGCTGGCCAAGGGGTTGATGGGACTCGGCTTTGCCAAGGGGGATCGTATCGGCATCTGGTCCACCAACAACCTCGAGTGGCTGCTGATCCAGCTCGCCACCGCACGGATCGGCGCCATTCTGGTGAACATCAACCCCGCCTACCGTGCCAAGGAACTGGCCTACGCCATGCAACGCTCCGAGGTGCAGGGCCTCTTCCTGATTCCCTCCTTCAAAAGCAGCGATTACCTGGCCATCCTCGGCGAATTACTCCCCGAGCTTCAGCACTGCAACCCCGACTCCCTGAACAGCCGCGAATTCCCCTTTCTCCGGCGGGTGGTGCTCTATGCTCCGGCAGAGCCGATGGCGACAAAACGGCCCGCCCCCGGCTTTACCCTATGGGCCGAGGTGCTTGGTGCCGCAGCCTCGGTGAGCGACGCATCCCTTGCCGCCCGAGATGCCTCCCTCAACCCCTTTGAGCCCATCAACATCCAATATACCTCGGGCACCACCGGCTTTCCCAAGGCCGTGCTCCTGAGCCACCGCAACATCCTGAACAATGCCTACTTCTCAGCCCTGGCCATGCATTTCAGCGAGCAGGACCGCCTCTGCGTGCCCGTGCCTTTTTATCACTGCTTCGGCATGGTGCTGTGCAATCTGCTCTGCCTCTCGGTTGGGGGATGCATCGTCATTGCCTGCGAACATTTCGACGCCGGCCTGGTGCTGGCAGCGGTGGCCGATGAGCGCTGCACCGCCATCCACGGCGTGCCGACCATGTTCATTGCCGAGCTGGAACATCCCCGCTTCGGAAAACTGGACCTTTCCAGCCTGCGCACCGGAATCATGGCCGGAGCCCCCTGCCCTCCCGCCCTTATGCAGCGGGTGATGACGGACATGCACTGCAGCGAGATCCTCATCGGTTACGGCGAGACCGAAGCCTCGCCCCTGACCCACCTCACCACCCGGGAGGACAACCTGGAGCGGAGGATCAACACCGTGGGCAGAAACCTCCCCCACCAGGAGGTAAAGGTGGTGGATCTCTCCTCCGGCCGCACCATCTCCCTGGGTGAAGTCGGCGAGATCTGCTTTAGGGGCTACCATATCATGCGGGGGTATTACAACGATCCCGAAGCGACCGGCAAGGCCATCGATCGGGAAGGATGGCTCCACTCCGGGGACCTTGGCCGAATGGACAGGGACGGCTATGTCCAGATCACCGGCAGGCTCAAGGAGATGATTATCCGGGGAGGAGAAAACATCTACCCCCGGGAGATCGAGGATTATCTCTTTACTCATCCCAAGGTAGCCGGGGTGGCCGTTTTCGGGGTGCCGGACGACTTTTACGGCGAGGAGATCATGGCCTGGCTCAAGCCCCGCAGCGGTTCAACGCTTGCGGAAGAAGAAATCCGCAGCTTCTGCCAAGGCAAGATCGCCCATTACAAGATCCCGAAGTATATCTGGTTTGTGGAAGAATTCCCCATGACCGTCACCGGCAAGGTTCAGAAGTACAAAATGCGGGAGCAGGCCGTGGCCCGGCTGCAACAGGACCAGGGCAACGGCTGAACCCTGCTGATTAGACTCTTCTTAATTTCCCCTAAAATTCAGATGCTCGCCAGAGGATCGGCATAAAAGTATCTGTTTACAATCTCTCTCACGGCAGCCCGCAAATAGTCATCATCCGCTTCATTGATTTCGAGATAAATTGATCGGGAAATCTTGCTGAACACGTCAAGGATGGCGGGATCAAAATGACTCTCCCTTCCTTCGTTTATGATTTGCATTGCCTTCTCAAAAGAGAAGGCCTCCTTGTAGGGACGCTTCGAGGTCAGCGCATCAAACACATCTATTACGGCAAATATTCTTGCCGTGACAGGAATGGCCTCCCCCTTCAACCCATTCATATACCCCTCGCCGGAATACTTTTCGTGGTGATTACGAACGACATTTACAGCGCTTTGCAGCCACGCATAACTGCCAATGATTTCCTCTCCATGCACCACATGGGTTTTCATGACCTCAAACTCTTCTTCCGTCAATTTTCCGGGCTTGAGGAGGATGCTGTCACTTATTGCAATCTTTCCCACATCGTGAAGGAACGCCCCTTTAACCAACTCCTGAATATCTTCACTGTTTATATGCATTGCCTCGGCCAGCCTTACCGCATAGATCGTGACGCGATAATTATGTTCATTCGTGTCACTGTCTTTTTTGGCAATCGCACTCCCAAGCACTTCCAGCATTCCCATGTTCGCCCTGGACAAATCGAGCGAATACTTTATCAGGCCTTTATTGAGGGCAATGATAATGGGATATAACACCACGGTGGAGACCAGAACCGTTATTACCACCTGGATCAGCGAAAACAGCACCCGAGAGCGGATATCCTTCATGATTCTGGGTTCTACCTGGTAAGCCCCTTCAAAGAAGCCGACGATTCTCCCGTCGGTTGCCTTTAACGGCGTCATCACCCTGACAAACATCAGAGAGTCGATATGAAATTTCTCGTATTGCGTTGACGCCGTCATAAGACGCTCATGCTTGAGAAGCTCCATTTTTGGCACAAGTCCTTCCGTATCCTTGCGGGAAAGCTCGACGATCGTTTTTTTGTCCCTATCATAAAATTCAATTACCGAAAAACCACCCGTCATGAGGTTGTCCTGACTTTTCCGACGCAGAATAGCAAAATTTTCAGGGCTTGGATTAACCAAATACTGCATTTGATCGGTAATTATTTTCTTGGACTCACTTTCAGCCAGGCTGACGACAAAACCATCTATCCTCTCATGCTCAGTGAAATAGATAAGCGAGCCCATGACAACAGACAAAACAAGCCATACCAGAGCAAGGCGCAGAATAAGCTTCCTATGAATATTACCGAACATGATTCCTGATCCCTTTCTTTACCGTTATGCTTTATTCGCCATGTAACGATTCAGCAGAAAACCTGTTTTGGAAAGATTCGCTGACAAGAACAAGAGCTTTTTCGCCGCGCAGGCTTCGGCCTCCCGGCGTGGATGTTTTGCCTCAAGCTCCCTTTTTGCCTGCACCTGCCGTACGACTTATTCCATTTCTAAATCAATCGTTCAATGATGCAGCTCGCTCGGCGAAGTAAACTCCGCGCCCCCCTTACGGGGGATCGGAGTTTCGAAAAAAACTCTTTTGCTTGAGAAATGGAATTATTTGCCAAGGCCCGTGAGCATGAGCAGTTCGTAGGAAAACGCGGCCACCAGACCGGCGGCGGGAAGCGTCAGAACCCAGGCCATGACCATACTCTGGGCGACCCCCCAGCGGACGGCGGAGAGCCGCTTGCTGGCCCCTACACCGAAAATGCTGCCGGAGATGACGTGGGTGGTGCTCACCGGCATGCCGAAGTGGCTGGTCACAAACAAGACGACGGCGGACGAGGTCTCGGCGGCAAAACCGTGCACCGGTTCCAGCCGGATGATCTTGTGCCCCATGGTCTTGATGATGCGCCAACCGCCCACGGAGGTACCCAAGGCCATGGCCGCGGCACAGGAGAATACCACCCAGCCCGGCACGACGGGCTCAGGAATCATCCTGGCGCTTACCAGGGCCATGGTGATGATGCCCATGCTCTTCTGGGCATCGTTGAGGCCATGGGTAAAGGCCATGGCTGCGGCGGAAACAATCTGCAGGTTGCGAAAGCTCGCACTCACCCGACCGGGATGTGCGTGGGCAAGGGTTTTAAAGATCCCGCCCATCAACAGAAACCCGAGGATAAAACCCATTGCCGGAGAACCCACCAGCGGGATAAGCACCTTGCGAACAATCCCGCCCCAGAGAACAAAAGGCAGCCCGCCGTGGATGATGGCCGCGCCGCATAGCCCACCGATCAGGGCATGGGAGGAACTGCTGGGGATTCCGAATTTCCAGGTAATCAGATTCCAGACAATTGCGCCGAGAATGGCGGCGAGAATGACCACCTGGAACACCTGCTTGTTTGAGGAGAGTTCCCGAGGAAAGGCCTTTTCCAGAAGAGTACGATTCGTATTGGCCAGCTCTTCCGATTTCAGCTTGCCGGAATTCTTGGCCTTCTCCACGGTCTTCGGCGTAAGCACGATCCCGGCAAATCGCTCGGCCGAATAAAAATCGGCCTGGGTGAGGACGTGGTTAAGATCATCCACCATGGCCCCCTGCAACTCCTGGGAAGGAGCACTGCCCACCGCATATTGCGCCATCAGCTTTTGGGTGTCCGGAGAAAGCCGCCCGGCCAGATGTTGAGAGACCGGATCAACGGGATGTTGCAGCTTGGCGGCAAACAAGGCCGGCTGCGAAATATCGGCGCTCTGGAAACGGGCCGTATCGACCAGGCCGCTGGCGACCGTGATTGCCACCTGGGTGGAAAACAGGGCGCCGATGAAATTCAGACAAGCCGCCATGATAATCGCTCTGCGCGGCGAGAGTACCCGGGTGGAGACCACTGTGGCGATGGCGTTGGCCGTATCGTGAAAACCGTTGATATAGTCGAAGACCAGGGCACAGACCACAACCAGCACGAGCAGCAACGACAGACTAAGCATACTTCACAACCACGCTTTCGATGATATGGGCGACATCTTCGCATTTGTCCACCGCCGTTTCTATCCGGTCATAGACCTCCTTCCACTTGATCACCTTGATCGGATCAGCATCCGGAGCGTTGAGCAGGCCGGCAAGCGCCTTGCGAAACGCGGCGTCATGCTCGTTCTCAATCTGGTGGATATGGATGAAAAGATCCTGAACATTATCCCGGTTTGGCTTGGTGCGCAGCGCTTTGACCGCCTCCCGCGTGGCTTCGGTAATCCGCACCAGCATCTCCACCAACCCTGCCAGGTCCGGGCGCAATTGCGTGAGCTGATAAAGCGCCATCCTGCCGGTGCAGGCTTCTATGCAGTCGGTCACATCATCGAGTTCACTGGACAGGGCGTGCAGATCTTCCTTGTCCAACGGGGTGACAAAGGTGGCGTCGATCCTGTTGGCAAGCTCATGGGTGATGTGGTCGGCCTCGCTCTCTATCTCCTTGATTCTTGCCGCATGCTTGGCAAGATTGGCGAAGTCTCCGACCAGAACCTGAAATTCCGTTGCCGCATCAACAGCGGCCTGCGCCTGTTTTTCAAGCAACTCGTAAAAGATATGCTTCTTGCTTATGCCTGGTAAACGCACAACCTTGCCTCCTTGACGAAATGAACAAAACCGGACGACCATCAAGCAATGACAATGGCGCCGACAGAGCCGCCGGAGATGGTTATTCGGTATACAGAAGAGTGATGATCACTGTTCGGTTAAGCGATCTCCCCTCGGGCAGACTATTGTCATAGGGCGGATTATTGGGGCCGTTGCCCGTATAGTTTATCTGATCGGTGGCGGCGATTCCGGTCTGAATGGCGGTATCGTACACTGCTTTTGCCCGGCGGTCGGACAAATCAATATTGTATTTTTCCGTACCGATGATATCGGTATGCCCGGCGATATCCATGCTGACGGCCTTAAGCTCCGCCACCCTTGAAATCACCCGGTTGACTATGATCTGATTGCGATCCTTCAATTCCGTCCGGTCAAAGTCAAAGAGGATCAGGCCATATTTCTCCATCACCTTGTTGCCTGTTTTCTGGGCGATGCGCTCCTCCCGCCTGATAAAATTAATGGCGATGGGGCCGCTGCCGGTGCTGAAAAGGTTTCCTTCCTTGTCTTTTACTTCGAGATCAGCGCTAATCCGGCCAAGCGCGGCAATATTGCGCAGCCCCAGAGCCTCAAGCGCAAAAATAAATTCCGCAGGGGGCTTCCCCGCGCCTTCCTTGGTCTCCAGCACCTTGTCCCCGCCCAGCAGCCTGAGCTGCCAGTGCTCAATCTCGCTTTCGGCTTGCAGGGAGGGAGTAATCCGGATTTCCTTGGTATCGCTTTGTTCCAGCAGATAAGTGCTTTTGATGGTGTCGAGGATGGCAGGATGACTGGCCAGTATCTCTACCCGTTGATTTTCAACGATCCCTTCCGGCACCCGGCTTGAACTGGGTACAACGGGAAGATTACGCGCCTTGATTTCCATGCGGGCCGGATCAATACCCCACACGGACTGGAAATAGGCGGAAACCGCCTCGGCCCGACTTTTGGCCAGGGCGATCTTCCCTTTTTCCACACCGGTATTGGAATTGCAACCCACCAAGGTCAAACGGGCCTCGGGGTTGGCAAGCAACCGTTTGCCGATCACATTCAAGACATGGTGATACTTCTCCATGGTGTCCCTAAGTTTTTCCTCTGAAAATGCCTTGGTCTCCTCCGGGGTGGACAAGGCAACGTATCGGTCGGGGATGTTGCTTTTTCCGGTATCGAAATAGATGTGATTCAGCAAGGGCGAGCTGTCCACCATGGTGACCTCTTCGATATTCACGGAGGAAGGCGCGTTGGCCAGCGTTCCGGTCGGCGGATTAAGAAAACGGTAGGTGACCAGATAACGGTGAAAGATGGTGGTGGAGAATTTCTTGAGAATGGGCAAAAAATCGTTGGCCGAGGTGGCCTTGCGGATCATGCCGCCATGCCCTTGGGCAAAGGAGGTCAGGAAGCGGTCCAGACCGGGCTTGTCCATATAGTCCACGGCATAGGCGGCGAAGTTGGTCACACACTTGGCAGACAATGCCACCTCCTCGGACTTCACCTTACTGTTGATGTCTTCTCCGTCTGAAAAAATGATCATGAACTTCTGACTTTCCGCAGGCATCCGGCCGATGATCTCCAGCCCCTTTTGCATACCGTCATAGAGGTAGGTGCCGTCGGTCGTGGCAGGGAAAAAACTGCCCCGGAGAAATTGACTTACAGCCGAAACCTCGTTTGATTGAAACGTCCGGGTGGAAATCCTGGACTGCTTGGCGTCCTGCTCGCCGGACCCGCTTCCGGGATCGACAAAGGTGACGACATGGATATTGTCAATGGGCCGGACAAGGGCGAGGAAGCTGTCCATGGCGGCCAGCAGGGGCTCGACCGCCTTCCGCTGTTCCATGGAATAGGAATTATCCACCACCAGCACGATATTAAGGCCGATGTTCCTTTGCTCCTGAATATCTTCCACGGAAAGAATTTTCGCTGTTTTCATTCCTCTTTTGATCGAAAAATCCTCTTTTTTCAAACCGAGGATGGCCTCCCCGTCCTTATCCAGGACCGAAACCTGCACCTTACCCTCCTCAATGGGTTGAAAACTCAGTTTCGCCGGCTGGCGGAGAGTCTGGACCTCAAGATCATCAAGGGCCAAACTCCGATCCACCCACGTAAAAACGGCCAACAACAAACAGAGAACATAAACGATTTTTTTCATGATGTTCCTCCTGAGACGGATACGGACAACGCCGCAAGAAACAATGATCCTGCGAGATTTTTCAAGAACGAAATGACGGATGAACCAACCGCGAATGCAGCCCTTACTCGGGCAACGTGTCGGAAAGCCCCCTGCCGATGGCATACTTAATGAGGTCGGCGACGCGTTTAATGTTGAGCTTCTTCATCATATTGGCCCGATGGTGCTCAACGGTCCGCTTGCTGATGTCGAGTTTGTCTGCAATATCCCTGCTGGTAACCCCCTCGGCCACCAGTTGCAGGATCTGCCTTTCCCTCGGCGTGAGAATCTCGCCTCCCGCCTCACCTCGACGTGTGCAGGAGGCGATGATCTCTTCCGGAAATTCACTGGAGAGATTGGGCGAGATATAAAATTCGCCCTTGCGAATCCTGGCGATGGCCGGGAGCAGCTCGGTGTCTGAATCTTCCTTGAGCAGATAGCCGTCCGCCCCGGAAGCGAAGGAAGAACAGAGGTACTGTTCGCCCTTGTGCATGGTCAGCATGAGAACCTTGATCGCAGGACAGATCTTGCGCACCTCTCGGATTGCCTCAATCCCGCGCAGATTCGGCATGGAGATGTCGAGGATGGCGAGATCCGCAGGCGTGGTTTTCAGCAGCTCAATGAGCTCCAGGCCATCGGCTGCTTCACCGACCACCTTGAGGGCGGGGTCCTCTTCAATCATTTTTTTGACCCCATGTCGAATCAGGGCATGATCATCAGCCAGCACTATACGACAGATACCCATGACACTCCCTTTGCTCACCAGAAAAACCAGGAAAAATCACATTATATTCCTTGGTCATATACAGTAGTCGAAAACTTCCCGCAGTAAAATTTGACACCCTCGCAAAAAGGAAAAGTATAACGCCAAGTCGCGAATAAGCAACGACAACATTTTGTAAGAAAACGTTTAAAGCGTGACGTCTCTGCGTTGTCTTTTAGTTTTTACCGACAAGCTCTTCCTGTCTTGGGGCGAAGGCATTATAAGCCAGACTGATTCCCAGGGCAAACAGGGTGGTACCCACCCCGATTACGGCGCCGAGGGTGATTGGTGCAATCAGGGCCAGCCTGATAAGGACCGTGGCCACCGCATACCCGGAATTACGAAAGGATACCTGATATTGCGCGCTGTAGCGAAGCGAAATGAGGACCACCAGCACATCACTGAAAACAAGCAGGGTATAAAAGGAGGCAAAGGCGTTTTCCGGCAGCCCAAAGGCAAAATAGCCCCAGAGGTCAACCACGCAGATACCCGCGAAGGAAAACAGCAGCAGCAGGGCGATCATTTTTTTAGCCAGGATGAAGTGGCTGCGGATTTTCTCATCTGCGCTGATGGGATGGGAGCGCTGCGCCTTGTAAAAAAAACCAAGGACAACAAAGATAAGCAGGGCTCCCACTGCGGAGGCGACGATACTGGCCAGGGATGGCGCAATTTCCGCCCAGACCAGCGGTTCGCCGAAATGGGAAAACTCCTTGAAGGTATCCCGCAGGAGAATCAAGGAAAGGATCTCAAACTGTTTGCCCACCGACTTGGTCACCGAATGGGACAGACTGAGAATAAGACTCACCACCTCAAGACCCAGCAGCAGGTTGAAGGCCTGCTCAATGGCGGCGAGGTGGGAAAGGGAAAAATGCGAGGCAAAGGGCTCGGGCACAAGATGCCGCCGGTTCAATTCGATGACGACAATGGCGGCGACAAAAAAACTCACCAGCACCGTGGCAAAAAATTTGAGGCCCGCCTTGCTTTCCAGATGCAGCTCAATCCAGTCGAAAAGAAAACCGGCCCGTAACATGATGAAATCCATACTGCCCGTCACCTTCTCATAACATTGGGATGATTCCGCTCTCTTTTTTTCTAATCTGTATTTGGGGGCGGCACAAACTTTTGCTGAAAGTTTGTGCCGTTTCTCCATAATAACGGTTCATTCCACCATCCGTCCAAGAAAATCTTTGACTTGCGCCGACCGGATGGGCAATCATGAGAACAGGAGCTGTTCTTAAGCAGTCAATCCCATCCTGTTTGGCTCGGAGGTGATCATGAGCGCGGAAATGATCCAGGCTATGCTCCGCACCATTGAAGAGGAATTCCGCTTTACCGGCGGACTCACCGGCCGCTATGTTCTCCGCCAAGAGGTATTTGACGCCATGGCCGCGGTGCGGCGCGAGAAATTCGTTCCGGACGAGTGCAAGCCCTACGCCTATGACAACACCCCGCTGCCAATCGGCAACGGCCAAACCATCTCCCAGCCCTTTATCGTCGCGCTGATGACCGACCTGCTGGAACCGGAGCCCAACGACATTATCCTGGAAATCGGCACCGGCTCGGGTTACCAGGCCGCTGTTCTCTCGCAACTGGTCAAACGGGTATACAGCCTTGAGATCATCCCTGAACTGGCCAAACAGGCGGCCCAGCGCTTACATAAACTGGGTTACGACACGGTGGAGGTCATTGCCTCCGACGGCTCTTCCGGGTTGCCGGAGCATGCCCCATATGACGGAATCATCGTCACTGCCGCGGCGCCGAGAATCCCCGAGGCCCTTGTCGAGCAGTTGGCGCCTTCCGGCAGACTGGTCATTCCGGTGGGTCCGCCCCATCAACCCCAGGACCTGGTGCTGGTGCAGAAATTCGGCAACAGGATCAGCCGGCAGAGCATTCTTTCCGTGGCCTTTGTCCCTTTCACCGGGCAGGTGGAGACCTGAGGGACAACCCCGGAGACAAAACCGTTACCCGAATAGCCCGACCAAAAAAAGACTCAACAACGGGAAATAGGTAATGATGCCCAGGGTGACAAACAGTATCGCCAAAAATGGCAGGGTGGCGGTGTACAATTCGGCGATTGGCCGCTCAAAACGATAGCTGGCCAGAAAAAGATCGAGACCCACCGGCGGGGTGCAGTAGCCGATCTGCAGGTTCGTCAAAAAGATGATCCCCAGGTGGGTGAGATCGACCCCATAACCCTGGGCAATGGGCACGATAAGCGGCACCACCAGCACCAGGGCTGAAAAGATATCGAGCAAGGCGCCGACAATGAGCAGAAAGATGTTCAGCAGCAAAAGAAAGGTGTACTTGCTTGAGATATGCTCCCGGATCAGGGCAAAGATCCGGGCAGGAATCTCCTGATCGATCAAAAAACTGGTGGAAGCCATGGAAGCGGCCAGCACCACGAAAATCCCTCCGAACAGAGCCATGCTCCGCACCACTATCGCCGGCAACCGCGCCGGAGTGATGTCCCGATGGACGCAAACCTCCACGAACAGAACGTAGAGGGCCGTTACCGCCGCAGCCTCGCCCACGACAAAAAAGCCGCCGTAGATCCCCCCAAGAACAATGACCGGCAACGGCAGCTCCCAGGCTGCGGCACGGAGGGCTCGCCCCATGGCGCCGGCCGACAGCGGCTGCCGGGGACCCCGCGTGGCCGCGCCCTTCCTGATGCTGTACGCACCCAGCAGAGCCAGCATCAACAGGCCGGGGAGAATCCCGGCCAAAAAAAGATGGTCGATCCGGGTCTCGGCGATAACCCCGTAAAGGATAAGGGGAAGGCTGGGCGGGAACAACAGACCCAAGCTGCCGGAAGTGGTGATAAGACCGAGGGAAAACTTTTCCGGATAACGATCCTTGAGCATGACCGGAAACAACAGGCCGCCCAAGGCAAAGATGGTCACTCCGGAAGCTCCGGTAAAAGCGGTGAAAACCGAACACACCACCAGGGTGATCACCGCAAGCCCTCCCGGCATCCAGCCCAGGAGCACGTTGGACAGATCCAGCAACCGCACCGGGGCCTTGCTTTCGGAAAGCACGGTCCCGGCGAGGATAAACAGGGGAAGGGAGAGCAAAAGCGGGGTATCGGCCAGCCGGGACATCTCGATGACCACCACGGAAGGATCGACGCCTGCGCCATGAAAGGCGAGCAGGGCCAAGGCGGCCATCACCACGAACAACGGGCTGCCCAATACGGCCAGCCCGATAATGATCAGTTGCAGAAGCTGCATATCAGAATCTCATCCATCTTCTCAAGAAGATACGGCTCCTTTCCCAAAGGCGACGATAACACTGCGCACGCCGCGGATCAGGAAACGAAGGGCTATCGCGGCAAAGGCAATGGGAAAAATCAGGTTGAGCTGCCAGGAGGCAATCCCGGCTATCTCTTGTCCGCCGCTCTGGAGCGCCTCCTGGCGGACAAAAACAACAGCCTGCCAGGCAAGGATCACACAGACGCCCGTGGCAAAAACATGCCGCACCACCCGCAGCCAGCAAAAAATCGATTTGGGCAAAAGATGGGAGGTAAGATCAATGGAGATATGCTTGTCCATTTTGGTGGCCACCACGGCCCCGAGAAGCCCGGCCCATAAAACCATCACCCGCAGGAGCGGATCGGCCCAAGACAGCCCCCCGCCCCACACGTCGCGCAGCACGATCTGCGCACAGGCCAGAACAATCATGGCTGCAAGAAGCAGAAGAAGAACCGCCTCCTCAAGCCGCTCCAGCAACCGGCTTATCAGCTGAAAGCTCCCGGAAAGCCAGGTCCCGAGGCCCATCATTTCGCACCAGCCCCACCGGCGGGTTTTGCCCGGAAATCGGCAAGCAAACGGGTCGCCGCCTCGTATATTTCACGGGAAAAGGCCGTACCGACCAGACGCGGCACGGTTTTCTGGTCGCGCACCGCCATCAGTTGCCGCAGGGTTTCCTTCTCCGCCGCCACCAGCCGGATGCCGTTATTTTTCAGGGTCGCCAGAGCCTCGTCGTTGCTGCTCCGGGTGTCGATCAACAGTCCCGCGAAATGCTTTTTCGCGGCAGCCGCCATCATGGCGGCATGGTGGGGTGGGAGCTTGTCAAAGGCGTTTTTGGAAAAGACCAGACCGCCATAGGCGTAACCAAAGGGCGTGTCGGTAATATATTTGGTCCGGGTAAACCACTGGAGAACGATGGAACCGTAAAATCCGTTGAACACCGTGTTGATCATGCCGGTTTGCAGGGAGGACAGCACGTCCGGAATGGAAAGGGGAATGGGAGTGACCCCAACATCCTCAAGAAAAGAGCGGCTCAGGGGATCATTCTCCGGCGCCCAACACTTGCTCGTCCGCAACTGGGCCACCGTCGTGATCGGCTCGCCCGACATGGTGTAGACAAAACCGACCTCGGTCATGGCCAGCAGCACCAGATCCTTTTCCAGAAAAGCCTTTTGAAACAGCGGGAACAGTCCCTCGGCTACCCGGTCCACCTCGGCATAGGACCTGAAAAGAAAAGGGATGGCCATGACCCGAAAATCCGGCACGGTCTCGCTTATCCCGGTCATGGTAAAACCACCGCCCTGGAGCTGACCGATCCGCATCTTCCGGTACATGGTCCGGTCGTCACCCATCACCCCGCCCATGTAGAACTTAAACCCGATCTCGCCATTGCTCTTGCTGCTCACTTCTTCCTGGAAATCCTGAAACCGCTTGGCCCAGACGCTGCCTTCCGGGGCAAGAGAGGCAATCTTGAACAGATAGCGGGGCGCGGCTTGTGCGCCAGAAGGGGCCATGACCGCCAGAGAAACAATAACCAAGCAGACCGTGCGCAGCAGACGATTCATCGCGTCACTCCCAAAAAAATCTAATTAACCAGTTTGAGGTCAACACTGGACGAAACCCCCGGAAAAATTAACTGTTAAGCAGTGCCGATGACCAGGCAGGCGTGACTCTGGTGAATTATTACAAAAAATCATCGACCTGGGCCAGCAGTTTCTGGGCCCGCCGCCGGGCCAGTACATTGGGCAGGGTCAGATCCGGCGCCTGGGCAAGATCAAAGGCAAGCGCCTCCTCCAGAAGACGGACAAAAAGCTCCCGATCAAAAGTTTGCCGGGCATAATATTCGGCATAGGCCACCAGAGTCGGCAGAAACCGCCGATGACCAAGGACAAGGGCTCTTTCAAAATGGGCCCGGCTCACGTCCGGTCTGCCGCCCAGCATCACCGGGCGGGAACCATAATAGATGCCGAGAAAAAGATGGGCGCCGCCATGATAAAACCCTTCATCCAGGGCCAGCACCCGCAGCATCAGCTGTTCAATCTTGGGCAGGTCGGCGAGCGCCGCAGGTGCGCCCTTGCTGAAACCGATCCAGGTGGCCCAACCGTAACCACCCCAAAACAGTTTTTCCACCTCCCCGGACCCCACGGACTGCACCGCCTCGCTGAAACCGGCAAGGGGAATTTGCTCTGCTCCGGCGAGGCCTTTATGCGTACCAAGCAGGCGCAAGCCGTATTCCCTGGCCCTTTCCCCAAGCATCGCCGCCCGTTGCGGACGGCCACATTCCGGCGAGAGACTCGCGTAAGCAGTATATGCTTGGGTGCCATACGCCAGCAGCCGGGCATTGTCCGGATCGGAAACCAGCAGACTGTCAAGCATCAGCAGGTAGGAGGGCACGCCATCGCAGACCAGCTCCAGGTCTGCCTGGCGGTTGAGATTTTTAACCACCGGACCGATCATCGGCGGGATGACCATTGAGGCGCACCCCGGCAACAGAAAAAGGGCCACGACCAGTAAAACGACGAGCACCCTTTGTCTCGCGAAAAAAACCACCCATTGGTCAATGATTTTCTGCATGGCCAACCTGATCCTTGTACTCGAAGTGATTGCGGGCATACCCAGGTCCTTTCAGGCCGAATATACCATACCCCTTTGCACCTCGGATACAGGCAAGCGGACCCGGCGTAAAAAAAATGCCCCAGCAAAAAAATTACCAGGGCATCCCGACACAATCATTTTTCCCCGAATCAGGAAATCGCCACCAATTCCAGATCAAAGGTGAGATCCTTGCCTGCCAGAGGCGGATTGGCGTCCAGAATGACAGCCTCGTCACTGACCGCCACGACGGTGACCACAACCAGTTCGCCGTTGGGTCCGCCCATCTGCAGTTTCTGGTCAACCTCCGGATTGAGATCCGGGGGAACCTGCTCCCGCGGCACCTCAATGACCATCGCTTCATTCTTTTCGCCATAGGCCTTGTGCGCGGGGATGGTGACTTTTTTCTTATCGCCGATGGCCATTCCAAGGACAGCTTCCTCAAAACCCACGATTACCTGGCCGCTGCCAAGGGTAAAGCCAAGAGGGTCGCGCCCGGCAGAGGAATCAAAAACAGTCCCATCCTCCAGCGTGCCGGTATAATGGATCTTGACGCTATCTCCTTTTTTGGCCTGTGACATATCTTTCTCCTTTTTGTCTTCTCCCTGAGCGGGATTTTATCTTAATAAAATCAAAGCGTTACAATATTGACCAACATGGTGCCCCGCATTTTTTTAAAGAATGCTACTTGCCGAGGCCCTTCTTTGGCTTTAAGCTGGGGCCCTACTTATTCTCTTCAAACAGCAGCGCCGCGGCGGCAGCAAAGGACTTATTCATGTTCGAATGGATTCTCACAGGACTCAGCATCCTGGGAACCATCTACAACCTGCAGAAACGCGTTGCAGGCTGGGTGATCTGGAGCATCGCCAATCTTGGCTGGATTGCCGCCTTTTCCCATAAGGGGATGATGGCCGAGGCCTTTCTCTTCTCCGTCTATCTGGTACTCTCCGTTTACGGCATCTTCAAATGGTGGCCCAACCGGTCCCACCACACGGAAAAAGAATAAAACCTCTGCTCAACCTCCCAGTTGAACGGAATCCTCCACCCCGAGAGATTGGTAAATATCCAGGGCCTCCCGGGAGTGATTCAGGGTATAAAAATGGATACCCCGCACCTCGTTGTCGATCAGATCGCGAACCTGCTCGCTGGCCCAGTGCACACCGACCTTTTCCACCTGTTCGTCGCTTCTGGCCCGATCCAGCGCACGCAGCAACGATGCCGGAATCCTTGCCCCGGCGGCAAGTTCCGCCATCCGCACCATGCCGCTCTTGGTGGTGATGGGCATCAGCCCGGCAATGATGGGCACCGTAATGCCGGCCAGTGTACAACGATCACGAAAATCATAAAAGTCGCGGTTGTCGAAAAATAGCTGGGTAACAATATAGTCCGCACCCGCATCAACCTTGGCCTTGAGATAATCCATCTCAAGCAAGCGGTTGGGGGTGGCGGGATGCCCCTCCGGAAATCCGGCAACACCTACGCCGATCCGGGGGAAATTCTTTTTGATAAAAGCGACCAGATCGGCGGCATAGGCAAACCCATCCTGAGGCTGCACGAAATCCGTCTGGCCCTTGGGAGGATCGCCGCGAAGGGCGAGAATATTCTCAACGCCGCTCTCGGTATAATTGCGAAGAATTTCCCCTGTTTCCGCCCGGCTCGAGCCAACGCAGGTAAGATGGGAGACAACGGTGAGGTTGGTCTCCTGCTGGATCCTGACAATCAGCTTATGGGTCCGGTCCCGGGTCGAGCCGCCCGCCCCGTAGGTTACACTCACATAGGCAGGCTTAAGGGGCATCAGGTCGGAGATATTGGCAAAAAGATTTTCCCAGCCAGGCTCATCCTTGGGCGGGAAAAATTCAAAACTGAAGGAAATCCGGTTTTTTTCAAGTATGTCTCTAACCAGCATCGTCTCTCTAACCCGTTGTTTTGGTAAAAATTTCAAATAGTAAAAGAATCAACCATCTCCCACAGTTAACGAACTCGCACAAGGGAAGACGACCACATGTCCGTAACACAAAATCAAAGAGTTACCAAGCAATAACTGTTATAATCGCGTCTTTTTAGCGATTTCAACGACTTTACCCACTGATTGCTCGATAAATTCACGGCGATCGAAAAAAAAACACGGTTGTCGACAAATACGCCGTCGGGGATCGCAAGCCGGACAAAACAGGATCTCATCTTGACTTGACAAAGTCCGTCCCGGGGTTGTAATCAGATTCTGGTGAAGGCTGGGAACAATGCGCCATCAGGAAGATGGCCGGGGGATCACGAAACGTTGGCACATTCAATCAGAAAAACACCTGCGACCGCCCTGCTGCTCTGCTCTCTCTGCCTCACGGCCTTACCCCGCCAGGCAACCGCTTACACCCAAAAAGATCTTGAAACCCTGACCGCCACCAACCGCTGTGTGGAATGCGATCTTTCCGGAGCCGATCTGCGCCGGGCAAAGCTTGCCGGCGCCCATCTGGAACGGGCCAATCTTTCTCGGGCAAACCTGGCGGGAGCCGACCTGGAGGGGGCAAATCTCAAGGCCGTTGACCTTCGGGGCGCTAACCTGATTGACGCCAACCTGGGGGAGGCTGACTTCTACAAGGCCGATCTCACCGGCGCCTTTCTCAAGGGGGCCAATCTCAAAAACGCCTTCCTTGCCAACAGCAACCATGACCTGGCAATCCTGGAGGGAACCACTTACACCGCCCCGGAAAACGCCTTGAAAGAGCTGAAAAAGGTCTTGCCGGACCCGCCGGCAGTTGCGCCGGCAC
>DUZW01000028.1 GCA_013349295.1 Deltaproteobacteria bacterium
GCTATGCGTAACGGACAGGAGGCCAACGGCGTAACCGATGCCCATCCGGCGGTTGGTGTTGATTTGGATATTTCCTACGCCGCCACACCGCTCCGTGACGAGCAGGGTAAGGTTGTTGGCGCGGCCGAGTGGGTGTGCGACCAGAGCGAGGTGAAAAAAGCAGCCCGTCTGGGGCGGAAGATCTCGGATTATCAGAAAGCTGAAACGGAAAAGATTGTCTCCTGTCTGACCATGCTTTCCCGGGGAGATACCTCCTGCTCCATCATCCCTGCGCCCGGAGATGCGGACACGGTCGAGGTGCATCAGACCTTCCAGGGTATTGCCGATGCCTTCAATACCTGCGTAGCCACGGTCAATGCCATGATCTCGGATGTCAATATGCTTTCCCGTGCGGCCATGGAAGGAAGGCTTTCCGTTCGGGCCGACTCGGCCAAGCACTTGGGGGATTTCCGCAGGATCGTGGAAGGGATCAACAACACCATCGGCCGACTGGTGAGGCTCCTGGATACCATGCCTTCTCCGGCCATGATCATCGATAGCGACTTCTCCATTCAGTACATGAATGAACTGGGCGCCAAGGTGGGCGGCAAGAGCCCGGCCCAACTCCTCGGCACCAAGTGCTACGACCATTTCAGGACCTCGGACTGCAAAACCGACCGTTGTGCCTGCGGCCAGGCCATGCGGACCGGACAGGAGGCCGGCAGTGAAACCGACGCCCATCCGGCGGCCGGGGTGGATCTGGATATCGCTTACAGCGCCAGCCCGCTTCGTGACGAGCAGGGCAAGATTATCGGCGCGGCGGAGTGGGTTACCGACCAAACCGCCATCAAGAAGGCGGCCCGGGTGGCGAGCAAGGTTGCCGGTTATCAGGATGTTGAAACCCGGAAGCTGGTGGAGCTGCTCGACAAGCTTGCCAAGGGCGATTTGACCCTCTCCATCAGCACCGAGCAGGCGGACAGCGACACCCAGGCAGTGAGGCAGGTCTTTGACGGCATCGGCTCGGCGGTAAGCGTCCTCATCGGCTCTCTCAAGGAGATCACCGGCGCGGCCCGCGAGATTGCCGAGGGCAACCTGCGGTTCACTCTCAAGAAGCGGAGCGACAGTGATGATCTTATCCAGGCGCTCCAAGATATGGTGGCCAAGTTGAAGTCGGTTATCATTGATGTGCGTGCCGCCGCCGATCAGGTCGCCGGCGGTAGTCAGGAGTTGAGCAGCAGTTCGGAGCTGGTCTCCCAGGGGGCCAGCGAACAGGCGGCCTCGGTGGAGGAAATTTCTTCCTCCATGGAGGAACTGGCCAGCACCGTGGCCCAGACTGCGGACCATGCCCGACAGACTGCGACCATTTCCACCAAGGCGGCCGCCGATGCCGTAACTGGGGGCAAAGCGGTGGCGGAAACCGTTGCGGCCATGCAGCTCATCGCCACCAAGATCGAGCTGATCGAGGAGATCGCTCGTCAAACAAATCTGCTGGCCTTGAACGCCGCTATTGAGGCGGCCCGGGCCGGGGAACACGGCAAAGGCTTCGCCGTGGTGGCCTCCGAGGTGCGTAAGCTTGCCGAGCGCAGCCAGGTGTCGGCTCAGGAGATCAAGAGGGTCGCTGGAGACAGCGTGGAAACCGCTTCCAACGCGGGCAGGCTCATCAATGAGATAGTGCCGCAGATCCAGAAAACCGCGGAGCTGGTCCATGAGATCGATGCGGCGTCTAACGAGCAGGCCAGGGGGATCGACGAGAACGCCAGGGCCATTCAGCAGTTTGACCAGGTAATTCAGGCCAACAGCGCGGCTGCCGAGGAGATGGCTTCCACCAGCGAGGAACTGACCGCCCAGGCCGCCCATTTGCAGGAGACCATCGCCTTTTTCAAGGTGGAGATAGAAGGCGGGCAGAAGACACCAGGGCGTTCTCAGCCTTTGCCCGCCTCTGCAGGTGGGGTTGAGAAAAAAAAATCTGGGAAAGATGAGGGGGTGAAGCTGTCGCTCTCAAGTCCTGCGGATGTTGAGTTCGATCGGTACTGAAGCAGATTGATCCTTGTCCTGATGCATCACGAAAAAAGCCCCTATACCGGGGGCTTTTTTCGTGATGCATCAGGACTTTTTTCGATTCAAGGTAACCGGTTATTTTAGTTTTTTATTCTTTGACGCGGTTTCGTTCTCATGCGTATAATTTATTTATTAGGGTAGTTATACGGAGTCTCATCGGAAATCCCGAGTGGACAAGGAGCGGAAGATGCTGAAAGAAAGATTTAAGGACATGGGGATTGCGGCAAAATTGAATTTGGCCATTGTGTCGGCGGTGCTGTTGCTCATGCTTGGGATGACGGTGGCAATCAACTCGTCGGTGCGCAACGCCTTGAGCTTGCAGGGAGACACCTTTGTCAACACCCTGAAGGAGCAGCAGAAAAATGAGGAGGAGCTGTTGCGGCAGGATCTTGTTCTAAAAGGGAAATCCTTTGCCGACATGCTGGCCCGGGTTGGCCAGGATCTTATCCTCAACTATGAGTATGCCTTTCTTGAGAAGATCGTCCAGAGCACGGCCAATGACCCGGATATCGCTTTTGCGGTTTACTCCGACAAGGACGGCAAGGCCATCACCACCACAAGCGTCAGGCCTGAAGGCTTCCCGGTCAAGAATGTTTTGGTCAAGGAGATTCTGGCAGGGGAGCAGAAGATAGGCTCCGTGGCGATTGGACTCAATTTTGCCGCGGTTGAAAAAAACATCGAAAAAGCCGTTGCCCATGGCAATCAGGTCATTGCCTCGGCTCAGCAGGCGGAGCAAGAAGCGGCCCACCGGATTGTCATGAATATCGGCTTGTTCGCCGCCGTGGTGGTTCTGTTCATTGGGGCCATTGTCTTTTATACCATCCGGGTCATGGTCAAACCGTTGCGTGACGCGGTCGGTAAAGTGAAGCGTCTGGCCAAGGGGGATCTGGATGCGGAAATCGTTCGCACCAGCGGAGATGAGATCGGTCAGATGTGCGGGGCCATGGGCATCATGGTCGAAAATCTCAGGTCCACGGCGGCAATGGCCGGGCAGATCGCCTTGGGTAATTTGGCTGTCCAGGTGAATATCCTCTCCGACAAGGATCTCATGGGTACATCCTTGGCCAAGATGGTGGAAAATTTGCGGGCCAAGGCAGAGCAAATTGAAAAAGGAGATCTTGGTTCAAAGGTTGAGCTCCTCTCCGAGAATGATATGTTCGGCAAGGCCTTGGCCGCATTGTTTCTGAAATTACGGGAAATTATCACCGATGTACAGATTGCTGCCGATCAGGTCGTCACCGGCACCCAGGAGCTGAGTGGCAGCGCCCAGCAGGTTTCGCAGGGAGCCAGTGTTCAGGCCTCTTCGGTGGAGGAGATATCCTCCTCCATGGAAGAGTTGGCCAGTACCGTGGCCCAGACGGCGGACCATGCCCGCCAGACCGCGGCCATTGCCACCAAGGCCTCTGCCGATGCCGTCGAGGGCGGAAAGGTAGTGGCTGAAGCCGTCTCGGCTATGCAGCATATCGCGGAAAAGATTGGCTTTATTGAAGAGATCGCCAGGCAGACCAACCTGTTGGCCTTGAACGCAGCCATTGAGGCGGCCCGGGCCGGTGAGCACGGCAAGGGGTTTGCCGTGGTCGCCTCCGAGGTACGCAAGCTTGCCGAGCGAAGCCAGGTCTCGGCGCAGGAGATCAAGAGCGTGGCCAATGCCAGTGTGGAAACCGCCGGTAATGCGGGCAGACTTATCAACGAGATAGTGCCTCAGATCCAGAAAACCGCGGAATTGGTTCATGAGATCGATGCTTCCAGTAACGAACAAGCCCGTGGTATCGAGGAAAACGCCAAGGCCATCCAGCAGTTTGATCAGGTGATCCAGGCCAATAGCGCGGCCGCCCAGCAGATGGCCTCCACCAGCGAGGAATTGTCTGCCCAGGCCGCACACCTGCAGGAATCTATATCGTTTTTTAAGTTTAACAACGAAAACGATGAGTTTTTGCCCGAGGCGGAGGAGAAGAGTTGTACCGGCGCAAGGTTAATTGATGTTGATTAAAAAAAAGGGACTGTGTCTACAGCTGTGGACCGACTTTAAGATAATCCCGTCTTCCCCTGAGGACGCTGTGCAAACTACCTCTGAGCACATATCATTCATTTGCCGCTATTTTCTCTTGGCGCTCTTATTTTTTGTTCCGTTTTTTTTGCCGGTCTCGGCTGTTGCATCTGAGCCTGCCACGGTCAAAATCGGGGTGCTGGCAAAAAGGGGGAGTGAGAATGTGGTGCAAAAGTGGACCCCTACAGCGGTGTATCTGAGCCGTGCAATCCCGGCTCATTCTTTCGAGATCCTGCCCCTTGATTTTTCCCAGGTGCGCCAGGCGGTAAAAGATCGAACCATCGATTTCTTGATCACCAACAGCGGTTACTATGTCGAATTGGAATACGAGTTCGGTGTCAGCCGCATCGCCACGATGAAAAACCTCTTCAATAATACTCCCAAGACCCTGTTCGGCGGCGTAATCTTCACCCGGCCGGATTGCAGGGATATTAACGGCTTGGGCGATGTTGTCGGCAAGTCCTTTGTAGCCGTTGATCAGCAATCCCTTGGCGGCTGGCTCATGGCCTTGCGCGAGTTCCGTGTCCGGGGAATAGATCCGGAGCGTGATTTTAAACAGCTCAAATTTGTCGGCACCCATGATGCCGTGGTTTCGGCGGTGCTCGGCGGGGAAGCGGATGCCGGCACGGTGAGAACGGATACCCTGGAGAAGATGGCGGAAGAGGGAAAGATAACTCTTGCTTCGCTGAAAATCCTCAACCCTCAACGTACTCAGGATACGTTCCCTTACCTGCATAGTACTCGGCTCTATCCGGAATGGCCTTTTGCCAAACTCAAACATACAGGGGAGAAGCTCTCCGAAGATGTTGCCATAGCCCTGTTGAGCATGCCCCCTCAAAGCCCGGCAGCCCAAGCCCCCCATATCGGCGGCTGGACCGTACCCCTTGATTATCAGCCGGTGCATGAACTCCTGCAGGAGTTGGAGCTCGGTCCCTATGCACATCATCTCGGCAGGATCCGTTTTGCCGAACTCGTAGAGCAACACTGGGGCGGGCTGTTAATAATCTTCATGCTTTTTGCCGGGTTACTTTTTGTTACGAGCTATGTCTTGCGACTCAATCGCAAGCTTGTTACTGCCCAGGAGGAACTCGCGGAGCAGTTGCAAACAGTAAGGAGCACGCAGAAGGCCTTACAGGAATCCGAGGGCAATTATCGAGAAATTTTTCACTCCACCAACGATGCTTTTTTTGTGCATGATTTAGTTTCAGGGGCCATTCTCGATGTGAACAAGGCCATGTGCGAGATGTATGGTGGGTATTCCCGGGACGAGGTTCTCCTTTTGTCGGTGGGTGATTTGAGCGCGGACGAGCCGCCTTTTACGAGTAAGGATGCCGCCCGATTGATTGTCAAAACCTTGACCGAGGGACCACAGAACTTTGAGTGGCTCGCCAAACGGCGCAACGGCGAGCTTTTCTGGGTTGAGGTCACTCTCAAGCTGGCAAGCATCGGCGGGCAGGACAGGGTGCTGGCGGTAGTGCACGATATCGAGGATCGCAAGAAGGCCGAGGAGGAAGTGAGGCAATACAGTTTGCATTTGGAACAATTTGTGGAAGAGCGCACGGCTGAACTCAAAAAAAGCGAATCCTCCCTGGCCGAGGCGCAACGCATCGCACATCTGGGGAGCTGGGAATGGCTGATCCCGGAAAACAAACTGTTGTGGTCTGCCGAAGCATATCGTATCTGCGGTGTTGAACCGGGGGAGTTTTCTCTCACCTATGAATCATTTCTGGCGGTGGTTCATCCCGCGGATCGCGATCTGGTGCATCGCGCTGTTGTTGATGCCTTGGAAAAGCGCGGTGCATACAGCGTTGAGCATCGTCTTGTGCGTTCCGACGGCACAGAGCGGTATGTGCAGGAACAGGGAGAGGTTTTTTGGGATGATGATGGCAAACCGGTCAAGATGGTTGGTGTTGTTCAGGATATCACCGAGCGCAAGATCCTTGAGCAGGAACGAACCCGCTTGGTCAAGGCCGTGGAATACGCCGCGGAGTCCATCGTCATTACGGATCAGAATGGGATTATCCAGTATGTGAATCCCGCCTTTACAAAGGTCAGCGGCTATAGCCGGGAAGAGGTTGTCGGGGAAAATCCGCGTGTCCTGAAAAGCGGCCGACATGACCAATCATTTTATGATGAAATGTGGGCTGTGCTCGCCGGCGGTGAATCTTGGCGCGGTCATTTTGTAAATCGGAAAAAGGACGGCACCTTGTATGAGGAAGATGCCGCGATTTCTCCCATCCTGGATGGCGCCGGCAAGATTATCAACTATGTGGCAGTCAAACATGATGTCAGCGAGAGGGTTGAGCTCGAAAAACAACTCCTGCAAGCACAAAAACTTGAGTCCATCGGCACCTTGGCAGGGGGGATCGCCCATGATTTCAACAATATTCTCACCGCGATCCTGGGTTATGGCGAAATGGTCATGAATGAACTGCCGGAAGGAAGTACGTTGTGGGAAAATCAGCAGCAGGTTTTAACGGCCGGCAAGCGCGCCGCGGACTTGATCAAGCAAATTTTGACCTTCAGTCGGCGAGGTGACCAGAAACTGAGACCCTTGCAGATTCAGGTGATTGTCAAGGAAGCCCTCAAGCTCTTGCGTGCTTCCATTCCAACAACCATTGAGTTTCAACAGAATATTGATGGAGGCTGCGGGGCGGTTCTTGCCGATCCGACGCAGGTTCATCAAGTTGTCATGAATCTTTGCACGAACGCCTACCATGCCATGCGTGAAAAAAAAGGTGGGGTGCTGGGGGTGGCCGTTACCTCGGTAGAGCTTGGTCCCGAGACGGTGCCCAATAAAATGGATTTGCGGCCAGGATCCTATGTGCGGCTTGAGGTGAGTGATACCGGTTACGGGATAACCAACTCAGTATTGGAGAGAATTTTTGAGCCGTATTTCACCACCAAGGGGCAAGGAGAAGGAACCGGCCTGGGGCTTTCCCTGGTCCATGGCATTGTGACAAACATGGGGGGCGGGATCACCGTGCATAGTGAGATCGGCACGGGAACAACATTCCATGTGTATTTCCCTCGAATAGTTTTGCCTGCCGGGCAGGAAGTTCGCTCTGCTGAAGCGGTACAGGGGGGAACCGAACGTTTGCTGGTGGTCGATGATGAGGCGGCAATTGTCCGGATGGAGCAGAACATACTGGAAAGGTTGGGTTATCAGGTGACCACAAGCGTATCAAGTATGGAGGCCTGGCAGATATTCAAGGCGCATCCCGACCATTTTGATCTGGTTATTACGGATATGACCATGCCGCAGATGAGCGGCATGGTTTTGGCGAGCAACATATTGGGACTTAGGCAGGATATGCCTATTGTTCTCTGTACGGGCTTTAGTGAAATCATCAATGAAGAAAAGGCGAAAGCCATGGGGATACATGAATGCCTCATGAAACCGATAAGCAAAAGTGATCTGGCAGCCGCTATCAGGCGAGCCCTTGGCAAGTAGCTTGTTTTTACATCATCCTGGAGGTACTGCATGTTTAAAAATTTCAGTATAAAGGCGAAAATATTAGCCCTTGTCTTGAGTGGAATTTTGCTTATGACCCTGTTCAACATGGGCAAACAATATGTCGATTTTGATAATACCTTGGCTTCGGCCAAAAAAACGCGGGCTGCCAGGGTACGGGCCACCTTTAAAAACTCTCTCGATCAGCAACTGCAAAATCTTTCCTTGGCCATGGAGACCTTGACGAAAAACAAAGAGGTTGTCCGTTCCTTTGCCGAGGGCAATCGGGAAGCACTGATCCAGGATTTGGGGAAGTATAATGAAAAACTGAAGAAGCAATACGATATCGATCAGTTTCAATTTCATACCCCTCCGGCAACCAGTTTTTTACGGCTACATAAACCCGAGAAATTTGGCGATGATCTTTCCGCTTTCCGCAGCATGGTTGTCGAGGCCAATCAGAACAAGAAGAATGTCGTCGGCCTTGAGGTCGGCGTAGGCGGACCAGGGCTGCGGGTGGTATTCCCTGTCTCATATGAAGATAAACATGTAGGTACGGTCGAGTTCGGCGGCTCAATCAGCGGGTTGCTGAATAATTTGAAAGAGACCTTCGGCATTGATTATGCCATAGGCATCCGCCCGGATGTTTTTAAGAAAGCGCAACGTCCGGAAAAGAAAGAAACGGATATCCTTGCTGATAATTTGGTTTTTTATGCAACCTCATCCGAGCTTGCCAAAAACATCGTAAGCAGCTACTCGGCGGGAAAAGACGAATATAAGCTCAACGGAAAGTTTTTTATTACATATCCCTTGGTGTTAACGGATTATCAGGGACAGGAGATCGGTTATATCCTGGTCATGGACGATGTTCAGGATATCGTGGATGATTTGCAGAAAAAATTAATCGCCAACCTCGGGATCAACTTCTTGATTGCGGCCATCATTTTGGCGGTTCTCTTTTTCTTTATCCGTAAAGCATTTCTCCCTATCAACGATGCCATTGTTACATTTGACAGGATAGCTGGGGGCGATCTCACCGTTGAGATAAAGGTGGAGAAAAAAGATGAGGTTGCCCAAATGTTGGTTGCCATAAAAAATATGGTGGCCAATCTCCGGAAAACCGCCCGGATGGCAGAGCAAATCGCCTTGGGCGATCTTGATGTCCAGGTGGAAATCCTTTCCGATAAGGACGTGCTGGGGAAATCCCTTGCCAACATGGTCGAGAATCTGCGGAGAACTGCCGCCAATGCGGAGTTGATTGCCAAGGGAGATCTTCGGGTTGATGTCAAATTGCTTTCCGCCAAGGATACTCTGGGTAAGTCCCTGAGTGCCATGATTGAAAAAATACGGCAAATTATTACCGATGTGCGGGCCGCCGCCGATCAGGTGGCCTCCGGCAGCCAGGAGCTGAGCAGCAGCTCGGAGCAGGTTTCTCAAGGGGCCAGTGAGCAGGCGGCCGCAGTTGAGGAGATCTCTTCCTCCATGGAGGAGCTGGCCGGCACCGTGGCCCAGACCGCCGATCATGCCCGGGAAACTGCGTCCATCGCCACCAAGACTGCGGCCGATGCCGTGGCTGGCGGCAAGGCTGTTGCCGAAACCGTTGCCGCCATGCAGCATATCGCGGAAAAGATCGAGTTGATCGAGGAGATCGCCCGGCAAACCAACCTTCTCGCCTTGAACGCCGCCATCGAGGCGGCCCGGGCCGGAGAGCACGGCAAGGGCTTTGCCGTGGTGGCCTCGGAGGTGAGGAAACTCGCCGAGCGCAGTCAGGTGTCGGCCCAGGAGATAAAAGGCGTGGCCTCGTCAAGCGTGGGAACCGCTACCAACGCAGGCAAACTCATTAACGAGATCGTGCCACAGATCCAGAAAACCGCCGAGCTGGTTCATGAGATCGACGCGGCATCCAACGAGCAGGCCCGCGGCATTGATGAAAATGCCCGGGCCATCCAGCAGTTTGATCAGGTGATCCAGTCCAACAGCGCGGCCGCCGAGGAGATGGCCTCCACCAGCGAGGAGCTGACCGCCCAGGCGGCGCAAATGCAGGAAACCATCGCCTTTTTCAAGACGGATACGGCGGGAGGAAAAGCCATGGCGCGTCGGCAGGGGCGATCCCTGCCGACGCCAAGCCCTGCGGCGAAAAAAAATGTTGCGCCTTCGGCCAGGGGGGTGAAGCTTGCCCTGGCGTCGGGAAAGGAAGAGGATTTTGAGCGGTATTGAAAATAACGGTAGAAGCGCAACTGGGTTTGCGAGATACTCTTTTATAGTTTTGATAAAATTTGATTCCACGGTCGCCAATAATTATGTGTTGCAAAAAAAAGGAGGTTTTATATGCAATGGTTCAATGATATGAAGATCGGCACTAAGCTTACTTCAAGTTTTATTTTGGTCGCAATCATTGCTTTGATTATCGGCGTCATCGGGGTCAAAGGGATCAATGCAGTGGATGAGGCCGATACCGTACTCTATGAAAAGATGACCGTGCCGTTGTCTCTGCTGGGGGATATCGGTATTACCTTCCAGCGGGTGCGGATCAATGTCCGTGAATTGGCGGAAGCAGATGCAGCTGCGGAGCGTCAGACGGCCATGGATAACATCAAGGAGCTGCGGCAGCACATCGAGGCATCGGCCGAGACGTTTGAAAAAACCATCATTTCCGATGAGGCTCGAAAATTGTTTCAGACCTTTGTAGAGACAAGGAAGGTTTACGGCAAGTACATTGATCAGGTAGTGGCTTTGGTTCAGGCCGGAAAATATGCGGAAGCTCAGGCACTGACCAAGGGCGAGATGAAAAAGGCGGCATTTGACGAGAACGCGGCCATTGATGCACTTCAGAACAAAAAGCTCCAGGATGCAAAGGACACCGCCGAGAATAATGACGGGATTGCCAGTGCCTCGAGACGTTTGATGATAGGCTGTGCCGTTGTCGGTGTGGTGCTCGCCGTTTTCCTTGGGCTCTTCATTGCCAAGGCCATCACTACTCCCCTCAATCAAGGGCTTGATGTGGCCAAGGCTTTGTCCGCCGGTGATCTTAAGTGTATCATCAAAGTGTCCGGCAAAGATGAGACCGGTCAGTTGATGGAAGCTCTTGGGCATATGGTGGTGAAACTCCGAGAGGTTATCCAGGATGTCCGCGGCGCTGCCGACCAGGTGGCCGCCGGCAGTCATGAATTGAACAGTAGCTCCCAGCAGGTTTCTCAGGGAGCCAGTGAACAGGCAGCCTCGGTGGAGGAGATCTCTTCTTCCATGGAAGAGCTGGCCAGTACCGTGACTCAGACCGCCGACAATGCCCGACAGACCTCAACCATTGCCAGCAAGACTGCCATTGATGCCGAAACCGGCGGCAAGGCGGTGGCGGAAACCGTAACCGCCATGCAGCACATTGCGGAAAAGATTGAACTCATTGAAGAAATTGCCCGGCAAACGAACCTGCTGGCCTTGAATGCCGCTATTGAGGCGGCCCGGGCCGGGGAGCACGGCAAGGGCTTTGCCGTGGTGGCCTCTGAGGTGCGCAAGCTTGCCGAGCGCAGCCAAGTGTCGGCCCAGGAGATCAAGGGCGTTGCTTCAGCCAGCGTGGCGACGGCAACCAATGCCGGCAGGCTTATCAACGATATTTTGCCACAGATTCAGAAGACCGCCGAACTGGTGCAGGAGATCGATGCGGCCAGTAACGAGCAGGCCAGGGGGATTGAGGAGAATTCCAAGGCCATCGAGCAGTTTGATTCGGTTATTCAAAGTAACAGCGCGGCAGCGGAGGAAATGGCTTCCACCAGTGAGGAACTCACCGCGCAGGCCTCCCAGCTCTTGGAGACCATCGGATTTTTTAAGCTGGAAGAGACAGGAAGGCAAAGACTACAGGCAAGTAACCCAATTGTCGGGGGGCAGAGATCAGCGAAGGTTTCCTTGGCCTTGCCTGCGGCAAAGAAAGGGAGGATGTCAGGTGGCAAGCCTCACTCTGGAACAGAAGGCGGGACGAGTATTGCCCTGGATGATCATAACGAGTTCGAACGCTATTAATCGGCACACGACACTGATAGCTGAACAGGAAAGGTGAATTATGGCGGATTCGGAATACGCTGAGATTTTTCGTGAGGAGGCGGGAGAACTGCTTGAGGAGTTGGAAACCTCTCTGCTGGAGCTGGAGAAGGATCCTTCCGACCTCAAGATAGTGAGCCGGGTTTTTAGGGCCATGCATACTATCAAGGGTTCCGGCGCGATGTTTGGCTTCGATGATATCTCCGGGTTCACCCATCATGTGGAAACGGCCCTGGACAAGGTTCGGGACGGTACGGTGCCGGTGAGTACCGAGTTGATTAATTTGACCTTGGCCTCACGGGATCATATTCGCGCTCTGCTCGATGCCGCCACCTGCGGAGGCGAGGCCGATCCAGCCGAGGGAGAGCGGATAATCGGTTTGTTGCAGGCTCTGGTCGGCGGTGGAGCGCCGGGCAAGGAACAACCTGCGTCCGTCTCTGCTCCTCCAGCCTTGGATATGGGGGGCGCGGTGGAAAAAGATCCCACCGTGGGCTCAATGACCCATTACCGGATCACCATCAAGCCGACCCCGGAATTTTTTGTCGGCGGGAACACGTTGGAGCAGTTGCTTGACGAGCTGAAAATGCTCGGTGAGTGTACGGTATTTCTCCACGAGGAGGGAAAGTCGGAAATACTGCTCACCACGGACAAGGGGGTCAACGGAGTCGAGGATGTGCTGGTCTTTGCCGAATCGAGCTGCGAGGTGAAGCTGAAGGTTCTTGCCGTTGAGGGAGAGGATGAATTCGAAGAGCACAGGAAGCTTGGCGAGATCCTCGTGGAAAAAGGGGAGGTTTCCGCCACCGACCTCGGAAAAGTCCTTGAGCGGCAGAAGCCGCTGGGTGAATTGCTCATTGAGGAACGACTCGTTTCAAGAACCAGCATCGACGCCGCGTTGGCCGAACAGAAAATGGTCAAGGAGGGCAAGGGCAAGGGGGGTGTTGCCAAGGGCGCGGAAAGCATCCGGGTTGCCTCGGAAAAACTCGATCAGCTCATCAATCTGGTGGGGGAACTGGTTGTCACCCAGGCCCGATTAACCCAGGTTTCCAGCCATCATAAGGATTCCGATCTTGTCGAGCCGGTGGAGGAGGTGGAGCGCCTTACCGCCGAACTGCGGGATTGTGTGCTCAATATCCGGATGCTGCCCATCGGCACCACCTTTACCAAATTCAAGCGGTTGGTTCGGGACCTTTCCGCCGAGCTGGGCAAGGAAGTAGTTATGGTAACCGAGGGCGCCGAGACCGAGCTGGACAAGAACGTCATCGACCAGTTGGGCGACCCCATGGTCCATCTTATCAGGAACAGTATCGACCATGGGATCGAGTCGCCCGAAGAGCGTGAGCTTGCCGGCAAGCCGCGTAAAGGCACCATTTCCCTGGCCGCCCAGCATTCCGGGGCCAATGTCGTCATTACCGTCACCGATGACGGCAAAGGTCTCGATGCGGAGAGAATCCGACAGAAGGGCTTGGAAAAAGGGCTTATACGTCCAGACATGGAACTGAGCGAGCAGGAGATCTGGAATACCATCTTCACTCCCGGGCTTTCCACGGCCAAGACCGTTACCAGTGTCTCCGGTCGCGGGGTAGGCATGGACGTGGTGAAAAGCACGGTGGACGCCCTCAAGGGCTCGGTTTCCGTGACCAGCAGCGTCAAGGGAAAGGGGACCACCATCACCATCATGCTGCCTCTGACCCTGGCCATTATCGACGGTCTGCTGACCAAGGTCGGGGATACGCATTTCGTCCTGCCCCTTTCCCAGGTGGAGGAGTGCGTGGAGCTGACCGGGGAGGATATCGCCAAGTTCCACCAGCGGCGGATGCTGCCGGTGCGCGATCAACTGGTGCCCTATGTGCGGCTTCGGGATTTTTTTGCCATTCCCGGAGAAAGGCCCGCCTTGGAGCAGATGGTGATCAGCAGAATCAACGGTGAGCGGTTTGGCCTGGTGCTGGACGGCGTGGTGGGCGAGCACCAGACGGTTTTGAAATCACTGGGTTGGGTGTATCGGAACGCCACGGGGCTTTCCGGCTCGACGATCCTGGGCAACGGGCATGTCGCTCTGATTCTTGATGTGGCCAATGTAATGAAATGCGCCCGGCAGGAAGAGCATGACGCTCTTGCCAACTGAAGAAAAAAGGAGCAAGGCTAGAGGCCAAAGGTGAAAGGTTAAAGGATATAGGGAAAAGGACAGATTTTTTGCACCGTTAGCCTTTCACCTTTGGCCTCCATCCTTGCATCTTAAACAGCACATGGGAGAGAAAACATGAGTGCAAAAAATGAAGCTGTTCAGTTACAGGCCACGCAATATCTCACCTTCATGCTTCGGGAGGAGGGGTTTGCCATAGAAATTTCCAAGGTCAGGGAGGTGCTTGATGTCACCACCATGACCAGGATTCCCCGGATGCCCGCTTACCTGAGCGGCGTTATCAATCTGCGCGGTAACGTGGTGCCGGTTATGGACCTAGGCCTTAAGTTGGGGATGGGGAGTATTGAGTACACCAAGAACACCTGCATCATGATCGTGGAGTTGGAGGTGGACGGTAATCTGGTGGAGATGGGGGTGTTGACCGACTCCGTGCAGATGGTTCTTGACCTGAATCCGGAGGATATCGAGGCTGTCCCCAAGATGGGGACAAACCTGAACACCGAGTTTATCAAGGGCATGGGTCGGCAGAGCGAGGAGAAGTTTTTGATCATCCTCGATATCGATAGGGTTTTGTCCAGCGAAGGTGAAGCGGCCTTGCGGGAAATGGACTCCGTCGGTTCGGGCCGGCAGGACGAGTCCAAGCCGGAAGAAGCTGCCGAGGCGGAAGCGCAAGGGACGCAGGCGGTGGGTGTCTGAGGGATTGCATGACTAATTCCGCAAATCAGGGGACAGCGGCTGAGTGGTCCGCGCAAGCGCGGACCTTGTCCGATCGGGATTTTAACCGATTCAGCGCTTTTATTTACGAAGCCTGCGGCATAAAGCTCTCTCCCATCAAAAAGACCATGCTTTCCGCCCGGTTGCAGAAGCGGCTGCGGCAACTGCAGCTGGATTCTTTTTCCGCCTACCTTGATTATGTGTTAAGTCCCGATGGTCAAGCCAAGGAGCTGTGCCACATGATCGACGTGGTCAGCACCAATAAGACCGATTTTTTCCGGGAGGAAAAACATTTTGAGGTGATGACCAACCTTGTTCTCCCCGACTATGTGCAGCGCATGACCCATTCGAACCACAAGACGCTCCGGGTTTGGAGCGCGGGCTGCTCAAGCGGCGAGGAGCCTTACACCCTGGCCATGGTTCTTGATGATTATTTTTCCCGGTATCCGGGGCTGGACTACGCCATTCTCGCCACGGATATCTGTACCGAGGTGCTTGCCAAGGCGGAAGAGGCGATCTATAGCAATGAGGTGGTGGCTCCGGTTGCCCCGTTGCTGCGCAATAAATATCTGATGAAGGGGAAGGGTGCGTACAAGGGATTTCATCGGGTTGTTCCGGAACTTCGACGGAAAGTTGTCTTCAGGCGACTCAACTTCATGGATCGGGATTTCGGCATTGATCAGAAGATGGATCTTATTTTCTGCCGCAACGTCATTATTTATTTTGACCGGAAAACCCAGTGCGCGCTCTTTGAAAAGTTTTATCGTCAGTTTTCTCCCAAGGGCTACCTGTTCACCGGACATTCGGAAACCCTGGAAGGCATAGGGGACCGGATGGAGCGGGTTGCCGCGGCGGTGTATCGATGCCGCTGATGAAGGACATCATGGATACGGATCTGCCGGTGGTGAACCTGCATCCGGGCGAGTTGTTTGTCGCCCAGGAGCCTACCCTGATTACGACCATCCTCGGCTCCTGTGTTTCGGTTTGCCTGTTTTGCCCCCGGCAAAAAGTCGGGGCCATGTGCCATGGAGTGATGCCGGTCCGTTCGGATTTAAATATGGAGGACAGTTTCCGCTTCGTGGAGACTTCGGTGCGGTACATGATTGAAGTTTTGACCCACGGCAAGGCCTTGTGTCCCAACGCCGGACTGGTGGCAAAGATCTTCGGCGGCGCCGACGTGCTGGATGTGCGCTTCGACACCGTGGGTAAGGTGGAAACCATCGGCGCCATGAACATCAAGGCGGCCCGAGAGGCTCTGGCGCGGTATAATGTTTCCGTTGCCGTGGAAAAAGTCGGCGGGGTGCGTGGCTGCAAGATTTTTTTCTTTACCCATACCGGGGATGTGTTGATGAGGCGTATTCCCCAGTTAAATAGTTAGGCGATTATCCATGGGAAAAAAAATCAGAGTGCTGATTGTCGATGATTCCGCCGTGGTTCGGCAAACCCTTACCGATACCCTGCAGTCGGATCCGCAGATCGAGGTGATGGGTGCGGCTCGCGATCCATACGTGGCAGCGGATTTTATCGCCAAGGAGGTGCCGGACGTCATCGTGCTTGATGTGGAGATGCCGCGCATGGACGGGATAACTTTTCTCCAAAAGATTATGAGCCAGCATCCCATTCCGGTGGTTATGTGTTCGACCCTTACGGAAAAGGGGGCGGAAACCACGCTCAAGGCCTTGGAATATGGGGCCATCGACATCATTCAAAAACCCAAGCTTGGGACGAAACAGTTCATTGAGGAATCGAAAATTCGGATCTGCGACTCGGTCAAGGCAGCGGCAAGGGTCATGGTAAAGCGCATTGCCGCCAAGCCGCATCGTGTGGAAAAAAAACTCACCGCCGATGTCATGCTGGCTCCACCCCAACCCAAGGCCATGGTCCAGACCACGGAACAGGTGGTGGCTGTCGGCGCCTCAACCGGGGGCACCGAAGCCCTCCGCATATTTCTTGAGGCGCTGCCGGGGGATTGTTCCGGTATTGTCATTGTCCAGCATATGCCCGAGGGGTTTACCCGCGCTTTTGCCGAGCGGTTGAACGGGCTGTGCAGGATTCGGGTCAAGGAGGCGCAGGACGGCGACACCGTGCTGCGCGGTCAGGCTCTCATTGCCCCAGGCAATCGGCACATGATGCTGAAACGCAGCGGCGCCCGCTATTTCGTGGAGATCAAGGACGGCCCTCTGGTCTGTCGGCATCGGCCTTCGGTGGATGTGCTTTTCCGCTCCACCGCTCGCTACGCCGGGAAAAATGCCATCGGCATTATCATGACCGGCATGGGCGATGACGGGTCGCGGGGGATGGCCGAGATGCACCAGGCAGGGGCCTATACCATTGCTCAGGATGAAGATTCTTGTGTGGTTTTCGGCATGCCCAAAGAGGCAATCGCCCTTGGCGGGGTGGAGAAAATTTTGCCTCTTGAAAAGATTGCCTCAGTGATTGGCGGGAAGTAAGGCCTTGGAAGCAAACGGCAGAATGAACCGCTGGTAATGACCGAAAGAGCAGGAGTGACACGAGGATGGTTCTTCCATAACGGTTCTTGAAAAAAAAGATTCTAAAATGGGGATCGGTATAATACTATAAATCTAGCATCGAATAGATATCGGCTTGTGGTCCTGGAAGGTTTGGCCAAGCGACAAAGATAACGTACGTGAAGGAGTACCATGGATCTTTTGAAGGATTTTGCTCAAAAAGATATGATCGAACAGATCATCTGCCTGGATGAGATCAAGGAGTCCCGGTTGGTGGAAGCCATACCTGCCCTGTGGGATTTGTATGCCAATCCGCTTGGTGATCAGGCGGTTGATGAAATGGTCTATCATGCCCTTTTTGATTTGCTTGCCGGGCGGGAGCAAGAGATCATCGCCGGCCTGGGACATGCATCAGAGGCTGTCCGTCTCATGTGTATCCGGCGGGCTGCCGACGGCGGTTCCTCCGCCCTCAAGGATGCCCTGGTGAAGCTCCTCGGCTCGGTGAACGACAACGAGCTGATTTCCGAGATCATTCGCGCCCTGAATAATTACAAGGATGCAGACCTCACTGAAATTTTGCTGCCCTATCTCAAACATGAAGATTATTCCGTCGTTGCCTGGGCCATGCGTGGCCTTGCCGGAACCCATGATCTTAAAGTCCGCGATGCCTTGATGACCATGGTCTCCGAGAGCCGTGAGGTGCAACATGTTGATGCAGGGTGCGATTTGCGCACCGCCATGGCCGTGGAAAATATCGCCAATTTCCCCGATGGGATCACCGCCGATTTCCTCATCGGTTTTATCCATCATGCCAACCCTTCGTTTCGGCGGGTGGTTATCTCCACCCTTGCCGGCATGGGGGAGGAGATAATGCCGGCCCTGGAAAAATGCCTTGATACCGGCGACAAGGACGAAAAAATCATGGCGGCCAACGTCGTCGGCATGACCGGGAAAAAGCGGGGCGCCGATGTCCTGGTCGCCCATCTGGAAAAGGGCGGGGATGCTAATCTCAAATTTGCCATCTATGAGGCGTTGGGGCGAATCAGCTCCATGCGCAGTGTGATCGGCCTGACTGATGGCTTGGCCGAGGATGACGACCTCGTGCTTATTGCCGTGGTGACCGCCCTTGATCATCAGTGCAACCCCGGGGTAGTCAAGGTCGTGAACGAGACCATTGCCAAGGGAGACGCCCAGAGCGCTCGGGTGCTTTCGGCGATCATCACCTCCCATGCCCGACAGTTATTTGCCGCCCTTTATAAAAATGGTGAGCAGGCTGACACCTTGATTGCCGCTCTGCGGAAATCCGGCGATCAGGAAGCCATTGGCGCCTTCCGGGCGGAACTTGAAAAGATCGGCGGGGAGCAAGCCGCCAAGGATATCCAGCAGTTGACTCTCGGCGAGGTGGGGACCAAGGAAAAACGCATTCTTGCCGCGGATGACTCCAAGGCCATGCTGTTCTTTTACAAGGGCGTTGCCGCGGATCTCGGCATGGAGCTGGTTACGGTGGAAGATGGGAAAAAGGCCTTTGATTACCTCCAGATAGACAGCGAATTTGACCTGATCATCACCGATATGAACATGCCGAACATGGACGGGATCGAGCTGACCCGCGAGATCAGGAAAAAGTCGGAATGGATAAAGATACCCGTGCTGATGGCGACCACCGAATCGGAGAAGACCCAGTCGGAGCTGGCCCGGCAGGCCGGGGTGACGGATTTTATCACCAAGCCTTTTTCCAAGGATGATTTCAAGGCGAAGATCGGTCAGATGTTCGTTTGATATCCGTGATATGGTTGCAAGGCAAAAAGAGTCTGCCCCTGTGCAGGCTCTTTTTGTTTGACCCAAATGGTTTTCTTCCGTACTATTCCAACAGGGCATGCGCCCTGCCAATCCAGCCTTCGCGCTGAACCTTTTTTGCCTGATCCTGCATGGGGAGTGAAATGACCAAACCGTTTGGAATTACCGTAAGCCGTCATATTATGGACAGCCAACGTATGCATCCCGAAGCCACCGGCGATCTTTCCGGCCTGCTCAGTGAATTGATCGTGGCTGCTAAAACAATCAACGCCGAAGTTAATATGGCCGGATTGGCCGATATTCTTGGGATGGCAGGGAAAACGAATATCCAGGGAGAGCATGTGCAGAAGCTTGATGAGTTGGCCAACAACACCATCAAGCGCCGTATGGCCCGTTGCGGTTATATCTGTGTAATGACCTCGGAGGAGGAGGCGGATATCATTCCGGTGGCCGAGGGGAGCGTGGGCAAATATACCCTGGCCTTTGATCCCTTGGACGGCTCATCCAATATCGATGTCAACGTGAACATCGGCACCATTTTTTCCATCCATCGGCGGAAGTCCACCAATGATCTTACCCCCCAGGGCGAGGAAGCCGATCTGTTGCAAAAGGGCAGGGATCAGGTGGCTGCAGGGTATATCATCTACGGCTCCAGCACTATGATGGTATTCACCACCGGGGAGGGAGTGCATGGTTTTACCCTTGATCCCAGCGTGGGCGAATTCTATCTGTCGCATCCTGATATCAAGATTCCCGAGCGGAGCAAATATTTCAGCGTGAATGAAGGGAATTACAACTTTTGGAGCAGCGAGGTCCGGAGGTTTGTTGATTACCTGAAGGAAAACGACAAGGAAACCGGACGGCCCTATAATGCCCGGTACATCGGTTCACTGGTGGCGGATTTTCACCGTAATCTTATTGCCGGCGGAATTTTTCTTTACCCGCGCGATAACCGGAATCCGGCCAAGCCCCATGGCAAACTGCGTTTGTTGTACGAGGCCGCTCCCCTGGCTTTTTTGGTGGAGCAGGCCGGTGGGCGCGCCATTACCGATGACGGCATGAACATCATGGATATCGAGCCTACATCGCTGCACCAGCGGGTACCGCTGGTTATCGGCTGTCGGCATGAGGTTGATATGTTCGAGGAGTTTGTGATCGGGACGCGGTGAAAGGTGCAAGGCGAAAGATCAGGACAAGCGGAAAAAAAGAATGGCGCGGGAAGGATTCCCCGCGCCATTCTTTTTTTTTAACCTTTAACCTTTGGCCTTTTCTTTCTCCCAGGTGTCGCGCAAGGTGACAGTCCGGTTGAACACGGGGGTGCCATCCTTGGAATCCTTGCTGTCCACACAGAAATATCCCTGGCGTTCAAACTGGTAATGGCTGCCGGGCTTGGCATTGACCAGGCTCTGTTCCACCAGGCAATCTGTAAGAACCACCAGGGATTCCGGGTTGACAAAGGTTTTGAAGTCCGCCTCGCCTGCGTCCGGGTTTTCTTCGGTGAAGAGCCGGTCGTAGAGGCGCACCTCCGCAGACACCCCATGGGCGGCGGAGACCCAGTGGATGGTGCCTTTGACCTTGCGCCCATCCGGGGCCGAGCCCCCAAGAGTTTGCGGGTCATAGGTGCAATGCAGCTCAATGATCTCGCCGGTGGTCTCGTCCTTGATCACCTTTTCGCATTTGATGAAATAGGCGTAGCGTAACCGCACCTCCCGTCCTGGCGCCAGCCGGAAGAATTTTTTCGCCGGCTCCTCCATGAAATCTTCGCGTTCGATATACACCTCCCGGCCAAAGGGGACATGGCGCTCGCCCATCTCCGGCTTCTGCGGGTGGTTTTGGGCTGTGAGGCTCTCGGTGCGGTCTTCGGGATAGTTGGTAATCACCACCTTGAGCGGGGCAAGCACGCCCATGACCCGGACGGCGGTTTCGTTAAGGTCCTCACGCACGCAATGTTCCAGCAGAGCTACATCCACCATGCTGTCTTTTTTTGCCACCCCGATCTTGTCGCAGAAGCTGCGTAGCGCGACCGGAGTATAGCCGCGGCGGCGGATGCCCGACAGGGTCGGCATTCTGGGGTCGTCCCAGCCGGAAACATACCCCTCGTTGACCAGTTGCAGGAGTTTACGTTTGCTGACCACGGTGTAGCTGAGATTCAAACGAGCGAATTCGATCTGCCGCGGATGGCAGGGTACCGGCAGGTTGTCGAGGGTCCAGTCGTAAAGAGGACGGTGGTCGGCAAACTCCAGGGTGCAGAGCGAGTGGGTAATCCCTTCCAGCGCATCGGAAATGGGGTGGGTGTAATCGTACATCGGATAGATGCACCATGTGTCTCCGGTCCGATGGTGGCTGGCGTGCAATATCCGGTAAAGCACCGGGTCGCGCATGTTCATGTTGCCCGAGGCCATGTCGATTTTCGCCCGCAATACCCTTGTGCCATCCGGGAATTCCCCTGCCCGCATGCGCCGGAACAGGTCAAGATTTTCCGCCACCGGACGATCACGGTAGGGGCTGTTTTTTCCCGGTTCAGTCAGGGTCCCCCGGTAGGCGCGGGTATCCTCGGCGGAAAGATCGCAGACATAGGCTTTGCCGGCGGTGATCAGATGTTCGGCGTATTCGTAAAGCTGACCGAAATAATCCGAGGCAAAATAGAGGTGTTCGTCCCAGTCAAAGCCGAGCCAGCGGACATTGTCCTTGATGGATTCGACATACTCCTGCTCTTCCTTGGTGGGATTGGTGTCATCGAAGCGAAGATGGCAGCGGGCATTGGCGTTTTCGTTCGCTATGCCGAAGTTGAGGCAGATGGACTTGGCATGGCCGATATGGAGATAGCCGTTAGGCTCCGGCGGGAAGCGGGTGACGATCTGTTCGTGCTTGCCGGTGGCAAGGTCATCGGCGATGATGGTGCGAATGAAGTCCTTTGACTGAATTTCGTCGCTGCTCATATGCTTATTTCCCGTATAGTTTTTGGCCACGAAAGAACACGAAAGAGATAAGGGGCTGGCAAAACTCTTAAAATTGACTCCCCTTTCTTGGCGGGAAGGGATTTTTCTGACTTTTATCAGACGCTCAGAGGTTTTTTCGTGCTCTTTCGTGGGGTTCGTGGCGATTTTTATTCGAAGTATCTTGCTGCATCACGCAGGCGGGTTACAACCCGTTGCTTGCCGATCTGGGCAAAAACCTCGAACATGCTCGGCCCCTTGACCTGACCGGTGATGACCGCCCGAGCGCCGTTGACCAGAACCCCCACCTTTATTCCGAGCTCTTCGGCAAACTCCCGGCAGACCCGTTCCGTCTCATCGTGGCTGAGTTCCGGCAGGGCTTCGAAACTGTCGGCCAGCTTGGGCAGCCATTCCTTGAGGTCTGGGTGTTTCAGTACGTTTTTGGCAAGGGCTGTCTCGTCCATGGCAAAATCATCGGCAAAATAGGCCCGGCCCAAGGAGGCGAAATCCTTCAAGGTGTGGAAGCGTTCCCTGGTCATATCCAGGGTTTTCAGGAACCACTGCCGCTTGTTGCCGTCGTAGGCTTCATCCCACAACCCTTCTTTTTGAAACTCCACTTTGACCAGGGTGCCGATGTCCTCGATGGGCAGGGTGCGCAGGTAATGGGCATTGATATTGATTGCCTTGGGATCGGTGAAGAATTTTGGGTCGTCCTTGCGGTAGTTGAAGATGGAGTTGGACCGAGTGATGCCGTCAAGACTGAATGCCTCAAGGAGTTCTTCCCGCGAGAAGATCTCGCGGTCATCGGAGGTGGACCATCCCAAAAGGACGAGAAAGTTTGCCAGAGCCCAGGGCAGAAAACCTTGTTCCCGGTAAAACTGGACCGAAACGATCTCGCCGTGGCTGCGCTTGGAAATTTTTGCCTTGTTCAGGTCAAGGGTCAGCGGCATGTGGGCGAAGTTCGGCAGTGGCGCACCCAGAGCCCGATAGAGCAAGATCTGGCGCGGGGTGTTGCTCAGGCCGTCCTGGCCGCGGATAACATGGGTTATGCGGTCGCGGATATCGTCGACCACATTGCAGAGCAGATAGAGAGGCATGCCGTTGGAGCGGACAATGACGAAATCTTCGATATCCTCATAGGCGCGTTCAACCCGGCCATAGACTTGATCGTCAAACCCGACCTTGCCCGGTTCCTGCGGCACCTTGAAGCGGATAACATACGGGAGAGACAGCGCCTCTTTTTCCCGGACCTGTTCGGGGCTGAGCCTGCGGCAGACGCCGTCATAACGGTAGTCGCCCTTGGCTGCTGCTGCGGCTTCCCGTTTGGCCTCGAGTTCTTCCTTGCTGCAAAAACACTTGTAGGCATTGCCGTCGGCCAGCAGCCTCTGGGCTGCGGCCACATGCTCTTTGGCATATTCCGATTGAAAATAGGGGCCTTCGTCCCAATCGACCCCAAGCCATTCCAGGCCGTCGAGAATTCCTTGGATGGATTCCTGAGTGGAGCGTTCCGCGTCCGTATCCTCTATGCGCAGCACCAGTTTGCCCCCGTGCTTGCGGGCAAACAGCCAGTTGTAGATAGCGGTCCTGGCCCCGCCGATATGAAGATATCCGGTCGGGCTGGGTGGGAAGCGTACTCTGACCTCGTTCATGGTATTCTCCTTGCAAAAAAAATGAGCAACACAGAGCAGGCTGCGCGTTGCGGACGAATCGTATTCAAGCTGTGTTTTATATATCGTTTTACCGGGTTATTCAAGAGGATGCTTGGGAAAAAGCAAGGGAAGGCGAGTGTGGAAGGGGCTATATTATTTTTTCTTCAAGAGGTTGCTTTATCTATTATGAAAATTATAATATAATATATAAGGAATTACCGGCTGGCACTCCGTCAGCGCCGTTACGCAGAAATAGATGTTTACGCAGAATGGAGGTGGAACAATGCTCTTGGATCCCAGCGCCACTTCAGTACAGACCAATGTCAAGACCGACCGGCCTGTTTCCCCTTATGCCGGGGCGGAAGGAGACAGGAAACCGAAAAACAACAGGACGGAATCCGGTCAGACCAGTCAGGCATCCCCCGATGTTGTGACCAAGATTTCCGCCGCCGCTCTAGAGGCATCCAGGGCTGTCACCCAGGCGGGACAAGCCGCGGATCAGAATGGCCCGGAAGAATCGGTGCGTGAGTCGGAACGGCGGGAACCGCCCTCCAGGCAGCAGCAGGAACAAAGGACACAAATGCAGCAGCGATCACGTGGAGTGAACGTGGTTGTCTAAGTTGTGAAAAAATAGAAAGGTTGCAAGCGGGGGGCGATTCTCAGGAGTCGTCCCTTATTTTTTTGATTTTTCAGAAGCCGAGTTCCCGCAGGAAGCGTGGATCGCTGGTCCAATCTTTTTGTACCTTCACCCAAAGCTTGAGAAGCACGTGCTGGTCAAGGAGTTCCTCCACGTCTTTCCGGGCGGCCTGTCCGAGCTGTTTGAGTTTGCTGCCGTTCTTGCCGATGATGATGCCTTTTTGCGAATCCTTTTCCACATAGATGGTGGCGTGGATCGTTATCAGTTTTTTGGCGGCGTTTTCCTTGAAGCTCTCTATCGTCACTGCGGTCGAATAGGGAATCTCCTGTCCGGTCTGTAAAAAGATTTTTTCCCGGATGATCTCCGCGACAATGAACCGTTCGCTGGCATCGGTGGGGATATCCTCGGGGTAGAGACGCGGCCCGGTGGGAAGCAGGGTGCAGAGTTCCTGAATGACCAGGGCGGTGCCGTCGCTTGCCTTGGCCGACAGGGGCAGGATCGCCTGAAACGGAAAAAGCTCCTTGTAGGTGGCGATAATGGGGAGCAGTTTTTCTTTGTCGATGAGGTCCATCTTGTTCAGCAACAGCAGTACCGGTTTGTCGATGCCCTCAAGACAGCGGGTAGGGGTATTGCCCGTGTTTGGCAGGGGCATGGTGACGTCAACCATGAAAACAATGGCGTCCACCTCGGCTAGGCTGCCGAGGGCAATCTTCACCATCTCCAGATTCAAGGGGCTTCTTGCTTTGTGGATGCCGGGGGTGTCCAGCATGATGATCTGGTAGTCCGGGCCGTTGACGATGCCGAGGATTCGGTTGCGGGTGGTCTGGGGCTTTGGCGAAACAATGGATATCTTCTGCCCGAGCAGGCTGTTAAGCAACGTGGATTTACCCACGTTGGGTGGCCCGATGAGGGCGACAATGCCTGATTTGACCTGTTCCTGGGAGCTGTTCATGGGTGCCTTGTGCTCATGTGTGTTTAGGAGCCGTTACGAACGAGGTGTTTTCTTGAGCATCTCGTTACGGCTCCTTATGCGTTGAGTCCATCCGGATGACGACATTGTTTTGTTACCTCGTCGAATGGAAAAAACAAATCATTACATACCAGCATTCCCGATTTTCCGCATCACCTCTCTTTTCTACAGGCACGGAAAAAGATGACATCCATTTGAATAGCTGGTAGACAAAGGCCAGTTTTTTCTCCATATCAGCCAACCGTGCAGCCCGGATTCCCCCCTATTGTTATCGGACAGAGTTTCCGGCTTGCCTTCTTTCATTATAAGGGAACATCATATGGCGTTGCAGGGTGCGATTATTGAATATATGGAACAGGGCAGGTTTGTCTGTGCCATGGTTGTTGATGAGGACAGCAAACGGCTGCGTCTGATCAATCAAAACGGCAGGGAGGTGAATCTCCCTTTGTCGCGCCTTCTGCACCAATCCACGAAGCGCCATTCTCTCACGCTCAGCCGGGATGAGCAGCTCCGTTTGCTCAAAGAGGCAGATCAGGCCAGACAGGTCATGATGTCACAGATTGATCTGGCAGAAATCTGGCAATTGGCCAGCGAGGAGGAAGGGATGAATTTCAGTCCCGCTTTTCTTGCCGAGCTGGCCTTTGGGGAAAACGCCACGGATAATCATGTTGCAGCCTTCCTCCGTTCCATCTTTGTTGATCGTCTCTATTTTAAATACAAGGAAGGCATGGTGCTGGCTCACACCCCGGAGGCGGTTGCCGGCTTGCGGCTTAAGCAGGAAAGGGAAAAAGAGCAGGAGGCCCTGATGAGCACCGGGGCCATGGGGCTCAAACATCTCTGGGAAGGGGAGGCCACGGTGGAGTGGCCTGAACGCGACCGCTGCCTCGCTCTGTTGGGCGACTACTATGTTTTCGGCAGCGAGGCTGAGGAGAGTGAGCTTGCCAGGGAGCTTCTCAAAAAAGCAGGACTCACCGGCCCGCATGATATCTATCATCTTTTGATTAAGGCCGGGTTCTGGCAACCCCATGAGAATGTGGCCCTGCTGCGCTATGGTATCCCGGTGGCTTTTTCCGAGGAACTCAACATCGCCGCAGCCCAGGCCCCAGAGCCAGTAGCCGAGGAAATTGTCGGCCGAAACAGGCGGGATTTCAGGGAGCTCCCCCTGCTCACCATCGATGGCGAGTCAACCCGCGATTATGACGATGCCCTGCATGTGGAACGCCGGGGTGATAATTTTCTGGTGGGCATCCATATCTCCGATGTGGCCCATTACGTTATGCCTGGAACACCCATTTATGAGGAGGCCGCCCGGCGAATGACCTCGCTTTATTTTCCCGAGACCCAGGTTTCCATGCTGCCGCGAGCGCTTTCCGAAGGAGTCTGCAGCCTTGTCGCTGGAAAAGCGAGGGCGACCCTGAGTGCCATGGTTCTTCTTACTCCACAGGGCGAGGTGCTGGAGTTTGATCTTGTGCCGAGTTTGGTCGAGGTGAAGCGGCAGTTGAGCTACCCGGAGGCGGAAAAGCTGGTGGGGAGCGGAGACTGGGAGTTGCAGGCGCTTGCCCGGCTCAGCGAGCAGCTCAAGCAGCGGCGCATTGAAAAAGGGGCCCTGCTCTTGCCGGTGCCGGATGTGAATATCAGTTTCGATTCGGAAGGGAAGGTGGCGGTGAATCTGTCGCCGGTGGATACCATTTCCCGCAGTCTGGTGGCGGAGTTCATGGTGCTGGCCAATTCCCTGTCCGCGCAGTTTGTGGCGGACCGAGAGGCGCCGGGCCTGTTCCGGGCCCAGGACGAGCCCCATCAGCGATTAATTGCCGGAGGAGAAAAGGATCTGTTTTCGGTGTTTCGTCAGCGTAAGCAGTTGAAGCCGGGAGAGCTCCTGGTATATCCCAAACCGCATAGCGGCGTAGGCGTCATGCAGTATACCACGGTTACTTCCCCTATACGCCGATTTCTCGATCTGGTCATGCAGCATCAGATCAAACAGTTGCTCTCAGGCCGGGGAGCGATGTTTTCCGCGGACGAACTTGCAGGGATTGCCGGGGATATCAACAAGGTGCTCTCCAAGGTCAATCAGGTCCGGCGCACGCGGCATCGCTATTGGTTGCTCAAGTATCTGGAGCAGAAGAGTGGCGCAAGGGTAGAAGCGCTACTGGTCAATAAGGGGCCGAAGCGGATCAATCTGACGTTGCTTGACTGTCTCATGGATGCGGACATGCCGCCGAGTCAGTCAGTGTCGGCAAAACCGGGTGATGTTGTTTCACTGCGGGTGACCAAGGTCGACGCCCTGGACAATGTTCTGCGGTTGGAGTGGTAACGCGGGAGCAGGCAATCACCCGGTTTTGCCATCTGCTTTGTTGTCGGCCTGAACGCTCCGATGTATAGCTCTCGGAGCTCTGCCGCGCATCTGTTGCCGCCAGTATCGGTTACTGTTTGGGATGCAGCGCCGGCTTGGTCGTTACCCCGGTGATCAGCTGCAAGTGGAGAGCTGAAAGGTAAAGAGTAGGAGTTTCTATTAATCGTAGATGATGCAGTTCCAGCGGGAGAGGAGCTCTTCGGTTTCCGCATCCAACTGATCGGCCACCTCATGGATTTGGTATTCGTGGCCGCATTTGCTGCACCGCATGCGGATCCGGCGGCAGGACCGGGAAATTTCCAGCCTGCCCTTGCATTTTATGCACTGCATTCTGTTCCCTTTTTCTGTTTCACTGCAACAGGGTGTGCCGGGTGAAGATGGCTTCCAGCCGGTAGCCTTTTTCGGCAAGGGCCTCGGCACCGCCTTCCAGGCGATCAACTACGGTTACCACCAGACCCACCTTGAATCCAGCCGCCTCAACCCGTTCGATCACTGTGAGCAAAGTGCCGCCGGTGGTGACCACGTCTTCCAGAAGGGCAACGGTGCAGCCCGGAGGCATGTTGCTCAAGCCTTCGATGTACTGTCCGGTGCCGTGGCCTTTGGATTCCTTGCGGACGATAAAGGCTGGGATCGGGGCCTGCTCCAGATGGCTCACCACCGAAACCGCTGTGACCAGGGGGTCGGCGCCTAAAGTCATTCCTCCCACCGCCTCGATTTTTTCAGGGCTGTTGCGGATGATCTCGAAGATCAGCTTGCCGCAGAGATACGCGCCTTCCGCAGAGAGAGTGGTCTGTTTGCCGTCGATGTAAAAATCCGACTCCCTGCCTGAAGAGAGTTTGAATTTCCCATGGCGGTAGGATTTTGCCAGGAGCAGTTGTTTGAGCTGTTCGGTATTGTTCACGGGGTATCCTCGTTTGTAGCAGCCGTATCATCCACAAGATATTGGTAAAAGGTTATTTCGTGGAGTTATAGGCTTATTTCATCTTGGCAAAATAGGCGCTCAGGTTTGCCTTGGCGCTGATCTTCGGCACCAGCAAGCCGTCTTTCGAAGTCATGGCGATCATTACCCCCGGTCCGTGTCCGGCCAGTACGCAGCTGGCGTGGACGATAATGCCGATGACTACTCCGCCGGTTTTGTAAATCCGGCCATAGGTGGCGTCCGCGTCCAGAATGGCGACGAAATCGCCCAGCCGCAGATCGGCAAGGCCGTACTCCTTGACCACAGCCTCATCGAAGAGCTGAATGTCATAGTCGCCGCTGTGGCTGTGGGAAGCGCCTATCCCAGATCCCATGATCTTGGCGGGCACGGTGTGGGTCACCGGAACCTGTAGCCGGCCGCCGGTGAGTTTTTTTAGGGGGATTGCTCCAAGCAGGGCCGGGTCCAGATTCATCACCTTGATCCCTGGGTAATCCAGGAGCTTCAGGCCGCAACCATGGGCCTTGATCTGAATCTTGTCACCGATGGTGAGACGTTCAAGTACCTCCGGGGGGAAATCCACCAGCACATGTTCGATGCCGCCATGCTTGCCGGTCACCCGGCCGGTTTCTCCCTTGGCGTCGCCGGAGACCACCCTGGCGATGTTGCCCGCGCAGGAAAATTGGTTCAGCGCCCGGTTGGGACCGGGCTGCCCCTGAACTTGGGTGAAGTTGCTGATGGAAACAGCGGGTTCCACATGGTCGCCGAATTTTTCTCCGGCCAAATCACCGATCCGCAGGTTGTAGGTGATGCCGCCCACGCCGGGGTATACGTCGGAATGTCCGTCCGGGTTGATCCGGTAAGGGCTGATTCCGCCCTGGGGTGAGGTGATTTCGCCGATCACCGACTGGCAGACCAGCTGTTCCGTGTTGGTTCTGATCATCGTAGTGCTCTCTTTGCGGCTAGACGTTGAAGCGGAAATTCATGCAGTCGCCGTCTTGAACGACATACTCTTTTCCTTCAAGACGCAGCAACCCTTTTTCCCTGGCCTTGGCCTCGCCGCCGCAGGCCACGAAATCCGTATAGGAGATGACCTCGGCTCGGATAAAGCCGCGTTCGAAATCGGTGTGGATAACCGCAGCCGCCTGCGGTGCCTTGGTGCCGCGCTTGATGGTCCAGGCCCGGGTTTCCTTTTCGCCCACGGTGAAATAGTTGATCAGCCCAAGCAACTCGTAGCCCGCCTTGATCAACCGGTTTAATCCCGGTTCTTCAAGGCCGAGATCTGCCAGGAAATCCTGGCGTTCGGCCACGCTCAGGGCGCTCAATTCTTCTTCAATCGCCCCGGAAATCATGACCACGGAAGCGTCTTCTGCCGCCGCTGCCTTACGGAGTTCTTCCACCCACTGGTTGCCGGTATTGATTTCCGCCTCGCTGACGTTGGCTACATAGAGTACGGGTTTGGCGGTGAGAAGGCAAAGCTCCTTCATCAGTTTCTCGCCCGTATCGTCGAGTTGGGCGGACCGAGCCGGTTTACCGTCATTGAGCAGGGCGTACAGCCCTTCCAGAACAACCAGTTGCGCCTTGAAGGCCGCATCCCCGGATTTCGCCTGGGAGGCGGTCTTGGTCATGCGCCGGGTCACGGTGTCCAGATCGCAGAGGATGAGTTCGGTGTTGATCACTTCCCGGTCGCGCAGAGGATCAATGCTGCCGTCCACATGCACGATGTTTTCGTCTTCAAAGCAGCGGATCACATGAGCGATGGCATCCACCTGACGGATATGACCGAGGAACTGGTTGCCCAACCCTTCGCCCTTGCTGGCCCCGCTTACCAGACCGGCTATATCGACGAATTCCATCTGGGCATTGACCTTGACTTTGGTCTTGGCCATTTCGGCAAGGATGTCGAGCCGGGCGTCCGGTACCGGCACCATTCCGACATTGGGTTCGATGGTGCAGAAGGGGTAGTTGGCAGATTCGATACCTGCGGAGGTAAGGGCGTTGAAGATGGTTGATTTGCCGACATTGGGCAGGCCGACGATGCCACAGCGAAAGCCCATGGGGAAAAGTCCTTGTTGTACGGTTCAATAATAAGGTAGTCAGAATATGACCGGAAATTGTGAGCAGTATATAATGATTTCTTTGCAATGCGGCAAGGGTTGTTTACAATCTAAGTACTAAATCTCACTCAATCAGGCACAGTTACCATGGCTGCATCCGAAAAAATTATCCGAATCGATTCCCTTTTTGCCGAACTTTTCAAGAAAAGGCAATGGGACAAGCGGTTGGCTTTGCATGCAGTTTTCCGGAACTGGCCGCAGGTTGTCGGCGCGGAGATAGCGGAACGGACCGAACCGCTGGTGATTCGGGGTACGGTACTCTGGATCGGGGTTTCCGATTCGGTCTGGATGCAGCAGCTGCATCTGCAAAAGCAGACCTTGCTGGAACATATCAATGCGAATGTGCGGGGGCCTGAGAAAATAAGCGATATCCGTTTCCAGATAGACGCCGCTCTTGGGGAGGAAAAGGTGGTTGCAAATCCCCCAAGGCAAGCCGCATCCCCGCAACCTGTTGATCCGGAGGAGCAGAAGAGCTTTGAGGGGATGATCGCCGCCATCGACGATGCGGAGTTGCGGACGCGTCTGCTCGCCTTGTGGCGGAAAAACCAGCAGCATCCAAATCTGTTGGTGAAGGAATAGCCTGTTGCCTTATTGAAGAGGGGGCTGTTAGGCCTTTCCTTTCACCAGTTCCACCAGTTTTTGCACGAAGCTGGAGAGACGTTGTGACTGATGTTCCATGTCTTCGGCGATCTGTGAATCTTTGTCTGCATCCACGGCGTTATGCTGGGTCACCTCGTCAAGCTCATGCACGGCCGAGGAAACCTGGACGATGCCCGTTGACTGCTCCCTGGAAGCGGTGGTTATCTCCCGGAGGAGGCTGGCCGTTTTTCTGCTTTGTTCCGCCGCCTGTTTGAATGAATTATCAGTGAGCTGCACCAGTTTTACGCCGTTTTCAACCTTGTCGTGGGTGCCTTCCAGAAGCTGGGCCGTGTTTTTTGCCGCCTGGGCCGCGCGCATGGCCAGATTCCGTACTTCGTCCGCCACAACCGCGAAGCCGGCCCCTGCTTCGCCGGCTCGCGCCGCTTCCACGGCCGCATTCAAGGCGAGAAGGTTGGTCTGAAAAGCGATCTCGTCAATGGTTTTGATAATCTTGGCGGTTTCCTCGTTGGCAGAGGCAATGGTGCTCATTGCCAAGGAAAGCTGGTCCATGGATTGATTGGCGGCAGTCATGATCTTGCTTGTTTCATCCATGAGTTCGTTGGCTGCGGTGGCATTGTCGGCATTTTGGGTGGTCATGGAAGAAATTTCTTCCAGGGAGGCGCTTGTCTCTTGCAGTGAGGCTGCCTGCTGCGAGGCGTGATCAGCCAGGGACTGACTGGCGCTGGCGGCTTGATTGGCAACAGTCGCAACCCTGGCCGCGCTGGCGGTAAGATCGTCAATAATATCCGTGATGGGCTTGGTCACGGCGCGTTGCATCACCAGATAGATGCTGCCGCCGGTGACAACGATCAGGACCAGGCAGCCGATGGCCATGAAGAGCATCAGGCTGTTTACCCCGGCGGTCAGGGGGGAGAGATCAAAGGTGAGAGATAGGCTGCCGCTGACTTCTCCTTCCTGCCATGTTTGATGACAGCGGATACAGTCGGGGTCCACCAGTTGCGGGGCAACGATGCGGACAACGTGCGAATTGATCTCTTCATATATTCTTTTTTCACCGATCGCTTTTTTGATTTCATCAGGAAGAATGGCCGTTTCCTGGGGTTTGCCAGAGGAAGAGAGATTTATCTTTCCCTCTCTGTCAAAGAGAGACGCATCAATCACCCCTTTGATTTCTTTCTGTCGGATGAGAAGGGTCTGGAAATTTCTCATCTGTCCACGTTCAAGCGAGCCCTTGACCCCCTCCTGGAAAGAGTTGAACAGGGTGTGGACGGAGTCGACATAGATCCGGGTCATCTTGCTTTTTACATACAGGCCGATGGATATGGTTCCTGCCAGCAGGGTCAGGATAAGCACGGATTGTGCGATTATCATGACCCGTTGGGTAACAGGATGGTGTGCAAAGGACTCCCTGAGCATGGCGGCTCTCCCTTAACAGAAGTGATTACTTTGTGGACTCGCTCAACCGGTAGAAAGGGATGTTTTTCTTTCGCGCGAAATGCGGAGAGGCACATCCGATACAAGGTGCGTTGCTGTCGATACACCAGGTTCTTCCTCCATTCCACCACCGGGTCGGACAATCGGCGTAGGTGTCTGGGCCGAGGCAGCCAAGTTTAAAAAGACAGCCCTTGTCACCCAGTTTCTTTGCGAAAATCTCCTGCTGAAAATCATGATACCTGGGGCAGAGTTCATGGACCTTGCGACTGTAAAATATCTTGGGGGAGTCGTTGATCAGTTCCGGAACGCCGACTTTGACCAGATGGATGATGGTGTGCCAGACCCAATCCGGATGGACTGAGCAGCCGCGAATGTTTACCACCAGTTTTTTGATCCCTCGCTTTTGATAAAATTCCTTAACGCCGATGGCGCCGGTCAGGTTTCCTTCGGCTGCGGGAATTCCACCATCGCAAGCGCAGGCTCCCACGGCGATGGCGCCGCTCATGGTTTTTGCCGCTTCCTCAAGGAGCTGGGCAAAGGTCTTGCTGCCGATAACGCAGGCTTCGGGCATTTTTTCGGGAATGGCGCCTTCCACTGCCAGGAAGTAGGGACCTGCCTGCCCGGAAATAAATTTTTCCACGAGATCAAAGGCTTTTTTTCCGGAAATTGCTGAAAGGTCGGCATGGAAGGCGAGTTGCGAATAATCGGTTATCAGGCTGAGGGGCGATGGGCTTTCCGCTTGGAGAAGAGAGATGGAGCAGCCCGTGCAGGAAAGCCCTTGAAGGTAAATGATCTTGGGAACCGCTGCCGGATCGATTTTTTTGAGGGCGGCCATTACCGGTTCGGGCAGGCCGTTTATACCAAAGGCTGCGCTCAAGGCCGCCGCAAGTTTCAGAAAGTCGCGTCTATGTATCATGGGCATTCCTCAAGGTGTCTGGGATCTCAATGAACCGCGCAGGCGATGCAGGGGTCAAAGGAGTGGACTATTCTGAGTGATTCGATCTGCTCTTCCGGATTTGCTACTCGGGTGCCGATGAGGGCTGATTCCATGGCTCCAGGTTGTCCTTTGTCATCCCGTGGCGAGGCGTTCCAGGTGGTGGGAACCACACACTCGTACTTGGCGATTTTATAGTTTTCGATACGGATATAGTGAAGCAGAGCGCCGCGTGAGGCTTCGGTCATGCCGATCCCTTCGCCGGAGCGGGGAATGACGATATTCCCCATGGCCGGAGCGCCATGTTCGAGGCGTTCTGTTTCATCGAGAAGGAAATCGGCGATGATCGAGGCCTGGATAGCGCGGCACAGGTGACGTCCCAGTACGGAATTGAGTTCCTTGGGGGAGATCTTGGCAACTCCTGCAAACTTGTTGACCATTTCTTTTAGAACGGGATTGTTGCCCTGATGATAGTCAATCAGCACTCTGGCGGCGGGCCCTACTTCAAGCATGCGGCCGCCATAACGGGGAGCCTTGCTCCAGGAATAGGCGCCCTCTTTGTGGGGTGACGGGGTGAGAGTGGAATCCTGAATCTTGAGTCCGCTTGGGGAAGAATATTTGGAGTGTAGGATGTCTTGGGTGATCTGTTTCGGATCCACGGCGGAAACCTGGCCATCAAACATCACTCCCGCTGCGAATAGGTGTTTGCTGTTTGGGGCCGGAGAGAGGGGGAGCAGGCCATGGGAGAGAAATCCACCCTTGCTGGCCCCGATCTTCCAGTATTCCGGAAAGGCAGCGGCAACCGCGAGCACATCCGGGATGTATTTGCTGGTGATAAACTCTTTGACTTCACCGATAAGGGCTTGGTAAGCGGCGATAAGATCGATCCGCACGTCCTGTGTGCAGCCGCCTGGAAAAATGGCGGTGGAGTGGGGAAATTTCCCCCCGAAGATGGCGGCGGCCTGGTTGGCTTTTTTCTGGATTTCCATGGCATCCAGATAGTGTTTGATCGCCCCTATGTTGATATCGGCATTGGCGATATATTTTCCCGAGAGCCTCGGGAGGAAAGGCGCCGCCGGGAAGGCTTTGCCTCTGCTCAGTTCCGCCTGAACCCATTGCCGCACCTTGAGCAGTTCGGCGTCTTTGCCTTTGTATTGGAGGATGGCCGTGACATCAACGAAATCGAGGGCCGAGAGCTGATAGAATTGTAAAAGGTAGTCGTAGAGGTGGTTTGCACCTTCAATAAGGTTGTGCAGTATCCTGCCGTTGGCCGGCACTTGGAGTTTGTATGCGTTTTCCTGGGCACGGGAGGAGGCGATGGCATGGGCGTAGGGGCAAACCCCGCAAATACGCTGGGTTATCTGTTGGGCATCGAGGGGATTCCTTCCTTGAAGAAGCACTTCAAACCCCCGGAACATCTCTGACATGCATTGGGCATCAACCACCACTCCATTTTCAACGGTGGTCCGTACATTGAGATGGCCTTCAATGCGGGTGACAGGGCCAAGGTCAATCTTCATGTATTTCTCCGTGAGGTCATTTTTTTGGGTCAGGTGCAGGCTGTTGTTGCTTGCAGTCAGGAGGCGCCGGAGGCATGGCAGCGCGCAAGATCACATCCTGCTGCACATACTTTATGATCCTTTTTTTTTAAAATGAAAGTCAAGGAAAAGTGAGTGGTCTAGAAAAAATAATGATGATGCGGGGGGATGAAAATGTGTGGGCGGGCTGGGTTTGGTATTGTTCAGGTCGTGCGCATGGTGGGGGAGTACGCGGTTCAGTATCAGATACGGGAAGGCAAGGCTAGAATTGTTTTTCCGTGTCAAGCAGCAGGGTTACCGGGCCATTGTTTACCAGGGTTACGTCCATCATGGCCTGAAATATGCCGGTGGCCACGGTGATCTCTCTTTTGCGGATTTCGCGGATGAACTGTTCGTAGAGGTGGGCAGCCGCTGTCGGTGGCGCGGCCGTGGAATAGGATGGGCGTCTTCCCTTGCGACAGTCGCCGAGCAGGGTGAACTGGGAAACAACCAACATCTCTCCTTGAACCTCAAGCAGGGAAAGATTCATGAGCCCATGTTCGTCTTCGAAGATCCGTAGATTGGCAATCTTATCGGCCAGGAGCACGGCGTCCTGTTCAGAATCCTTTTTGCCGACGCCGAGAAGAACGAGAAGCCCAGGCCCGATGGCGCCGCAGATCTGGTTGTCGACGCAAACAGATGCTTGGCTTACCCTTTGGACAACGGCGCGCATGGAATTTCCTCATGAATTTTCGGCTGAATCGGGTCGAGGTTGCCAAGGCTAAATTGCAGGATGGCCGTTGCCGTAAGGGTTGCCGTTTCGGCACGCAGAATGCGTGGCCCCAGTGAAACGGGAGTGAAGCCTTCCTTTTGCGCGCAGGCAACCTCGTTTTCGCTGAATCCTCCCTCCGGGCCGAGGAGGAAGAATGCGGATCGGCAATCCTTATCCTGAGCGGCAAGAGCCTCGTGCAGCGTTTGCCTGGTCTCGTGTTCCCAGAAGATCAGCCTCATGTCGCAAGGCGGGGGGTGGGCCATGAGGTCGGTTATTTCACGGGTGTCATGGATTTCCGGTGGCTTGGCTCGGTCGCATTGCTTGCAGGCCTCAAGGACGATGCGCTGCCAGCGATCCAGCTGTGTTTCTCTCTGCGGTTTGTGGATGCCGTGTTCCGAGGAAAAGGGCCAGATTGCATTCACACCCAATTCAGTGGCCTTTTGCAGAATGAGGTCCATTTTCTGGCCCTTGAGCAAGGCTTGTCCCAGGTGGAGACAAACTTTTGGCTCCAGATCCCGGGTTTGCTCGATGATGGTAGCCGTCACCCGGTCTTTGAGGATTTGTTCGATGCGGGCCTGGTATCGCGTGCCGGTTCCGTCAAAAAAAGTGATGGGGGCGCCGGGGGTAAGCCTGAGGACGGTTCGGAGATGGTGGGCTTCCGAACCTGTCAGTATGGCGGTTTTTCCCGTGATATCTGTCGGGTGTATGAAAAAGCGGCGAAGGCTCATGGGGTGTTATGCCCGTGCAAAGAGAAGGGCGCTCCATTCCCCTTCTTCACGGGTTTCCTGATGTTTCAAGCCAAGAGCGGTATAGGCTGCGCGGATATTTTCTGTTTGGGGTCCGGTCAGAATTCCTGCCATGATGAGTTTGCCGTTTGGGGCCAGCCGTGCGGCGAGGCCGGCTGCAAGTTCAATGAGCGTGTCGTGGATGATGTTGGCAATGACAAGATCGTATTGCTGAGGGATGTCTTGCAGGGCGAGTCCGTTTGCTTTAATTATTGAAAGCAGGTCATTGCGCAGGATGTTTTCCTCCGCCACAGCCACGGCTTCCGGGTCATTGTCGATGGCCAATACCTCCTGGGCGCCAAAAAGGGCGGCGGCCATGGCCAGGATGCCTGTGCCGGTGCCTACATCGAGAACGGTTTGGGGAGGGGTTGTGTTGCCATGAAAAAGTTCCTCAATGAACTCAAGGGCCAGCTTGGTACTGGCGTGGTGCCCTGTGCCAAAGGCCATCCCGGGATCCATCTCAATTACTTTTTCGCCGTTGGCCGCCTGGTATGATTCCCAGGTAGGCTTGATGACAAGATGGGCTGTGATCGGCAGGGGTTTGAAGCGTTCTTTCCATGCCTTGTTCCAGTCTTCGTCGGGGATGATTTCTGTTTCGAGTCGTGTTTTTCCTTCTCCGGGAGTGAGGTAGGCGAATTCAGCGAGGTACTCCGTGATTTTTTTTAGTTTTTCCTGCGCGTGGGGGCTATTTTCCAAGTAGCCTATAATCTGTTCTTGGGCGGCGCCGGCTGCCGTAACTGGAATCTGCTCGACCCCGCCTGTCTGTTCGCAGATAAAGTCGGCAATGGGATCGGAGATGGACTCACTGGCGGTGATCGTGATTCGAAGCCAGGATTTGGCTGATGGATTTGCTGGGTTCATTGCTGGCATCGGATTTCCTGTGGGAAGAGTATGGTTGTAAAGAAATAAGCTGGAAACTGAATGAGAGTACAGTAGTGTACCGGATGCTGTATCCTCCGGCAAGAGTGAGTTGAGGGTGTGGTTGTTTCTTGTTTATATTCTAATCCATATAATGATAAGGGGCTGGCGGGATGGATGAAAAAAAGATGCAGGAGCTCCTTGTAAAGGTGAGCTGTGGTGCATGCACGGTTGCCGATGCTTTGGCGGAGTTGAAGAACTTTCCAGCCGAAATGCTGTTGGGCGCGCATCTCGATCATCACCGGTACCTGCGGACCGGGGTGCCGGAAGTCGTATACGGTGAGAATAAGACGGCAGGTCAGATTGCGGATATTTTAAAAAAACTTCTCAGGTTTTCTCCCGCGGTAATGGCCACTCGGGTAAGCCAGGAAAAGGGGGCTGCGGTTTGCTTGGAGATACCAGATATTGTCTACCATGAGGCGGCCCGCATGCTGACTGCCCCGCTGGAAGATAAACGGCAGGATGGTGTCGGTGGCGCAGGTCTGGTTCTGGTGCTTGCGGCTGGAACTTCAGATATTCCTGTTGCGGAAGAAGCTTTTGTAACATTGCGTTGTCTGGGGAATGAGGTTGAAAGGTTGTATGATGTCGGTGTGGCCGGTATCCATCGGTTGCTTTCGCGTCGGGATCTTATTGACCAGGCCGGTATGTTGATTGTTGTTGCCGGGATGGAGGGGGCACTTCCCAGTGTAATTGGCGGCCTGGTGGATAAGCCCATTATCGCGGTGCCAACAAGTGTTGGCTACGGAACAGGCCTGGGAGGTATTGCCGCGCTTCTGGGTATGCTCAATAGCTGTGCCCCGGGGATTGCGGTTGTTAATATAGACAACGGTTTTGGCGCTGCTTGTATGGCGGCAAGAATAAGTAGGCAAATAAGTGCTCGATTTGGTGGGGAGTGATGTTTTTCTTTTTGTGTCGGATGTTTTTATGTAGATGGAAAGCTTGAAATGGAGAGAGATTTGGTGGGTGTTGGGAAAGTATTTTTTTGGCCCGACACAGAAAATCAAAGAGTTACGGAGCGAGATCTCCGGGAAGTTGTTCTTTTTGAGATTTATGCATTATTGCTGTTGACAAGGGGGGGCGCTTCGGCTATTTTGGCCCCCGAAACGAGAGCCCGACAACATGACGATCGGCTTTGAAAAATGTCAGAAAACATCTTGACTGGCTCGATTGTTTCGGTTATCTTGTTTTTTCGCCGCCAACAAGTGGGCGGCCTTGGTTCTCCAGGGCGCAGCGATCATTGAAAACTGAATAGTGAGCGAAGTAAAAGATGGGCCCCAAGAAACCGGAGCTTCGGCTTCGGGAGTTTTATTGCAGTAAAGAGATCAAGATCTCAGTGTAAAGACGAGTGGGT
>DUZW01000029.1 GCA_013349295.1 Deltaproteobacteria bacterium
GGTCCAGGCAGACAGCGCAACCGGTGTAATAACGACAGCCGCGACGGAAACGGATGCGGCGACGCTGGTGACGCTGACCACAGCCAATACCGACATGATCACGGTGACGATGGCAGCTGCCTCCACGACTGCGGCCAATCTGAACACGATCGATGCGGCGACCGGCGTTGCGGTGGGTGCGACAGCGATCACAGAGCTGACCGGTGCGGCGGCCGACGTGAAGACGGCCCTTGGTTCGGCTGGCATCACCACGGTGGTCGATAGCAGCCTGGCGGTAGGGTTGACCGGCAGCACATCTGTGGCCGACATCATCCTGGTCCAGGCAGACAGCGCAACCGGTGTAATAACGACAGCCGCGACGGAAACGGATGCGGCGACGCTGGTGACGCTGACCACAGCCAATACCGACATGATCACGGTGACGATGGCAGCTGCCTCCACGGATATCGCTGATCTGAACACGATCAATTTGGCGACGGGCGTGGCTGTGGATGCAACCGCTGTCACCGCCATCACCGATACAACCAATGTTAATACGATTGACTTGACTGCGGCTGGCATTACTTACCATGCAACAAACGCTTTGACGATCACTGGTGGCGCGGGTGACGACAACATCACCCTTCGTGCTGGTGGTGCAGACACGGTGGTGCATGCAGGTGCGGCCGATGGGGTCGATACCATCACCGACTTCGCGTTTGGCGTTGGTGCTGACTTGTTTGATTTCACTACAAACCTGCTAAACGGTGGAACCGCAGCAACGTCAACTCTTGTTGCGGTTGCACCCATGGTCGTTGTAAACGATGGGACGGCTAGCGCGAATGATGTCATCTATACATTTTCGGGAGCTGGTGACGTGATGGCTGGGGGGTCAAGCGCCGCCACTGCGGTGGCTAATGCCGTGACAGCGCTGACATCAGGGACGGATTTCTCGAGTGCTAACATAGCCCAAAGTGATTCGTTGTTACTGATGCTCAATGACGGCACAAATTCCTTCTTGTTCCATTATGTGGCTGATGCCACCTTTGGGACTACAAGTGCCGCCGACCTCACCCTGATTGGCATCTTTAATGGTGTTCAAACTGCTGCTATAGCTACTGGCGACATTATCTAGCTGATGTCAAGTTTGAAGGACAAAAGGGGACGGTGTTGTTGATTTGTTGACTAACTCCCCTCAACCCCTCGCGCATTCCCTCATAGTACCGAGGGTGCGTTAAACCGATCCCCCATCTTGCAACAAGCAGGGTGGGGGATTTCTTTTCTGCCTCTTCCGAGAGGTGACTAAGGGAGAGCTAGTGGAGAGCTAGGGGACGGAGAGCTAGGGGACGTTGTTGATTTGTTGACTAACTCTCCATCTTCCGCTATATTCTCCTCATGCCACGCCATGCCCGCATAGATATCCCCGGCCTGTTACAGCATGTCATCGTTCGAGGCATCGAACGGAGCGACATTTTCCTTGACGACGATGATCGCCACCTGTTTCACGATCGCCTTGCCAAACTCCTGTTCGAAACCGGCACCGACTGCTTGGCCTGGGCGCTCATGAACAATCATTTCCACCTGTTGCTTCGCCCAAGGCAGGCAATGCTTGCCAGTTTCATGCGGCGGATTTTGACCGGCTATGCGGTGGTTTTTAACCTTCGCCATCAACGATCCGGCCATCTTTTCCAGAACCGTTACAAGTCCATCGTCTGCCAGGAAGACCTTTACCTGCTTGAGCTGGTCCGCTACATCCACCTCAACCCCTTGCGGGCCGGCCTGGTGAAAAGCGTCAAAGAACTTGATGCCTACCCCTGGTCCGGGCACCATGTCATCATGGGAAAAGGGAAGTTGGATGGGCAAAATCCGGATGAAATCCTGTCCCTGTTTGGCCGGAACCGAGCAAATGCCCGCCGGGCATACCGGGAATTTGTTGTTGATGGAATCAAGAAAGGCCGCCGGGACGAACTGGTTGGCGGCGGCCTGCGCCGGTCGGCAATAAGGGCGGAACCCGGAGATTGTCAAGCCCACGATGCGAGAATACTGGGAAGCGGTGAATTCATTGAAGGCCTGTGGAAGGAAGCAGTGGGTGCCCCTGCCATCGGAGCGGGTATCGCTCTTACGGAACTCATTCACCGGATCGCGGATTTGCTTGGCGTCGAGGCGATTTTGCTTCAGCAAAGATCCAAGAAGGCTGACCTTGCCGGCGCCAGGGCGGTTATCTGTTATCTGGCGACGCACAGGTACGGCTTCAGCGGTGTTGAAGTGGCAACGGCCTTGAATATGACCCGTTCCGGTGTGAGTGTCGCGATAAGGCGTGGCGCTGAGACCGTGAGACGAACCCCAGAGCTTTCCCCAGAGAGTTAGTCAACAAATCAACAACGTCCCCCTCCGAGACACAAGACATCCGGCGCAACGCAGAAAAAAACACACCCGCCCATGAACAGGATTGACAAGCAGCATCCTTGGGACGTATAACTGATATAATTCATTGGGTAATTTCCAGCACTTTCGCCCCCATGCGCGTATTCAAAAAATGGGTTTATCCCCGCACATTTTCTTAAAAACCAGACAAAACGCCAGGCACCGGAACAACAGCTCTTCTTTGCCGCTGTTTCCTCTCGTCCCGCAGCCTGTGCGCATCCAAAAACGAATTACGAACAAGAGAGCCATATGACCAGGGCGAACATTCTCATTGCCATAGCGATCGCGGTTATTTCCATCAGCATCTGGGCCGTTGTCAATCAGCCCGAGCAGGAACCACGCTGGCCCACCCGCATCCAGGGTTTTTCTTTTTCACCGTTCCGTGAGTGGCAGAGCGCCATTGATCACGTCCTGCCCACCGAGGAAGAAATCGATGCGGATCTGGCCTTGCTGGCCAAGAAGACCCATGCGGTCAGAACCTATACCATGGAAGGCTCCTTGGCGGAGATTCCCCGGCTGGCCCGCAAACACGGGCTCAACGTGACCCTCGGCGCCTGGCTGACCAGCGATCTTGAAAGAAACAACGTGGAGATCGAGGCCGTCATCAAGGTTGCCCATGAAAACCGCAAGAATGTGATCCGGATCATCATCGGCAACGAGGCACTCCTGCGGGGCGATCTGACCCCGGAACAACTCATGGCCTACATTGATCAGGTGCAGGAGGCCATCGAGGTTCCGGTGAGCACGGCCGAACCGTGGCATATCTGGATGAAGTACCCGGAGCTGGGTGATCACGTGGACTACATAGCCACCCACATGCTGCCTTACTGGGAAGGCGTGGAAATGACCGAGTCCATTGATTACATTGTCAAGCACATGAACATGCTGAAGCAAAAATTCCCGGACAAACAGGTGATCATCGGCGAGGTAGGCTGGCCTAGCAATGGCAGGACTCGTCAGCTGGCCGTGGCTTCACCCGCCAACGAAGCCATTTTCCTCCGCCGTTTTCTGGCCAAGGCCGAACAGGAAAAATACACGTACTATATCATGGAGGCCTTTGACCAGCCTTGGAAGCAAGGGAGCGAAGGTGCGGTGGGCGCCTATTGGGGCGTATACGATGTCAACCGCCAGCCAAAATTCCCTTTTACCGAACCCATTGTCCGCATTCCGGAATGGCGAGTGCTGGCCGGGATCTCGGCGATAATCGCCATCATCACCTTCGCTTTTCTCCTGATCGACAGCAAAACCCTGCGCACCCGCGGGCGCAGCTTTCTGGCCACCATCGCCTTCGGCGCGGCCACCGGGGCTGTGTGGATCGTTTATACCTACACCAGACAATACCTGAATCCGACCACCATCCTCATCGGCATCCTCATGGTGATCGGCATGATCGGGGTGGTGGTGGTTCTCCTGGCCGAGGCCCATGAATGGGCGGAGGCAACCTGGCTCTCCCAGTGGCGCCGCCCCTTTACCCCGCAACATCTGGAAGATGATCAGCTGCCCATGGTCTGCGTGCAGGTGCCGGCTTACAACGAGCCGCCGGAGATGATGATCGAAACCCTGAATGCCTTGGCCAAGTTGGACTATCCCCGCTACGAGGTTCTGGTCATCGACAACAACACCAAGGATCCGGCAGTCTGGCAACCGGTGGAGGAACACTGCCGGAAACTCGGACCAAAATTTCGCTTTTTCCATGTGGCCCCGTTGGCCGGGTTCAAGGCCGGCGCACTGAACTTCGCCCTGGAAAAAACCGCACCGGAGGCCGAGATCCTGGCGGTTATCGACAGCGATTACATTGTCACCCCGGATTGGCTCAGGGACCTGGCCCCCCAGTTCGCCCAACCCTCCCTGGCCATTGCCCAAGCGCCCCAGGACTACAGGGACGACGAGGAAAACCTTTTCAAGGCCATGTGCTATGCTGAGTACAAGGGCTTTTTCTACATCGGCATGATGACCCGCAATGAACGCAACGCCATCATCCAGCACGGCACCATGACCATGGTTCGCAAATCCGTATTACAAGAGGTCGGGGGTTGGGCGGAATGGTGCATCACCGAGGATGCGGAACTGGGTCTGAAAATCTTTGAACGCGGCTATGAGGCGACCTATATTTCCAAGAGCTATGGAAAGGGGTTGATGCCGGACACCTTCCTCGATTTCAAGAAACAGCGCTTCCGCTGGGCCTACGGGGCGGTGCAGATCCTGCGGCGGCACGCCAGCTCTCTGCTCTTCGGCCGAAAGAGCGCCCTTACCAGGGGGCAGCGGTATCATTTTGTCGCCGGCTGGATACCCTGGCTGGCGGACAGCCTGAACATGTTCTTCACCGTGGCCGCCTTGGGCTGGTCCACGGGCATGGTCTATTTTCCGCTCCAGGTTGACCCGCCCTTGGTAATTCTGTCGATCATGCCGCTCACTCTCTTTGTTTTCAAGGTGGGCAAGATGATTTACCTTTACCGGACCCGGGTAGGCGCCACGGCGGGACAAACCCTGGCCTCGGCCCTGGCGGGCCTTTCCTTGTCCCACACCATTTCCCAGGCGATCATCCTTGGTTTTTTCACCAAGGATATACCGTTTTTCCGAACCCCGAAACGGGCCAAGCGCCATGCCCTGCTGCAGGCTCTGCAATCAGCCAGGGAAGAAACCCTGATCATGATCGCCCTCTGGCTCGCGGCCATATGCGTCGTGGTCTCACAAGGGTCGGAAACCGCGGATCTGCTGGTCTGGATCATGGTCCTGCTGGTCCAGTCGATCCCTTACCTGGCGGCGCTCATCATGTCCATGGTAAGCGGCTTTTCCAAGACCGAGGAAAAGATCATCAGCAATATCACGGCACTTCCTCCCGCCGTGCCTGAGCCGGAAAGCAACGCCTGAGGCAAACGACGCGCCGTGATATTCATGGCGACCTCGCCCATGTCCCGCCTGGAAGGAAGATCGCCTCTTCCGAGCGGGACACGGGAAATTTCCCGAACTCCATTTCCATTGCCTCACCCGGGAAAATCGGCTATACAGGCGATCATTCTGTTTTTTTCACAGGATAATCGCCTAAAAATCATCCGCCGCATGGCGCGCAAGAAAGTGAAAAAACAACCACCCTTGCGCCAAACCGCGCTGTCCTGCAACCTTCCCCACTATGGCCATCTCCCCAAAAACAGCCGCTGACAACCCTCCCACAAGCCTGCAAGGCGGAACGAGAGGATTTTTCCGTCGCTTCCGTTCGCTTTGCCGCTTGGCGCTGCGCTGGGTTGTCCTCGGTATCGCGGGCACCATAGCGATCACCATTCTCTTTCGCTGGGTGCCGTTGCCATGCAGTTCCCTGATGATCCAGCGGCAGGTCGCCTCCCTGTGGGGCACAGAAGACAAAGAGTACCGTTTCCGCTACCAATGGGTCGATCTGAAAAGAATTTCTCCCTATGCACCGCTGGCCGTGATCGCCTCCGAAGACCAGAAATTTTTCAGCCACAGCGGCTTTGACTTTGACGCCATCGAAAAGGCCTGGGAATACAACCAGCGCCGGAAACGCGTGCATGGGGCAAGCACCATCTCCCAGCAGGTTGCCAAAAATCTCTATCTCTGGCCGGGAAGAAGTTTTATCCGTAAAGGGATGGAGGTCTATTTCACCCTGCTGCTCGAGGGGATCTGGCCTAAACGACGCATTCTCGAGGTCTACCTCAATATTGCTGAGTTCGGCTCCGGCATCTTCGGGATCGAGGCTGCCAGCCAAACTTACTTCCACAAGCCCGCCGCCAAGCTGAACAGCGCGGAAGCCGCCACCCTGGCGGCCATCCTCCCCAGCCCATTGCGCTCAAGCGCAGTCCGTCCCTCCGGCTACATCCGCCAACGGACAAAACAGATCCAGCAGCAGATGCGGCTCATGGGTGGCCCTGCCATGCTCAAGCCCCTCGGCAAAAAACCGTAACAGTTCAACCGCAACGCATTTGCTTTTGGTCATCAACCTGTTCATCAAGGCTGATACGCAGCTCTTTTCTGGTAAAGGGGCAACGGAAGGCGATCCGATGGGCGACAAGCTCCATGCCTGTGCTGTTCTTGTTCCCGACCCCGTACTTCGGATCGCCGAGAACGGGATGGCCGAGCATGGCAAAATGTCGGCGGATTTGATGCAAACGTCCGGTTTGCAGGGTGACTTCGACCACCGAGCTATCCGTGGCCGGATCATAGGCAATTAGGGTATATCTGGTGGTGGCGGGCTTGCTGTCCAGCGGCAACTCAATCCCCCCCTGCTCCGGACTGGGACAGCCGAGCACGGTTACCCGGTACTGCTTGTCGATGACGTTGTCCTGCAACAATTTAGAAAGTTTGGCTGCCGCCGCCTTGGTGTGGGCCAGGATCATCAAGCCAACCGCCTCCCGATCAAGCCGGTGCACGGGCAGGACAGGCCGCTTCAAGCGAAAATGGACCTCGACCTGGCGAACCAGCGAACAGTGGTCGCCGTAATCGGTTCCTTGGGCGAGCAGGCCGGCGGGTTTCATCCAGACGCTGTACTGGCCGGCATCGTGCAGACACCGGGCCACCGGAGGTTTCACCGAGAGAAGCCGCGCATCATAATGCAATTCAAGGACATCGCCTGGCCCCGGCTGAGCGGTGGCTTTACGCAGCCGTTTCCGCCCGCCCCTTTTACCCGTCAGCCAAACCGCCCCCTTGCACATGGCGTCTTTCACCCGGCTCTTGGCAAGTCCGGCTCGCTCCGCCAGCAGTTCGCAGGCCGTGCCGACATCCTCGGGAGCAATGGTGATCCGCACGCTAAACGCTGCCGGAGGATGCGCCGCCCCTTGACCGTTATCTGAAATGTTCATAACCACGGTAGCTGATCTCCCGGCTCCGGCCCGCTTCTTCAAGAAAAACACCTTGCCCCTCGACAATACGTCCCACCACGGAGAGTTCTCCGCCGATTTTTTCCCTGACCAGAGCGCACAACGGCTCCACCTGCTGCGCGGTTACGGTGAACAGCAATTGGTAATCCTCACCCCCGGAAATCGCCCAGTCAAGAGGTGACTGGGCGCAGCTTTCCGCCGCCTTGCGGAGCAAAGGCGAGAGCGGGATCTTTTCCGCCGTCACCACCGCCCCGACTCCGCTCTCCGCGCAGATATGGGCCAGATCCGTGGCCAGACCGTCGGAAAGATCCTGCATGGCATGAACCAGACCGCTGGCGGCCAGCACCCGTCCGAGCGCCACAAGGGGAACAGGATTCAAGTGCGCATTAACCAAAGGTTGCCAATCAGGATCATGCGCCAGCCCCAAGCGGCACAGAGCCAAACCAGCCGCCGCCTCGCCCAGGAACCCGCTGACCAGGACCAGGTCACCAATCCGAGCGCCTTTTCTGGTAATAAGCTCTGCCTCGGCCATTTCTCCGAGCACTGTAACGGAAAGCACGTTCTCATGCCCGCTTTGCACCGTATCCCCACCGATCAGAACTACATCATGTTCGGAAAGCACCGCGGAAAATCCGGCCATGAACTCAGCCAGCCACTGGCTCCCGGTGGCCGGGGTCAAGGCCAGGGAAAGCAGGGCGAAACGGGGCAGGCCGCCCATGGCCGCGATATCGCTGATATTGACCGAGGCCGCCTTCCTGCCCAGGTCAAAGGAGGGATGCCAGCGCAAATCAAAATGAACCCCTTCCACCATGGTATCGGTGGTGACCAAACTGATCCGATTCGAGGCCGTTTTGTATACCGCGCAGTCGTCGCCGATCCCGACAACCAGATCGCCGGAATTCCCAGCCCCCTGACGGATGCGGGCGATAATCTCTCTTTCTCCTCCAGGACGCGCCATGCTGATCCTCATTTTTTCATCAAGCCGTTGTATCAAAAGAGTAGCTCATCTGGTCGGCCAAAACGGCATAAAAAGCCGTAATGAAATGAACCAAAAATAGAAATAGTTGCAACCGCCCTTAAGTTTTCCAAGAAAAATCCCGATCCGTTAGGCAAAGAGCAAGGAGGAAAAGATCATGCTGGTAATCTGCTGCGTGTGTCACAAAACAAAAGCTCACAACAGATGGGCAAAACAGGCTGCCAAATCCGGGGCGCAGCTTTCACACGGCTATTGCCCCCAGTGCTACAGGCAGATGATGGAGAAGATTGAAAACTTTTTTGCCATGAACGGCTACCGTAAAAGCGCCTGAGCCGCCTGACGTTTACCTATTTGATTACCTTGAGGAAAGGAGCTTTCTTTTTCGCGGACTCGTTCCCTCCACCGCTTTTCTTCCGTGCCGACTCGCCGCCCCCGCCAAAATCAATGGCTTTGACAAACCGCTCCTCGCCCCCCATGGTGAATATTTCCTGCCCGGTGAACTGCGGCGTCCGCAAGGTCCAAACCGTCTTCTGCGGGGGAATGGTCAACAACTGCAAACTTACCTGCCACCACTCTTCTTTCTTGCCATAGTCCCTCTCAATCCCGGTTACCAGTGCATACATGATCCGTTCGGCAACGATCAGAACGATATCTCCGACCTGGGTGGTATCCTTGAAAACAAATATATTTTTTAAGTCAGTTATAATTTTTTCAATCATGGGATCAATCTCACAAAAAGAGAGCGAAGGCAGAGGTAAGCCACAAAGAAGCAAGATACCCAATCAAGGAAATTCTTTCAACCAATGCAGCGACAAAGAAGTGTACCACGGATCACAACGCTTTCCTGTTGTTCTTTTGGTCCTTTTTTTGTTTAATCCTTCATAATGCACTCTTCGATGACGCTTCTCTTTTAAAAAAGCGCCGAAACATCTTTCCAACTTTACCTGGAACTTTTTATCCGGTGCTTTGTCTATATAACATACAGAAAATTTGGCCCTGGTCCCTTGGGGCAAGCGGATAACGATGCCATACCAAGAAGCAACCGAACTTGTCCGCGCCTTCCGCCAGGGTGACCATCAGTCCTTTAACCGGCTGGTGACGCTTTACCAGAAAAAGATATACAATCTGGCTCTTGGCTATGTAAAGCAGGAAGATGAGGCCAAGGATCTCACCCAGGACATCTTCGTCACTGTGTTCCGTCAGATAGACAAGCTCAAAGACGAAAGCAAGTTCGGGGCCTGGCTCTACCAGCTTGCCATGAATCACTGCCGGAATCGTTACCAGAAATTACGCCGTCGAGGATTTTTCAGCAACCAATCCCTCGATGACCCGGAAACAGGCCTGCAATTAAGCTCCGGAACCAGCCCGGAAAAAGATTATGAACGACAAAACACCTCGCGCCTGGTCAGGGAAGCCATCGCCTCCCTGACCCCAGCGGAAAAAGAAGTTATTCTCCTCCGTGATCTTCAAGAGCTGTCGTACGAAGAAATCAGTGAAATACTTGACCTGCCCATGGGGACGGTCAAGTCAAAGTTGAACCGGGCCCGCCTGGCCCTGAAAAACCGACTGAAACATGATGGTCTCACAAAAGCCTGAGAAAACCACAGGTCCGTAGCATCCGATCAAAAGTACAAAGCAATAACCGTTGCAATCGCGGCCTGAAGCGATTGCAACAAACATTATCTGTAAACGGTCTGCCTATGCAATGCACTGAAACCAAACCGCTGTTCACCGATTTTGCAGACAACACCCTCACCCGCGAGGAACTGCACGCCCTGACCGACCATCTTCTCGGCTGCCGGGACTGCGCCCGTGAATGGCAGGAATTCCAGCAAACCCTCAACCTCATACACAATCTTGAGACACAAGCCCCCCCCGCCGACCTGCTCCCGGGCATCCAAGCCAAACTGGCCAAAAGGGGACTGTTCGACCGGGCCTGGGGTCTTGCCGAGGCCCTGAATTTTTCCCTGTCAATCCCCGCCGCCGCTGCCGTATTCACCATCGCCATGCTGGCCGGCTTTCTGCTGAAAAACTCTCCTCTGGAGCAGTCGACCATCTTCTCCCCGCAGTCTGCCAGGACCGCCCCCCAACAGCAAGGCGAGATTTTCACGCGTAAACGCCCACCCATTCCTCCGAACGCCATATTTGCCGTATCCCATAACGAAGGCGGCGGCCAGAACGGAAACCTGGAACCCCTTGTCCACAGAGCCCTGACGACCCACCTGGCCCCGGATAATGACGCCCACCGCCTCTTGTCCCCGGATATCCATGTGCTCATCGAGAACATCGACCACGACAGCCGAATCGCTCTCTGCCGGGACATATTGCACCGCAGCTGGCATCTCCATCAAATAACCCCAAGATTGTTCCTTGTCCACCTCCCCCAGGCGGATCTTGGGGCTCTCCATGAACTCCTTGGCCGTCAGCGTGTCGCCCTGATGCCTGCCGCCGCGACGGAACCACAATTCGGCAACGGCAAAAAGATCTTGACCGCAGCTATTTGCTTTCAATAAAAAATGTACTCCATTTTTTCCCGGAACTTTTGCACGTCATCCCGTGTCATAATACATACGATGCGCATCTTCAAAGCATCCACTTCTTCCTTTTCCTTCTTCCCCAGAAGGGCTCTTTCCTGGGACCGCAGAGCCTCACCGCTCCCGCGGTCCCGCCTTTTTTCTCAAACAGGGTCGCGCGCACACCGGGCTTGACATCTGAAAAAAGAGATATACACAATAAGAGACGACACCTAACAACAACCGATTTCCCAATGCAGACGCAAAATAATCAATTCCGCGCTTACACATTATTTTTATATTGTCCAACCCAGCAAGGAGTACCGCAATGATCCACCCATTACCCGCCGTCCCTCGCCGCCACCCCGCTTTTGTTTTTCTAACCTTTCTTTTCATGGGGCTCTTTCTCGCAACACTGTCCGGAACCAGCCGGGCGGCAAGCAGCTCCCCGGAAACTTTTGCCGATCTTGCGGAAAAACTCAGCCCTAACGTGGTAAACATCTATACCACTCAGATGGTCAAGGCCGCACGCTCGCCCCATGACCTGTTCAATGACCGGGACATTCCAGAACCATTCCGTCATTTCTTCGGCCTGCCCTCCCCGTTTGAGCAGGAACAGCCGCAACGGGAACAGAAGCGGACCAGTCTCGGCTCAGGGGTGATCATCTCCAAGGATGGATATATTGTCACAAACAACCATGTCGTGGAAAACGCCGACACCATCAATGTGCGCCTGACCAACTTCGAGGAGTACGATGCAAAGATCATCGGCCGCGACCCGAAAACAGACATTGCCCTGCTTAAGATCACGCCAAAGAATGGCCTGCCGGTAACATCCTTCGGAGATTCAGATAAATTGCGGGTGGGAGATTGGGTCATGGCCATCGGCAACCCTTTCGGCTTTGAACAGACCGTTACCGCCGGGATTGTCAGCGGCAAAGGCCGCTCCATCGGCAGCGGACCCTATGAAAATTTCATTCAAACCGATGCCTCCATCAATCCCGGCAATTCAGGAGGCCCCCTGTTCAACCTCAAAGGCGAGATGGTCGGGATCAACACCGCCATCTACAGCCGTAGCGGCGGCAACATCGGCATCGGCTTCGCCATTCCCGCCAACATGGCAAAAAATGTCGTCGACCAGCTCAGGGAACATGGTTCGGTGGTACGCGGCTGGCTCGGGGTGATGATCCAGCCCGTCACCCCGGAGCTTGCCGCTCAGTTCAAAATGGAGCGACCCATCGGCGCCTTGGTGGGCGAGGTTTCCCCCGGCAGTCCGGCTGAAAAGGCCGGCATTAAACCCGGCGATGTCATTGTCGAATTCAACGGCAAGGAAATCACCCAGATGAGCATGCTGCCCAATCTGGTGGCGCAAACCCCGGTGGGAAGCAAGGCGGAAGTCACCCTCTCCCGGAAAGGAGCGCTGAAGAAGCTCCCCGTTATCATTGCAAAGCTCAAGGAAGAACAGGTTGCCGCGACTGAAGCGGCGGACAGCCTCGACAAACGTCTGGGCCTCGGGGTCCAGGATCTCACCCCTGAGCTTGCTACAGCCTTGGGCATTACCGATAAGCATGGGGTGCTGGTTACCGGGGTTGAACCGAACTCCCCGGCGGCGGAAGCAGGGTTACGGAAAGGGGATTTGATCCTTGAATTCAACCAACGGCCTGTCCGGGATGTCAAGAGCTTGCTCAACGAAATCAAGGGACTGAAGGCAAAGGCAACGGTTTCCTTTTTTATCAAACGGGAGGGCCGCACCCGATTTCTCGGCCTGAAACTCAAGTAAGACGTTGCTAAAACATTTCGCATGACCAAAACGGCATAAGGAGCCCTAAAGGAACGGTCAGGATTTACAAATTATTGGGGCTCCTGAGTCAACTAACCGTCAAGACAAGGATTGCACATGAAAAATCTGCATGATTTCGGAAAACGCCTGGGCCGGCTTGCCACCCTGTTGAGCATGCTCAGTCTGGCCGTCGCCTGCACCTATCAGGACCGGGTCGCCCCGCTCAACCTGCCGGATGCCAAAAACGGCGGCATCGTGGTGGGGGATGGGCTCAAGGTTTCCGCCCTGGCTTTCAACGACGATGACGCAGCCAAGAAGGCCTTCGGCTTCGGGGCCCGCAATGCCGGCCTGCTGCCCATTCAGCTCACCCTGCAAAACGACAGCCCGGAAAAGGTGCGACTCAACCCCGAACAAACCTTTCTCATCGATAACAACAACAAAGCCTGGCCGATCCTCTCCCTGGAGAAGACCTACCAGCGGACCTCTGGGCACGTCGATCTTGGGGAAACCGCCAAAGGCGCGGCTAAGCCGTCCCTGCTCATGGGTGCTGCCGGAGCACTGGCCGGGTTGGCCGTAGGGGTCGTCACCGGCCAGGATGTAGGCGAGGCAATGGGGAAAGGCGCCGTGCTTGGCGCGGCTGGTGGGGCGATTATCGGGGGGGCAAAGAGTTACAGCGACAGCGGGGAAAAGATCAGGGATGACCTTGCCGCCAAAACCCTGCGGAACGAAGCGATCCTGCCGCACCAGATCGCCTACGGCGTTCTTTTCTTTCCGGGAATGCCCGGCGAGGAAGCGGATGGGGTAAAAGAATTGCGGCTCTCCGTGACCATCGGCAACACGTCGCAGATAGTCATCCTCTATCCCGCGCTACAGTAATTACAGGCGACGGTTGGCAGCTTTCAGGTGTCGGTTGTCGACGAACGAAACGCGGCATCAGCCGCCGCGACTTGGGCAATGGCAGCGCGCACTTTGTCGAGGTTCTTGCGACCGGGTGCAAACTCCACCCCGGAATTGAGATCCACGGCAAAGGGGCGCGCCAGCCTGATCGCCTCACCCACATTCTCGGGGGTGAGGCCGCCTGCCAGGACAACCGGCCGGGGGAAAGACAATTTTTCGAGCAGACGCCAATCAAAAGTTTCCCCGGTTCCACCTGCAATCTTATCATGGAAGGTGTCAAGCAAAAACCCGGAAACCGCTCCTTCATAGGGCGCCAGCTCCTCCGTGCTCAGGGAGTCTCTCACCCGAAAAACCTTGAGTACCCGACAATCGATCTCCGCGCAGTACGCTGGAGACTCAGCCCCATGCAGCTGGGCCTTTGTCAAACCGCAGTACTGGACAATCTCGTTCACCAGCCCGATCTCCTGATCGAAAAAAACCCCAACCGCATCAACAAACGGCGGTAAATTTCGAACAATCTCCCGAGCCCGATCCGGATCAATGTACCGGGGGCTTTTCTCGACAAAGATCAGACCAACCGCGTCCACACCGGCAGCCACCACTGCGGCGACCTCCGCCATCTCCCGCATCCCGCATACCTTGATACGCGTTCTGGCGTTCATGCACTTCTCCCTTCCAGCCCGCCGACCAGGACACGCAGGGCATCGCTCGGTTCCACGGCCCGCATCAAGGTTTCTCCGACCAGGGCCGCCTTGACCCCATGTTCCGCAAGTCGCTGCATGTCGCGATGGTCACGAATCCCTGACTCACTCACCAGGGGAATTTCCGCCGGAATCATCTTCTGCAATCGAAAGGTAGTGTTCAGATCCATGGAAAAATCGCGGAGATCCCGATTATTGACCCCGATCAATCGACTGCCTGCAGCCACGGCCTTTTCGACCTCGGCCTCGTCATGGACCTCTACCAGGGCATCCATGCCGAGTTCCGAGGCCAGGGCCTGATAATCTTGGATCTGACCGGTCTCAAGAATGGCGGCAATCAGCAAGATGGCATCGGCACCGTATGCCCGTGCCTCCCGGATCTGCATAGGATCAATGATAAAGTCCTTACGCAAAACCGGAAGGGAAACAGCCGCACGCACGGCAGGGATATAGGAGAGCGAACCCTGGAAGAAGTCCACGTCGGTCAGCACCGACAGCGCTTGGGCCCCTCCGGACAGGTAGCTGCGCGCGATGGCCACCGGATCGAAATCAGGCCGGATCACCCCCTTGGAAGGGGATGCTTTTTTGGCCTCGGCAATGACGGCCACTCCGGGAAAATCCGTCAACGCCCGCAAAAAACCGCGCGGCGGCGGAATTTCCAGATCAGGCGTGACAATGCCTCTGCCCTTGAGAGCAGCGACCTCTTCTTTTTTCCGGGCCACGATGGTGTCGAGAATCATGATACACTCACAAAAAGGGAAAAAACGGCACAGGACCGTAAAATTGACTAAAAAGTGACCAAGGAACAGCTGATGTAATCGCGGCTTACAACGATTGCGACAGTCAGGGATTATTCACCGATCGGCAAAAAGCGACCAGTGCTTCAACCTTGTTGAGCGCGGCGCCACTGGCCACCACCTCACGGGCCAGGGCCACGCCCCCGGCAAAATCGTCGGCACGACCGGCAGCCATCAAAGCAGCGCCGGCATTGAGCAGGACCATATCCAGACAGGGACCGCCCTTGCCGCTCAGGACGGAACGCAGTTGCTCCGCCGCCTCGCTTGCGGTTGTCCCGCCTTTGATTTCCGCCAGGGTGGCGGTAGCCATGCCCAATTCCGCAGGATGGATGCTGTAGGTCGTCAAAGCGCCGTTGGCCCAGTCGGATACCCTGGTAGCGCCGGTAATCGTAATCTCATCCAGATTGCCTTCACCGCAAACCACCAGGGCGCGCCGCGCGCCTAGCCTGCCCAGCACCCTGGCCAGGGTTTCGGTGAGGGATGGATCATACACTCCCATGACCTGGACATTGGCGCCGGCAGGGTTGGTCAGGGGACCGAGGATATTGAAGATCGTCCTGATCCCGATTTCACGGCGCGGGCCAATGGCATGTTTCATCGCCCCATGCAGGGCAGGGGCAAACATGAAACCGATGCCGACCTCACGGATACATTGACCGATCTGCTCGGCGCTCAGGCTCAGGTCCACGCCCAAGGCCTCCAACACATCGGCGCTGCCGCAATGACTGGACACGGATCGGTTACCATGCTTTGCCACCGGAATGCCAGCCCCGGCCACAACAAAGGCAGCGGTAGTGGAAACATTGAAGGTGCCGGAGGCGTCGCCTCCGGTGCCGCAAGTATCGACGAGAATTCCCCCCTCAGCGACAGCATGCACCTTGGTGGCCTTCGCCCGCATCACCTTGGCCGCACCGGTAATTTCATCAACGGTTTCCCCTTTGATCCGCAGGGCGGTCATAAAAGCGCCGATCTGGGCCTGGGTGGCTTCGCCGCCCATGATTGTTTCCATCACCCCGACCATTTCCACTTCGCTCAAGTCGCTTCCCGCCACCACTTTGGCAATAGCCTCTTTCATCATGCGACCATCTCCTTGCGCTGTTTCTCGAGGATTTCCGGATAGGCCGGATCAATGAAATTTTTCAACAATTGAACCCCCGCCGGGGTCATGATGGATTCGGGGTGAAATTGCACCCCTTCCACCGGCAAGCTCCGGTGCCTGAGCCCCATGAGCTCGCCCTGATCTGAACGCGCCGTCACCATCAGGCAGGCGGGCAGGTCCGATTCCCGGACCACCAGGGAATGATAGCGCATGGCTTCAAAGGGGTTGGGCAAGCCGGTGAACACCCCCAAACCGTCATGGCTGATGGGGCTCGTCTTGCCGTGCATGAGCCGCCCGGCCCGCACTGTTTTTCCACCAAAGGCCTCGCCAAGGGACTGATGCCCCAGGCAGACACCCAACACCGGAATCCTGGTACTGAAAAAACGGATCGCCTCAATGGAGATCCCCGCCTTTTCCGGCGAACATGGCCCAGGAGAAATAAGCAACCGATCGGGCGCAAGCCCGACGATGAAGGCAATATCCACCTCGTCGTTACGGAAGATTTTTATCTCGGCGCCCAGCCCCCCGAGGGTCTGGACAATATTGTAGGTAAAGGAGTCGTAATTATCGATAATAACGATCATGTTCTTTCTCGCGCTCCGCCGGGCAAGCCGGTGGACTAGAATTCTTTTTCCGCCAGCTCCACTGCCCGCCGCAGCCCCATGGATTTATTGATGGTTTCCTGATACTCCAAGGCAGGCACCGAATCGGCGACAATCCCGGCACCGGCTTGCACCCAGAGATCATCTCCCTGCATGACAAAAGTCCGGATGGTGATACAAAAATCCATATTCCCGGAAAAACCGAAATAACCGACTGAACCGGCATAGGGTCCACGCCGCTCGGGTTCAAGCTCTTCGATGATCTCCATGGCCCGGATCTTCGGAGCGCCGCTCACCGTACCTGCGGGAAAGCAGGCGCGCAGAACGTCAAACTGATCCTTGCCGGGCTCGAGAGTCCCATGCACCCCGGAAACCAGATGCATGACATGGCTGTAACGCTCGACCACCAGCAGATCACGGACCTCCACCGAGCCATAGCGCGCAACCCGCCCCACATCGTTACGACCCAGATCGACAAGCATCAGATGTTCGGCCCGCTCCTTGGGATCAGCCAACAGCTCCTGCTCAAGAGCCAGGTCCTCTTCAGGGGTTTTTCCGCGCTTTCTGGTCCCGGCAATGGGTCGCAACTCGATGTTATCCTGTTCAAGACGGACCAAAATCTCCGGAGAAGAACCGATCTGGACCAGATCCCCAAGTTTGAGATAAAAGAGATAGGGGCTGGGATTGATATGACGCAGGGCGCGGTAAAGCTTGAAGGGCGCCAGCTCTGTTTTGGTCTGAAACCGTTGCGAGAGAACAACCTGAATGATGTCACCGGCCTGAATATATTCCTTGGCCGTCTCCACCATCTTCTCAAAAGCCGCCTCGCTCATATTGGAGGTGAAGACGTGGGAAGTCGTTTCCTTTTTGCCGGAACCGCCGAGATAATCCGTCGGCATGGGTGCCTGCAGACGCCCGACGATCTCCTCGATCTCGACCTGCGCTCTCGCGTACAAGGCCGGAATATCCCGCACCCCGGCGGTCTGCACCAGATTGACCACGGTAAGCAACTGCCGGAGGTTATCGTAGATCAGGACAGTCCGCGGCACCATGAAGGCGCTGTCGGGAAAACGGTCAAGGGGTGGGTTGCGCTCGGGCAACCGCTCCATGAACCGAACCATGTCGTAACCCAAAAAACCGACAGCCCCGCCAAAAAAACGCGGCAACAGCTCCGGATCGCAGGCCATCTCCGAATTGCAGGCGTTGAAGGACTTGAGCAGTCTTTGCAGGGCCTGAAGCGGATCGCCCTGCTGCTCCTCCACCGTTCCTTCCCTGGTGATGGTGATCTGGGAGCCGCGACTTGCAAAGGTGACGATGGGGTCAAACCCGATGAAGGAATAACGCCCCCACTTCTCCCCTCCCTCCAGACTTTCAAAAAGAAAGGCGTGCGACTCCCCGCCCGCCACCTTGGCAAAAATGGTCAGCGGCGTATCGAGATCGGCTACGATTTCCCGATAGATCGGCACCAGACCGGCATCAACCGCCAGGTGTTCAAACTCCTGCAAGGAAGGTCGGAACATGATGGGTCCTCAATTCATAAAAAAAAAGCCATGGAACATTGGCGTCCCATGGCTTTATTGTTTTTCTTGTCACAGCGAAACACTCTTCATAATAGACAGGCTTATCCTGCGCACGACGGAAGAGGCACAACCAGCCCGCTCGGAAGGGCCTTACGCAATGCTTTCACCCGCGATGGAGAGAAAGCCGCGATAGAACTCCAGCCGCTACCGGCTCTCTCGTTATTACGCTGCGCCTAAAAGGGCATTTACCCGTTTGGTCAAACGGGAAACCTTGCGGGAGGCATTCTTTTTATGGATGGAACCTTTCACCGCGGTTTTCTCAATAATGGGGATCGCCAATTTCAACGCTTCCTGAGCCTGATCTCCTGATTTCAGATCAATGGCCTCAAGGACCTTCTTTACAACCCCTTTCATCTTGCTCTTATTGGAGCGATTGCGAAGACGCTGCAACTGGTTCTGACGATTCCTCTTCATGGCGGATTTATGATTAGCCAATTCTCAACTCCTGTTAACTGTAATATTGATTGATTCAAGACACTCTGCCCGCGCCGTTTCACGGCCGGCAAGTTTTCCACACGGTCGCCGCTTGCCGACAACACCGGCAGAAAGATGCTGGAAAATTTTATGAAGATAAATCAATCACCCAGCCTTGTCAAGCAACAAATAGCTTTTCAATTCCATTCTCTTTTTCATAAAAAAAGTGGCTTGACATTCCCTCCTTCCTTCTCTTAAATAAAAAAACTACCACACTGTGGGAGGTAGTATTTGTCGAAAAAATTATCTACAAGATTGCTAGGAACTACAGATACAGTTTCGCGCTGACCCACGACTGATTTAGCATCAAAAAAGGATTCATTTGTGAATCCTTTTTTTTACGTGAACACATGCTCTCTTCATCACCAAACGGAGGAACACACCATGCGACACCGCCATTCCCTTACAACAGCATTTCTCTGCACCCTGCTCTCTCTGTTTTCCCTCTTTGCCGCGCCGGTAATAGCTGCGGATATCCCCACCATTTCCACCGAGGAACTCAAGAAAAAGCTGGACGCCAAGGAAACCCTGGTGCTTGCAGACGCATTAAGCCCCATTGAGCACAAAGAAAAAGCCATTCAGGGCTCGGTCAATATTCCGGAAGGCAAGGTGAAGGGCAACCCGAATCTCCCTGCCGACAAAAAAACCCTGCTGATCTTCTACTGCCTCGGACCCAAGTGCGGCAAGAGCAAGATGGCAGCCAAGACTGCACAGGGTCTTGGTTACACCAATATCATGGTCTATGATGAAGGCCTGCCGGCCTGGATACAGAGCGGCAATCCCGTGACCAAGACAACCTCCTATCCGAACATCGAGCTCGCACGCCTCACACCGCAGCAGCTCAACGACACGCTCAAGTCCGTCACCATTCTGGACATCCGAGATGCCAAACACAAGGAAAGCGGTCGGATGGCCGGCGCCATCGAGATTGAAATGGACGATCTCGAAGAGAAGTACGCCACCATTCCCAAGGATAAAAAAGTGGTGGTGATTGATCATGCAGCCAAGCAGGTGTTGGTCGCGGCCAAGTACCTCAGCATGAATGGATACAAGAATCTTGCCGCCCTTGACGGCGGGATGATGGCTTGGATCGCCGCCGGGTTGCCAGTCAACAAATAAGGCCCAATTATAATGAAACCGATGATTCCCCAAAGAATCGGCAACAAACTGCGACTCTATTTCGCATTCTTGCTGCTTGGCACCCTGGCCGCAGGCATCATTGCCACCGCGCTGCTCTCTTTGCAATCCCTGGCCCAAGACGTGGCAGAGATTGCAAGGAAAGAATATCCGATCACCAAAATGGCCATTGAGATGCAGGGGCTCATGGGTCAGGTTATCGAGAAGCTCAACACAGCCAAGGCAGCGGCAAGCACCCAGCGGCTCAAGGAGATTGAGCCGCTGGACACGCGATTACGCGCGCTGCTCAAATCCCTGCAAGAACTCCACGAGGCCAACCAGGACGCCGCCAACGTCGCCTTGGTGCAAAAACTGCTGACCACCTATACTGAGGCCAATGATGTCGGCACCAAGATGGTGCGCGCCGCCATTGACCAGGAATTCGCCCTCGAAGGCGAACTGATGCCGAAATTCAAGACTCACACCACCTTCATCTTTTCCACCCTGGATCGACTGGTAACGGAAAGCGCGGCGGCACACAACCAGAATACCCTGCATATTCTCTCCATCAGCTCCATGATGACCAAGGCACTGTTGATTGCCTTTCTTTTGTTTACCGGCGTGGGCGTCGTCACCTTCCTCCTGGTGTCGAATATGTCCAAAAAAATGGCTGCAATGGCTGAGAACTCCTCAGAGGCGGTCGGAGCCCTGCTAGCCTCCATGAGATATATTGCCGACATGTCCACCCAACTCAGCAGCGAAACATCCGAATCGGCTGCTCACCTTGAGCAAATCGACTTCTCCACCAAGAACATTGCCGCCCAAGCCGGGGAAAATCTGCAACTCGCCAATTCCGCAGGAAAATCGACCCAACAAGTATTGACCACCGCCAACCAGTCAGAAGAGGTAATCCGCGAGGTGGTGGAAGCCATGTCCGGCATGGCCGAGGCTGATCGGGAAATATCCTCGCTGGTCAGGGTGATCGAAGATATTGCCTTCCAAACCAATCTCCTCGCTCTTAATGCCGCCGTCGAGGCAGCGCGAGCAGGCGAGACTGGTGCCGGTTTTGCGGTGGTGGCGGAAGAAGTCCGCCGCCTGGCAACCAGAGCCTCGGAAGCCTCTCAAAAGGCGGCCGAGGTCATCGGCCGCCTCGACAAAAAGATTCACGAAGGCGAGACTGTTATTTCCACACTGGAAACTACCTTCCCCGAGGTAAGCAAAGCAACACTCAACGTTGTCCAGCTGATGGGGAAGATTACGGAAAACTCAAAAAACCAGGCAGACAATCAGAACAAGGTCAACCAAACCATCTCCGCCGTTGATTCGTCGGTGCAGTCGCTTGCCGCTATGTCGGAGGAGAGTGCCGCGACAGTCCAAGAGGTCTCCGAACAGGTGCGGAGACTGAACACGCTGATTGATGAACTCATGATCTTCTGGGAAGGCCGTGCGGGACATTACGACCACAGCATCGCCGCGCTCCCCCAATAAACAAGCAGGTCCTGCGGCGGCTACCCCGCTGGACCTGCTTGTACTGGTCGACTATCATTTAGCCGCCATCCTGCTTCTAATTGCCGCGGTTCTCAAGCTCAGCAAACCAGGAGTGGGAGAATTACTGGAGGCTTTGCACGAGCAGGAGATTCTCAGCCTTGAGATGACCATCCTTCTGGTCCGCTGGCTTCCATGGTTGGAGATTATTCTGGGCCTCTGGGCAGTAAGCGGTATTCATCTTGAAATATCCGCCGTATTCATGGGTGTGCTTTATCTCATTTTCACCGCCGCCATACTGGCGGCCTCCGGCGGCCATCTTTTGCTCCCCCTTGACTGCGGCTGCTTCGGCAAATCAGAGAGTTGGCCGGTCCTCTTGCTTGTTCTCCGCAATACTGCTCTTGCCCTGCCGCTTTTCTTTACAGGAAAACGCCACAGGCAGTGGGCCCTTTGCCGCCGATTCCATTTCTCTCACTGACCCATCCCCCGAATCTCCTTTCGCTACTCTGCCCGCCTCATTTTCCAGCTGAACTTGAGGCTAAACAGCACCGGCGCAGATCAATTCCCCACTGGGGCAACGACTGGAGAGACCTGCCCAGAACATTTTTCGAGATTCGCGAGGATTTTTTCGCAAAACCACTCCGTCATTCTTACTGCACCACAACCGATCCCCCCATTTTTTTTAAAACAATTCAATCATGCCCCTTGCCTGCCGCCCTGCTTTTCGTTTACCTTAAAAAAACGACTGATATCAGCCGACAGATATCTTCAACACTTCCATCCCAGATTTTTTATTTACGGAAACCGGACACCGATGCTGGACTTCGCACAGTCACTCCGCTGGCAAGACATATTCGATATCATGATCGTCTCATTCATCATCTATCGTATCATGCTTCTTATCCGGGGTACCCGCGCCGTCCAGATGCTGGCCGGCATCGTTGTCCTCATCCTGCTCTATTTTACGGCACGAGAACTCGAATTCCTGACCCTGTACTGGCTGTTGGGAACTTTTTTAAGCTCGATCTTCCTGATTATCATCATCATCTTCCAACGGGATATCCGGCGAGCCCTCGCCCAAGTCGGACAAACCACTTTTTCCAAACCCCAGGAAGACACGGTTCGCATTCTGCTTGAGGTTGTCATGGCGGCCCAGCAAATGGCCCAGCGAAAGATCGGCGGCCTTATCGTTATCGAACGGGAAACAGGGCTCAACGAATTCATCGAGTCCGCCCACAGCCTTGATGCAATCGTCAGCAGGCAGCTTCTGGTCACCATTTTCCAAACCACCGCCCCGCTCCATGACGGAGCAGTCATCATCCATAACGGCCGAATCCAGTCGGCCGGAGCCCTGCTCCCCCTCACCCGAAACCCCTATATCAGCAAACAGCTTGGCACCCGCCATCGCGCGGCCATCGGGCTTTCCGAGGAAACAGACGCTGTAATCATAGTAATCTCGGAAGAAACCCAAAGGATATCCATTGTCCAGCACGGCGCCATGACCTCCGACCTCGACGAAAACGCCCTGAGAAGCCGACTTGACGCAATCTTTGTTCCCAAGGAAAATACGACTCCCCTGTTATGGAAAAACTGGTTAAACAAATAATCCGGCGAACGCCCACCCCAAACTTCCTCAACTGGCCGAACAACTGGGTGTTGAAGCTTATCTCCCTGATCTTCGCCGTCCTCCTCTGGTATTTCGTGGTGGGCGAGGACAAGATCGACACCACGGTCTTCATTCCGGTGGAGATTGTCAATCTACCAAGGGAACTGGTCATCTCCAACCAGTTCAAAAAACAACTGGAGGCCACGGTCAGCGGCCCCCGCGGCCTGATCAACAGTATCAACCGTCAACGGATCACGAGAACCATCAATCTTGCCAAGGCCACCCCGGGCACCATTGTCATTCGCAACGAACCCGAAACGATCCAGTTTCCGAGGGGCATCACCATTTCCCGCATTCAGCCGACCCACATCAGCCTGCTCATCGACGAACTGGTCGAAAAAGAACTACCGGTCCAGGCCCGAACAACAGGAACCCCGGCCAACGGCTACGAACTGGGGGGAATAGTCTTCGAACCCCAGTCCATCAAGATTTCCGGCCCCAAGGCTGTTGTCGGACGCGAAAAACTCCTGGCGGCAAAAAACATCGACATCAGCGGCCTGAAAGAATCGACAACCATCCAGATTCCCTTGGAACTACGTCCGGCGATTCTCGACCTCATGGGTGAAACCGTGGTCACCGCCAATGTCATGATCCGTGAAAAAACAATAGAAAAAACCATCACGGATATTCCCGTCAACCTCTCCGGCACCGCGCCTTCCAGAAAGATAACCCTCGAGCCGGACACGATCAGCATCCGCGCCATGCTGCCTCAGAGCAGCAAAGGAAACCAGTCCGGGCTTATCGAGGCCAGCGTCTTAACAGACGGGCTGCCGGCCGGTCTCCACAAACTTCCGGTAAAAATCACGGCGCCGGAACAGATAAAAATCATCGAAATATTACCAGCCACCGTCACCGTAAGGATCGGCAGGGGCCCTGACAAATGATCCAAGTCACCAGTCTGCCTTTTCTACTCGGCAACAGACCGAGACAGGGTACGTCCATGCAAATGTATTGCATTAATTATTTAATCGATGTGATGCTGCCGGATTATCACCTCTGTTCTGTTTTTCCACCCACAAGGAAGAGATCATGAGAAAATTGTTCGGCACCGATGGTGTCCGCGGGGTGGCCAACACCCATCCCATGACCACCGAAATCGCCATGCAGATAGGAAGAGCCCTGGCCTTTCTGATCAAGGACATGCGGCGCGGCCACAGGATCGTCATCGGCAAGGACACCCGCCTTTCCTGTTATATGATCGAAAACGCCCTGGCCGCCGGCATCTGCTCCATGGGGGTGGACATCCTTCTGGTCGGGCCTATGCCCACCCCGGGGATCGCCTTCATCACCACCAGCATGCGGGCCGACGCCGGAGTGGTAATCTCCGCCTCCCACAACCCCTTCCAGGACAACGGCATCAAGATCTTCGCCCGAAACGGCTTCAAGCTCGATGACGACCTGGAATTGGAAATCGAGGAGCTGATCTTTTCCCAGAAGATGTCCGCCTTGCGGCCGGTGGCCGAGGAAGTGGGCCGCGCCAGCCGAATTGATGACGCCAAGGGCCGTTACATCGTTTTTCTCAAGAACACCTTTCCCCGGGAATACACCCTGGATGCCTTCCACATCGTGCTCGACTGCGCCAACGGCGCCACCTACGGGGTTGCCCCCCATGTTTTCGAAGAGCTGGGCGCCACCGTCACCACCCTCTCGGCCGCGCCGGACGGCACCAACATCAACCGCGATTGCGGCGCCCTCCACCCGGAACACATGGCCGCCAAGGTCCGGGAACTCGGGGCGGACATCGGCATTGCCCTGGACGGCGATGGCGACCGGCTCATCGTGGCGGACGAACACGGCAACATCGTTGACGGCGACCACATCATGGCCATCTGCGCCGCCGACCTTATGAGCCGCAAGAAGTTGAAGAAAAAAACCCTGGTTGCCACGGTGATGAGCAATCTTGGCCTGGAGGTTGCCATGCGGCGCATGGGGGGGGCCATGGTCCGCACCCAGGTCGGCGACCGCTACGTAGTGGAAGAGATGCGCAAATCCGGCTACAATTTCGGCGGCGAGCAGTCGGGGCATCTGGTATTCATGGAGCACAATACCACCGGCGACGGCATCCTCGCTGCGCTGCAACTGCTGGCGGTGATGATTAAAAAGCGCAAACCCCTGTCGGAGCTGGCCACCATCATGGAAAGCTTCCCCCAGGTGCTCAAGAATGTCCGGACCGCCGAAAAAATCAACACCGCCAAGATCCCCGGCTTCAACAAAAAACTCAAGGAAATGGAAGGAAAACTGGACAAGGACGGCCGCATCCTCGTCCGTCCCTCCGGGACAGAACCGGTTATCCGGGTCATGGTGGAGGGCAAGGATGCCGAGCTAATCAACGCCATGGCCGACGAACTCTGCGAGATGATCCGCAAGGCCGATACCGCCGAAGCATAACCCAAGCACCTTGCCGACCAACCCATGAAGAGGTCGCGGAAAAAACACCGGCTACCGGGTTGCGCTGCATTATCTTGTCTCTGCGGCGCACCTAACGACACCGCACTCCAAGAAATTTGCGCACCTTGCATCTGACGATTTTTCCTTAGCCATCCCAAATCTTGACTTTTCACGAGTCCAACACCATGAAGATCCGACTCGACCAGCTCGTACTCCTGCAAGGGCTAAGCCCAACCCTCCAGAAAGCCCAGGCCCTGATTGCCGCAGGCCAAGTGCTGGTGAACGACCAACCGGCCGACAAGGCCGGTTCTCTCTTTGCCGAGGAGAGCCGGATACGTCTTAAGGGAAAAGCCTGCCCCTATGTAAGCCGGGGCGGGCTCAAGCTTGCGGCCGGCCTTGACTATTTCCACCTCGACCCCACCGGCCTTATCTGCGCCGATGTCGGCGCCTCCACCGGAGGCTTCACCGATTGCCTGTTGCAGCGCGGAGCAGCCAGGGTGTATGCGATCGATGTCGGATATGGTCAGCTGGCCTGGAAACTGCGGCAGGATTCACGGGTCGTGGTCATGGAAAGAACCAACGCCAGAAACCTGCAGGCCGGCGATCTTGAACAGCCCCTTGACCTGGCGGTGATCGATGCTTCGTTTATTTCCCTCAAAACACTTCTGCCGCCGTTGCTCGTCTTTTTTCAGGGAACCATCCGGGTTCTGGCCTTGATCAAGCCGCAGTTCGAGGTCGGCCGAGAGCGGATCGGCACGGGCGGGGTCGTCCGCGACAGCGATCTCCACGAGAAGGTGATTGAGGAAATCCGAGGCTTTGCCGAGGGGATTGGCCTCATCCCGGTTGGCGTCTGCCCCTCCCCCATCCTTGGGCCCAAGGGCAATCGGGAATTTTTAATCTATCTTGTTTCCGAAACGCAATAGCGCTTGCCGCGCCACGAGAAATCATCCCGCTGGCGGCCCGGCAGTTCTTGGGCAAAACGGGTGATCAAACCGGAATCAACAACCAGATCACAGAGATCTCCATCAAGATCCCCCCGGTCAACCATCCCTTCGAGAATGGACATGGATTCGGAAAGCATCTTCCCTTGTTTATAGGGCCGATCCGCCGCGGTCAGCGCCTCCAGGACATCGGCCAGGGCCAGCATTCTCGCGGGCAAGGGAATGGTGCCGCTCTCAAGACCACGGGGATAACCGGTGCCGTTCAGTTTTTCATGATGCATGCCGGCATAGGCCGGGACATTGCGGAGTTTTTTCGGAAAGGGCAACCCCTCCAGCATCCTGATGCTCATTTCCACGTGATGATTCATCACCCTGCGTTCCGCAGCGGTCAAAGTCCCCCGCCGCACGCTGAGATTCTCAATCTCATCGGGCGCGAGCAGGGGCAGCTCCACCCCCCCCAAGGCATAGGTCAACCCGGCAAGCCTCCGGATCTTCTCGATGCTGTCATCCGACATACCTTCGCCGCCCTGATTGATCGCATCAAGAAAATTGACAACCTCCTGCCATTTCTCCATCTCATCACCGGCGGGGGGCGCAGGCTGCTCTTCCGTACGGGTACACTCCCCATTTTTCAATCTGGTGATTTCATCATTCAATCTGGCTATTTCTATCCGGTGCCGGACCAGTTCGATCCGGTCGAAAATGGCCTCAAGTTTGGTCGCCTTGTCCATGAGATGTTCAGGAGTGGTGATCTTCCCCACATCATGCAGCCAGGCGGCCATCCTGATCTCCGCGAGTTCATCGGCGCTGAAGCTGACCGAAGCGAATTTCCCGGTCTTGGCCTGCTGCACCTCATGGGCAATCTTCTCGGTAAGATTGGCAACCCGAAAAACGTGCCCTGCCGTATAAGGTGATTTTTCGTCGATGGCGTCGCCGATGGTCCGCACAAAAGCATCCAGCAGATTTTCAAGCCCCCGCACCAGCCGCATCTTGGTGAGGGCAATGGCCGCCTGCGAGGCCAGGCTCATGACCATCCCCACCTCATGCTCGGGAAAAGGCACAACCACTCCGGTTTCCCGGTCCTTGGCATTGAGGAGCTGCAACACCCCGATAATCTCATCCTCATGATCCCGCAGGGGAATCACCAGCATCGAGCAGGAACGATACCCCGTGGAGGCATCGAAATCACGGGTTCCCTGAAAATCAAAGCCTTCGGCGTCGTATACGTCGGGGATATTGACCGGCGTGCCGGTGAGAGCGCAGTGGGCCGAAACGTTCCGGTGGTTCTCGCTGCCATCCTCAAGGCGCAGAACCACGGGAGGCCAGGAGATGGCTTCCCCGCTCCCCCCCATGAACACCCCGAGGGAATCGTTCTGGACAATGGCAAAATCCAGGGCCGCCCGCTCACTCTCAGTGATGTACAGGGTTCCGCCATCGGCGTTGGTAAACCGCCGGGCCTCCCGGACGATCCTCTCCAGAAGCCGGTCGATGTTCTTTTCAGAAGAAAGCCCCAGGCCGATTTTTACCAAATGATAGAGATGATTTCCCTGGCTTTCACTGAACTCCCGGACCGTCCGGACAACCCGGTCGGCAAGCCCGGCGACGACCTCCGCCGGAACCTCGGCCATCGCCCGGCCGGCATACTCTTTAATCCCCTGCACGACCTTCCGCATGAGCATGTCCGCTGCCGAAGGCTTGCTGACCCGACCCCTGTCCGGAAGAGTATCCATATCCTTTCCCCTTGCCCGAGGCGTAATTCTATTTTTCACATCTTTCTGACCCGCCGATGGCGGGGCAAAGATTTTTCCATTATAATGGAGCGGCTCCGGATTTTTGCTCTTGGGCCGCGCCTTATTGAATGATTCACACACCAAAAACGATCAGGACCATTGAACATGCCCCATGCTTGCAAACTGCTGACCATTGCGGCCTTTTTCGGCCTCACCCTCTCTGCCGCAGGATCCAGCCCACGGGAACAGGTGCTCGACAGTTACCAAAACGGCCTGGCGCCGGGCTGGGAAACGAAATCCTTTGCCGGTCAAACCCATTATACGGCAGAACACGATGACAAGCAATTCTACATTAAAGCGACCAGCAACGCTGCGGCATCCGGTCTTTTCCGCAAAATCACTTATGATTCCAGGGAACAGCCTATCCTCCGCTGGAGCTGGAAGATCGAACGCACCCTGAGCAAGGGGGACGAACGTGCCAAGGCGGGAGACGATTATGCAGCCAGGGTCTATGTGGTATTCCCCTCCATTTTTTTCTGGAACACCAAGGCACTCAACTACATCTGGGCCAACACGCTGCCCAAGGGCGAGGCCCTGCCCAACATTTTTACCGCCAACGCCATGATGATCGCCGTGGAGAGCGGCAACGGACGCGCCGGTCAGTGGATGAACGAAGAGCGCAACATCTATGAGGATTTTAAGAAATATTTCAAGACAGAGCCACCCAGGGTGGGCGCCATCGCCATCATGACCGACACCGACAACACCGGGGAAACCGCCACCGCCTGGTACGGCCCCATCATAATCGCCAAAGACAGCCCGCAACCATGAGCCGCGCTTTGCCGCCGCCCATTGTCCTGAAGGCAAAAGGACGCGAGGGCGGTTGACTTGCCGGAATGAAAATGCTACCTTGTTGCGATGCAATCCTCATACCTGCTCAACACCTGCAACTACTCTGCCGGCCATACTATTTCCCAAGTTTTTTTCAGGAGTTTATCCATCATGACCAAAATACGTCCTCTCCGCCGACCATTCCTGCTCGGCGGTATCGCTTGCGCCCTTTTCCTTGCCCTCGGAGTCACTGCCCACGCCGCCCCAGCAAAAGCTAAAACTCCGACCAAGTCCGCTTCCGAAAAATCAACCGCCAAAAAGACTCCGACAAAGCCTTCCACCAGTGGAACGGAACATGTCAGTGTCCTGAAAGACCGAAGCAACATCCGCTCCGGCCCCGACACGAATAAAGAAATCCTCTGGACGGTCTTCAAGGGTTTCCCCCTGCAGGTCATCGCCCGCCAGGGAAAATGGGCCCATGTGGTGGATTTTGACGGAGACAAGGGCTGGATTACCACCGATCTTATCGCCAAGCAAAAAACCGTTATTGTCAAGGCAGATACCGCCAATCTGCGAGTTGGCGCGGGAAAAGACTACGAAATCGCAGCCTCGGTCAAACACGGCGTTGTCTTCACACCCCTTTCCACCGAAGGCGACTGGACCAAGGTCAAACATGCGGACGGCACCACCGGCTGGATCTTGAGCAAGCTGCTCTGGCCCAACTGAGCCCAGCCCCCGGAACCCATGGGAAAAAAATCTCCCCCTCCATATCCGCCTCATCCCGTTCTCCTGGTTGACGATGAAATCCATACCCTTGCCAGCTTTGACATCGCCCTCCGCTCCCATGGCATAAACAACACCATCCGTTGTCAGGACAGCCGGAACGTCGCGGCGATCCTCGAAAATCAGCCCGTGGAAATCATCCTCCTCGACCTGATGATGCCCCATGTTTCCGGGAACGACATTCTCAAGGATGTCAGCCGACACTTCCCGGAAACTCCGGTTATCATCGTCACCGGGGTCAATGAAGTAGAGACCGCCGTCCACTGTATTCAACAAGGGGCTTTTGATTACGTGCTCAAGCCGGTGGAAATCGAACGCCTCCTGCCGAGCATCAGACGAGCCCTTGAAATCAGACAGCTCCGGCGGGAAAATTCCAGGCTCGCCAGCAGCTTCTTTGAAAAAGATCCCGCCCGCCCGGAAATATTTTCCCGGATCATCACGGGCAACGAGACAATGAAAGCCCTGTTCCGCTATTGCGAGGCCATCGCCGAAGGAAGACAACCGGTGCTCATCGCCGGGGAAACCGGGGTGGGCAAGGAGAGCATCGCCCGGGCCATCCACGACCTGAGCGGCAGACAGGGGGAATATGTGACGGTCAATGTGGCCGGCCTTGACGACCAGATCTTTGCCGATACCCTCTTCGGGCATACCAAGGGCGCCTTCACCGGCGCCGATCGCAGCCGCTCAGGCCTTGTGGAAAAAGCAGCCGGAGGCTCCCTGTTTCTTGACGAAATCGGCGATCTCAGCGAGGCCTCACAGGTCAAGCTCCTGCGTTTTCTCGAGGAACACGAATACTACCCGCTGGGTTCCGACCAGGTCAATCGTTCGGACGCCAGGGTCATCGTCGCCACCCATCACGACCTTGAACAGCAGCACAAAAAAGGATTGTTCCGGACCGACCTGTTTTACCGGCTGCGCACCCACCGTATCCAGGTTCCCCCCCTGCGGGAACGCAAGGATGACCTTCCTGCCCTGCTTGATTTCTTTCTCACCCAGGCTGCGGAGGAATTTAAAAAACAGAAACCCTCCTACCCGGACGCGCTCATCTCCCTGCTCTCCGGCTATAATTTCCCCGGCAACGTACGGGAGTTACGGGCTCTGGCCTTTGATGCGGTAAGCCATCACCGGGGCAACACGCTCTCCATGGCTTTCTTTGAAAAGGAGCTCGGGACAACCAGCCCGCTGGAAACCTCTCCCGCCATCCTTGCCAAGGTTCTTCCCCAGAAATCATGGGCCGCCGGTTTTGACCGGCTACCCACCTTGCAAGACGCGGACCGGGAACTCATCGCCGAAGCCCTCAGACGAAGCGGCAACAACCAGCGTACCGCGGCAGGCCTGCTGGGAATAACGCCTCAGGCTTTAAATCAGCGACTCAAGCGCCGATCACAATGACCGCCAAAGGCAAGATACTTATCGTTGACGATGAACCCATGGTCCTCAAGCTGCTCACCATGCAGGTGGAGCGCCTCGCCTATGCGGCAACCGGCGTGACCAACGGCGCGGATGCCCTGGCTCTTCTTGAAAAAAACCACTTCCATCTCCTGATCACCGATATCATCATGCCGAAGATGGATGGTCTTGCTCTCATGCAGCAAGCCCTGATCATCCAACCCGAACTTGAATGCATCGTGGTTTCCGGACAGGCGGATCTTGCCATCGCCGTGGAAGCCATGAAGATGGGAGCGATCAACTATATCCAGAAACCGGTGTCCATCATGGAGCTGGAAGTCTCCCTGGCCAAGGGCATGGAGCGGCTAACCCTGCTGAAAACCCTCAAAAAAAGCCAGCAGGAACTGAGCCGGCACCGTGACCATCTGGAGCAGCTGGTTGCCAAGCGAACAACGGAACTCGCCCGCATCAACAAGCAGCTTGAGGCGGATATCAAGGCCAGGAAAAAGGCGGAAAAAGAAGCGGAACAGCGACGACGGCAGCTCATCGAAGCCGACAAAATGGTCTCCCTTGGCATCCTGGTCGCCGGGGTAGCCCATGAAATCAACAATCCGAATAACTTCATCACCATGAACGCCCCCATCCTCCACCGGGCCTGGAACGATTTCCTGCCCATACTTGAAGAGCATTACCTGGAGCACGGCGATTTTCCCGTGGCGGGCATCCCTTTTTCCGAGATGCGCGAGCATATCCCCGAGCTTTTTTCCGGCATCCTCGACGGCTCGGAACGTATACGCAAAATCGTCTTCAATCTGCGGGATTACGCGCGACAAGGCATCTCCGACATGAACCAGGACATTGACCTGAACACCGCGCTACGCGCCGCCTTGGTCCTGCTCGCCAACCCGCTCAAAAAGGCGACGGACCACCTCGCTGTCCACTACGGCGAAGGATTGCCTCCGGTGCGGGGTAATTTCCAGCGGGCCGAGCAGGTCATCATCAACCTGCTGCAAAACGCCTACCAATCCCTTGCCTCCCCGGACAAACATCTGTCGGTTTCCACCGGCCATGACCCCAAAAACGGCACGGTTTTTGTCGAAATAGCAGACCAGGGCTGCGGGATTTCCCAAAAAAATCTAAAGCGCATCCTGGATCCGTTTTTCACCACCAAGCGCGATGGCGGCGGCAGCGGCCTCGGCCTTTCCATTTCCGCGGGAATAATGGAAGAACACGGAGGACGTCTGGAATTCAACTCAAATCCCGGCCAGGGCACCATTGCCAGAGCGGTCTTTCCCATTATCGCCTTCGAAGGAAAATAACCGCCCCATTACGTCAATTTTTATTGACACACATCAATATTCATTCATTCCTCGCCGCACCAAGGCAAAGCAACCACCACCCCACCCACCCGTAAAGATATCTTGATTACCCTCTCCCACCCCATTCGCATCATAAAAAAATATTTTTAATAAATACCAGATAGTTATATTTTTTATCTTTTCAACTGGCACACTTCTTCCATAAGCCGTAGGTAACACCCGAAAAATCCACGGGTCGAATTTCATCTGATCAGGAGGGGAAGAGCATGGGAACATCAGCACTGAAACCCACACTGGCAGCCCTCATGCCCGATGGTGAGGCTTACATCCACGGTGCATTGCGAATCACCGAGATTCTCGGCATGATGGCGGCAACCGCTCTTCCCCTTGCCAACGATACGGTCCTTTGCATCATTAATTTCAAAGGAAGAACCGTTCCGGTCATTGATTTACGGGTGAACCCAATCCGTGGACTCAACGGTTTTGCCGAACAGATCTGCATCCTGTCGGCGGAAAGCACCTACCAGAACCAGCCTCTCATCTTTGGCGCTCTGGTGGATTCGGAAGCGGACGCCTACGAAATGATCGCGGGCAGCACCCACTGACAGAACGATTAGAGGCCCGACCGGGCCTTACACAAGTAGCCGTTTGGATCGGTCCCCCCCCCTCGCCGATCCAAGACCTCCTGCCAAGTCTCTTCGGAGGCTTGGCAGGAGGTTGGCTTTTTAAGCAGTACTGGAAAATAACCGGGAGATCCCATGGAGTACGGTGAAACAACGGCAATTATCGCCAACCCGCGACCGTCCTCCACGAAGCTGCCCCCAGCCGTATTGCTGCCTCCTCTTGTTCTATCTTATCCCGACCTCCCGATCATATACCTGACCCCCGGTAAACTGCTGATCACCGATCAACCAACCATTGTCTCCACCATCCTCGGATCATGCGTTGCCCTGTGCCTGCACAACGAGAAACTCCAGGTAGGGGCCATCTGCCACGGCATGCTGCCTCGGCAGACAAAACAGCCCATGGCCGGACATTTCCCTTATCTGGACACGGCGGTGGCCCATATGTTCAAAACCATGAGCAACCGCTTCGGCCTAGCCCCCTCAGAGCTTACAGTAAAGCTGTTCGGCGGGGCAAGCGTCCTCCAAACCGCCATAACCGGCGCCAATGGACTGGCCATCGGCAGGCAGAACATTAGCGCGGCCCTTGAGGCTCTTGCCAGGCTCGGCCTTACCCCCGTTGTGCAAAAAACCGGAGGAGCCGAGGGATACAAGATATTTTTCAATACAGGCACCGGCGAGGTTTTTGTGCGGCACATTCCCCCCAGTATCGCAAAAAACTTCGCCAAAACAATCAAGGAAAAGGCAGCGCATTGACGCCCCAGGCGTTGCCGACACCGCTTATGACCAAAGCACGGATCCTGATCGCGGAAGATGAAAAACACACCCGTCTGGCCCTGCATCTTGTTTTGCGCCAAGCAGGTTTCAGCGTGATCCTGGCGAGCAATGGCCGGGACGCCTATGAAAAGATCCGCCAACAACCACTCGACAGCCCCATAAATCTGATCATCACCGATTTCAAGATGCCTGAGCTGGACGGCCTTGGCCTGATCGACAAACTCCAAGAAGCAGGCATCCCGATCCCCATCATGGTCATCACCGGTTACGGCGATAAGGAACTCCTGCGACAGTTGCACAAACGCGGCTGCGCCTCTTACATCGACAAACCTTTCATCCCGACGGAAGTCCTGAGCCGGGTCGTCGCCGTCCTGCCGCAGACAGAGGCCGTGGCCTGAAGCCATTCCGGCATGCTACCGACCGCCTGCCCCGCTTTATCCCTTCCTTGCCGCGCCGCCTCTCCGGTTCCTCTGCCTCTCTCCAAGAAAAGCTATTGACCAGCCCTTGCGAACACACTAATAAGAAGGGATATCCTCACGACACGGATGGAGTCATAAAAAAGCCATCACTGCGCTCAGGATCAGCCAAGATCAATCAAACAACCAACAGGTCTTCATATGGTTTCCATAGCCACCATCGGCCCGGAAGGCTCCCACGCCTGGCAGGCAGCCCGCCGGTACAATCCGGACGCGACAATCAGACTTTTCCCGAATCTGGCCGCGGTATTCAAGGCCTTCACCACGCAGGAGACCGATCTGGCCCTGGCTCCGGTCTACAATACCCGCGAGGGTCAGGTCAAGGAATACAGCCGGCTGGTCAAGGGCTTAAACAAAGGCTTCTGGCAGGACAACATCGTTCTGCCCATCCATCTTTCCCTGGGCAGCCTTTCCGCCACGGAACCGATCACCATGCTCCTCGGCAAAAGCGGGGTGCTGCGGCAATGTGAAGATTACATCACCGGCACCTATCCCGAGGCGACCCTTACCTCGGTGCATGATCTGGACGCGGCGGTGCGCGAAATCAAGGCACAAGGGCTTGTCGCCCATGGGGTCATCGAGTCGGAGGAGGCGCTTCGCGCCTACGGCCTGGCCATCCGCGCCAGGGAGATCGTACCCCACAACCGAACCCGCTATGCCGTGCTGGGCCCAGCCACTGCCCCCCGCACCGGTTACGACGCCACGGTCATGATTACCAATCCGATCAAGGATCGGGTCGGCATCCTGGTGGACCTTTTAAACGAATTCACCAAACGCAGCATCAACCTGATCGACATGCAGACCGAAACCGACCCACTGAGCCAGGAACTGCAATTCTTCATCGAGTTTGAAGGGCATCTTTCCGACGAGCGGGTCCGCATGGCCATCGAACGCATTGAGCACCAGATCATCCAGGAGCCCGGCTCGGTGCGGGTGCTTGGCAGCTTTCCCAGGGTGGACATGCGGGTCAAGCGCATCAAGACCTTCGGTTTTATCGGCAGCGGCGACATGAGCCTCTGGTTTGCCGAACGCTTGAAGAGCGAAGGCTACGAAACCATGGTCACCGGCAGAAGCAGCGCTCTTCGCCCAGAGGAGATGATTCCCCAAGTGGACGTGGTGGTGATCTGCGTGCCCATCAGCGCCACCCCTGCGGCGGTGGCGGAATACGGTCCGCTGCTTGCGGAAAACCAGGGCCTGATCCTGCTGGCGGGCGAGGCGGAAAACGTACTGCACACCGCCCTGACCCACACCAAGGAGGGGGTGGAAGTACTGCTGGTCCATAATCTGTGGGGGCCTCAAGCCGCAACGATGAAGGACAAAAACGCCTCTGTGGTCCGCACCGCGCGGAGCGGGGTGTTGAGCAGCGAGTTCGAGGCCTTTCTCTACAAGCACGGGGCCAAGATTTCCCTCGACGCGCCGGGTCAGCACGACCTGATGATGGGGGTCAGCCAAAAACTGCCCACCTCCATTTCGGTGGCCCTGGCCATGGCCCTCAAGGACAACCATATCCCCCCGGAGGATATCGGCAGCCATGCCACCCTGACCTCACTCTACTCCATCCTCTCCATGGCCAGGGTACACAGCCAGAACCCCCGCACCTACGGAGAGATCATGGCTGCCAGCGGCCAAGGATGCCGCATTGTCACAAGCTTTGCCGAAAACCTCGACCGGATCACAAAACTGGCCGAATCCGGCGATATCGAGGCCCTCTGCGGGGTGATCGAGGAGAACCGGCGGTATCTCAGCGAACCGTTCCTCAAGGATCGAATGCAACAGGCCCTGGCCGTGGACGCCACCCTTGGCCGGGTGCTCAACCGCGACTGATTTCAGCAGTAAAAGCGTCAGAGGTGCACAAACATGCCTTGACGCTCTATCATTATTTTCTTTATTGTTATAGGGTAGTAATTAGTTTCACCTGCTGCCCATGATTAAATTGCCACACGGAGGAGAGAGATGGCCAAAAAACAGACAACAATCGGAACAAAGATCGGCGGAGGCTTCGGAATAGTGCTCTTCCTCACCGCTCTGCTCACCGGCGTCTACCAGTTCGCCCTCTCCTCATCCACCTCCACATTTACCGAACTCATAGAAGTCGACATGGCCATCGCCGTGCGAACCAACATGGCCCTGAACAACCTCAACAAGTGCCGCCGCTTTGAAAAAGATTTTTTGCTCACCGGCACCCCAGACAAGCTCAAGGAACAGCAAGACAGCTTCGCCGACCTTGAGGACGAGCTGGACACCATCGAGGCCCTGGCCAAAAAAGATGGCAACACCAAAATGATTGAGGATATCGCGAAAATTCACCCTCTCGTGGCAACCTACGAGAAAAACTTCGAAACCCTGGCAGCGGCTCCTGAGTTTGAACGGATGGCTCTCGCACCCAAGGTCAGCGAGGCAGCCAGGGCTGCGGAACCGGTGCTGGAGAACTTCTACAATGAGGTACAGGACAGGGCAAACAACTTCACCGTAGCCGCCAAGGATCGGGCCAAACTCATGGGCAGGCTTGCCTTGGGCTTAGGCGCCATTGCCATGCTCATCGGCGCGGCACTGGCCTTTTTCATGGGGAGGAGTATTTCCGCGACCCTCAAGCAGGTAAGCAGTTCCCTTAACGAAGGGGCTGAGCAAGTGGCAGCGGCGGCAGGCGAGATCTCCTCCTCCAGCCAGACCCTGGCGGAAGGCGCCTCAGAACAAGCAGCCGCCGTGGAAGAAACCTCCGCCTCCCTGGAAGAGGTCGGCGCCATGATCAAGCAGGATGCCGACAATGCTCATCAGGCAGACTCCCTGATGAAAGAGGCCAATACGGTGATCATGAACGCGGATGAATCCATGAAGAAGCTCACCACCTCCATGCAAGAAATCTCGGCTGCCAGCGCCCAAACCCAGAAGATCGTCAAAACCATCGACGAGATCGCCTTCCAGACCAACCTGCTGGCTCTCAACGCCGCCGTAGAAGCAGCCCGGGCCGGTGAGGCCGGGGCCGGATTCGCGGTGGTCGCAGACGAGGTCCGCAACTTGGCCATGCGGGCCGCCGAGGCGGCAAAAAACACTTCGAACCTTATCGAAGGCACGATGCAGAAGGTCAACACCGGCAGCGCCCTGGTGAAGGAAACCAGCGAATCCTTCAATGTCGCCGCCGAATCCACCACCCGCATCGCCACGATCATCTCGGAGATCGCCGGAGCGGTGAGCCAGCAGGCCAATGCCATCAACCAGGTGACCAAGGCCATCCACGAGATTGATTCCGTGACCCAAGGCAACGCGGCGGCAGCGGAAGAATCCGCCTCTGCCGCCGAGGAGCTCAACGCCCAAGCGGAAATGATGAAGGGCTCGGTGGGACATCTGCTGGAAATGGTGGGCGGCGCCGCAGGATCGTCCTCGGTCCGGACCGAAGACAAAAAACTGAAACGCCCCCCCACTCCGGCACTGACCAGCGCCAGGAAAACCACGGCCCCGGCCAAAAAAGCCCTCCCCCCCGCACCGAAGCCCGCACCTGCACAAAGGGCAAAGCCCGAGGATATTATCCCCATGGGCGATGAATTTGAGGATTTTTGATTCGTTCCAAAAAAAATTGGAACTTTCACAATGAAGTGGATGTCATAAAATTATAGGCAAGGTGAAAACACGAGAAACCTCCTC
>DUZW01000030.1 GCA_013349295.1 Deltaproteobacteria bacterium
TACGGTCACCGGTTTCCCGCACAACCCGCCCAGCTCCTGCTCGATCTCAGGGGTGTGACGATGCTCGCCAACCTTGTATGCCTTGAAGCCATCGGCCACCTCACAGTAAAGCGCCCCTGTCTGCGCCGCCCGCCCTGCTCCGGAGACCCCTGATTTTGAATCAATAATAATGGTTCCCGGATCAATAAGCCCGCCCTTGAGCAACGGCGCAAGCCCCAGAATAACGCTGGTGGGGTAACAGCCTGGATTGGCAACCAGCTGCGCCTTGCGGATCGCTGCCCGATGCAGCTCTGGCAAACCGTACACCGCCGTGGCCAGCAGATCCTTGGCACTATGAGCCTGGTACCACTGCTCATAGACCTGCGCATCATGAATGCGGAAATCGGCGGAAAGATCAACAACCTTTTTCCCGGCGGCAACCAGATCCGGCACTATATCCATGGCAGTTTGGTGGGGCACTGCGGTGAAGAAAAAATCAGCCCGCTCGACAAGCGCCTCGACCTTGAGATCTTCGCAAAGGATGTCCGCCCGCCCCTGCAAGCTGGGAAATACCTGGGAAAGCGGTTTCCCCGCATATTGCCGTGAAGTCGCAACCGTCAGCTCGACCTCTGGATGATTGCACAGTATCCGAGCAAGTTCCGCCCCGGTATAACCGGATGCACCGACAATGCCGATTCGTACCATCTTCTTCTCCACTCGTTTGCAACAACATGTTTGCCTGACAAAGGCCAAAAAAAATCAGGGGAAGAGCGATATGCGCCTTCCCCTGATGAGATATACAATGAAGTCCGTGATATTGACAATCAATATCAGACAACGATTAACGCTTGGAGAACTGGAACCTCGCTCTGGCCGATTTCTGACCGTATTTTTTCCGCTCTTTCATGCGCTGATCACGGGTCAGAAAACCCGCTTTTTTCAAGGCACCCCGGTGCTCGGGATCGACAATCAACAGCGCCCGGGAAATACCATGACGCAAGGCCTCGGTCTGAGCAATCTTACCGCCGCCGGTCAAGGTGGCGAGAATATCGAATTTTGCTGCGGTGTCTGTCAAGGCCAAAGGCTTTGCAATCTTCTGCATGTAGTCAAATCCGCCGCCGAAATAATCTTCCACGGTCATCTTGTTGACCTGGAATTTGCCGGTACCCGGTTTCAACCAAACCCTGGCAACAGCGGTCTTTCTTTTTCCGGTTGCGTAAAAACTATTTTCTGCCATGTTCAAGCTCCATTATCCTGTTTTAGAAGATCAGGATTTTATAATTCCAGAGGCTCAGGCTGCTGGGCGGCATGGGGATGCTCCGTTCCGGCATATACCTTTAGTTTCTTCAGTTGATGCCGTCCGAGAGTGTTCTTGGGCAACATGCCGCGAACGGCCTTGCGCAACAGTTCTTCCGGCTTTTGCTCAAGAAGCACCTTTGCAGTCTTTTCCTTCAGTCCACCCATAAAGCCGGTGTGATGACGATAAACCTTGTCATCCCATTTCTTGCCCGTCAAACGAACCTTATCCGCATTGACCACTACGACAAAATCGCCGACATCAATAAAGGTGCAATAATTGGCCTTGTGCTTGCCGCGCAAACGCGTGGCAATCTCGGAAGCCAGTCGGCCAAGAACCTTATCCTGAGCATCAACGATCAGCCATTTGCGCTCAATCTCTTTGACCGGGGTCAAATATGTCTTCATTTTAAAACCCTCGCAAAACTAAAAATAATACATCTATATAAGTCAAAATGGCCCGTTCTGCCATGAAAAAATGCAGGACGGGCTGTCGGTCAATGCGAATAGGCCCATAACTCTAAGCCCAATCAAAATGTGGAGCGGGAAACGAGATTCGAACTCGCGACTTCAACCTTGGCAAGGTTGCACTCTACCACTGAGTTATTCCCGCTCAATTTCTGCACTGTTAAAAACGCAAGATGTATAACAATGTGGGAAGGGGTTGTCAACAAAAAAACCTTTACACATGGGATAATTTTACCCCGTGAGCCGCCATGCCCCCCTTAAACGCAGAATGATCTATAATATTTTGTTATTACAATCTTTTCCCTGAGAAATATGGGGATTCCCTATTGCCTCAAACCGTGGGATCTTGGTATAAACAAACATCTTTGTTTTTTAATATGTTTTCTTTAACCGAATGATAACGGCGCAGCTACAATCAGCCGAATAATTGCAGGAGCAGCCCATGGCAGCGAAGAAATCCCGCCAAAGCGAAGTGAAACGCAAAACCAAGGAAACAGACATCACCCTCTCCTTCGCCATTGACGGCGCCGGCGTGATTCAGTGCACCTCTGGTGTTCCCTTTATGGATCACATGCTCACCCTCTTTGCCGTGCATGGTTTTTTCGATCTGACCGTCCGCGCCTCCGGAGACACCGAGGTTGACGCGCATCACACGGTTGAAGACCTGGGAATCTGCCTGGGGCAGGCCCTGAAAAAATCCTTGCAGGACTTCAGCGGAATCAGACGCTACGGATTCAGCTCTCTTCCCATGGATGAAACCCTGGTTCGGGTGACTCTGGATTGCTCCAACAGACCATTTCTCCACTATGGCGTTCCTTCTCTCGAACAAAAAGTCGGCGATTTTGACACCCAACTTGCCAAGGAGTTCCTCCGTGCCTTTTCCCTGCATGGCGGCCTGACCCTTCATGTCGAAATGGTCCATGGCGAAAACACCCACCATATTCTCGAGGCAATCTTCAAGGCACTTGGCCGAGCCCTTGACCAGGCTACCACTATTGATCCCCGCGCCAAGGGTCCTGTCTCCTCCAAAGGTTCCTTATAATTTATCACACTGGAGAAACCATCGTGACACTCTGCAAACCTTATAACCTTTTTCTTGCAAGCCTGACCATCCTCACCCTGCTTTCCGGCTGCGCACGAACAACCGCTCAGATTCAACCCGAAGAGTTGCCTCCGATCAAGACCGTCATTGTGCTTCCCGTGGAAATCAGCAGGGAGAGCCAGAGCACTCGTTCCCCCAAGGAAACGCAACAGCTTGAGAAAGGGCAGATACTCCTTGACACCTTGCTGGCGGAATATTTTTCCGGCAGAGAAGATATCGCCCTTCTCACTCCCGGACAACGCGACGACCTTGAAAAAGACATGATTCGCTGCCGAACAAGTGCGGTCGTCACCATCTGCCGGACCAAGATTGCCGACGCCGTACTTCTCTGCACCCTGCACCGCTATACCGAACGTGAGGGGTCCGAGTACTCCATTGCCAGTCCTGCCTCTGTCGCCTTTGACTATAAACTCATCCATGCGGAAACCGGGCAGACGATATGCTCCGGGGTTTTCAGCGAGACACAGCAACACCTGCTTGCCGACATGTTCCAGTTCTTCAAAAAAGCGCAGCGGGGCGTTAAATGGCTCAGCGCCGAGGAACTTGCCCGCGACGGCTTCCAGCAGAAAATTACCGACTGCCCTTATCTGAAAAAGCCGGGAACCGTTAAAAAATAACCCATTCTTCTCAACCAGTTCGCTGCGGCTCGTTATGCCGTTTTTGGCCATCCAGATGATAATATTGTTCTACCACAACGGCTAGCTCTGCCCGTGTTCACCATCCCCAAACAACTCAATCACCTTGTCGGTCGGGCCATGCATCTCTACCAGATGCTGGCAGATGGCGACCGAGTGATGATCGCGGTGTCAGGAGGCATCGACAGCCTGGTGCTCTCCTGGCTCTTGAAAGAATGGCGCCACAAGGCCCCCATCCGCTATGAGCTCCTGGCGGTGCATCTCGACATGGGATTCGGCGGCGTGGAATACGATCTGGTACAAGAACAGCTCCACCGCATTGACCTGCCCATGCTGATGGAGCGGACCGATTTCGGTCACCAGGCGCTCATCGCCGAAAACGGCAAGAGCGGCTGCTATCATTGCGCCCGTCAGCGCCGGAACCGTCTTTTCGCCCTGGCGGAAGAACATCATTGCAACAAACTCGCCTTCGGTCACCACCAGGAAGACATCATTGAGACATTTTTCCTCAATCTGTTCTACGGCGGCAATCTCAGCGCCATGGCGCCGAAACAGGAGCTGTTCGGCGGCAAGTTGGCCCTAATCCGCCCCCTGGCCATGGTGGAAAAAAAACGCATCATTGAGCTGGGCCAAAGCTTGGGAATCTCCCCCGTTGCCAACCCCTGTCCTCTGGCCGCGGACTCACGAAGGGAAAAGATCCGGGCCTGGCTCACCCCCATGTATGAAAATGAGCCCGCCCTCAAAGCCACCATCTTCGCTAGCCTCGGCAATGTAAGAACCGACTACCTGCTCACTCCCCTATCAGTTACACCCCCCGCTTCTCAAAACACAAAATAAGCACCTCAAAATCCCGTTCTTCCGAATCAGGCGAGAATAACAGCCTTACGTACAGCCAGGAACAATGGTTCTTTCCAAGAGAGTTAGCACTTGACATCCGCCTAACACCAAAATACCATCTTGACAATATGCAATTCAGGCGGAGGAATACCATGGTGAAAATTCTTCTTGCAGCGTTATGCGGATGTTTGTGCTGGGCGGCTGTCGCTTTTGCCGGAGTGGACATCAACAGGGCCACGGCGAGGGAACTCACCAGCCTGCACGGCATTGGCCCGGTCAAGGCAGAAGCCATTGTCGAATACCGGCAAAAAAATGGCCGATTCAACTCAAAAAAAGATCTGCTCAAGGTTAAAGGTATCGGCCCTAAGCTCATGGAAAAACTGGGCAGCGAGATCACGATTACACAATAGGCAGCCGGCAGTTCGGCACGCACTGCTGCAACTAAGGGAGGGGAGAAGTAAAACACCCCTTCCCCCTACCCCCCAGCGCCTAACCGTTGAGCAATCGGGCCATGTCCTTGGCAAAGTAGGTGATGATGATATCAGCGCCTGCCCGCCTGATGCCGAGCAGGCTCTCATGCATGACCTTTTCCCCGTCGATCCAGCCATTGGCCGCGGCAGCCTTGATCATGGCATACTCTCCGCTCACATGATAGGCGGCGATGGGCAGGTCGAACTCATCCCGCAACCGGCTGATCACATCCAGGTAAGCCATGGCCGGCTTAACCATGAGGATGTCCGCCCCCTCTTCCACATCCATGGTCGCTTCCCGCAACGCCTCGCGCACGTTTGCCGGGTCCATCTGATAGGACTTGCGATCGCCATGCTGGGGGGCGCATTCCGCCGCATCCCGGAAAGGCCCGTAAAACGCCGAGGCGTATTTCACGGCATAGGACATGATCGGGATCATATGGAAGTTGTTCTCATCCAGAATCCCACGAATCTCGGCAACCCGGCCATCCATCATATCCGAAGGCGCCACCATATCGGCGCCTGCTTGGGCATGGGAAAGGGCGGTTCTGGCGAGTACCTCCAGGGTGGTGTCATTGTCCACCACATCATTGATCATGATTCCGCAATGACCATGGCTGGTATATTCGCACAGGCATACATCGGTACAAACCGTGAGCCCGGGCGCCGTATTCTTCAACTCCTTAATAGCCCGCTGGATGATGCCGTCCTTGGCATGCGCCCCCGAGCCCTTCGAATCCTTCTTGTCGGGCAGGCCGAAAAGGATGACCGAGTTCACCCCCAGCCCCATGCACTCCTTGGCTTCCTTGGCCAACTGATCAATGGATATCCGGAACACCCCGGGCATGGACGGCACCTCTTCCCGAACGCCCTTCCCCGGCATGACGAACAGCGGATAGACAAGATGGGCCGGAGAAATGCTGGTCTCGCGGACAAGAGCCCGGAAGGTTTCGTTCTGTCTGAGCCTGCGGGCCCGGTATTCAGGAAAAATCATGGTCTCTTCTCTCCTTTTCTCTGCGGGGAGCAACTGTTCCGCAGCACTAATTTGCCGAACAGTTACAGTTGAGATGTTTCAGTCTGTTTTTCGCTTTTAACCAAATAGTAACGCCAGAGGGAGAATTTCCTCCTGCTGCTACTCAACCTTAAAAGTTTCACTTACCAGGGTGTTGATATACCGCTCCGGCATATCAATCCCCTCCTTGGGAACAACCACCTGCGAAACCCCTTTTTTCTGTCCCATGAGCCGCAGACCGTACTCCATAGCCTGGAGAATCTGGGCGCATGAAAACTGAATAGCCTCAAGGGTACGCGGCTCACGGATCAACAGCTGATCAACTGCCTCTTCGCTAAAAGTGACCTTGATCCCGCATTTTTCGCTGATCTCCGCCTCACTGCCGTGGATGGCCTGAACCAACCGGATAAAGGTATCACACACCTCGCGCGGATCAACGTCCTGATCCTGACTCTCCTTGGCCATGAGCTGCAGGCGTTTTGGGGTGGTGAGCACCTGATGCTCTTCAAGATAGTTTCCCATCCGCTTCAGGATGAATGCGGTCAACCGTTCATATTCCACGGCTTGCAAATCCTCGAAACGGACCCGGTGATCCGCCTGCACCCCAACATCAGCCAACAGCCTTTCGAGTACGACGGCGGGCGAACGCACCATCTCCACATCCACGACCAGATGGCGAATGCCGGTGGAAGGCAGCTTTTTCTCGAAGTGAAGCAGGATCTTTTCCATGACACTGACCAGTCCACGGGCACCGGTTCGTTCCAGCTTGGCCAGCCTGGCGATTTCCCGCAACGCCGCGTCTTCAAACTGCAAATTGATGCCGTACACCCGAAAATCCTGCTTCTTGGCAACCACTATGGAGCTGTTGGGATTGGCCAGGATTTCGTAAAAATCATCCTCACTCAGCTCATCAAGCACGGCGATAACCGGCAGACGCCCGACAAACTCGCTTTCGAAGCCGAACTCCACGAGATCCTCAGCCTTCACCTGCTTGAGAAAACGCCCGGCGGTTTTCACGGAGGAAACGGAGCTCTCAAAGCCCATGGATTGCTGCTGTACCCGCTTCTTGATGATATCTTCAAGCCCGGCAAAGGCACCGCTCATGATAAAAAGGATATTTTTGGTATTGACCAGACGCCGCTCCCTCTTGCCCGTTGCCCGGTACTGCTCGATGGCTTCGATCTGCGAGACCGGATCGTGGGGAACCTTGAGCTCGACCTCGGTTTCCTCCATGGGTTTGAGCAGGGCGCGCTGCACCCCGGTCCGGGAGACATCGGCCCCGATCCTAAACGGGCTGGCGGCAATCTTGTCGATTTCATCCAGATAAATAATCCCGTACTGAGCCCGCTCAATATCCCCATCCGCCTGCCTAACCAGATCACGCACCAGATCTTCCACATCCCCGCCCACATAGCCTGTTTCACTGAACTTGGTGGCGTCACCCTTGATAAAGGGCACCCCGAGATGGCGAGCGATGAGCTTGATGAGAAAAGTCTTACCAACCCCGGTCGGCCCCATCAACAGGACATTGCTTTTGATCTGTCCCATATTGCGCCGTGCCCGCCGAGGATTGGCCAAGGCGTAGCTGATCCGGTTAAAATGGGTGCAGATCTTGGTGGCGAGAATGGCCTTGGCCTCATCCTGTCTCACCACATACTCATCGAGATAGGCAATGAGTTCTTCCGGATTGGTGTCGAAATGAAAAGCAGCAGCGCCGCCGACACCCTGCTGCCCCGCCTCGCTCTCCTGTCCTTGAGCCATGGGGAGCAAGCCGCTGGAGATGATCTTGACCTTCTGCCCATATTTTTTCGAGAGATACTCTCCGATTTCCTTTTCCAACTCCTTCTGGTCGGGAAGGGTGGTGTCGTGTTCGCCCATGGCATCCTCTCAATTTTCTGGAAAAAAGCAGCTACTCTTCATCCAGGGACAGGGACTTCATCTTCCTGTGTAGATGACTCCGCTCCAGGCCTATTTGTTCCGCAGTCTGGGAAATATTCCCGGCATTGTCGGCAAGACGGACCTTCAAAAAATCCCGTTCAAAAATCTTCTTGGCCTCTTTGTAGCTCAAGGAGTGATACAGCGCATCCAAACCAACGGCCGATGGCGCGCTTTCTGCAGGAGCAGTGCCGAGCAGTTGCCCGACCATGGCCTCGTCAACCGTTTCCGCCGGACACATGATCATAACCCGCTCGACAAAGTTACGCAGTTCGCGGACATTACCCGGCCACCCGTGCTGCATCATGGCCTGCAATGCACTTGAACTAAAGACCTTTTCACCAAGGCCCTTTCTCGCATTATCCGCCACGAAATCAGCAACCAACAAAGGAATATCCTCACATCGTTCCCGCAGCGGCGGCACCTGAATGGGCACCACGTTGAGCCGGTAGAAAAGATCCGCCCGGAAGGTCCCGTTTTCGATCTCCTGCTCAAGGTCCTTGTTAGTAGCGGCCAGCACCCGAACCTCAACCTGGATGGTTTTCGAGCCGCCCACCCGCTCAAATTTCTGCTCCTGCAAGATGCGCAGCACCTTGGCCTGGGTCTTGAGACTCATATCGCCGATTTCGTCCAGAAAGAGCGTGCCGCCGTCAGCCAGGTCGAACTTCCCCCGTCGGCTGGCGGTGGCTCCGGTAAACGATCCCTTCTCATGCCCGAACAACTCCGATTCGATCAGCTCTTCAGGAATGGCGGCGCAGTTCAACTCGATCATCGGCTTAGCTGCGTTTTTTGACAACCGATGAATACTCTGCGCCACCAGTTCCTTACCTGTGCCATGCTCCCCTCGGATCAAGACCCAAGCCTCGGTGGGCGCCACCCGCTCCACCAGCTGCCGGAGTTTCACCATGACCGCTGAATTACCGGTAAGCTGACTGGCGCGGTGGGTTTGCTGGCGCAAAATCAGATTCTCTTTCTTGAGCCGGGCAAGGTCCAAGGCGTTGTTGATGGAAAGAATAATTTTGTCGTAGGAGGGTGGTTTTTCGATAAAATCGTAGGCCCCCATCTTGGTGGCCTGCACCGCGGTTTCAATGGTGCCATGCCCGGAGATCATGATCACCGGCAATTCGGCGTAGGACTCTTTAATTCTTTTAAGCACCTCAAGACCGTCCAGCCCAGGCATCCAGATATCGAGCAGAACCAGATCAACCCGCTCCTCCTCAAGCAGGGAAAGCCCCTGCTGGCCATCCTCGGCGGCAAGCGTCAGAAACCCCTCGTCCGACAGGATGCCGGACAGGGATTCACGGATACTCGCTTCGTCGTCGATTATAAGGATTGTCTTTGCCATCGCCGTTTCACTGCTGCCGTTTCACGTAAATTTACTTACTATATTTTATATATACCACGCCCTGTCGGACAGGCGACACGGTTTTCGCAACTATTCAGCTCTGGGAACCATTCAGCAGTGCGGCTGAAGATTTCCCGATTTTCTAGCCATTGCCCAAGGGAAGCTCAACAATGAAACGGGTGCCTTTGGGATCGTTGTCCTTGACCCTGATGTAACCATGATGATCCGCCACCACGGTACTGGCAATGGCCAACCCCAAGCCGGTTCCGGTTTTTTTCCTTGAAAAATATGGCTCAAAGAGCCGCAGTTTGTCCTCGTCACTGACCCCGGAGCCGTTGTCTCGCACCTCAAGGCTGACCACGTTACGCTCTTCCTCACAGGCAAGAATGATCTCAATCTTGCCCGCATTGGCGGTAGCGGCCACGGCATTATTGAGAAGGTTGATGAGCACCCGCTTCATCTGCTTGCCGTCAAAAGAAAACACAGGAATCGGCCCCTCCACCCGCAGCCCGAACTGCCTGTCCTTATGCGCCTCCTGGTAAAGGATAAAAACCTCGTTGGCCATTTCGGCAAGACTGCCCATGGTCTTATGCACCGCAGGCATCCTGGCGAAGCTGGAAAATTCGCTGACCAGTTTTTTCAGCTCATCAACCTGATTGATAATGGTTTTGGTGCAGACATCAAAAACCTCCTGGTCCCCGGAGAGCCGATCAAGGTATCTCTTGCGGAGCCGTTGGGCGGAAAGCTGGATCGGAGTCAGGGGATTCTTTACCTCATGGGCGATCCGCCGCGCCACCTCACGCCAAGCCGCCATCCGCTGCGCCTTTTCCAACTCGGTGAGGTTATCAAAAACCAGAACCACGCCAAGGGGCTGATTGTTCTCATCTTCCAACCGGGTTACATTCACCCGTAGCGAAAAGGTCTCATCGCCCACCCTAAGGCGAAGCGGTCTTTCCACGAAAGATTTGCCGCTGCGGTACAATTCGGCGAAAAAACCTTCCAGTACCACACGGTGCTCCGGTCTAAGAACAGCCTGATACTCTTTGCCCTCAAAAGACCTGCGGTCAATCCGGAGAAGTTCCTCGGCAAACCGGTTGATCGTGGTAATCCGCCCATGTTCATCCAGGGAAATAACCCCGGCCGCCACATTTTGCAGAACAATCTCCATGTAACGCCGTCTGGTCTCGGCATCAATATTGCCTTGGCGTAGAGCGGCATTCGCCTCTTCGAGCTCACTTTTACTGGCAAAAAGATCACTGGTCATCCGGTTGAAGGAATCTACCAAGGTGCCCATCTCGTCGCCCGAGGTCTTTTCCAAAACAAAATCCAGTTCACCCTCGGCCACCCGCCGCGTGGCTTCGGCCAGCCTGCCGATGGGGCCGGTCAGACCGCCGGCGATATAAAAGGCGAACCAGATCGCGCAGAACACGATCAACAGGGTGACGATCAGCAGCATGACCAGCAAACTGGTTTTAATCGGGGCCTTAAGCATCATCAACTGCTTGTAGCCCTCATAACCGGCGGAGATGGTCTGCATCCGCAGGACCCGTTCTTGAGGAATCAGTAGAGAAACAACCAACACCCCCTGACGGGCGTCGGTTCCGCCGATCCGTACAGGGCTTACGCCGCGCACCAGCTCCCCCGCCGCCACCGGCTGGATGGTTATCTGTTCCTTATTGTCGGCCAAAGCATTGCGGATCATATTCAGCGGAATTTCAGGAACCCCCTCACCGACAATCTCCTGGCGGTAAGCGCGGGCCAGCACCTCCCTTTGCCCCGAGATCACCTCGATTCCGGCCAGCCCATGGGTTTTCATAATGTCTTGCAGCAAAGGCGCCACATTTTCTCCGGAAATATCCCCGTAACGTTTCGATTCCAATCGTTCCGCGATCAGACGGGCCTGACGGTCAACCTGGTCTTGCGTTTCCTGGTAGATATTCTTGGCAATGGAGATCGATTCCTCAAGGGATTGGGCCACATTGATATTGAACCAGTAATCCATGCTGGTGGAGACAAATTGCAGGGAGATAAAAAAAAGCAGCCCGGTTGGGAAAAAAGACATGGAAACGAAGGCGATCACCAGCTTGGAGCGAAGCTTTGTTCCCAGAAAGCGCCGCCGCCGCTCAAAGACAAGCTGCGCCAGATTGCGGAGGACCAGAAAAACCATCAACAGCAGCAGAAGAACGTTGAAGTTGATGAGCACGAAGATCAGGACATTGCCGCTGACCGGAAAGGGAATGGCTCCCAGCTGCACGATCCTGGTTTCAAAATAGGTCAGCAGGGGGATCAGAACAAGACAGGCAAGAATGATCAGGCGAATGCGCTTTTTTCGCCGCCGGCGGTCCCGCCCGAGAACATCCTCGTGGATGGCATCCATGCTAGGCCGTCGTGGCAAAACGATCTTGCCTTCTGATTTGCAAAAACGGCATAAAGCGCTGTAAGGAAACAATCCGCACATCCACTTTCATTCTGTAACGGCTCCTAATACCTGAATTCCACAGTGTACCAGTCGGTTTCAAAATCCCAGAGGCTCCAGAAAGGAATCACATAGTGAAAATAGAGCGGCAGAGTTTTTTCCGCAAGTCTCGCTTTCACCTTGAGCTGATATCCCGCCTCCGGGAGCAGGATCTTCAGCGGCAGTATCGTAAGACCATTGAGCTGGGCCATGACCTTTTTCGCCTCGGCCAGCGATTTGGTGCGAAACGTCTGACCGGGCAGCTCCGCACGGACAATGCTGTACTCCTCTTTCAGGGTATCGAAGCTCAGGGTATGCTCAAACTTCAGGGAAACAAGCTCCTGATTCACCCACATGCGCTTGCGTTCCAGCTTCACATAGAAACTGAAGGCGACCGGGATGCCGTTTTTGATCCCTTCCTCCATTTGCTTGGTAAAGGCATTGTTGACCGTCATAAACAAAAGCAAATCCGTACTGGAATTGGTAACAATCAACTCCTCGATGGTCGCGTTCTGGGCATGGGCGAACTGCCCGCCGCCCCAAACAAAGGCCAGGGCGAGCAAGAAAGAAGAAAACCCGCGAAATATTCTTTTGCTGGATAGTGTCAAAGGTCAAAGGCCAAAGGTCAAAGGTCAAAGGTTAAAGGTCAACGGTAAAAGGTTACAGGACAAAAAAACTGGTTTAATTTTAAACAGTAAGCCTTTCTCCTTTCCCCTCTCCTCTCTTCTGCCATTTTTTCAGGACCAGGCTCCTGGCCCTGTCCAGAAACGGAGCAAAGGTTGCGGCATCGCGGGCGCTTAAGGCTACCGCCTCATGGAGCCGCAACTGTTCGGCAACAACCTCCGGTTCCACCAGATCAATCTTGTTAAAAACCTTGAGACAGGGAATGGCATCAAGCTCAAGCTCCCGCAGCAACTCCTCCACCACCTGGATATGGTCGGCGCAGCGTGGATTACTGAGGTCGATTACATGCACAAGCACATCGGCCTCGTGCAGTTCTTCCAAGGTCGCCTTGAAAGCCTTGAGCAATTCCTCCGGAAGATTGCGGATAAAGCCAACCGTATCCGTGATAATGACTTCCACGTCCTCTGGGAAACGAAGCCGTCGGCTGGTCGGGTCCAGGGTGGCGAACAGCTTGTCCTCCGCGACAATGGCGCTGTTCGTCAAGGTATTAAGCAGGGTCGACTTGCCGGCATTGGTATAGCCGACCAGCGAGAGAACCGGCAAGTCCTTTTTGCGGCGCCGCGAGCGTCGCTGCTCCCGCTCGCGACCGACCTCCTTCAGTTTTTTGGCCAACTTGCTCAACCGGTCATTGATCCGCCGGCGGTCCACCTCAAGACGGGTTTCACCGGGACCACGACCGCCGATGCCGCCGGTGAGCCGGGACAGAGCATCATCCCTGGTGGTCAACCGGGGCAACATGTATTTGAGCTGGGCCATCTCGATCTGCAGCTTGCCTTCCCGGCTCAAGGCGCGCCTGGCAAAGATATCAAGGATCAACTGGGTCCGGTCGATGACCCTCAGTTCGGTGTGATCGGTGATCGACCGCACCTGGGAAGGGTTCAGCTCCTGATCAAAGATCAACAGATTGGCGTTGAGCCTCAGCGCCGTAAGCATGATCTCGCCCAGCTTGCCCTTGCCCAGAATCAAGCGGGGGTTGATCTTTTCCCGCCGCTGCACCACGGTATCAAGAATGATCACCTCGGCGGAGCGCGCCAAATCGACCAACTCGTCCATGGACTCCTGGGCCTTGGCCTTGGACAGCGGGGTCACGCTGATCAGGATCGCCCGGTCCCTACCGGAATCAATCTCCCGTACCGGCCTGGCCTTGGCAAAATCATCTTCAAGCGCGGCGATGAATTCCCGACAAGAGCGGGCCTGCTGACTGGGAATCTCCGGAGGAAGCAAGATCCAGTTTCGCCCATCCACCGCCTGGGGCACCAGATGGGCGGAATAAAGTCGCGTTGCCGCCCCCTGCTCCATCTTCACCACGGTCATCATATCCAACCGCAGGAAAAGCAGGTCCATCAGATCGTCTTCGCTGATATCCTCGCCGGCAAGATGGGTATGCACACAGCGCAACCCCTTGAGCCGCCCGCCGGAAACCCGAAACTGCTTCAGCGCCGGGATCATGATGGATCGGTGGTCGCCGACCATGACCGCCTCCACCTGCCCGGACCGGCTGATCAACACCCCGACCTGCCGCCCGAGTTCAAAGGCAACCGTGCACAGCTCTTTAGCCAGCTCAGGGCTTACAACCATATCCGGGGAAACCCGACGTCCGGCAATACGCTCAAGCCCTTTCATCTGGGCGGTTTTTAAACCGCCGGTATTGCCGGTTATCGTGCTGATGGCCGTGTCTCCGGAAAAAACCTGCTCAACATAACTGATCTCAAGACAAGGTGCTTGCACCCACCCCTGGAAGCGGTTGCAGGGCGGTGCAGATGCGCGAAAGAGGCCTGTCCGCTATGCATACAGTATGCGGACCAGGCCGATGACAAAGCAGATGTGCCGGCCTGCAACCGCTTACTGCTCAACTGCTCCGCTCCCTAAGTAAACGCCGATCACCAACCCGGATAGTCACCTTGATTCTATCAAAATACTCCAGCAGAGGGATGGAAAATTTCCTGGTCAGGCCGGTGAGATTTTTAAAACGCGGCGCGTCGATCTCCCCTTCTTTTCTGATAAAGGCCACCAGTTGTTCCTGCAGGTTCGCCAGGGCCCTGCCCTGAAAATAGAGTTCCTCGCTGATCTTGACCAGAACCTGCTCCCGAACCAAAAGATCAAGAACCTCGCGCACCAAGGGGGCGGGATATTTAGCAAACCGTTCCTGCACCTCGCGGACAGTAGGCGGGGTCAGCCCGGCCTCACCGTATAATATCTCCATTTCCTTACGGATATCCTGGGCATCCGCCTTGAGAGAAACCTGATGGCTCGCCAGCCTGACCACGGATTCATCGACAACAATAACGCCCTGCTTGACAAGGGTGTTGAGCAGCAACTGAAAGAGCCTCTGATCCAGATCGCCATGCAGACGGGAACGCAGCTCCTCCTTGGAGAGACCCGGCTTCATCGAATTGTCCCGGTGAAAATCAGCCAGAATCTTCTGGAGCGAGCCGCTCAAGGCGTCGAAGGTTTCCGCTGCGACCATGCGCTGCCTGTCCGAATCCACCATGATAATCTTTCTGCTGGAGATGGGGCTTTCGAGCAGTTTCTTGAAACGTTTGCCGAACTGGCCCATCTTGACACAGAGCGTCTCAAAGGTGAGCCCGGCAACCCCGGCCTCCCTAAGATGCAAGAGGGAAATATCCTCGGCATTACCTGCCTGATACAGGGCAAAAACCTCGCTGTTTATCTCCCTGAATCGCCGCCGCTTGGGCGGAGAAGCGTTCCAAATACCGCCGCCGCCGATGGTGGCCACCGGCGAATAACTCCGCACCACATACCGGTCCCCCGGCCAGGCGCCGAATGGCTCCTCAAGCAGGATCTGAACGTTGGCCCGGCTGCCGGGGAGAAGCTCTTCATCCTCCAGCAGCACGAGACGCGCAAAGATCTCGGCGGTGCCGATATGCACCCGTACCCTGCTTCTGTTTTTAAGGGGTTTGGCGTTACCGGAAAGATAAAAAAAATCGGCGTCCAGCAGATAGGAGGGGGCAAGAGTCCCCGGGGTGGCAAGCATGTCGCCCCGGGCGATCATCTCGGTGTCCAACCCCTGGATATTGATGGCGGTGCGCTTGCCTGCCTCGACCAAGGAGACATCCTGGCCATGCACCTGGATGCCGCGGATCTTGGCGGTATGCCCCTGGGGATAGACGGTGATATCCTCGCCCGTCCCGATCCTGCCCGAGATGGAGGTGCCGGTGACCACCACCCCGAAGCCCTTCATGCTGAAGACCCGATCCACCGGCAGGCGGAACGGGCCATGGGCCTCGGAAAACTCGCTGCCGCGCACCAGGGTGTCGAGAACCTCCCGAACCTCGGCGATGCCCTCGCCGGTGGTGGAAGAAACCGCGACCATGGGGGCGCCTTCGAGAAAGCTGCCTGCCAGGAACTGGCGGACATCCTCCCGCACCAGCTCCAGCCACTCCGCATCCACCATGTCCTTCTTGGTGAGGATCACCAGCCCGCGCTTCACCCCCAGCAAGCGGCAGATCTCGAAATGCTCCCTGGTCTGGGGCATGACCCCCTCGTCAGCCGCGATGACAAAGGCGAGAAGATCGATGCCGGTGGCGCCGGCCACCATATTTTTCACAAAACGCTCGTGGCCGGGAACATCGATGATGCCGAGGCGATGGCCGCAGGGCAGATCAAGAAAGGCAAAACCAAGCTCGATGGTGATGCCCCGTTTCTTCTCTTCCTTGAGCCGGTCGGTGTCGATGCCGGTAAGGGCCTTGACCAGACTGGTCTTACCATGATCCACATGGCCGGCCGTGCCGAGGACAATCTCCCGCATCTGCTACCAGTTCCCTTTCAGGTAAGGATTGTTGCGAGCTTCTTCACCCACGGTGGATCTGGCCCCCCCATACCCATGCCCAGGCCAGACCACGGTCTCGTCAGGCAGGGTCAGGATCTTTTCATTGATGGAAGCAAGCATCAGCTTGGTGTCGCCACCGGGAAAATCGGTGCGCCCCAGGCCGTCGACAAAAAGGGTGTCACCGGTGAAAAGATGGGGGGCCGCATAGAGACAGATCCCGCCGGGGGTATGCCCAGGCGTATGGAGTACCGTAAGGATGAGCTTGCCGATGACGATCTCCTCGCCATCGGTAACGGTCCTGTCCACCGGCGGAGAAAAAGGAAGACCGAGCATGGAGAAATAATCAATGATCTCCGGCCTGGCAAAAAACTCGGCATCCGCCGCGTGCATGAGGATAGGCGCCCCGGTGGCTTTCTGGATCATCCCGTTGCCGCAGACATGATCCGGATGGCCGTGAGTGCAGAGAATCGCCTCAACGCTGAGCCCCTCTGCCCGGCAGAGGGCAAGAATCCGCTCCTCGTTGCCGCCGGGATCGATGATCCCGCACTTCTTAGTTTCCTCGCAGCCCACCACATAGCAGCACACAGCCATGGAGCCGACGGTCAGCTGTTTTACGATCATATCCCGGCCCCTTAGCAGTCACAGGTGTTTGGGTTGCAGGGCCCGGTGCCGCAGCCGCAACTCGACTCAGCCCTGGCCATGGGAATGGAAATAGCCACGGTTTGCACGGGCAACTCTTTCTCGACCTTGGCCAGAAACGATTCAAACGCCTGGATAGCCGGGCTCGTACCCCCGGAAGAGAGATAGGGCTTGCCGTCATCCCCGGCGATAACCACCCTGGGATCAACAGGAATCCTGCCCAGGAAAGGAACGGAAAACTCACGAGCCAGCTGCTCGCCGCCGCCGGTCTTGAAGATATCCACCTGCTTGTCGCAATGCGGGCAGATAAAGCCGCTCATGTTTTCCACGATCCCGACGATCTTCATGGAAACGTGTTTGCAAAAATTGATGGACTTGCGCACATCGGCCAGGGCGATATTCTGGGGGGTGGTCACGACCAGGGCCTTGGCGTCCTTGATGGTGTGGGCTACGGTCATGGGCTCATCCCCGGTGCCCGGAGGAGCATCGATGACCAAATAGTCAAGATCACCCCAGGCCACATCCGCGATAAACTGGCGGATTGCCTGATTCTTTAAGGGACCACGCCAGATGACGGGATCATCCCGGTTCTCCATCATGCTCTCAAGCGAGATGACCTTGAGCTTGTCATTGTATTGCAGGGGGGGCATCTTGCCGTCCTTGGTCAGCTCTCCGTCCATCCGGCCAGGCATGCCGAGCATGCGGACAATATCCGGGCCGTGAAGATCAACATCCATGAGGCCGACCTTGTATCCCTTACCGGCCAGCCCGAGAGCCAGATTCACCGATACGGTGCTTTTGCCGACCCCACCCTTACCGCTCATCACCAGGATCTTGTTTTTGATCCGATCGAGAGAGGCGGCAATTGCCGTATTCTGCTGAGCCACCGCCGCGTCGGCAGAGCCGCAGCCACTTGCTTTTTTACTGCCACAGGTTCCACTGCTGCACTTCGACATGACGCACCTCCAATAATATAAAAAATCAAAGAATGAACGAATTCGGGGAAACTTTATCTTATACCGTAAAATCGGGAGGTTTGAAAGGCAAAAGCCCGGAGGTATCCCGTAAGCGCCAAGGCTTTTTGCCGACAATCCCAAAAAAAAGGCTGCCCAAAGGCAGCCTGTTAAGCGGATCAACCGGAGGAGCAAACGATTACAGGGTGATAAACTCCGTCCGCTCCAAGGCCATTTCCATATAAAACCGATGGGTCTCAAGGCTGAACACCAGCCGGCGATTGTCCTGAAAATCGAGATCCGGGGTAAGGGTAATAGCAGTGTTCAGAGACAAGGCCTTGGGCTGACCGATATAAGAGGTGAGATCAAACTTGCTTTCCACCATCTGCATGGCCTTGCCCATGAACTGGTTGGTCATCTCCCCCATGGTGTCAACCACCTCGGCAGAGGTCGAATCCTGGGCCAGATCATTCTCCGTCATCCCCATGGCAAGCATGTAACTCCGATAGAGCTCCATGGCGGCACCTGCGGAAAAATTCACAACCACCAAGCCGTTATAGTCGCCGGTAAACTGAACAAAACAGCCGATTTCCGGCCGCAGACTCACCTTGGGAATCACTTGCACCGTCTTTGAATACTTGATGGACTTTTTGGTGCTCTTATCCAGGGTCTTCTTGACTGCCTGACAAAAAATCTCAGCGATGATATCAATAGTTGCCTGTTGTTCGCTCATAACGATCCTCTCCAATGGCCAAGGCCCCAAAATCCCTTATTATAACTGTGGTGCCCAGGACGAAAATCGAACTCGTACGGAGTTGCCTCCGAGGGATTTCAAATCCTCCCTATGGCCATTTGACAAATCCAACAACTCACTGATTTTACGACGAAAAATACTTAAAGATTTTCCAACTTTTCCAACCCCAGATCGCTTCAAAAATTCGAGTTCAAGATCCGAATGTTATTGATTTAGTATCATCCACCATCTCAGGATCCGAAGACGAATTTCTTTTAATTTATTGAGGGGCAATTGTCAATCTGCGATAAAAACGAACCGATTGCTGACAAAATTGACGCTCGAGGGGCTTTACATTATCAACAATACCATCTACAGTGCTATTAATAGTTGATTAAGCGTACTACAAAGAATACCAAGGAGAAGTTGTCATGCCTAACATATCTGCCAATGACCTGAAGACAAAAGGTGTTTCCGCCATTGAGGCCGTCCTTGCCCACCAGCCGGAAGCGGTCATCTCAGTACGCGGCAAGGAACGATTCGTGGTGATGGACATGGAGCGTTACCACTACCTGAGGGAGTGCGAGCTGGAATCCGCCCTTGCCCAGACCCGCGCCGACCTCGCCGAAGGCCGCTTTGTCAAGGAAAGCGCCGAAGAACATCTGGCCCGCCTCAGAGGTGCTGCGTGAGCTGGTCGCTGGTCTTTACCGAGCAGTATGAAAAACGCGCCCTGCGATTTTTGAAGCGCCACCCCGAGCTGGAAAAACAGTACCTCAAAACACTGCAACTGATGGAAGCCAATCCTTTCCATCCCTCCCTCCGCCTGCATCCTCTCTCCGGGCGTCTCTCGGGTTTACATTCAGTTTCCATCACCCTCTCTTATCGCATCACCCTTGAGTTTCTGATTCAGGAGCAGGAGATCATCCCGGTAAACGTGGGCGATCACGATTCAGTGTACTGAGCGGCGCGAAACATCATATCCATACCCACTGACGGACACGGCACTTTCTTCATAATGCTTACATATTTTTCACAACAAAAAAGGGTTTCAAGACCATCGCCTTGAAACCCTTACTATAAATGGTGCCCAGGACGAGAATCGAACTCGTACGGGGTTGCCCCCGAGGGATTTTAAGTCCCTTGCGTCTACCAGTTCCGCCACCCAGGCAAGCGTATTTAGATCAAAGGGCGATGTACCATATCACCCTGCAAAAATCAACAGCCATCCGCCGAGCCCATCGTACACCAATGCCTTTTTACCCGGACTCTAGTGCTGCTCCGCAAAATACTGAACCCGATAGGTAAACACCTCAAGACTCCCTGTTTTCCAAGCATCGGCGGGCAACCCGGCCTTCCGGCAGAGATGAGTTAAAAAATCATCGGTTCGGGGCAGTTGCTCCCAGACCTGCGGGAGAAAGGTGGCGCCTTGCGCCCCCTTTCGAATAATGACCCCATCGATCCCGACCTGCAAAGTGTTGACTAAATCCTCAGGAGTCGCATAGGCCAAGGGCGTCGGCTCGCTCAGGATGCTGACCTCCAACTCGATTGCGGCGAGTTCATTTTTTTCCACCGGCCTGAACCGGGAATCGTCAAATGCGGCATGGAGGGCATTGCGCTTCACGCCCTCGACAATGGAGTCAACAGCGACAAGACTGCCGATGCAGCCGCGCAATTCATCATGTTTTTTCAGGGTGACAAAGGTACCCTGCTTGTGCTGCAGCTCCTGATCCAGCAATCGGGCCGCGATATCGCCCTCCGGCTCATGAACCTCCAAGCCGAGTTGCCGGGCAATGGTCTCCCGCGCCAGCCAGAGCAGCGCTTTCCCCTGTTCCTCCGTCAGACCTTCAGCCTGTGCGCCTTGATGGTTTGCCATGCGCAGCTCCTTTGTTCTTTCTTTTTCCCTGCATCCCCTTTCAAAGTACAGTAACTTTGAACAGTGAAAAAAGCATAGCACTTTTCCGCGAAAGAATGTTCGCCCAACCAAAATGATTCAGTGGAGAAATTGCCCGGCATGAAAATGATCAGCACCTTACTGGCTGCATTTACTGTCTTTCTTGCCGCCACGGGCGACTGCCTTGGCGGGGATGCCGGGCACGGGAAACTGCTTTTTGAAAGTCCTGCCCTCGGGGGCGGCACCTCCGGCAAAACCTGCCTCACCTGTCATGAACATGGTCGGGATCTCAGCCCGGAAACCCTCAAGAGAAAAACCTACCTTGTCATGGGCAACCCCGTCACCACCCTTGCCGGGGTCATCAACTTCTGCATCGAGGTAACCTTGCGCGGCGAGGCAATTCCGGAAAACAGCACGGAGATGAACGATCTTATCGCCTACCTGCCTGTTTTTATCGCGAACACCGGCGGCAAGGGCCAATAAAAAACCCCGACCAAAGCCGGGGTTTTTTTCACAACACATTCAAAACGAAACAATCAACAACCGCAGGAACCGCCGCTCCCGCCACTGCCGCAGGAACTGCCGCAGCTGCCACCACGGCCGCCGAGAGGATTGGCCGAAGAGATGCCAAACCCGGAACGGGGTCCGGCCTCGATGAAGTCTACCTTGATGACTCCGCACTGATTGCTGAGATTATTATCGAGGAGGAATTTAATTCCACCATGTTCAAACGTCGCATCATTTTCTTTTGGCTCATCCAGAGCCAATCCCAAAGAGGGGCCTGCTCAGCCACCCTGCATCAACGCAACACGTACGGCAGATTCGATATTATTATCGGCCAGGTACGCTTTCAGTTTGATAACCGCCTGCTCTGTTACTTCAAGCATCCTATGATCTCCTCGTCAAATGGTTCATAAAAAAATATCCGGCTCAGAAGGCCGGCAAGAAAAAATAATTTCAGCTTTTCCTTATTTGACAAATTAAGAAATATAGCCGCATAAGTCAAGACTGGTTTTTTGTTTTGCTCTCCGCCGGATTCACGCTATAACTGTGATAAGATTTTCTTTAACAAACAGAGGTTGTTACTCAGTCACAGTACGAGGTCGAACAGATGAAAAAAATCGTCATTTCCACCGGCGGCGGCGACGCTCCGGGCCTGAACGCTGTCATCTACGCTGTAACCAAATCCGCCCAATACCGGGGCTGGGAGGTCTATGGCAGTCACGGCGGCTACAAAGGGCTGCTCGACCCGGACGAACTTGTCCGCCTCACCCCGGAGATGGTTGAAGACATCACCCCCACCGGCGGCACGATCCTCGGCTCCACCAACAAGGGCAACCCCTTTGCCATGCCCGTCGAAAATCTGGCCGGCGAGGTGCAGCTTCGCGATGTTTCCGACAGGGTCATGCAGACCTTTACCCGCATGGGCTTTTCCTGCCATATTGCCGTGGGCGGCGACGGCAGCTTGGAGATCGCCCACCGTTTTGCCACGGAAAAAGGGATGCCGGTGATCGGAGTGCCCAAGACCATCGACAACGACCTGCAGGCCACCCACAGAACCTTTGGCTGCGACACCGCCGTGGCCACGGCAACCGATGCCATTGACAAGCTCCATTCCACCGCCAAGTCCCATGACCGGGTTCTGGTGGTCGAGGTCATGGGGAGGGATTCCGGCTGGATCGCCATCAACTCCGGAATCTCCGGCTGCGCCGATGTCATCCTCATCCCGGAGATCCCCTTTGACATGGATAAGGTCTGCGACAAGATCAACGACAACGAGCTGCATCACAAACATTACGCCATTGTCGTGGTGGCCGAGGGCGCCAGGGCCAAAAACGCCGAGGTCATCCACAAAGCCACGGACGAGTGTGCGGTAGGTCGACAGGAGGTGCTGCTGGGCGGAGTAGGCGAGTGGGTGGCGCAACAGATTCGGAAAAAAACCGGCAAGGATACCCGCTCCCTTGTGCTGGGGCACTTGCAGCGCGGCGGCTCCCCTACCACCTTCGACCGGATGCTCGCTCTGCGCTTTGGCGGCGCGGCTGTGCGGTTGGCCGAACAGGAAATTTTCGACCACATGGTAGCCCTGTCCGCCACGGATATCATCGCCGTGCCTCTGGCCGAGGCGGTGAAAGCCAGGAAAAAGGTACCGCTGGACAGCGACAAGATCCTGACCGCAAGGGAAATCGGCATCTGCCTTGGGGATTAAAAGATAGGCGCAAGGTTAACGGTGCAAGGTTAAAGGTAAAAGATTTAATTCAAGCCTTTCACCTTGCACCTTTCACCTTTTCATATACTCATCCCACTCCATGGGCAACATGCTACGCTTCAGATTGTTGCATTCCTTGCAGCAGGTGGCAAGATTTCCCTTGGAACTCGTCCCTCCCCTGGCCATGGGAACGATATGATCCATGGTGAGCTCCTTGGCCGGGGTCTTTTTGCCGCAATAGTAACAGACCCCAAAGGAGAGCTTGGTCTGCCACCATCTGCTTTTCCGTATCTCCCTGGCCTTGGCGCGTTCGCGGCGGATTTGCTCATCGTCCACTCCCTCGCCGTACAGATCCCCGCCCGCACTCATGGCGCCACCTCACCGAGAAGGATATTCCGCGCCGCGCCCACCAGATAGAGGGAGCCGGCCACACAGATCAGATCTCCGCCTTTCGCCATATCGGCGGCCAGGGCCAGGGCCTCTCCAACCGTTGCTGCGCCCATGGCCTTGGCACGTTCTTCTTCGGGCAAGATGGCGACAAACTGCTCCACCGTTGCCGAACGCTCGCTTTCCGGTCGGGTGAAGATGATTCTCTCCGCAAGAGGGGCTATGGTCATGAGGGTAGCGGCAACATCCTTGTCCGCCATGCAACCCCAGACCAAAATGAGCCGGTCATGACGAAACTCGCTGACCAATCCATCCCGGAGGCTCTCGACCCCGGCGGGATTGTGAGCCCCATCCAGCAGATAGCGGCGCAGAGAAGCATTCTCTCCGGCGGCGGTTTCGACGGGACACTCCACCGGGTTCCCGTCCGCAAGGCAAAAATATTCGAGACGACCAGGCCAGGCCACGGAAAGCAACCCTTGCCGTATCGCTTCCCCGGTCACCGGCAAAACATCGGATACCATTTCCAGCGCGGCCAGGGCCAGGGCAGCGTTGCCGATCTGGTACGCGCCTTTTAAACGACAATGGAGCCCGGCCAGGGAGTGACTCTTGTCAATGCCCCTGTATTCCCAGCTCCCCTCGGAGCCGCGGACCGCATCAAACTCCCTCCCCAGCAAAAACAGGGGGGCCCGACGCTCCCGGCACGCCTGCTCCACCACGGTCAGGCTTTCGTCCGGACCCAGCCCTGCAACCACGGGCACGGAGGGTTTGACGACCCCGGCCTTTTCAAAAGCCACGGCAGCCAGGGTGTTGCCGAGATACTGCTCATGATCCATGCTGACATTGGTGATCACACTGACCAGCGGGGTGATCACGTTGGTGGCGTCAAGCCTGCCGCCCATTCCGACTTCCAGGATAGCCACGTCCACCTGCTCCTCGGCAAACCAGAGCAGGGCCAGAGCCGTGGCAAACTCAAAATAAGTGATCTGCCGCTCACCCAGCACCGCGCGGATCACCCCGGCCTGATGGGCGAACGCCTCTTCGGAGATAAACCGCTCATCAATCCGGAACCGCTCCCGCACGCAGCTCAAGTGCGGCGAGGTATAGAGCCCCACCTTGTACCCTGCCCGGGTCAGGATGGTCCGCAGGGTCGTTGAGACAGAACCCTTGCCGTTGGTGCCGGCGACATGCACGAAACGCAAGCCCCGGTGCGGATTGCCCACCGCCTCCAGGAACTGGTTCATGCTTTCAAGCCCCAGCTTGATCTTGAAAAACTGCAGGTTATCGAGAAAGGTCCAAGCCTCTTTATAATTCATTATGGCACCAACTCCAGTTTGGCGTAATCAAGATGCAGGGTCTTTCGCCCGTGCCGCGCAAAAAGGACCTCCACCGATTTGGGGCTGACTACTTTTTCCACCACGCCCTCCCCGAAAAACGGATGCCTCACCCGGTTGCCGAGCTTGATAGCCGGGGCCGCGCCGGTTCCGGATGAGCTTGCCGAAGACGAAGACCCGAGCGGCGGGATGCTGTAATCAGGCCGATCTTCCCTCGCCGCGCCATAACCCGATGATTGGGGCTGCCAAGCGGCGGCGACAGGCGAATGGGTCAGGGCATGGGGCAATTCCTGAAGAAACGGAGATGGCCCGCCGGCAGCCGAGGAAGAATCGTAGGACATGATCTCCTGGGGATAGACCAGATACAACTGTTTGCGGGCTCGAGTCGCGGCCACATAGAGCAAGCGGCGTTCTTCTTCCCGATGCGCGGGGAGCACGGCCTGGGCCGAGGGAAAGCGGCCCTCGGCCAGATTGATGATAAAAACCGTGTCCCACTCAAGGCCCTTGGCCGAATGAATGGTGGAGAGCACCAGCCGCTTGCCGCCATCCTCCTCCGCAGCCCCGGCCTGGGGCGGATCAAGAGAGGCGTCATCGAGAAAGGTCTGCAATTCGGCATACCCTCCCATCACCCGGCCCAACTCATCCAGATCACGACGGCGACGGGGATAATCGTCGTGATAGAGCCGCTCAAAGATGGGCTCATAATAGTCCATGATCCGCTCGAACATCTGGGCCATGCTCATGCCCGACTGCCGGAGCGACTCAAGCATCTCCAGCAGATCAGCCAGACCCGCCTTCCAGGTTTTGCCGGCCGGGTATTCCCTGAGGGCCGCCAAGGGGTCTTCCGCACTTTTGACCCGGCTCAAGATGTTCTGAGCCGTCTTGGGCCCCACCTTATCGAGCTGCAACAGGAGGCGGTTCCAGGAGAGATGGTCGTGGGGGTTGGCCACCACCCGGAGATAGGAGATGACATCCTTATTATGGGCCAGCTCGTTGAGCTTGAGCCCGCCGCGTTTTTCAAACTCGATCTGCCGGTGGGTCAGCTCCAGCTCCAGCTTGTACGAATGAAAGCCTGAGCGAAAGAGCACCGCTATTTCATCCAGGGGCTCACCATCTTTCCGCAGAGCCACGATCTTTTCCGCCACATAGCGGGCCTGGGCCCCCTCATCCCTGGCCCCATAGACCACCGGCTTTTCCCCGCCCATGATGTTGGTGAACAGGGTCTTGGTATATTTCTCCTGGGCCTTCTCGATAATGGCATTGGTCAAGTCGAGGATTTTCTGGGTGGAGCGGTAGTTCTCTTCCAGACGGATCAGGCGGGTTTCAGGGAACAGCGAAGGAAACTCCATGATGTTGCGAAAATCAGCACCCCGGAAGCTGTAGATGGACTGAGAATCATCACCCACCACCATCACATTATTGTGCTTGGCCGCCATCAATCGAACGATTGCCGCCTGAATGGGATTGGTGTCCTGGTATTCATCCACCATAATGTGGCTGAATCGGTTGGCCAGTTCGGTGTGCACCTCGGGAAACTCCTCGAGAATCCGATGCCAGTTCACCAGCAGGTCGTCATAGTCCATGAGGCTGTGCTCAAGCTTGAACCGTTTATAATGCTGGGCAATGGTCTGCAGGTCGTCGGCAAAATCGTGAAAATGGCCATACTCGGCCTCGATCAACTCCTCGATCCCCAACCCCTTGTTCACCGACTTGCTGAGGATGCTGATCACCACCCGTTTGGAAGGAAAACGTTTGTTCTCGCCGCCCAGGTTCAAGGAGGATTTGAGCAGATTGACGATGCCCTCGGCATCGGACTGGTCAATGATGGTAAAGTTTGATTCATAGCCGAGATGACGGCAATAACGACGCAGCAGCAGATTGGCCGTGGCATGGAAGGTGCCGCCCATCACCCGCCGACAGGAATCGTCCAGCAGCAGACTGGCCCGGTGGAGCATCTCCTGGGCCGCCTTGCGGGTAAAGGTCAGGAGCAGTATCTGCTCCGGAGCCACCCCCTGCTCGACAAGATGGGCCAGACGATAGACCAGGGTCCGGGTTTTGCCGCTGCCGGCGCCGGCAATAACCAGCACCGGACCGGCCACGGTGGTCACCGCCTCGTATTGCGCCTCGTTCAAGGCTTTACGGCTGATCTGACCGGCAGGACGTGCGGGCTGGGACTTTGACTTTGGTTCCATGGGAAATAGGGTAGGTTGCATGGCGGCAACTCTAACATAAACGCCAGCAGGCAATCGACAAAAAAGTGGAACTGCACAGCAGCACCGAATCTGCGTTGTCATCGGTCGCTTCGCATACTGGAGATGGCGAAGCGACCTCTTCCGTGCATCTGCACCACTGCTGCACAGTTCCGTTTCCGGATATCCCTGTTTCCTACTGAATTACAAAAAAGTTTTAATTTTCCTGCCGTACTGGTAAATTACAATGTCTCAAAAAACAGACAACGGCGACAACACGTTCCACATAACTCCAAGGAAAGACAAATGAACACCGTCCATGACATTTTTACCCCGGAAACCCTGCAAAACCTCTTCCCTGCGGACCGCGCCAACGCCTTTTTCGACGCCCTGTTCGGCGATGCCGAAGAAGGAGCCTACGACATCCGCCTCGCCTTCAAAGGGCAGGCCGCAAACACCCTCACCTTCGGACTCGAACTCCACGAGCGCCCCGGCCGATGCCTGGCCTGCAACCTTACCTACGGGTTGCCCGAAGTATTCAGCCGCCACCCGGTCATCAACCTCAAGGGGTTGACAACGGAGATCGACGCACTCCTGGGCGACAAAGCCACCTGCACCGACTGGAAGCTCGGCACCACCCAGACCGTTTCCAAGAAGCTGCATGTTATTCCGCTGATGATCAATTTGGCATAAAGGTGAATCACTTCTCGCGGGATTCCGCGGGGAACCCGTCGACAACCAGGTGGGCCTTGAGTATCTTCAGCTTGGCCGGCCCAACCCCTTTCACTGCGTCCAGTTCCTCGATGGCATTGATCCTGCCGTGCTGTTCGCGAAACTCGATGATTCTCCGGGCAAAGACCGGGCCGATACCCGGAATGGTGCGCAGCAGTTCAGCGTCGGCCTGATTGATGGGGATGGGCTTGAAAAACAGAGGAGCCAGTTTGGCTGGGGGGGGTTCCAAGGCTTGAGTTTCCCGGCTTTGGCTGGATTCTGGCCGGGGTTCTTTCTCCGCCGCCGGATATTCCGAGTCGGCATCCACCCGGTAAAGGCCCGTAGCGACAGAGCCATCGAACCAGACAAGCTTTTGCGGTCCGGCAGCGTGTTGCCCGCCAAGATCGGCAAGCAGGCCCGTGCGGAAAGCGGTAGCAGCCAGGATGCACAAGGCGAAAAAGACGAGCACCAACGGGCGCAGGTCCCTTCGCCCGGTATCACTTCCTGTTTTGTTCATCCTTCATGAGTTTGTAGGTGATACTGTCCACCAGGGCCTGCCAGCTTGCCTCGATGATATCCGGGGAGACCCCCACCGTACCCCACATGCTGTCGTGATCGCGGGATTCGATCAGCACCCGCACCCGGGCCTCGGTGCCGTGTTCGCTGGCCAACACCCGAACCTTGTAATCCTGCAACTCCATCTCCTTAAGGTTGGGATAGAACCGGGTCAGAGCCTTGCGCAATGACTTATCCAAGGCATTAACCGGACCGTTGCCCAGGGCTGCGGTATGCACCTCCTCGCCGCCCACGGCCAGCCGGATGGTGGCCTCCTCCTGAAGGACGCCGTCCGGGGCTTTCTGGCTGATCACCCGAAAACCGTGCAGGTCGAAATACTTCTTCGGGGTTCCCATGGCGCGGCGCATGAGCAGTTCAAAGGAGGCCTCGGCCCCTTCGTACTGAAAGCCCTGATTTTCCAGATCTTTCAGCTCCTTGACGATGGCGCTGACTACAGGATCCTTGCTGTCCAGATCGAGACCGATTTTTTTCGCCTTGACCAGCACGTTGCTTTTGCCCGAAAGATCCGAGATCAGCACCCGGCGCACGTTGCCGACCTTTTCAGGCACCATGTGCTCGTAGGTCAGGGGGTTGCGCTGCACGGCGCTCACATGGATGCCGCCCTTGTGGGCAAAGGCGGACTGTCCCACATAGGGCTGGTACTTGTTGGGCGAGAGGTTGGCCAGCTCGGAAACAAAGCGGGAAACCTCGGTGAGCCGGTGCAGGTTGGCTGCGGCGTTAAAGTCGTAACCCATCTTCAGGGCCAGGGCCGGCATGATCGAGGTGAGGTTGGCGTTGCCGCACCGCTCGCCAAAGCCGTTGGCCGTGCCCTGCACCTGGGTGGCGCCTAAGGAAATGGCGATCAGGGAATTGGCCACCGCGCACTCGGAATCGTTGTGGGCGTGGATGCCGAAGTGCACCGTGGCTTTTTTCGCTTTCAGATGCGCCTTCACCGCCTGGATGATCTCGGCAAGCTCGGTGGGCAGGGTGCCGCCGTTGGTCTCGCACAGGCACAGACAGTCGGCCCCGCCGGCAATGGCCCGATCCAGGGTGGCATAAGCATATTCCGGGTTGGCCTTGAAGCCGTCGAAAAAATGCTCGGCATCGTAAATCAGATGCTGGACATGGGGCCGCAGATACTTGAGCGATTCCTCGATGATCAGCAGGTTGTCGTCAAGCCCGATGCGCAGGGCGTCGTGGACATGGATGTCCCAGGTTTTGCCGAAGATGGTGATCCCCGGGGTTTTCGCGGCAAGCAGGGCATTGAGGTTCGGATCCTGCTCCGCCGGGTTGGCAAAGAGCCGGGTGGAGCCGAAGGCCGTAACCTTGGTGTGTTTGAGCTCGTACTTCCGGATCTCCTTGAAGTACTCCACATCCTTGGGGTTGGAGCCAGGCCAGCCGCCCTCGACAAAGTCGATCCCCAGTTCGTCGAACTTGAGGGTGATGCGCAGCTTGTCCTCAAGAGAGAGGTTGAAATTCTCGGCCTGGGTTCCATCCCGCAGGGTGGTATCGTAGATGGCGACTTTTGGGGCCATTCTCATTCCTTACTTTTTGTAACTGCCCAGCAGCACCACATCTGCGTTGTCATCGGCCAGCTCATGTGCAATAGCACACTTCGCTGACCTCTTTCGCGCATCTGTAGCACTGCTGAACAGTTACATTCCGTGGTTTCCGTTCAATCCCGGCATCAAGCTGGATAGTTTCTTACTTTTTACTTTTGGCTTTCGGCTTTGTTGCCGGTTTGGCCTTTGGGGCTGCCTTGGCTTTCGCCGGGGCAGTGCTCTTGGCCGGCCGCTTCTTGGCAACGCCCTTTTCCAGACCGAATGCGTCATGCAACGCCCGCACCGCCAGCTCGGTGTATTTTTCCTCAATGACGCAGGAAACCTTGATCTCGGAGGTGGAAATCATCAAAATGTTGATCCCCTCGTCGGAGAGCACCTTGAACATGGTGGAGGCGATGCCCGCATGGTTGCGCATGCCGACCCCGACGATGGAAACCTTGGCAATGTTCTCGGAACCGGTAACCCCTTCGGCCCCGATATCCGCCACGACCTTCTTCATGATCTGCATGGTTTTCTTGTAGTCGGTGCGCGGCACGGTAAAGGTCATGTCGGTCAGTTCACCCTCACGGGTGTTCTGAATGATCATGTCAACAACGATACCCTGGCTGGTGATCGGGTTGAAAACACGGGCCGCGGTGCCCGGCACGTCGGGAACCTTGGCGATGGTGATGCGGGCTTCGTTCTTGTTGCAGGTTACTCCGGATACGGGATTTGATTCCATTTCTTTATCCTCCTCTATCACCCATGTTCCTTCGGTTTCCGTGAAGGTGGAACGAACATGGACAGGAACTTTATATCGTTTGGCAAAACCGACCGAGCGGATGTCGAGAACCTTGGCGCCGAGACTGGCCAGTTCAAGCATTTCATCATAGGAGATACGGTCGATCTTGCGGGCAGTCTTGCAGATGTTGGGGTCGGTGGTGTACACCCCTTCCACATCGGTGTAGATCTCGCATTCGTCCGCTTTCAGCGCCGCGGCAAGAGCCACGGCCGTGGTATCGGAACCGCCCCTCCCCAGGGTGGTAAGGTCGCCGTCCTCGGTGACCCCCTGAAATCCGGCCACCACCACGATCTTGCCCGCGTCCAGGTGTCGATTGATCAGATCCGCATCGATTGTCTGAATTCGGGCCTTGGTATGCATCCGGTCGGTGGTGATCTTCACCTGATCGCCCAGAAGCGAGATGGCATCGAGGCCCGCCTCCTTCACCGCCATGGCGAAGAGGGCGATGGTCACCTGTTCGCCGGTGGCCAGGAGTACGTCCATTTCACGGGAGTCGGGAATGGTCTGCATCTGATTAGCCAGATCGACGAAGCGGTTGGTCTCCCCGGCCATGGCCGAAAGCACGACCACCATCCGGTGCCCCTTGCGTCTGTACCCCATGACCCGTTCGGCCACCGCCTTGATTTTTTGCGGGTTCGCCACCGAGGTCCCGCCGAATTTCTGCACGATTAACGCCATTGGTGCCTGCTGCTCCTGATGTAAATGAGGCTTTTGCGCAACTCCGAAAACACCCTTCGCCAACTTGGATTTTCGCAACAGCCTCGGATGTTAAAAAAATATCCGGCTCCCACCTGTTAAGCCGGAAAAAATCCGAGAAAGCAGTGTGCAACAATTTTATTTTTTTTTCAACCGAACAAATGGCCGAAGTGATGATTTTCCTGCATCGACACAAGAAAAAGCATTATGCTGAAGAAAAAAAAGGCAAAAGAAACTTGTAATAGTCGGTCGATCTTGCTAAACAGGTCATACTTATATAAGGAAGGCCCCAGGGCGGATGCACGAGTATCCGCTGAAATCTCTTATGGAAGAGAGTATTAATGATTAAAGAAAACAACAAACTATCCCTTCTTCGCAAGGCATGCCCGGCGTGCTTCGTTGCCCTCTCCCGAGGGATGTCCCGTTTCCGCAACAACACGAAAAGACAGTTGGTTTTTTTCTTAAACACTTCGCATTTTCTCACCGTTGGTGTTTCCCTCGCCCTGGTTGTCGCCTTTTTTCTCTGTGCCCTGAACGGCAGTTCCATTCCCTTGGAGCCCGTGGCCACTGAAACGGAAGAATTCCTCCCCAACGTCCGGGAGATTGTCGGGGTGATTCGTCCCGGAGATTCGTTGACTTCTTCCCTTCGATCCAACGGGGTTGATGAAGAGGTCCGGCAGTCGGTGATCACCGCCTTTGACGGCCAGGTGGATTTTCGCGACATGAAGCCCCATGACCGCTATACCCTGACCATTGATGACGATGGCGGGCTGGTCAAATGTTTGTACGAATCAGGCCCTCTTGATATCCATGCCATCGAGCGCACCGCCGAGGGCTCCTACAAGGCGAAAAAACTCGATGTCCCCCTTGATTGCCGGACGGTGAAACTGCGGGGCAGGATTGAGTCTTCCCTGTTCGCCGCGCTCAGCGGCTTTAATGAAGATCCCAAACTGATCTACAGCTTTGCCGACATCTTCGCCTCGAAGATCGATTTCAACACCGAGACCCGGTTTGGCGACACCTTTGAGCTGGTTTTGGAAAAATACTACAAAAACAACCAGTTCGTCGGCTACGGCAAGATTCTGGTGGCGCGATACAACAGCAAGGAAGTCGGCCCGCTTGAAGGCTTTTATTTTGATAAGGGCACGGGGGAAACCGCGTATTACGACCACCGGGGGTTTGAGCTCGGTGAATCCTTTATCCGCTCCCCAGTGCCCATGGCCAGGGTCTCTTCCGGTTTCACCTACAATCGTTATCATCCGGTCCTGGAAATTGTCCGTCCTCACCTGGGCATTGATCTTGCCGCGCCGGTTGGCACCCCGATCATGGCCACCTCCGATGGCCGGGTGAATTTTGCCGGCTGGAAAGGCGGCTTCGGCAAGCAGATCATTCTTGACCATGGCGGCGGCTACAAAACCTATTATGGGCATCTTTCCAGATTCGCCAAGAACATTACGGCCGGGGCCAAGGTGCAGCAAAAACAGATCATCGGCTATGTCGGTTCCACCGGGATTTCCACCGGCCCGCATCTTGATTACCGGATGGCCCAGAACGGGGTGTTCTCCAACCCCTTCAACGTCAAGTTCCGCCCCCGCTCACAGCTTACGGGAACCCAGCTGGTTCTTTTCCGTCAGGAACTGCAGTCGGTCACCCAGTTGGCGAAAAGTCTGGATGATCCCAAGATCGTGGTGGTGAAAAATGTAGTGGTGACCCCGAACAACCCGATCTCCATGCTATAGTAATTCCAACCCCGTTCGCCCCGCGCCCGTCGAAGGGCGCCAGACAATGCCATATTGATGGCAAACCGGATAAATCCCCCTTGCCCTCCCCCGCCCCTTTTCATATCGTCCTGGTCGAACCGGAGATCCCCCCCAACACCGGGAGTATCTCCCGGCTGTGCGGGGCCACGGACACTGTCCTGCATCTGGTCCGCCCCCTGGGCTTTTCCACCGACGACAAGCACCTGAAGCGGGCCGGGCTTGATTATTGGAAGTTTGTCGACATCCGCTACTGGGACAGTTTCGAGGAGTTTCTCGCAGCCCAGGACGAACTGCGGTTGCACTTTTTCACCACCAAGGTGGAACGAGCGTACACCGAGGTGCGTTACCAGCCCGGCGACTATCTGATCTTCGGCCGCGAGACCAAGGGGCTGCCCGAGGAGATCATCAATCTCTATCGGGAGCGCTGCGCCACCATCCCCATGTCCAACCCCAACATCCGCAGCATCAACCTGGGCATGGCCGCGGCGGTGGTGCTTTACGAGGCGATCAGGCAACGGGATCTGGGGTAAAGGGTAGGCCGTCTTATTGCGCTCCAGCTTCAATGCGTTCGGCAACCCAGATCTTCAGCAAAGCCTGCCTGCTTACACCAAGGCGCCTGGCCTCTTTATCCACCCTCTGAACAACCCAAACGGGAAAGTCGATATTTACCCGCTTTGATTCCTGTTCCGGGCGACGTGCCTTGCTCAGTTCCAGAGAAGTGGTGATATCCTCCCCTGCCTCGAATTGTTTGTCAAATTCTGTCGCTTTCATACAATGCCACCTCTTCGGCTCGTGACCTGCGGACGGATATAATCCGAACTCTTTCGTTTCGATAGGTTATGACTCCAGACCAATGCCTGCCTTCGATTCTGCCAATTATCAGAAATCTGGGTTCATCCGTTGTCCGTGCAGGAATTTCCAGGAGATCAGGGTCATCCCACAGGGCTTGCGCTTCGCTGAAATCAAGCCCGTGCTTTTCCTGATTCACCCGGCTTTTCTTTTCGTTAAATTCAAATTCCATATCAAATACATACCAAAATTCTACCAAAAAAGACAATATGGAAAGTTGGTCATTGATCAGACAGAGGGATCAGAGTTAGGCGCAACCTTGGCTGCGTAGCGGTATTTCAGATCCTGCAGCAGCATCCTCTCCAGGGTCGCATCCAGAAAATCCTTCTGGCAGTCCACCCCGGCCATGCTCCCCTCACGCTGATAGGCCATGTAACGGCAGCCGCCGAAGCAGAGGGGCAGGTATTCGCATTCCCGGCATTGTTCTTCCCCTTGCCAGTGATTCAAGCAATGTTTCTCCTCCCAGCCGTTTGTCATTCCGTGCCAGATATCGCCCACCTCATAGCCCTGGTGGCCGATCAGGGTGACGCATTTGTAGAGCACGCCGTCGTGGTTCACGACAAAGGCATCGTCCAGATCCACCATGCAGGGCGCGGGTTGCAGCTTGGGGAACGGATAGCCGCGCTGCAGGATTTCTTCCCGCACAAAAAGGGAGGCGTCCACCAGCCACGGCTCATTCATGGAGCAGCAACCTCCGCTGAATTCCGGGTTGGCGAACTGGTCGTTTACCTGCATCACCGGATAAAACTGAACGCCGGCGAAGGCTTCCGGTCCGAGCCCCATTGCCCGCAGGGAATCGAGCAGTTCCGGGAAGCGGCGGAAGTTGTCCTGCGTGTAGTTGCCGCTGAGAAAAATGGGGAAAAGGTTGCAACATGCCTTGAGGTTGGCAAGTATCGCGGCCCAGCTGCCCTGGCCGTTCTTGGTGGGACGAAAGCGGTCATGGTTTTCTTCGGGTCCGTCCACGGTGATCTTGGCGCTGACCAGCCCCAACGCCACCAACTCCTTGGCCAGGTCGGCGGTAAGGAGCGAGCCGTTGGTCACCAGGGTGAACTCGAAGGTACCGCCCCGCGCTTCGATCAGGGGCTTGAGCCGAGCGGCCAGGGATTTGATGCGGCTAACATAGAGCAGCGGCTCGCCGCCGTAAAAGTCGAGGAGCAGCCTTTTTTTCTCCGGGGTGAAACGGGTCAGGAGATAGCTGACGAGTTGTTCGGCAACGGCGTCGTCCATGGCCGCCGCCCCCTTCATGCTCCCCTCATAACAATAGACGCAGGCGAAGTTACAACCCATGCCCAGAATCACCGAGACCCGCAGGTTGGGGTTCAGGCGGTTGACCAAGGGCAGGTAGTCGCGCATCTCCCGCTGTTCCCTGGCCGGGTCAGCAACCGCCATGCCCAGCCGGACAAGGGTGTCCATGGTTTCCGGGGCCACCTTGCCTGCCTGCACGGCCGCAAGGGTTTCCGCGTTCAACAGGGTCAGGGAGCAGCTCTTGGTTGAAAAAAGGAGGCGAGCCTCTTTTTTTCCGGGCAGGGAAAAGATTTTCAGAAAGGGAGAGAGGTGCATTGTCTGGGGGGAGAAAGAGGGAGGCTTGCGCCCCCCTCTTGCCTGGGTTTGTGCTACTTGGTGGGCGCGGCGGTGGCTGGAGTCGAAGGCTTGCCGACGCAACACGTTCCCATGATGGCCACCTTGGCCTCGTCCATCCCCTGGTCCAACACGATGATCTGTTCCTGCATGCTACTCTCCTTATGGTGAAGGGTTGGTGGTTTCAGCCCATCGTGCGGACAGGCTGCTAAAAGGTGAGCTTCATCCCTGCCAGTACCCAGCGGTCCGGACTCTGGTACCAGATACTGTTATCCTGGGCGCCGTTGAAGAGATTGTTCACCTTACCGTAGAGATCGCAGGAGAGAAACGACGAACTGTACACGGTCCGGCCCAGGCTGGCGTTCCAGACCAGCTTTTCGTTCTGCCCTACTCCGCCTACATGCATGGTATCCCACCAGATATACTGGCCTGCCAGTTCCCCCCGCCAGCCCTGCTGGTCCTGGTAGCGCAGGATCAGGTTGGCGGCGGTGGTGGCGTCCTTTTCCCCATCGTCCGGCTTGGTCAGAGCGTAGGTGGTGTTGGCCACCAGGCTCAGATTATGCCAGGGGGTGGTGGCAGCCTCGAGCTCAAAGCCCTGGCGTTGGCTCTTGCCGACGTTCCCCCAAGTTCCGCTTGACCAGTCCAGACCCCAGACCTCCTTGATATCATGGAGGAAGGCGTTGAGCTTGAGCGAGAGAAAGGAGAGACTCCGGTTCTCCACCCCCATCTGCCAGGAGGTGACGATCTCCGGCCTCAGGTTTGGGTTGGGGCTGTCCCAGATGCCGCCGCCGGTGATATAGGAAAGGATGGGATACTGGAAGCCCCGCGAGGCCATGGCCCTTAACAAGGTATCTTCCCGGAGCCTGTAGGTGGCGCCCAGGCTGGGACTGAACAGACTGTCGCTGATGCTATGGTGATCAAAGCGCAGCCCCGGGGTGAGGGTCAGCTTGCCGAAGGTCATGGTGTCGTTGAGATAGATACCCCAGGTCTCCTCGTAGCCCGGCTTGGAAATATCCTGGGCAGGGGCCCACCAATTGGTCTGGGCCCAAGGGCCGTAGTCGGTGGTGGTACCCATTTCGCTGCGGTTCATCTCGCTGCCCAGGGAGACCTGCTGCCAGTCGTTCTGCCAGCTCAGCTGGGCATTGATCCCCTTACCCTTCTCATGCCAGCGGGATTTATAGAACAGCTCATCCGGCGTACCGGCAGGGGAGCCGGGGAGTATGGACCGGTTGTCGATAAAGGTTCGCGCATACTGACGGGCGCCAAGGTTGAGGTGCAGGGAGTCGGTGAGCGGGGTATCGTAGTTGGCGGTGAGAAAATAGGTTCGGTCGATGGTATCCTGGCTGAAATAAGGGGCAGCATAGTCAAAATCACCAGCAAGGTAATGTGGATCACTGGCGTTGCCGGTGAAGGTAAGGGTGGAGTTGCGGGGCAGTTCAATGGCCACCTTGCCGTAGGCCCGGCCGCTGTCGTAATAGCGGTCGTTCATCAGGCCGTTGGAGTCCTGTTGGCCTGCATAGAGATAATAACCGACCTTGCCGACCTTGCCTGCCAGATCCGCCTCGTATTCCGCTACCTGACGCTCGCCAAAGGAGCCGCTCACGGTGGCAACGGGCTTGGCGGTACTGCCGGTCTTCTTGGTGAGGATGTTGATCACCCCGCCCTGGGAAGAGCCCCAAGCCGCAGAAGCAGGCCCTTTGATGATCTCGATCCGCTCGATGATCCGCAGGGGGAGATGATTCACATCCGCAAAGCCGGACATGGCCGAGTTGAGGCGCACTCCGTCGATGAGCACCAGCACATGCTCCTCCCGGCTGCCCTGGATATACACAAAGCCGCCACCGTTGAAATCCGGTGGAGTATTACAGACAAACACGCCGGGCAGGCGACTCAGCACCTCGCCAAGGTTCCGGGCGTGCATCCCCTCGATCTCCTCGGCCGTGACGATGGAGACGTTCTCCGCCACCTGACGCATGGGCTTGGGCGCGCGGGTGGCGACCTCCACCAGCTGGGAATCGTCGAAGTACATGGACATGGGGGCTGGGGCGGTGTTCGGTTCGGCCCCGAGGCTTACGCCCGGTAGGAGGGCAAAGAGAATAAAGGCGGAAACGGAGGAGGTGCGACTACCAAAAAAATACGGATACTTCATGTTGGGCCCCCAAGGAAAAAAAGAAATATTACGCATGATATCAAAATGATATGCGCCTCAATCTGTCCCCCCCGGGTTGCAGATGGTCTTCCCGCGCGCGGAAAGCAGTAATCTCAAGCTTGCGCAATGGCGCGCAAGGTTCTAGGATTATTTAATGCAGTATGTTGAAAAGTTTGTCTCTCCCATTGTCCCTCTCCCACGGGGTCGTTTCGCCGGTGAAAAGGTGTGTTTTTCTCATAACGCTGTTGCTGCTTGCCTTTGTCCCTTCGGCCTGGGCCCTGGATTGCGTCTTGCTCCAGTCCTCACCGCTCAAGCCCTACGAAGAAGCCCGCCAGGGCTTTGAAAAGGGTTGGCTCGGTCAGCGCAACGTTGCGGGGCCGAAAAGCATCAGCGGAAACAGCGTAACACATGTAATGCTGTCCGAGCAACAGGCAACGAACAATTTTTCCCTGAAAAAACAACTGCAAGCAGCCTCGCTGGTGGTGGCCATCGGCGATCAGGCCCTGGATTTTGTCAGGAACCTGCGGGAGGTGCCGGTGATCTACCTGCTGGCGCCCTCGGCCACGACCCTGCCCCGGAACTTTCTCGGCATCGAGATGCGCATCCAGCCTTCCCGCCAGCTGGCCGCAATCAACAAGGCGCTGCCCAAGGTCCGCTCCATCGGCGTCCTTTACAATCCGGCCCAG
>DUZW01000031.1 GCA_013349295.1 Deltaproteobacteria bacterium
CTACCTGCTGGCACCCTCTGCCACGACCCTGCCCCGGAACTTTCTCGGCATCGAGATGCGCATCCAGCCTTCCCGCCAGCTGGCCGCAATCAACAAGGCGCTGCCCAAGGTCCGCTCCATCGGCGTCCTTTACAATCCGGCCCAGTCCGGCCAGTGGGTGCAGGAAGCGCTGCTCTCGCCGGTGGCCTCGGTCCAGACCATGCTCTTTAAAAAGTTCGACAGTCAGACCCGGGTCCCGGAGACATTGCAGGAACTGGCAGGCAAGATCGACGCTTACTGGCTCCTGCCCGACCCGCAGCTTACCACCCCGCAGGTACTCGGCAGCCTGCTGGAATTCTCCATGAAATACCGCGTCCCCATCATCAGCTTTTCGGAAAAATACATGCCCCAAGGCGCTGCGGTGGCGGTCACCTTTGACACCGCCGACATGGGCGCCCAGGCCGCGGAGCTTGGGGCAAGGATCGCCCGCGACGGCCTGGACGAGACCCACGCCACCATCCCGCCTCGCAAGGTCCGGGTAGTGATCAATCCCCCGGTGCTTGAGCGGCTGGGCATCCCTTACGGCCCCAAGGGTATCGATGCCAGCTATTCCCAGGAGATCGAACAATGACATCCCTGGGCCTCTTCTGGAGCAAGAAAAAATTCTGGTTGCCTCGGGGCTACCGCCTGAAGCTGTTTCTCACCTTCATGGGAGTCCTGATAATCTGCGGCGGCGGCCTGATTATCATCTTCGGGCAGATCCAGAAGCATACCCTGTTGAATCAGACATACAAAAAGGGAAGATTTGTTTCCACTATGCTGGCCCGCAACCTGGAAACTCCACTTTTTTTCATGAACCTGGAGCAGATCAAGGATAACGTGGAGGCGATTTTAGAGGTAACCGACATCGTCGGTGTCATCGTTTACGACGCGAACGGCAACAAGATATTTACCCGCTTTACGCCGCATATCGACGACAGCATCACCCATCCGGAGGAGATGAAGCGTCTCGCCGGGTTTATGACGACACATAAAACCATCAAGGAAGAGACCCGCAGCGATCATTGGCGGCAGGATCATTATTTTGTCTTCTGCAGGCGGATCATCATCGCCGGCCAGCCCAAGGATGACGCCTCGCTGTATTTCGACACGGACAAGGTGGAAGAGCGCACGGTCAATGAGCTGGGAAGCGTACAGATTATTTTCGGCTACTCCCTTTTCGACCAGGGCATGGCACGGATCAACCGGTATGCGATGTTGATTTTTATCTCCTTTCTGCCCATCTCCTTGCTCATGGCCTTCATGCTGGCGCGGGATGTGGTCAGACCGCTGGGCGATCTGGTCGCATCCTTGAAAAACCGATTGGAGGTAACAGATGAAATCGAAGAAAAAACAAGCGATGAGCTCGGCCAACTCGACGAGAGCTTCCGACACCTGGTCGAGCGGCTCGACGGATCCTTTGACACCATCGCCCGGATGAACGAGGCGCTTGAGGAAAAGGTGGCTGCCCGCACCGCCGAACTCACCATGGCCATGCAGGAACTCAAGGAGGCCCAGAACCAGCTGGTGCAGTCGGAAAAGATGGGCGCCGTGGGCCAGCTGGTCGCCGGAGTGGCCCACGAGGTCAATAACACCACGAACTTCATTACCGGCGCCCTGCCGCCCCTGGGAAAACGATTGGACGAACTGCGCCTGATCTTGACGAAGCATGGCGAGCAGGACAGCCCGGATTCGGGCCGGGTGATGGAACTGATGCAGAGCGTCGACCTGCTCATGGGCAATATCCGGGAAGGAGCGCGGCGTACCAGCAAGATCGTCAGCGATCTGAAAAACTTTTCCCGGCCCGATGACGATCTCTCCCGACGGATCGACATCAATGAGTGCTTGGAAAGCACCCTGTCCCTTGTTTTGTCCGAGTACAGACACAGGATCAAGGTTATCAAAGATTTTTCTCCGGACCTGCCCATGGTGCCGGGCTCGCAGGGGCAGCTCAATCAGGTGTTCATGAACCTGATCATCAACGCGGTCCACGCCCAACCGGACGGGGGGGAACTGCTGATCCGAACCTTTGCTGCAGGGGATGGCGCACATGTAGTCTTCACGGACAAGGGACCCGGTATTCCACAGGAAATACAGGCTAAAATATTTGATCCGTTTTTCACCACCAAGGAGGTCGGCAAGGGCACCGGGCTGGGCTTGAGCGTCTCCTACGGCATCATCAGCAAACATCGGGGCAGGATTCTGGTGCACAGCGAACCGGGACAGGGAGCGGAGTTCGAGATAATACTCCCGGCATGGCAAGAAACGATCGGATTTCAACACGAGGAGGGCGACAGATGAACCAAAAGAAAGGCCGCGTACTGTATGTGGATGACGAGGAAATCAATCTGATCAATTTCAGGGAAACCCTGTGCGACGATTTCGAGATCTTCACGGCTGTTTCCGGACAGGAGGCTCTGCTCCTTCTGGAGCGAGAGGGGGAGATGGCCCTGGTGGTTTCCGATCAGCGGATGCCGGGAATGACCGGCATCGACCTGTTGACCGAGGTCCGGAGGCTGTACCCGGACACCATCAGGATGATCATCAGCGCCTACACCGAGATCCATGAACTCATCGAGGCCATCAACAAGGCGGAGGTGTACCGGTATTTCGTCAAGCCCTGGAAGGAAGACCAACTGCGGCTCAGCATCGGCAATGCGGTGGGCACCTATGCCCTGGGACAGGAGATAAAGATGTTTGTCGAGCAAGGCCGTAAGCAGATGACGGAGCGCCTCCGGAGTCTCCGGGGAGACAATCAATGAACCGACCGCACCTGCTGTACATCGACGACGAGGAGATCAACCGGAGCAATTTCCAGCAGACCTTTGCGGATGAGTATGAGATTCTCCTGGCCGCTTCCGGGGAGGAGGCTTTGGAGATCATGGCCCGCGAGGAAGGACTGTCCGTGATCCTCTCCGATCAGCGCATGCCGGGGATGTCCGGGGCCGAGGTTCTGGCCCGGTCTCGGGAACTCGTGCCCAACGCGGAACGGATCATGATCACCGGCTACTCCGAGCCGGAAGACATCATGGCCGCCATCAACCAGGGGCAGGTGTACCGTTACATCCTCAAGCCCTGGTCCAGCGGGGAACTGCGCATCGCCATCATCCAGGCGGTGGAGCGGTATCAGCTCAAACAGGAAAATCGGAATCTGCTGTCGGCTTTGGCGGCAAAGAATGCCGAATTGGAGGAGCTGGTCCGGGAGCGGACCATGGAGTTGAAAAAACTCCAGAGCCTGCTGCCCATTTGCTCATACTGCCGGAAGATCCGGGACGACAAGAACGCCTGGCACGAGCTGGAGGACTATCTGTACAAAAATACCGACATCGTTTTTACCCACGGCATCTGCCCGTCCTGCTACGACAAGGAGATGGCGGAACATGTAACCCTGCTCCGGCAGAGAAAGTCGAAGGAGAAGGGCTAGGGGGCGGGAAAGCAGCCATGAAATCGGCAGAGGTTGCAACGACGTAGCCCCCAGCCCCTTCAGTTACGACCCTGCCCTGTCTGTATCAGCTCCAAGGCCAGCCGCGCGGTCCGGGACGAAGCCCCTGATCCGCCCAACAGTTCGCGGACTTCGGCAAGACCTGCCAGCATGCGGGCGCGATGGCAGGAATCGGTGAGCAAACCCAGGACTGCCTCGGCAATCCGCGCCGGGACGGCTTGATCTTGAAGCAACTCCGGCACCACCTCCCTTCCTGCCACCAGATTGACCAGTGAGGCGTACTCGACCTTGACCAGCCGCTTGCCCAGAAACCAGGTGAGGGGTGAGACCTTGTAGGAAACAACCATGGGCACGTCAAGGATGGCCAGCTCCAGGGAGACGGTGCCCGAGGCTGCCATCACCGCGTTGCAGGCCGCCATGAGTTCGTAGCGATTCTCCCTGACCACCCGAACCTCAAGACCGCAATCGGCAAGACCGTTGATCAGAAGATCCTCTTCGCTCAGGGTCGGGGCCAGAGGCAGGACAAAGACGGGCCGGTGCAGCTCCGGAGCCATGCGTTTTGCCGCGGCAAGAAACACCGGCAGCATGCTGGCCGCTTCCCGCCTGCGGCTGCCCGGCAGGATCCCCACCACGGTGCTCTCCGGTGCAATGTCCAGGGAGGCCAGAAAATCCGCCCGTTCCATGGTGCTGCGCACCGTGTCCATGAGGGGGTGGCCCACATACTCCACCTCCATCCCGCGTTCTTGGTAGAACCCCTTTTCAAAAGGCAGGATCACGGCCAGCCGGTCCACCCGTTTCCGGATGGTTTTCACCCGGCCTGGGCGCCAGGCCCAGACCTGCGGGCTGATGTAATAAAAGACCGGGATGCCGAGCCGTTTTGCTTTTTTGGCCAGAATGAGGTTGAAATCGGGATAATCGATGAGGATCAACAGGCAAGGCGGCTCTTCCCGGAGACGTTTTTCCAGGGCGTGCATGGCTTCGCGGATAAAACCGAGATGGCTGATCACCTCGACAATGCCCACCACGGCCAGCTGGGAGGCATCGTAGAGAATCTCCACCCCCTGGGCGGCCAAGGCCGATCCACCGATGCCGCAGACCGCGAGGCTTGGGGCCTGTTCCCGCATGGCGGCGACCAGTTTCGCCCCGTGCATGTCGCCGGAGGCCTCGCCGGCCACGATCATAATCCGCAAGGGTGTTTCTTCCATTGGGGATCAGCCGTTGAAAAGCTGGGGATGGGTGTCGGCGTGTTCCTTGATCCGGGCAATGATCTCCTGGGCCACGGCCAAGGCCAGTCGCCCTTCCCTGCCCGAGACCATGGGCTGGGTCCGGTTGCGGACATTCTTGACAAAATCCATGAGCTCCATCTCCAAGGCGTCCTGGTGCAGATAACAGGAGGAAATGACCTCCTCCTGGGGCATGCCGTTTGCGTCCAGCTCCTTGGAGGGCTTGATGACGGTGATCTCCTTCTTGCCGTAATCGACCGCCAGAAATGATTGGGGCTGGAAGACGCGGAGCCGACGGATATTCTCCCGGGAAACGCGGCTCACCGTAAGATTGGCGGTGCAGCCGTTCTCGAAGATCAACCGGACATTGGCGATATCGGTGGTTTGGGTGAAAACCGGCATGCCCACCGGGTGCATGGAGGCGATGGGCGATTTAACCAGGCTGAGAACAATGTCGATGTCGTGGATCATCAGGTCGAGCACCACGTCGACATCAAGGCCTCGGGGCTTGAAGACATGAATCCGGTGCGACTCGATGAAGAGCGGCTGGGTGAGATGTTCGGCCATGGCCAGAACAGCCGGATTGTACCGCTCGATATGACCGACCTGCAGGATACGCTGTTTCTGATCGGCCAGGGCGATGAGATCGTCGGCCTCGGCCAGGGTGGTGGTCATGGGCTTTTCCAGCATCACGTCCACCCCGGCCATGAGACAGGCTGTGGCTACCTCATGGTGCAGACTGGTGGGCACCACCACGCTCACCGCCTCGACCTGCCGGAGCAGTTCCCGGTAATCGCTGTAAGCGGCGGTCTTGCAGGCTCCGGCCACCTCGGCGGCATAGGCCGGATTGAGATCCGCCACCCCCACCAGCTCCACCTCCGGATTTGCCATGTATTTCTGGGCGTGAAACTTGCCGAGATACCCTACCCCGATAACCCCGATGCGTATTTTGCTCATATTTCGTATTTGCCTGTGCGCTTGAATTTTCAAAGAAATTACGCCATTGCGCGGGAACTGACAAGGTAAAAGGTAAAAGTTCTCAGGTGAAAGATGTGAAAAAAACCGGCATGCCTGGCTTTCTCAGCCTTTAACCTGTCATTTTTCCCCGTTGCGTCTCATAATATAGATTGGCAAATCTGAGGAAATCAATTTATAGGGGGGATAAATTATGCTATTATTTAATAATATGATATTGAGCTGCCCTGCGTGTTTTTTATCCCAGTTCAGATCCAGCCCCAGCCATATGCCGGCCGCCAGCGGCCCAGCCTTTGATACCCTATGAATCTGCCACGAATCTCCAACCTGCGCCTTAGAACCAGGATCATCCTCGCCTGCGCTGTATTTGTTCTGCTGGGGGTCATCGGCCCGGCCTTGCTGCTTGAGCACCTCATTGATCTTGAGGCGCTCAAGACGCGGATGTGCGCCCAGGTCAACGCCAAGCTGGAGGGTGATCTGCAAACCGACCGCCTGCAATGGGTCTGGCTGCCCCTGCCCCATCTGAAGCTGGGTAACACCCGCTTTACCAGCGAGGAAACCGCCCTGGTCGTACCCATGGCCAAGGTGTATCCCGACTGGGCCTCCTTATGGCATGGTCAGATCCGGATCGGCAAGGTGCTGCTGCTGAATCCGGAGATCAAGATAAAACGGTTTCCCGCCGCGCTGTCCGAATCTCCGGATACTGAACTTGCCGGTCTCAATGTAGTGATCCGCAACGGCTCATTGCAGGTGGCCGCCAACAATCAATGGACCGCCTTGCAGAGCAAGGATTTTTCCATGACCGGACTGAACGGCAGCGTTGCGGTCACCCTTGCCGCCGTTGATTTCGATCTTTCCGGCAAACCCGCGGCAGGCGAGCGTCTTGCCGTATCCGGCAAGTATCTGCGCGATAATGAATCCTACCGTTTTAAATTTGCCTGCCGCAAGTTCAATCTCCATGAAGCGTTCCATTCCTTTGCCCAGGGCACCCTGGTTCCCGGTGATTCTCCCCTCAATCTCACCGGCACTCTCGATGGGCGGGGCCTTGAAATAATCTCCGGCAAAATCCAGGGTGACTCCCCCTGCTTCCTGGCATACCCAAAGGATAAAAAGATCCTGCTGAACTGCGGGGTAGTCGATCTGACTTTTGCCAAGGATGGAGACGACCTGCGGTTGACGCTCAATGAATTTGAGATGCTCGAACCGGGCTTGAAACTCGCCGGTACGGTCCGGCGTTCTCCCGGAAGGACCGCAAACTCCGCACCGGTGTGGGAGATCGATCTCACGGGCGAACAGCTCGACATGACCCGGATTCGCGCTGCGGTTCTCGCCGTATGGGGAGAAAACGAGATCGTCAAGGAAGTGGGGAAAATAGTCCAGGGCGGCACGGTCGGCAAGGCCGGCTACAGCTTCCATGGCACAGCGGCGGATCTCGAATATGTGCGCAACATGCATATCACCGCCGAGGACATTGACGCCGCCGTCATGATCCCGGAAGGAGAGCTGCTTCTGACCGAGGCCAAGGGTAAGATCCAGATCGAAAACGGGTTGCTCATCGTGGATGCCGATCAGGCCCGGATGGGCAACAGCCGGGGCAAGAACGGCCGCCTGATTCTTGGTCTGCCGGACGATGATTTCACCTTCAAGCTGGATGTCGATCTTGACGCCGATCTGGCGGAACTGCCCGGGGTTCTCGGCCGGCTCGTCGACCACCAGCCTTTTCTGACCGAATTGGCTCGGTTCAGCGGAGTTTCCGGCCGAGCGACCGGCCATCTTCACCTTGGCGATCACCTGAAAGACTTCCAGGTCGCCCTTAAGGTTGCCACCATGCAGGGCAAGGGGCGCTATGCGCCGCTGGCCTGGGATTTCGCGGTTGACGGCGGGGAGATGACCATTGCCCCTCCCCTGGTGCAATGGCGAAACGTGCGCGGCGCCTATGGCCCCCATGTGGTGAAAAAAACCGCCGGACAGGTGCGTTGGCCGGATGACATCCATCTTGCGATAACCCAGCTTGACGCCGTGCTGTCCGCCAAGGAACTGGAAAAGGAGGATCTCTCCTATTTCAAGGAAATAAGCGGGGTTCTGCACGAAAATATTACCGGGGCGGACGGCAGAATAGAACTGCGGAATACGACAATTTCAGGCAAGACATCGGAGCCGAAACAGTGGCAAGCCGCGGCGGATGTTTTTGTCCAAAATCTGAATCTGGAAACGCCGTTTTTCCCGGAACCGATCCGGATAAAACAGGGAAAGTCGCATTTCTCGACCAAGGATATCACGATTTCCGAGGCAACAGGCTCCATCTTCGGCGACTCGTTTACCCTGGGCGCCTCCTTGAGCCATCAGACTTTTTCCGCGTTGCGCGGGAAAATATCCCTGAAAGGAAAGGTCGGACAGGGTTTAGGGCAATGGCTCAAGGAGAAGCATCTCATTGCTCCCTCCCTTTTCCCGCAACTCCCCTGCCAGGTAGAGTCATTGCTGATCGATCTGCAGGAAGGAAAAACGTATGCCAAGGGTGTAATTCGCTCGGAGGGTGCGATATTCAACCCTCCCAAGGTTGATTTCTCGCTGGAATTCACCAAGGAAGACCCGCTGAAAATGGCGGCGCATATTTACGGCGGCAAGGAAGAAGCAACGATCACCCTGGATTTTCTGGACAACACCAGGGAAACCTTTCTCTTCTCCTGGAAGGGGGAATTATCCAAGCAGACCGTTGACCAGCTGCTCGACAGGAAAAACCTGTTGCAAGGCAGGATCGCTGGAGATTTCCAGCTCCATCTCCCGCATGACCCCAACAAGGTTGCCTTTAGCGGAGAGCTTGAGGCCACGGATCTGCGCTTGTTTTTGGACGAAGAGGCTGAACGCTTTCTCGATATCCGGGAGCTTCGGCTTGCGGGGGTCGGCAAGGATCTCAAGGTGAGACGCTTGGCCTGTGCCTTTAACGACCGTGAAGCCGTGGTGGTCAACGGACTGGTTTCGCGGGTTGCCGACGGGCTTGAATTGAAGCTTGATCTTGCCTCTCAGGCCCTTTCCCGAAAAACCCTGCTCGATTTTCAGGAAAGCCTGAAACGGATCAGGGACCGCACCGGCAAACCCGCTGCCCCCGAAGATTCTCCGCAGGCACCTCCCTGGAATATTACCGGGACCGTGGCCTTTGCCGTGGATGAATTCACCTCCGGTTATAAACCCGGAGAGAGCGCCGGCAGTGCCGGCTTGCTATGGCAGCCGCTCAAGGGGACAATTACGATTCATCCCCAGTGGCGGTTCTCCGCCCTCATAAGCAATGGACACCTCTGCTGCCTTGACACCACCGGGGAATGGTTTTCCACCCCGGAGCTCGGCACAAACCATTTTTCCCTGCGCAGTGCCTGCCCCACCTCGCCACGCTTTGAAACCGTACTGCCCTGTCTTGGTTACCCGCAGGACATCATTGAAGGAGAAGTTTCTTTGACCGGCAGCCTGGCGGGGGGATTGGACCACTGGCAGGATGGGAATCTACAGATAGAATCCCATCAGGGGCGAATTCTGCGCATGAAACTTCTTTCGAAAATTTTCAGTGTCGTCAACATCACGGATCTTTTCAGCATGATCCAGGAGGGAGATGGGCCGACAAAGTCCACCAAGGGATTTCCCTATACGGATCTTCTCTTCAAGGCCCATGTGAAGGACAACGAAATGATCATCGACGAAGCGGTGGTGCGCGGAGAAGGACTCAACCTCTTTGCCAGGGGCAAGATGAATCTCAGCACCTTTGACCTGGATGTCGTGGTCATGATCTCCCCGTTTAAAACCCTTGACGCCATTGTCAGCAAGGTACCCCTGATCGGCAAGATCATCGGCGGGGAAACAGCCACCCTTATCACCTTTCCGGTGGGGGTGACCGGCAAGGCAAGCGACCCCCGGGTTACACTCCTGCCTCCCAGCGCGGTGGGAGAAGGGTTGGTGAATATGATCAAAAGAACACTGCTTCTGCCGTTTTATATTTTTTCCCCGATGTTACCCGATGCGGCCCCGGAGCCGGAGCCGGAAAAGACGCCGTAATCACCGACAGTGTCAGGGGGGGCTGCCCCTAGCCTAAACGGATAAGTCTTTTAAGCCAGCCGCCTTCTCCGGCGCTTTTTTGTTCGGCATGAAAGACATGCAGCCTTGCAATGTTGGAGTCTTCGGGGGGAACAAGAAATTCCATTCCGATCTCAAAATGCCTGGTCGGTTCGGAAAGAATATGGTCGAACCAAACAGGACGGGCGGGAATCACAAGCCTGTCTTCCTCGGCTCCATCAATTATTTCAAGATGGATGACCTTGGCGGAATCGTCACTACAGGTATAAAAGAGATGGTGGTTGCCGGTGCGGATGTGGGGGACGGACAGTCGGGCTCCGTAGAGCGAGATGTCCAGCAAGTCTCCCGGAACGGGGTCGGCGAGATCCAGCCTGTTTTTGGTATCGCGCAGGATGAGCGTGACCGCCATGCTGACGTTGAATCGTGTTGCCCGACGATGTTCTTGGCCCATGCAGATTCGCCCTCAGCGGGGAGTACCCCCCATGCCGCGTAATGCCTCCCCTCATCCTCCTGGATCAATCTGTTACAGGATATTCCTGTAACAGATTGATGTCAAAGAAAATTTTACCAAGTACCAATACGGGCTCCCGCAATAAAACCTGTCAGTTCATTTTCTTGTCCTGTATTTCCTTCAAAATCTCACTGACCAGCTGACCGTTGGGCGCAGTGGCCATGGGGTTGAGGCTGACCAACTCCTCCCAGGCGGTAATGGCTCCCGGCTTATCCTTGAGATCGTAAAGCAGAACAACCCCTTTGTTGAACCGGGCTGTTTCATGTTTGCCGTTTACCTGAATCGCCCGCTCAAAGGTGGCCACGGCCTGCTGCGGATTGCCCGCCCGCCGGTACATCACTCCGAGGTCGGTGAGCACATCGGCATTATTCGGGGCCAGGGCCAAGGATTTATTGTAGGCGGTGATCGCCTTGTCCGCCTGGTCGGAATCAAAGTACAGATGGCCAAGATTGGTCCAGGCCGCAACGTTGTCAGGGTTTTTCTGCACCTCAAGCTCAAGCTGCAACAATTGCTGAGCCTGCTCGGCGGTGAGTTTCCCGGTCTGGGGTACCGGCTGGCCCCCGGTAACATTGGCGGCTCCCCCGCCTGCCGGGGTTTTGTAGATACTGAAGACGATCCCGGAGAGAAAGCCGATGATCAGGCAACAGAGCCCGACAAGAAGTACGGTTTCTTTTTTAAAAGCACCAGCTGGTGATTGCTCTGGTTGTGATCCCATGCCGTAAAGCCTCCTTCCTTGATTTGGATTAAATAAGACGACGAGGTTAAACCGTTACGCACAACTGACAAGTAACTTGTTTTCGTAACTATTCAGCAGTACCGCATCTGCGTTGTTATCAGCCGGCTCATGGGCACCAGCACACTTCGCCGGCTTCTGCCTAGCAGCTACGGCACTGCTGGATAGTTACTGTTTGGGTTGTTTTTGTTCATTTCCGACCTTGAGCCGGATAGTTATCTGTTTTCTACAATTACTCAACTCGCAGGGTGAGCATGTCGAACAAAAATTGTTAAGCCCTGCCACGCTTATCTGACACGCGGGGCAGGATAAATGTTCCTGAAAAATTATTTCGTTATGCCCCCAGTTCATGCACTTGAAGTTGGGAGACTGCGGCCTGTCGGAGTGCTTCTTCAACGATCCGGCGGTGATGGGTGAAAAGGATGACCTGTGTTTTGGCGGCCAGGCCCCCCAGAATTTTCAGGGCGGCCCGGGAGCGGGCATCATCGGCGTTCACCAGGATATCATCAAGAATAAAGGGCATGGGCTCATGCCGGCCGGCAAGACGCCATTCCAAAGAGGCCAGACGCAGGGCAAGATACAGTTGATCGCGGGTGCCGGAACTCATCCTTTCCACCAAAACCCTGGCGCCGTTTGGCCTTACCCCGACCAATACCGGCTCCCCCTGATCATTTTCATCGGTAAGCAGTCCGGAAAAGGAACCAAGGGTGAGTTCGCTGAAATACCGGGAGGTGATGGTCAGCACCGGGGTTTGGTTTTCGCTGCGGAACCGCTCGATCTCACTTTTCAGGACATATCCTGCCACCTTGAGCTGGATATAACGCTCCGACAGCCGTCGGAGCCTGGCCAGCAGCCGCGCCCCCTGCTCCGCCGCTTCGGCGGCCTTGGCATTGCCGTCCATCTGCCGGAGCCGGGTTCTTTTTTCTCCGATAAGTTCGGAAAGATGCTTGCCTTCCGGGGCCAGTTCCTGCTCGATTTCCTGACTCAGCCGTGCGATTTCGGCAGGGAGTTCATCCGGATCGATCTTCCCTGCCTGGGCCTCAAGCTCGGCAAGGGAAAGACCGCCCGCGCCTTCGATCAGGGTATTCTCGGTCTGCAAGAGGCGATCCGCAAGGCTCCGGTATTGGGCCGAGCGTTTCTCCGCCGTCTCCAGCTCCTCCGGCAAAACCCTTCCGGCCAGACGGCAAAGTTCCGCCAGGCGATGCTCAAGATCTTCACGTTCCCCGGCCAGGAGGCGCGCCATCTCTGCCGCCTCTTCCACTTCCTTGAGATGCTGGGTCCGCAGGGTTATATCCTTCCTGGCCTTTTTGAGAAGATCCTTGAGCTGCGCCACGATCTGTCCGGCCGGTTGGCCCATGAGCCCGGGGGCGATTTTTTGCGCCAGGGCCTGGGAGGCCTCCTCGAATCGACTGGTGTCACGGGTCATGCCATCGATACGCTTTTGAAGATCCTCCGCCTCTTTCAGCTTGGCAAAACAGCTGTGCAGATTATCCAGAAGATCCCCTGCCTCGGCGGGATGGATTTCCCGTTCGCCCCCAAGATCGGCAACCACCTCCCGCCATTCCAGGCGCCAAGCCGACATGTCTTGGGAAAATCCAGCCTGCTTCCCCTTCATCAGAACGGCTTCCCTCTGAAGATCCGACCTTTTCTCAAGAAGTCGTCGACGCTTGTCCTCGAGCGCCGAGAGGTGCGAAAGGAGTGTCTCTCCATGAAGAAGCAGGGGGTCGAGTTCATCGGTCTCTGCGGGAATCTCTTCGGAAAGCGCCTCAAGCGCTCTGGTTAAAGCAATTTTCAGCTCCTGACGCTCACCGCTCTTTCGTGCCAGTTCACGCTCATTGCTCTGAAGCTCGTCCGCACTATGCCTTAGAGCTGCGGCCTCTCCGAGCCAGGCCAGCATCTCCTGCGGGGCCAGGGGGGTGACTGCGCACAGCTGCCATAGCGTGCGCCACTCCGTGTCCAGGGCTGTGAAGGCAAGATTGTTTCGGGTCGCATCCTTCTCCAGGTCGGCCAGGGCTTCGTTCAGGCTCTGCTGCTCTGTCCGCAGGGCCGCGAAGGCCTGGACCCGATCAGCCTCGTGGCGAAGGCGATCCGCCACGGTATCCGCCAGGGCCACCTTTTTTTCATAGGCCTCGGGCAAAGGCAAATCCTTCCCGAATGCGACATCTTCCCCGGCAAGGTCTTCGCCCGCCAACCACTGGCGACGGAGAAGCTCCCAACCCCGATCGCGCTGGTTTCGGATCAAGACAAGCTCTTCCTCCGTCGGCGTGCTCCCGGAGGTTTCATGCCGACGGATATCGGCTTGCACCTTGGCCAGGTTTTTGAGCAGTCGTTCCCTTTCCTTGTGGATATCCCGCTGCCGCATTTCATGGACCTGAAAAGCCGACTCGTATTTCCGCACTGTTTCAACCAGGGGCAGGCGCAGGGAGAGAAACTGTTCGAGACCGCCGGACCAGAGGGCAAGCCGGTCCACGGTCTGCATGCAGGTTCGCTTTTTCTCCTCAACCTGCCTCGCCTTGGCAGCCAGATCCTCATCGATTGCTCCACCCTTTCTGGCAATGCGGCAGGCCTGGTTCAAGCCCGCTGCGTCCCTGGCCTGTGGCAACAGGGCGAGCTCCCCCTCGATTTCCCCGATCTCCCGCTGGATATCCCGCAGGTCCTTCTCCGTCTGGGCAAGCCCCTGTTGCAATCCTTCATGCCGGGTGGCCAGATGTCCAATGATTTTTCTGCGGCCGGAAACAGGCCGCAGATGTTCCACCTGGTCCAGGGAGATATCCTGCCGCACCATTCTCAAAAACTCCGCGGCCTCGCGTTTAGAACTGATCCGCATCCCCTCGCGCTTGGGCAGGTCCTCCCTCGCCGTGTTGTACCCGCCCAACCGCTGGTGCAGATCCTCAATGGCTTCCTCCGCATCGAGCACCATCTGATAGGGCGAGGGTTCAATCATTTTCTCGCGTTGTGCATGTTTCAAGGCAAGATCCGCTTCCCTGCGCGTCAGGGAATGGAGCGCTCTCTCACATTCCTGGCGTCGGGTGGAAAAATCATCCGGCACCACCACAACCTCGCCTAAATCAGCAAGTTGCCGGCGGAGCACATTGCGCAGGGCAAGCTGGGGAAGCAGCAGCAGGATGCGTTCCAGCTGCCGCCGCCGTTTGTCTTTTTCTCCATGCCTGGCTTCGATGGCCCGCAGACTTTTTTGCGCTTCCGCCAACCCGTTATTGAGTTCGTGCCAATCCCGGCTGGACAGGGTGGCCTCCCGCACGATCTTCTGCGTATCCTTGTAGGCGGCAACGGCTTCATTGATCTCCCGCTTGCCGCGCGCCAAAAACAAGACATCGGCCTCGCTTTCAAGCCCGGCGAGAACCCCCCGCAAGGAGGAAATTCCGGCCCCCGCGGAAAACAGGGCCTGGCCGACCTCCCCTTTCTGGGCCAGGATATCCTCCCCGCCCCGGATAAGATCCTCATGGCTCAGGCCATGGAGCGATTCAAAAACCGCCTGCTCGGCTATGGGCAGAAAGGCGGCAAGCGCAGCTGTCTCAAGGGGGTTGCCTTCCGGGTCAAGAATATCGGCCTTTCTCTTCTTGCGTCGGTAAAAGGCGAGTTCCCGGCCATCTTCCGACTCCAAGCATCCGCCCACCAGCAATTGCTCGTTGGCGTGAAGGAAATTATCATGGGTTCTCTCCGGAAAACCGAAAAGCCAGGCCTTCAGCGCCCTGAGAGTACTGCTTTTCCCTGCCTCGTTGGGGCCATGCACGATGTGCAGGCCGGGGCCGAACTCCAGGGTGCGGTCGGTGAAAGGGCCAAAGGCCTTGAGCTCCAGTCTGGTGATCCTCACCGGCTGCCCCCCTGCCCCAGCAGTCTGGCGATGAGCATTTCCTTGATCTCTTCGCAGAGATCCTTCGTATCCCCGAGGGCAAATTCGACTTCATGCAGGAGTTCCGGCGGCAATTTACTCTGCAGCACCCCTATCTCCGGAATCAGCTCCATGAGTGCCTTAGGCTGGAAATTCAGCTGCTCAATGGCCCGGACCAGATCCGCCAAGGGCGTTTCCGCACCGAGTCCCATTGGCCCCGCATCAAGCGATACGGGTCGTTGGGTGGAAAAAAGCACCTTTTCCAGCCATATTTCGCCGAGACCCACGGCAAGACCGCGAAATTCCTCGGTCAGGGATGCACAATTACGGTGGAGATCGGCATGGATCGGACATTGCCCAACCAATTGCAACCGAAGCGCCAAGGGCCTTCCCGCGGCACGACCCTGTTGCGCCTCCATACCCTGTCGGACCGCGTCGACGGCAAGATCCACCGTGGCGCAGTCCGTGAGATCGATCTGACACAAGGACCAGCGCAGCACATCAAGATCGCGGTGCTCGACCGAGACGATACGCCCCTCCTCCACCCGTACCAGGGTGGCCCCTTTGGCCCCGGCCTCATGGATATGTCTGCCTTGGATATTGCCGGGGAAAACGATCCAGGGAGCGTCGGCCACCTCCTCCCGCTTGTGAACGTGGCCAAGGGCCCAGTAATCATAGCCTCTGGCCAAAAGATCATCAAGAGAACACGGGGCATAGGGTTCATGGCCCTGTCTGCCGGTGAGGGAGGTATGAAGCAAGCCGATGTTCAGATAATGCGGGAGGGCCTGTGGGAAATTGCGGGCGATATTCTCGGTCAGACCTCTGGAGTGATAGCCCTGGCCATGCACCGCAACCCCGAGTGCTTCGATAATTACGGTCTCGGGTTGTTTTACGGAAAAGAGATGGGCATTGTCGGGCAGGCAGAGCCCTTTGCTGATCTGGCTTGCCGCGTCGTGGTTGCCCGAGGCCAGGAAGACCCGGATATTTTCCTTACGCAGCCGGGAAATCCGGTCGAGGAAGAACAGTCCGGTGTTGTAGTCTTTCCAGTCTCCGTCGTAGAGATCGCCGGCCAGCAGGAGAAAGGCGACCCGCTCCTCAATAGCCAGGTCGACCAGGTTGTCAAACGCCCTTCTCGTTGCCTGGCGAAGTTGATCCACCGGGGCATCGGCATAGCCCTCCAGGCCGCGCAGCGGGCTGTCGAGATGAATATCAGCGGCATGGAGAAAGGTGAACATGGCTTATTTAAGCATGAGCAGGATGGCGGAAAGGATCACCATGACCACCACGAATTTTTGGATAAAACCATTGCCCTTGCTGACCGTGACGTGGGAGCCGACAAAGGCGCCCAGCATGCTGCCGCACCCCAGGGCCAGCCCTGGCGCCACCTGCACCTTGCCGCCGAACCAGAAGATGGCCAGGGAGACACAGGTGAGCAGGAAGATGACAAAACTCTTGATGGCGTTACCCGCCACCAGATCGTAGCCGGTGAGGACCGTGGCGGCAATAATCAGAAAACCCACCCCGGCCTGGATAAAGCCGCCATAGAGCCCGATGCCGAAGAAGAGAAGCCAGAGTAAACTCCAACGAGCAAAGCTGTATTTGCCTTCAGGCCGAGACAGCATGGCGGCCGGCTTGAAAAAGGTGATCAGGGTCATGAGGACCATGAATACGGCCAGATATTTTTTAAAGGCAGCATCGCTGACAACCATTGCGCCGTAAGTCCCCAGCACACTGCCGAGAACGGCGGGGATGGCGATAATCAGGCTGAAGCGGACCGGGAAAACCCCATGGCTGTGCAGCTGCCGGGTCGCGGTGAGGCTTTGCAGAAAAACGCCGATGCGGTTGGTGGCATTGGCCACGGTGGGCGGCAGCCCCATGAAGATGAGCAGGGGAATGGTGAGAAAGGAGCCGCCTCCGGCCAGGGTATTGATAAAACCGGCCACCCCGCCGCCAAGGACGAGCAGAAAAATATTGAGCACGGAAAAACCCTGCATCCAACCTCCCGATGTCATTGACTTTACTCAGACAGTTTCTCTCTGTACCACAGGGGTGAGCAAGATGCCAGCAAACATTGACTCGCCCCACCGGTCTCATTTCCGGCGAAATACCCTTTCTTCTTGACATGGACCATACCTGGCAGATATCAAGAGGTTTCGTACCGATGAAGACAAAGGCAGTCCTGGGAGATTTCATGGATATTCAGCTGGCAAGGCAATTACAGCAGTTTCTTGAGGAAGACATCGGTCTGGGAGACATCACCACCGATTCTATTTTCCCGCCTCAGCAAGAGGGCCAAGCGGTATTTGTCGCCAAGGAAGAGTTCGTGGTGGCCGGAATCAACGAGATTGCCCCCCTGGTTTTCACGACACGCAACCCGAGGATTGCCTGCACAATCATGCGGAAAGACGGCGAAACGGTCCACCCGGGAGATACCATTTTTTCCGCGCATGGTCCGGTGCGTGATCTGCTCAGCGCCGAACGTCTGGCGCTTAATCTGGTACAACGGATGAGCGGCATTGCCACCCTGACCGCCGCCTTTGTCCATCAGGTCGAGGGGTTGCCGGTCAGGATCATCGACACCCGCAAGACCACCCCCGGCCTCCGAGCCTTGGAAAAATACGCGGTACGGGTCGGCGGGGGGCACAATCACCGTTTCAGTCTGGCCGACGGCATCCTGCTCAAGGATAACCATATCGCAGCCTGCGGCTCCATTACCCAAGCGGTGCGGATCCTCCGGGACAAGGCGCCCCACACCCTGAAAATCGAGGTCGAAACCGAAAATCTCACCCAGATTGAAGAATGCCTGGCCTGCGGAGTCGAGATCATCATGCTCGACAATATGGCCCCTGCCCTGATGCGCCAGGCAGTTAGCCTGATTGACGGTCGGGCACTGGTTGAGGCCTCCGGAGGGGTGAATCTGGCCAATGTCCGGGAGATTGCCGAGACCGGGGTAGATCTTATTTCCGTGGGAGCGCTCACCCATTCCGCCAGAGCCATGGATATCAGCATGCGCTTGAGCGTGTAGGCGGTTACAAGGCATCGCCTCCGCGCCACCCTGTGACCGCTCACTTCGTGAGTTACACCCTAAATCACGCCATCACCTTACTGAGGGCAAGGGCCAGGCTGGTGATGGTGTAGGGCTTTTGCAGAAAATCCTTTACTCCCAGCTGGAGGATCTCCTCCACCCGGTCGTCCTTGCGAAATCCCGAAGCAAGGAGCACCTTGACGCCCGGATTGATTTTCTTCATCTCAAGAAAGGCCTCCCTGCCGGACATGACCGGCATGGCCATATCCAGCAACACCGCACTGATCTTGTCCTGATGCAGCCGATAGACTTCGACCCCCTCCTGGCCGTTGGTGGCGGTGAGCACCGTATAGCCCACGGCCTCCAGGACTTCCTCCGCCATGCTCCGGACAAGTTCATCGTCATCCACCACCAGGATCACCCCCTCCCCCTGGACAACGGCGTATTTTTCCTCGGCGGGCACCCCTTTATCCTTGCGGACCAGCAGGGGGATATATACGCTGAAAGTAGAGCCAAGCCCCAGTTCCGAATAGACATCAATGAACCCCTGCTGCTGGTGGACGATATTGTAGACCATGGCCAGACCGAGTCCGGTACCCTTGCCGTGCTCCTTGGTGGTGAAGAACGGATCGAAGATCTTGGCCGCAGTCTTGGTATCCATGCCCACCCCGGTGTCGTTCACCGAGATTCGCCAGTAGGCCTCGCCGGTTGCCTCGGGATGCTTTCGCTGGAACACCGGGTCCACGGTGATTTTTTCGATGGCCACGGTCAGGGTGCCGCCCCAGGGTGCGTCTCCCCGCATGATGGTCATGGAGTGCACCGCGTTGATGCAGAGGTTCAGCAACACCTGCTCCATCTCGGTGGTGTCCGCAAGCACATAGGCCGGCTCCGGCGCCGGATGCTCCACCACCTTCACGGATTTGTCAAAGGTATTCTCCCCGATCTTTCGGACATGCTTGAGGGAGAGATTCAGGTCCACGGGAACCAGATCGATCTGCTGCTTGCGGGACAGGGTGAGCAGCTGACGCACCATATCCACGGCCCGCTGCCCCGCGATTTCCATGCGATCAAGATATTCCCCCATCTCTGCGACTGACAGACTCTGGGAATCTTTGAGCTTGTACTGGAGCAGGGAAAGATTACCCAGAATTCCGGCAAGAACATTATTGAAATCATGGGCCAACCCCCCGGCAAGGGTGCCGACGGATTCCATCTTCTGGGCCTGCCGCAGCTGCTGCTCCTTATGCTCAAGCTCGGTGATGTCATCCAGACGGATGGCCACACCGGAGGTGCCGTTGGCAATCAGGGGGAAAAAGGTCAGGTTATAGAGATGCTTGGGATCTTGGTGAACCTGTTCACGATGGATAGTGAGCGGGATCCTGTTGCGGTTGGTCTCATCGACCTGCTGGGTATATTTGCTGAAAAACGGGGCAATATCATAGATCTTCCTGCCGATTGCCTCCTGGGAAGGGATGCCGGTAAGCTTGCAAGCGGCGGTATTCCATTGGGTCACCGTGGACTCGATATCCAGGGTTACCAGCATGGACGGCATGGATTCGATGATATTGTTGAGGTAATTGCGGATCCGGGCAATCTCCCGCTCCGCGGTCCTTTGCGCGGTGATGTCACGGATCATCCCCTCGTACTTGTTCACCCCCCCGTCGAACCTCCGAACCGCATGACAGGTCAGGGAGACGATGACTGGGGTGCTGTTGTTTGCAAGAAGGGTCAGCTCATAGTCCTTAACAAACCCGCTTTCCGCCATATCTTCCTTGAAGCGAGCAAAGGCCTCTTCATTTTCAAAGATACTGGCAAACAGGTTTCTGCCAAGCATGGTCTCCCGTGAATCAGCTTCAAGGATGGAGATGAAGGCCGGATTCACATCCTGCAATTCCCCATTGCTGTCGGCAACGAAGATTCCCTCCATGGCCCGTTCGAACAGATGGCGGAATTTTTTTTCCGAATTTTGCAGCGCCAGCTCCCTGGAAGCTATGGTGCCGGCCATGACACGCAGGGCATGGGAAAAACGCTCAAGCTCCAGCACCCCTTTGGGCGTCGGAATCTGCACATTGAGGTTGCCCTGGCTGATGCTGTCGGTCACCTGCATGAACCTGCGGACCGGTTCGCTCATGCACTGGGCCAGCACCCAACCGATAAAAACGGCGAAAATCCAGAAAGCCAACCCGGTGAGAGCGGCGTTTCTCTGTATTCTCTGGAGATGGGAAAGGATCGGTTTCATGGAGAGGGAGACCCGGGTTCTCCCCAGCACCGTCTCGCCGATCACAATGGGCGCGGTCACCACCAGTTGTTCCCTGCCGGAATCGATCCTGACGCAGATGTCCTCTTCGCCAGAAACACAGCCGTCCGAAGGGTCTTGCGCCATGGTGGTGCCGAGCAGCTTCACCTCGGAGGCTGCCAGGATCTTCCACTGGCTGTCCGCAATCTCGATGGCGTCGACATCGGGCCGGGAGGAGAATTCCATCACAAACTGCTGGATGGGTGCGTAGTTTTCGGTGATCAGATCATCGGCCAGGGAAAAGGAGGTGTTCTGGGTGAGGATTTTGCCGTAGTTTGTAAGGCTATTGATGGCGTGTTCCCTGAAAAGAGAGGAATACAGGGTAATCACCGCCCCGGAGAGCAGCAGGGTGATCAGCGTGCAATAGAGAATGAGATGGGTACGGAAGCGCAGTGAGATCATAAATTTTTCTTGTAGTACTCACTGTCTTTGATGATTTCGTAGAACTGGTCGTAATCGGCATTGGTTGCGCCTGCGATCTTCTTGACCTGCATGCCTTTGAGAATTTCAAGATCTTCCTGGTTATCCGATGAAAGGGAGGTCAACACCTCCCTGATGATGGCGACCGTACGCTGGTCCATGTTGCCCTTGACCATAAAAGGGAAATGGGGCAACTCGCAGGAACGGACCACCACCCTGAACCGATCCTTGATCGAGGCGAATTCTTTCATGTCCAAGGTGTCGAGTCTGATCAGGCCGCCATCGTACTGCTTATTGAGAACCCCATAGATGATGCTGTCGAGCTTGCCGAGAAAATGGATCTCCAGATCCTTTTTCGCATCGATCTTCTTTTCATCAAGCAGTTCCTTGAAAAAAATGTATCCGGCATAGGCGTGTTCGCCTATAGCGGCGATCTTCTTTCCCCGGCACTGGTCGATGGTTTTGATCTCACTCTCCTGCCGGACGATGAGTCCGCCGAAAAAAGGGGGAAGTCCCCTGGCGATCACCGTGTAGCCTGCGGGCCGCATTTTATAAGAGACGGTTACTGCGGCAAGGGCCAGATCGTACTCCCCGGCCAGTCCCTTGGTAAGGAAGGTCGCGGCATCCGGCGCCGAAACAAGCTGCACCTTTTTCCCCAGCCTTGCTTCCAGCCGGGCGGCAAGGGGGCCGAAGACCTCGATCACGCTCTTGGGTGACTTGAAGGGGAATACGCCGAATTTAATGACGTCGGATGCAACTTGGGCCTGGCAGGGAAGAGGAATCACCATGCCCAGCAGGGCGAGAAAAAGAAACAAGCTCCTGACTGCCGGTTTAGCCAAAATCCCACGCATTGTCTTGCCTCCCAGGTTAGCCCTTGCAGGGTATTTTTCAAAAATATTAATAAATTATAGCCGGTTCCAAAGACTGCTGTCAATCAGCGGTTTGCGGTTTTCACACTCAAAATATTCTCAATGGGATAAATCAGGACCGACATTGATTTGCCCTCCCCTGCTGCCTGCTTGTATTGACAAAAAAACACCCCTGGACTATTTTGCCATATTTAAGGAGCAATCACCAAAGAATCCCCGTTTTCTTGATCATCGTCGCCAACACCAGCCTGAGCGGCGCTGTTGCCGTTTTTACCATCCGGATGACGACTTCTTTTATTGCACGCTTTAATCAATGACCTTTCTCCGAGGATCCCATGGACCAACTCATCCACGAAAGCCTGAAACACTCCATTACCGCCAAGGAAGCGCTGGTCGCCGCCCAGTTGGGCGCCATCAAGCAGCTGGCCCAATGGATGATCGATACCATTAAGCGCGGCAACAAGCTGATGATCTTCGGCAACGGCGGCAGCGCCGCAGATGCCCAGCACATGGCTGCGGAGTTCGTCAACCGTTTCATGATCGACCGGCCGCCCCTGGCCGCCATCGCCCTGACCACGGACAGTTCCATCCTCACCAGCATCGGCAACGATTTTTCCTTCGATGATATTTTCAGCAAGCAAATCCAGGCCCTGGGCAAGGAAGGCGATCTGGCTCTGGGTATCTCCACCAGCGGCAATTCGCCCAATGTGATCAAGGCAGTGGAAGCAGCCAAGAGTCTGGGCTTGCAAACCGCGGTCCTCACCGGAAAGGATGGCGGCAGACTCATCGGCCTGGCCGACCTGACCATCAACGTGCCCTCGCAGGTGACTCCCGCCATCCAGGAAGCGCATGTCTGGGTGGAGCATCTGCTCTGCCAGATCGTGGATGAGGCCCTGTACGGTCGCGGCGTTTCCGCCTGAATCTCTTCCGGATGACTATTTTCCCATGAAAACATACCAACCCCTGGATTTTTCCGGCCTCAACACCTATTCGATCCATGGTCGATACAGCAAGGTTACGGTGGATAACTTTGCCAAACCGCTCCCTCCCGGTTCCACGCTCAAGGAATTCATCGCCTCCCTGCCGGAACAGCTTTTGGGGGTGGATTTCCCAGAACTGGTCGACCGGCTGGCAGCAAGCCACTTAAACGAGCACCCCATCATCGTCGGCATGGGCGCCCATGTGATCAAGGTAGGCTTGAACCCCATCCTCATCGATCTCATGGAGCGGGGGATCATCAACGCCATTGCCCTAAACGGCGCGGGCATCGTCCATGATACCGAGATCGCCATGGTGGGCCGCACCTCGGAAGAGGTAGGTAATGTGCTGGGCAGCGGCGCCTTTGGCGCGGCCAAGGAAACCGGCGAGGTGGTGAATGCCGGAATCAACCAGGGCGCCGCGAAAGGGCTGGGGTTGGGCGAGGGGCTGGGCGGCTATCTGCTGGAACAAAATTTCCCCTACAACAACATGAGCCTGCTGGCCACGGCCAAACGACTGGGAATACCGCTCACCGTGCATGTGGCCATGGGTACGGATATCGTTCATATCCACCCCACGGCCAACGGCGCGGCCATCGGCCAGACCAGCCATCAGGATTTCCGGCTTTTTTGCGGCCTGATTGCCGATCTGGAAGGCGGCGCCTATCTCAACTTCGGTTCCGCCGTGCTCCTGCCTGAGGTCTTTTTGAAGGCTCTCACCCTGGTGCGCAACCTGGGGCATGTGGTGAACAAATTCACCACGGCCAACTTCGACTTCATCCGCCATTACCGGACCATGACCAACGTGGTGAACCGGCCGACCATGGGCGGCGGCAAGGGCTACAATATCATCGGCCACCATGAACTCCTGATCCCGCTCCTGGCCGCGACCCTGCTCGACCGGCTCCACGGAAAATGACGGGCTCGTAAAAATTGAAAAAATCACGGTTCCGCAACGCAAAATCAAAGAGTTACAAAGCAGCCACTATTGAAGTCGCGGACTTGTACAATTTCGACAAAAATAATGACCGAAGAATGACTTATCTTGCGCAATCAGCGGAAAAAAGATAAACAACGGAGTCATCTTTATGCCATTGCATGATTTTGTCTGCCGCGCCTGCGGACATGCATTCGAAGCCCTGGTCATGGGCAAGGATCAGCAGGTCTGTCCGCAATGCGGCAGCACTGAACTGACCAAACTGATGTCCACCTTTGCCTGCCGTACCAGCGGCAAAGGTGATTCCGGCGACGCGGGCAGCTCCAAGTGTTCCGGATGTGCAGGCGGAAGTTGCAGCACCTGCCATTAAAGTCGTTGCCACAAAAAACAGCGTAAGCGTTCTGTTCGATAATCAACAACAGGGGAACAGTTGATGCAGAAACTAATAAGAATCGGCACCAGGGCAAGCCTGTTGGCATTGACCCAATCCACCTGGATCAAAGGACTCATTGAAGCCCGTTATCCGGAAACCACCGTTGAGCTGGTAAAGATCATCACCAAGGGAGACAAGATTCTCGACGTACCCCTGGCCAAGGTTGGCGGCAAGGGGTTGTTCGTCAAGGAGATCGAAGAAGCCCTGCTCGTCAGTGAGGTGGACATCGCGGTGCACAGCATGAAGGATGTGCCCGCGGAAATGCCCGAAGGGTTGCACATCGGCATTATCACCAAACGGGAAAACCCGTTTGACGCTTTTATCTCGAACAAATGCGCCACCTGCCGCGAGCTGCCCCAAGGCGCTACGGTCGGCACCAGCAGCTTGCGGCGTAAATCCCAGCTTGCCAGGATCCGGCCCGACCTTGTTATTGAAGACCTGCGGGGCAATCTGGACACCCGGCTGCGCAAACTCGACGAGGGCCGGTACGATGCGATCATTCTGGCCGCTGCCGGGCTGAACCGATTGTCGCTCAGCGAACGGGCCAAATCTTTTTTCACCGAAGAAGAGATGCTGCCTGCCGTGGCCCAGGGCGCGGTGGGCATCGAATTGCGCCAAGCCGATGCGGAGCTGCTGGCCGGGCTGATGTTTATGGATCATCAGGAAACCTCTCTGGCGGTTCGAGCTGAGCGCGGCTTCCTCCATCGGCTGCAGGGCGGCTGCCAGGTGCCTATCGCCGGTTTTGCCCGGCTTGTCGATGCTAAGCTGCAAATGACCGGCCTGGTTGCTTCCGTAACCGGCAACAGAATGGTACGCCTTGAATTGTCCGGCGATACCACCGATCCCGAGGGATTGGGCGTGCGGCTCGCTGAAAAGCTGCTGGCGGAAGGCGGCGGGGAGATTTTGGCCGAGGTTTACGGACACACCATTGAATGACGGTCCGGCAAAAAATCCGACCTACTGCATCGCAGCATATTTTTTTGCTTAATCATCCCAATTTTTTTGAATCCGTCATGGAATAAGACTCCATAATATGGGGCCATAACCAAACCGGCCTGGCCGGTTTTTTATATTGAGAAGAATCATGAAGGCACACAGCGACAAAAAGAGGACACGAAACAGGGGCAAGGTTTATCTCATCGGCGCGGGGCCGGGCGACCCCACCCTGATTACGGTAAAGGGTCTGGAGCTTCTCAAAAGGGCCGAGGTTCTGGTTTATGACTACCTGGCCACCCCCAAGCTTCTCAAATACGTACCCAAGGATGCCGAGCTTATCTACGCCGGGAAAAAGGGCGGGGAGTGCCACGCCCACACCCAGGAGGAAATTAACCAGATGCTGGTGGATCATGCCTCCGCCGGCAAGATCGTGGTCCGCCTTAAAGGCGGCGATCCTTTTATCTTTGGCCGGGGCGGCGAGGAGATCGAAGAGCTGGCCAAACACGGAGTCGCCTTTGAGGTGGTGCCGGGCGTTACTTCGGCCACCGCCGCCGCCACCTATGCGGGTGTGCCCATCACCCACCGGGAATACACCGCTTCGGTGGCATTTGTCACCGGCCATGAAGACCCCACCAAGGAAACCTCCAATATTGCCTGGGACAAGATTTCCACCGGCATCGGCACCCTGGTTTTTTACATGGGGATCAAGAACCTTCCTTTTATCACGGAAAATCTGATCAAGCATGGCCGCGATCCGGAAACCCCTGTGGTGGTGGTGCGTTGGGCCTCCACTCCGATCCAGCGCTCGGTGGTCGGCACCTTGGCCACCATCGCCGAGGTGGTCAAAAAAGAGAAGATCAAACCGCCGGCTCTGATCGTGGTTGGCGAGGTAGTCAAACTGCGCGACACCATCAACTGGTTCGAAAAAAGACCGCTGTTCGGCAAACGTATCCTGGTGACCCGAACCCGCGAACAGGCCAGCGAACTGGTCCGCTTGCTGGAGGATCAGGGCGCCGATTGCGTGGAAGGGGCCACCATCGCCCTTGCCCCGCCCGACAGTTGGGAACCGCTGGACGCGGAGTTAAAACACCTTGGTGATTACCAGTGGCTGGTCTTTACCAGCATCAACGCCATCCGTTTCTTCTTCACCCGCCTCTTTGAGCAGGGCATGGACAGTCGGGCCCTGGCCGGGCCGAAGATCGCCGTGGTCGGCACGGCCACAGCGGAAATCTTAAAGGAATACGGCTTGGCCGCTGATTTGATCCCAGAAGAATTCACCGGCGAGGGATTGGCTGCCGGCATGGTGGCCCAAGGTGTGAAGGGCTGCAAGGTTCTGCTGCCTCGGGCCAAGAAAGCCAGGGAGATCCTGCCGGAGATCCTTCAGGAGAATGGCGCCGAGGTTGCGGTGGTGCCGGTGTATCAGAATGTCCGGCCCAAGGATTATGATCTGGTCCGCCAGGAACTGGCCGAAGGCGCCATCGACATGGTAACCTTCACCAGCTCCTCCACGGTGACGAACTTTCTTGAGATGTTGGGTCCGGAGCGTGATGCGCTGCTGGCCGGGGTCAAGGTGGCGACCATTGGTCCGATTACCGCGAAAACCGCGGAAAAGGCCGGACTTACCATTGATGTCCAGCCAAAGACCTATACCATTCCGGAGCTGGTGGAAAGCATTCTCGATTTTTATGCCCGGTAGTCGGTTCAGGTAAAGAGGATCTGGCTCCAGGTATTCACCAGATCCTCTTTTTCTTCGTGCAACCGTTTTGCCGCCGCCTTGACCGTTTCGCCGCTTAATCCCAGGCAACGCGGCACCAGCAGCTTATCGTTGTCGACGGCCAGATCCCAGCCCAGTCCCAGCTTCTTCGCGATTCCGTCTGCAAGAAACACGAGAGCGGCGGCCTGCTCGTGTTTTCCTGCTCCGGTAGGGGCATGATGATAACGGACCACGCTGGCCAGCAAATCACTGAATCCCCATTTGACGGCGAGAAAAGTGCCCACCTCGGCATGGGAAAGACCATGCCTCTGTTCCACTTCCAGTATTGACAGCCCTTCATTTCTGCTGGTTTCGATAATCTGACGCATCTCTTCCTGAAGATAAAGACAGGAAAGAACTCTGCCCAGATCATGAATCAATCCGGCGGTGAACATCTCGTCGGGTTTGAGTGCAGGAATCTGCCGGGCAAGAATCTGGGCAACCCTGGCAGTGGCAACCAGATGCAGCCAGAGTTGGCGGACACTAAACTCATCCGATCCGAGGTCTGAGGAAAAAGATCCGGACAGGGACAAGGCCACCACCAGGTTTCGAACTTCATTAAAACCCAGAACGGTAACCGCTCTGGTAACACTGCTGATTTTTTTCGCGGAACCGTAGGCTGGAGAATTTGCCACCCGGAGGATACGCGCGGTGAGCATCGGATCTTGTCCGATAATGGACTCCAACGACGATGCGGTTGACCCGGTAGCGTCAAGTTCACTTAATACCTGATGCAGACTCTGGGGCAGAGAAGGAAAATCGTCCAGCTGTTCAAGCCGTTTGCTCAGTGAAATGGTTATCGGTCGTATTAATCTATCTTCTCAAAGGCCCGCCTGCTGGCCCCGCATACCGGACATTTCTCCGGAGCCTCGCCTTCGCAGGTATAGCCGCACACCGAACAGACGTGGAAATCCGTTTCCTCCTGACTGCCCAGGCTGTCCAGGGCCTTCTGGTAGAGGGCGGCGTGAATCTTTTCCACCTCGTTGGCATAGCTGAAGCTGCGCTCCGCGGATTTATTCCCTTCTTCCTTGGCCGCGGCAATCATCTCCGGATACATCTCCTGAAACTCATGGGTTTCGCCGCCGATGGCTTCTTTCAGGTTGGCGACCGTATCACCGATGGCCTTAAGCGCCCGAAGATGGGCATGGGCATGGATGGTTTCCGCATGGGCCGCGGCGCGAAAGAGTTTGGCAACTTGCTTGTGCCCTTCTTTGTCCGCCTTGTCGGCAAAAGCCAGATATTTGCGATTTGCCTGCGATTCCCCGGCAAAGGCCTCCCAAAGATTTTTTTCGGTCTTGCTCATACGGATTCTCCTTCTTTTAAATGGTAGGGATAAACTCAGCCCGGCCCACAAGGGGTACGGCACAAAAAAAAACAATGGTTGTGTTTGCAAGAAAAGGCTTTTAAATGAAGCGGATGCGAGCAAAAATCCGCCACGATTTTTCGATAATACCGGCCCAGCAGTTGTGCTGTCACTATTTTAATTTTTTTACCTAGACAAGGAAAACGGCATGAAAAAATGGAGCATTACCGCACCATTGCTCCGGGATAAAGGGATGCTGCGTTGGCTTTTCTTCTGCCTTGGGCTCTGTCTTGCCCAGCCCGCTTTGGCCTTTGCCGGTGGCGGCCAGGGTCTTGATACCGTGATGGAGAACGGCGGGATTCTCCTGAGCAGAAATGGAACCATCATATACGAGCGCAACCCGACCCGCCAATTCATGCCCGCCAGCGTGCAGAAGATCGGCACCGCCCTGGCCGCCATCCGAATCCTCGGCAAGGATTATCGCTTTACCACCCGGTTCTATTACTCCGCCGACCACGACCTCTATATTCGCGGTTTTGCCGACCCCCTGCTGGTTTCCGAAGAGGTAGAAAGGATTGTCGGTGCGCTCCGCAGCCACGGGGTTTCCTCGCTGCGGAACATCCATGTCGATGACAGCGGCTGCCGCCTGGAAAGCCCCACCGATGGGGCCGGAAATACCCTGAATCCCTATGACGCCCAAAATAGCTGTCTGGCAGTGAACTTCAACACCGTCAATTTTATCAAATCCGCCAACGGCACGGTGCAATCCGCTGAGGAGCAGACCCCTACCCTGCCGCTGATGCGCGAACTGGCGCAAGGGGCAAGGGTGGGCTCACAGCGGGTGAACGCCACGGCCGCCGGCAATCAGAGCCTGCGCTATGCCGGGGAGTTGTTTGCTGCCATCTTTAAAAAACAAGGGGTAACGATGCGCGGCGAGATTCTTTCCGGCCCGGTGCCCGAGGGACTCAAGCCCATGTACGAACATGCTTCGGGCAAGAGTCTGGACGAGGTGCTGACGGGACTGCTCAAGTATTCCAACAACTTCATCGCCAACCAGCTTTTCCTGGCCATGGGCGCTAAACAGTACGGTTGGCCGGCCACCTGGGACAAGGGGGAACGGGCAATGACCGCCTTTTACCGCAACGAGCTTGGCTTAACAGAAAAGGATATCGTGGTCCGCGAAGGCTCCGGGCTTTCCCGGGAGAACCGGCTGACGCCCAAGGGGATGCTCGCCATCCTGGAGGCATTCAAGCCCCATGCAGGGCTGCTGCCCTTTGAGAATAACTGCCTGCGCAAGTCCGGGACCATGACCGGGGTATACTGCTATGCTGGATATTTTGCCGGAGAGCGCGGGCTGGACAGCTTTGTCCTCCTGCTGAATCAGCCGAAGAATACTCGGGAGCAGGTGCTGGAACTGCTTGCCGCCATGCATCGGAAGCGAAAGTAACTTCCGGGACAAAAGCTTTTCCACGAATTATTCGCGAGTACCCTGCCAGACAAGCCTGACCATGGTTTCCAGATGACCGGTTTGCGGGAACATGTCCACCAGACGGACTTCGATCATTCGATAGCCGGCCTGGGTAAGTCCACGCAGATCGCGGGCCAGGGTGGCCGGATCGCAGGAGATATAGATGATCTGTCCGGCGTTTAGGCCGGGCAGCAGGGGGATGAGTTCTGCGCAGCCGGATCGGGGCGGGTCAAGGAGCAGGCAATCAAAGGTGGCCTTTTCGGCCAGCAGACGCCTGGCCGCCCTGGTGGCGCTTTCCTGGGTGAACTCGCATTGTCCGGCAAGACCAGCACCCTCACTGTTGCGGATGGCGCTGCGGATGGTGGAACGTTGCATATCCATGCCCGTCACTTTCCACCCCAGCATGGCCAGGGGAAGAGAAAAATTGCCCATGCCGCAGAACAGATCCAGCACCTTGCCCGGCTGCATGCTCCGCATCCATTCCAACAACAAGCTGATGCAGTTTTCGTTTTGCCCGAGATTCACCTGACAGAATCCCCCCGGCTCCAGGCCAAGGGTCAATGGCTGACCGCAAAGCGATGCCGACAGAAGAATCTCCACCCGCAACCCGCTTAAAGGTGTCTCACCGTTTGCGTTGAAACAAGGCCCTTTGGCCTGGCCTTCCACGTTAAAAATCACCGCTTCCAGCAGGGGCAAACCCTGGCAAAGAAGCCGAGCGGTCTGGTGATCGGTGGGCCGGGTTTTTCGTGCGTAATGGATGAGCAGGATGACGGTGTTATGGGCGGGATTTTCAAACAGCTCGATGGCCGAGGCCAGATCGAGAAGGGAGTGAAACTTTCTGTTGCCGGAAAGATCGGCAAGGAGCGAGTTCAGGGACTCCCCGGCCAGAGGGCAGCGGGAAACAGGAATCAGGCTGTGGCTTTGTCGGCCGAAATACCCCATCATTCCCTGAGCCACTTGCAACCTGATCCGCTGCCGATAGCCAAAATGTTTGGGTGAAGCCATTGGAGAACCCAGAAGAAAAGAAATCTCCTCCTCTCGGCACAGCCTTGCCCGGCAGAGGGTTTCCCCCAGGATAGAGTTTTTCAAGCGGAGTTGTTCCGCATAAGCTGCATGTTGAAAATCGCAGCCGCCGCAGGTATCGTACACCGGACAGGTCGGAGTAATTCGCTGATCCGAGGGCTGGAGCACTTCCAGCAGGTCCGCTTCCTGATACTGCTTGTGGTGACGGCGCGGTTGCACCCGCACCCGTTCCCCGGGCAATACGCGCGGCACCATGATCACCTGACCATCCGTAAGCCGCCCCAGGCCCAGACCTCCCTTGATTACCTTGTCAACCGTGAGTTCCACGGGGTTGGTCATCGGCTACTCCGCACAAAAAAGGTTCATCCTGGAATTATGGAAAAAGTCGGAGAGAAGACCCTTGCGGCTATGCCTTCTCTCTTCTTTTGTGACTCGAAAAGAAAAAGACAACCCAACCAGTCCTGTGGTCTTACGGACTTCCCTTACTTTTCGAAGATAACGCGGCAGAAAAATTGAACAGCCCCTTAGCCCGGCAACCTATCAAAAAACCGCCCCACCTCACCGGGCCGATGCGCATCAGACCCAGCCACCAGCGGAATCCCCAACGCCACAGCCTCTTCAAGAATCCCCCGCACAGGATACTGCTCCCCCCGATGGGAAAATCCGGAAGTATTGACCTCCAGAGCCATACCCTTATCGCGCATACCCTGAAAAATCTCACTGATCTGGTGAAGATGCGCACCGGTGAAATGCACCTCGGGATGATGCCGAAGCACGGCATCCAAATGACAAAGCACCGTACCGGGCAAGACTACAACCGCCTCCAGCAGGGTGGCGAAATACTCGGAGATCACCCGCTCCACCCCGTAACGACCTAAGGGCTCCAGGTTAGCCTTACGACGGCTCACCACATTGTAATGATGCCCGTCTATCTCGTAGTAATGGAAGGAAATACCAACCCGATCCCAGCTATACCGCTTGAGGAATTCAAGAATCTCCCCCACCTGCTTGGGGTTGTAACCCACCTCCACCCCGAGGCCGATACGGATCCTCTCCCCGTAAATCAGGCGCAGCCTCTGCCCTTCACGGTGGTAGGCGGCAAAATCCTCAGCGGTCAGCCAAGTGTCTTCAGGATATCGGATACCGCATTCCAGATGCTCGAGAAAAACCAGCTCCTCAAGCCCCTTGCTGATGGCGGCAAGGACATACTCCTCCATCTCGCCGGTGGCGTGATGGCAGAGCAGGGTGTGAACATGGCCGTCGCTCTTGGTGTTGATCAGCATCGGTTGGCGGAAGAAGGGAAATTTCCCTGAAACTATGCGTTGCCGCGAGGAAAGAAATGCAGCACCCCGTCGATCTCCGAGGTATCACAGATCCGGCCCAAACCAAGCTCGACGAACTGATCAAGGCCTTCCATCTTAACGGAAAACTGCCGGCCGTCCGGCAGGTGGTACACAACTGTCCGAACCTTGGTTATATCAATGGGCGATCCAACCACTCTCATATTCATTCCTCACACTCTTCCTATGTTAAACAGAACAGCACTGCTCTGTAATTTAGTCATTCATTAAATTCTGGCAAGTTGTAGCGAAAAATAATCCATAATTTTTCAACTACAACAGAAACCATAATTTAAACTCACAAAATGAAACTGTCCGGCAGTGCCGCAGATGAGCAGACCGATGACAAAGCAGCTGCAGTGCTGCCGGACAGTTTCAATAATCAATAACTTTTTCTGGCCAATACCTCTCTCGGCTTAGAGCCATCCGCAGGGCCGACCACCCCTTCCTTTTCCATCAGCTCGATCATCCGGGCCGCCCGGTTATACCCCACACGCAGCCGCCGCTGCACCATGGAGATGGAGGCCTGTCCGGTTTCGCAGACCAGGGCCACGGCTTCGTCATACTTCTCGTCCAAATCCCCGCCTTCGTCACCCTCTCCTGCCTCGGCTTCCTCGGCAAGCTTCAGGACTGTTTCGTCATAACGGACAGCACCCTGCTCCTTGAGAAAAGTGACGATCCGCTCGGTTTCCTTTTCCGAAATATAGGCGCCGTGGATCCGCTGCAGCTTGCTGGATCCGGGCGGCATGAACAGCATATCGCCTGCGCCCAGCAAGTGTTCTGCCCCGCTCCCGTCCAGAATGGTGCGGGAGTCGATCTTAGAAGAAACCTTAAACGACATCCGGGTGGGGAAATTGGCTTTGATCAGACCGGTAAGTACATCCACCGAGGGACGCTGGGTAGCGAGGATCAGATGCATGCCGGCGGCTCTCGCCATCTGGGCCAGCCTGGCCACGGAATCCTCGACCTCACGGGAAGAAACCATCATCAAGTCGGCCAACTCGTCGATGATAATGACGATCAGGGGCAACTTATCCACGGCCTCCGCGTTATAGCTGGCCAGACTCTTGACCTTGGCCTCTTCCATCAGCTGATAACGGCGCTCCATCTCCCGCACCGCCCAGAGCAGGGCACGGCTCGCCAGCTTGGGGTCCACCACCACCGGGTGCAACAGGTGGGGGATATCCTCGTAGCAGGAAAGCTCGATGCGCTTGGGGTCCACCAGCAGCAAGCGGACCTCCTCGGGCGTGGCCCGAAAAAGAATCGAACAGATGATGGTGTTGACCGCCACACTCTTGCCGGAGCCGGTTGCCCCGGCGATGAGCAGATGGGGCATCCGGGCAAGATCGGCGATCACCGGATTGCCCACCACATCCATGCCCAAGCCGATGGTGAGCCGGGAGGCTGCTTTCTGGAATTTTTCATGGGCAAAGATATCCCGGACATAGACAATATGCCGTTTCGGATTGGGAATCTCGATCCCCAGGGCGGCCTTGCCGGGGATGGAACCGACGATGCGAACACTTTCGGCCTTGAGGCCCAGGGCCAGATCGTCGGCCAGGGCGATGATCTTGTTGATCTTGACCCCAGGAGCCGGGGAAAATTCATAGGTGGTGATCACCGGGCCGGGAGAGATGCCGACCACCTTCCCCACCACCCCGAAATCATTGAGTTTCTCTTCCAGTTCAGCGCTGACCGCGTAGTAATACTCGCGGTCCACGACCACCTCCGTATTTTCCGGCTTATCCAATAAGGACAAAGGCGGGAGCCGGTATTCACCGCTGGCGACGGGCAGGAGGCGAAAGGAGTCGTCCTCTGCCCCAACCTCGGACACAAGCTTCACCGGCGAATGCACCTTTGGCACGGCTGCCTCGTCTTCGGGCAAGATTGCCACGGATTCGGTTACCAAGGCAGCCGCCTCGGATTTTTTCCCCTGCCCTGCAGAACCGTTGACCTCGGGCGATTGCCTGGACGCCCTACGGATGGACAGAAAATCGCGCAGCCGGTACCCAAGGGAATAAGGGGAAAAGCTGCTGATCAGCATCAGAGATATAACCAGCACCACAAGAAACAACAGAAATGATCCGGGACCACCAAAGAGCAGTTGCGCATACTGGGCCAACAAACTCCCCAGAAATCCGGCAACCGGATAGGTGTGATCAAAAACAGTGAAAGAGGCCACGGAGATAAAACCGCTGAGCCCAGCGCTGGCCAGGAGAATTCCGGTGCAGCCAAACACGACCAGAGGCAGGGTATCCAAGGTGTAATCCGGGGAAAAAAGACGGATGGCAAAAAAAAGCAGGAGAACAGGCAGCCACAGAGAAGTAATCCCCAGAAGATCCATGAGCAGGCCGCCGACAAACTGGCCCACTGCCCCGCCCCAGTTGGCGGTGACTAACTGACCGGCCGGCTCCGCCATGGTATGACTGACCAGGCACAGGAGCAGAAAAAGGGCGACAAACACCCCGAATACGGAAAGTATCTCTCGCCCAAGTGTTGGTTTTTCCTGCTTGTTTTTCCCTGATGCCATTATGCTCGAATATCAGTTCCGGTATTAAAAGCGCAGGCGTGCCTGCATTACAAGGCTACTTTTCCTTGCCGATATTTTTCAGGATGGCATCAAGAATACCATTGATAAAGGCAGGAGAATCCTCGCCGCAGTATCGCTTGGCCAGTTCAATCGCCTCGTCGATGGCCACTCGGGGTGGCACCTCCTCCTTGTAAATCAACTCATAGGCCGCAAGTCTGATAATGTTACGATCCAGCACCGACATTCGGCTGACCCGCCAGTTGACCGCGCTTTCCTCGATCTTGGCATTGATCTCCTCCCACTTGTCGGTGATGCCCCAAACCAGTTCCCGACCATAGGGAATGGCTTTTTTGTTGATCTCGAAATTCTCACAGAGCAGCGGAAAATTCTCCACCGCGGAGGTTGCGGTCATCTCCCCCTGAAACAGTGCGTTGAGGGCAAGCTCCCTTGCCTTGCGTCGGTTTCCCATGAATAATCAGGCGAGCTGCGGCAGAAGGTTGACCATCTCGATGGCGGTGGCCGCACACTCGGAGCCCTTGTTCCCGGCCTTGGAGCCGGCCCGTTCAATGGCTTGCTCGATGGAGTCGGTCGTCAGAACACCAAAGATAATGGGTACCCCGGACTCCATGCTGGCCTGGGCAATCCCCTTGGTCGCCTCGTTGGCCACGAAATCAAAATGAGGGGTTGAACCACGAATTACCGCGCCAAGACAGATCACCGCATCATAGCGGCCTGACTTGACCATCTTCTGGGCAACCAGCGGAATCTCAAAGGCGCCGGGAACCCTGGCCACCTCGATCTCCTTGTCCTTCACCCCGGAACGCATCAAAGTGTCCAGGGCGCCCTCCAGCAGACGCTCGGCAATAAACGAATTGAAACGGGCAATGACAATCCCGAATTTCTTCCCTTCGGCTTGCAGTTTTCCTTCAAAAAATTTAGGCATCGTTCTTCCTCCAAAAGTGAACAAAGACTTAGGTGTTTTTTGTATCCTTGCTGCCGGTGATAAGATCCAGCATATGGCCAAGCTTATCCTTCTTGGCCTTCAGATAATCGATATTTTCCGGTTCCGCCTCCATCTCGATGGACTGACGGCCGGTGACCTTGAGCCCATACCCTTCAAGCCCGACGATCTTCTTTGGGTTGTTGGTGATCAACCGCATCTTGCGCACCCCGAGATCCCGAAGGATCTGAGCGCCGATCCCGTAGTCGCGCAGGTCGGCCTTGAAGCCCAGATGCACATTGGCCTCAACCGTGTCCATCCCATCTTCCTGGAGGGCATACGCCTTGATCTTGTTGATCAAGCCGATGCCCCTACCTTCCTGCTGCATATAGAGGACAATGCCGGCACCCTCATGCTCGACCATGCGCATGGCGCTGTGCAGTTGCCCGCCGCAGTCGCAACGCTTGGAGCCGAAGACGTCCCCGGTCAGACAGGAGGAATGCACCCGGACCATGATCTCCTTGGCGGGATCGATCTCGCCCTTGACCAGGGCAACGTGTTCCAGCTCGTCCACATCATTGGTGTAGACAATGGTCCTGAACTCGCCGTAGCGGGTTGGGATCTTGGCCTCGGCGGCCCGATGCACCAGCTTGTCCTCGCGGGTCCGGTAGGCGACCAGATCGGCGATGGTGGCGATCTTGAGATCGTGTTCCTTGGCAAAGATCTCAAGATCAGGCATCCGGGCCATGGTGCCGTCTTCCTTCATGATCTCGCAGATCACCCCGGAAGGATGCAGCCCGGCCAAACGGGAAAGATCAACCGAACCTTCGGTCTGACCGGTACGGACCAAAACCCCGCCGCGCCGTGCGCGCAGGGGGAAGATATGACCGGGGCTTACAATATCGCTGGGCTTGGCATTGGGGTCGGCCGCCACCAGGATGGTCCTGGCCCGATCCGCCGCCGAAATGCCGGTGGTAACCCCGGTGCTGGCCTCGATGCTGACCGTAAAGGCCGTTTCATAAGGAGATTTGTTTTTCTGCACCATCATGGGGATCTGCAACTGCTCGAGATGATCCGGGGTCAGAGTCAGACAGATGAGGCCCCTGCCGTGGGTGGCCATGAAATTGATCGCCTCGGGGGTGACCTTTTCCGCAGCCATGTAAAGATCGCCCTCGTTTTCGCGATCCTCGTCATCGACCAGGATGATCATCTTCCCGGCCCGGATCTCGTCAATCACCTCTTCAATGGAACTTACCGCCATGGTTTTCACCTCAAAACTTTCGCCGCCTGCAGACTGCAGCACGCTTATCGCAAAAAGCCGTGTTCTGCAAGAAAAGCGGAATTAATTCTTGATTCCACACCTCCGCCGTCAGCATCCTTGGCGGAGAGCAATTTTTCCACGTACTTACCAATCAAATCCACTTCAATATTCACCACGCTCCCCTGTTTCAGCGCACCCAAGGTGGTAATCCCAAGGGTATGGGGGATGATGGAAACGGAAAAAGCTTTCGCGTCGATACTGTTGACGGTAAGACTGATGCCGTCAATGGCGATGGAGCCCTTTTCGATGATATACTTGCCAAAACCAGGGGGCACCTGAAAGCTGAAAAGCACAAAATCCCCAAGGGGCGTGCGGGTGAGCATGGGGGTC
>DUZW01000032.1 GCA_013349295.1 Deltaproteobacteria bacterium
CACGTCTGTGCTCATCGTTAGTAAAATGTTTGCCTATTATATCGGCTTTAATCACTCCATTCTCGGATGACATTAAGGCTTTCAACAACCAATTTTGATCTTCCCCGACCCCGGCCCACGCCCATTGAGTTTCAACATTTTCGCCAAGGACAAGAATGGGATCCCAGATAAGATAGTGGTCTGGCTTATGGGACTCTTCTCCGTGATGCGATGCCTGAAAAACACGATTAATGGAGTCCACCTTATTTTCAATAGACAGCCAATCTCCTGGCAGGCCATGGACCACCAAAGCGGGGGGATGACGTATCTCCGTCAATTGCTGCAGTGCCTTACCAACGCCCTCCTCGCTAGAACGCATAGAATCGACGGAAGCGATAATACACAGGCTCTCGCTTCGAGATGATGAGACGACTAAATTTCGCAGTTTTTCCAAGGCGTTTTCGTCAATCCCATTATCCGTCAGCGCACCCATGCTAACTATTTCAAACCGGACTTTATTTTCCGCACCTCCAAGTCCCCTCCAAATTACAGGTTGATGGAGGGCTGTGAGGGAGCGGTAGTAGCAGATTGTTCCTGGAATTAGTCGCAATGGCTTGGGATCGACAATGGACTGGTGGTATCCCGTCCCACCGTGGTCCCAGCCAGCCATGGCGTTGCCGGAGCGGATCGAGACTAGACCATGATATTTCCGCGCAACACGGTCCAGCCGATATAACCCTCGGGTGCCCCGCTCAAAGGTTGTTTTATCTTTGCTGGACCAACGATCAAATGACCACTTGATAATTGCCGCCGTATCAAGGGAGTTGTCCTTTGGAGCTTTGCCGCTGAGGCTTTTGTTGTAATAAGCTTCCCCCAAAGTCGCTGGTATCCCAACCCCTGAATCCCCCACGATAATTTCCAGCCATCCTCCACCCACCTTGCTCTGCCACTCTATATAGGGACGTTCAACCTCCCTAAAGTGAGAGCAATATTCCTCGATATACGCTTTGCTGATAGTCCTTTTAGCAGCATGGGCTGCTACCAGTGCCCATTGAGTTGTATTGGCATGACGTTGAACGTTCTCTACCAATTCCTTCAAGATTACATTGGAAATGGTTCTGGCGTCCACTCCTTCCAAACCAGGATTATTATCGCTTGTGATCACATGTGTAAAAAAACTTAAAATTGGTTCGATAGAACTTGGGTCTGATATTGAGACCCATTTAAGGGGAAAGATTTTCTCATACAGCGGTTCTGACACGTCGATGAGCGAATCAGATGTTATACTGTCCTTCGCCTCCTCGGTTGGAATGTTCAATTTCAATCGTACAACGCCCTCATCGAAAGGATCAAGGTCATATACCAAACTAATGAGCTTGGCACTGCCTTGCAGGTGAGGCAACTTAAGAGCATTAAAAAACCCAAGATATTCCATGAACGCTAAAGCTTTTTCTCTCTTTTCAACTTTTCTACGGATAATTTTGTCAGCATCCGCGACAACACATGACTGAACCAACGCCTCTTCTCTCTTGGTGGCGCGAGTCAAAGGCAGGGCAATTTTGACAGAAATCTTGTCCCTGACGGCGGCTTCCACAAAAATAACGAAATGGACCAGTGCTCTGATCTCAACCCATTCAATTCGTGAAAGATTAAATAGTATTCCTTCCTTTGCGACAATTGGATTCCACCCCTTAGCCTCTTTGGTGATCAAATTAGCGCCCAAAAGGGCGGACTCAAAATTGGAATGAGTCAGGTAACGAAATTTTTTGTTCCCAAAGACAACCATTTTATGGCTCCCTTACCTGTTTTCCGTCTTCTTTCGTTTAACAACTTTAGCAAAGAAACCCATATGTCACCCGTTCCTGTCCGCAACCTACAACCGGACGAATGACAGAACAAGGATCACGAGTTCCTTGGAGATAGTTGCCAGCCAACTACGTATATCAATTTTGCCAATAGTAACTCATGAACAAAATGGAACAAAACGCAAAACAAAGCTATAGATAGCATCCATACCTCTTAGAGAAGTTTTCTTTTTGCACACTAAAAGGCGCGAAGATTTTCCGCCATCATTTTTGGCCTTACTGCTGGTTGTGACCTTCCCCCTAAAAATTGAGCAATTACGAGCATAGTGATTTCAGTCCAGAAACTCAATCCCCGGGATTAGAATCCCAAAATTATCCTACTAATTTTTCCCCGAGAAACATGGAAAGAGCCCTCTTGTGACGGATATTTGTCGGATAGTGCGTCCCCTGCCTCCACCTTCTTAGCGTGATCGGCCACACACCAATAAAGCTGGCAACATCTTCAAATTCCCACCCTGAATCTTTCACAGCTTTGTCGATCTGCTCACCTAACGTTTTCGCTTCATAAATTTCTTCTTCGATGATAACGCTATACAATGATCTGGCAAAACCTGAAAAGCTTCCCACACCCCTGCCCATGCAGCTTCCTGGGCTCGGACAAGGACTGCCTCTGCACGCCCCAACAAATCCAACGGTACCGCAGCAAACTCTCCGGCCCCCTGCTGGACAGGATTGATATCCATCTTGAGGTGCCTGCCGTGAAAGTGCATGAACTTACAACCATGCAGGCAGGCGAGACCTCGGCGGCAATCAAGACCAGGGTAAGCAAGGCCCATACCATTCAACAGGCACGGTTTGCCGAGAGAACCGCGGTGTACTTCAACAGCCAGATGGGTCCAAGGGATATCAAGCGCCATTGCTCCCTTGACACCCACGGCCAGGAGCTGCTGCTTCAAGCCACGACCCGACTGGGCCTTTCCGCCAGGGCGTATCACCGCATTCTCAAGATCGCCAGAACCATTGCCGATCTGGAAGAAAGCCCGAGCATCCTGTCACGCCACCTTGCCGAGGCCATTCAATATCGGCGTTTGCCGAACCAGCAATAAAACGTACGGTTTGCCTCACCACGAAGCACGCCTATCATCCTCAATACACTTGCGAAAGCCCCAAAAACATTTTAGGGTGAACACGATATATTTCGGGTGAAAAAAGCTCTTACTCTTCAATCCAGCACTGAATTCACATGACAGAGACACACGATAATCAGACCCGCCAAAGACTGCTGGAAATCTTTTCCATGGTCAACATGAACACTCTGCCGGCAATGTCAGAACATGTGACTGAACTCATCGCATTGCTGGCCAGCAACCGCACCAACGCCCAGGAAGTAGCCGACACAATTCTCAAGGATTACTCTCTCACCAACAGGATTTTGCAGGTGGTGAACTCCGCCTACTATTCGCGGGGAACCCCTGTCAGCACTATATCGCGGGCCATAACCGTAATCGGCTTTGACACCCTGCGCCAGCTCGCCGCCACAACGGCGCTGTTTGAGGAATTCATTCGGACCGGCACCGAAAAAGATGAAATCGCCGGCGCCTTTACCATGTCTCTCATCAGCGCCACCCAGAGCAAGATCTACTGCGAAATGAAAAAAACCCGCTTCTCTTCGGAAGAGGCATACGTCTGCACCCTGCTGCACAATCTGGGAAAATTTGTTGTCCTGATCTATCTGCCTGCTCAGTATCAGGCCGTTGAACAGCACATACAGAAGGGATACTCAGAGGAGCATTCAAACCGCATCGCACTCAAAGGTCTGACCTACAGCCAAATCGGCAGGGAAATTGCCACCTTCTGGAATTTTTCAAAAAGAATTGTTGATTGCATGGCAACAGAACCTCCCCGACCAGAGAAGAACCAGGACCCTTTTCTCTTTCTTCAAAACCTTGTTGTTTTCAATAACAAGCTGACCTCCAATTTTTTTAACGGAACCAGAGTTGAACTTGCCGACCTCATTTACAAATTTGGCGGCATCCTCGAAATCGGCGAAGCGGATGCCCTTTCCCTGGTGGACAAAAGCATCAGCGCCTGTGAAAATTACTCGAAAACCATGCGCGATGGACTGGAAAAGATCAAAAAAGGTCGCTCCAGCCAGATCACCGTAACCAAAGACCCTTCCGGCCACTGGGTTCGTTTGAGCTAAAAGGAAAGGCCGTACGCCCCTCCCGGAAACAGCTCTCGCACAACAGCATTCTTTACACGCCTGCGCGATGACAAACCCGGCAACTGCAATGAGTTGAGCTTTCCCCCTTGACAATTCACCACCACCCCGTGGTACTAATACCATAATTCTTCCCACCCTTTCTTGGTTCTTTTCCTTTGGAGCAACCGATGGACAAACAGGATTTTTTGTTGGCGCGCAAGAAACTCGGCAAGACCCAAAAACAGCTTGCCGAACTTCTGGGCTCCTCAACCAAGGCTATCCAAGGCTATGAACAGGGCTGGCGCTCCGTCCCCCCCCACGTTGAACGGCAGGTTTTTTTCCTGCTCTCCCGCCAGCGGCACAAAGACGGCCGTGGCCCCTCTCCCTGCTGGGAGATAAAAAAATGTCCGCAGGAAAGGCGAGAGCATTGCCCGGCTTGGGAATTTCAGGCCGGGGAATTGTGCTGGTTCATCAACGGCACCATTTGCGAGTGCAAGGCCCAAAAAAACTGGAAGGACAAAATGAAGATCTGCCGGGAGTGTGAAGTGCTCGCCCCTTTTCTTTAATTTTGCACCTAGCGGAAGGGATACAAGCCGCCGCCGGCTTTCCCGACAACGCAACACGGCCAATAATCTTTTCCCATTCATCGCAGGAGGGCGTTCCCCATGCCACGAATTTTCTCTGACGTTACCGCAATCATCGGCAAAACTCCCATGCTCAGCCTGTCTCGACTCGGGGCTGGACTATATGCCCCACTGCTTGCCAAGCTGGAATTCCAAAACCCACTGGCAAGCGTCAAGGACCGCATCGGCCTGGCCATGATCACCGCCGCCGAGGAACGAGGGCTGCTTACTCCGACAACCACCATCATTGAGCCAACCAGCGGTAATACAGGCATTGCCCTAGCCTTTGTCTGCGCCTCGAAAAAATATCGCCTTGTCCTGACCATGCCGGAAACCATGAGCCTGGAACGACGAACTCTTCTCAAACACCTGGGCGCCGAGCTGGTTCTTACCCCGGGCAATGAAGGGATGAAAGGCGCAATAGCCAAGGCGGAAGAGCTTCTCGCCAAGACCCCGGACAGCTTCATGCCCAACCAGTTCACCAACCCGGCAAACCCGGAAATCCATCGACGAACCACTGCCCGGGAGATATGGGAAGACACGGAGGGAGGCATAGATATTTTTGTAGCCGGAGTGGGCACCGGCGGTACCATTACCGGGGTCTCGGAAGCGATCAAGGAGAAAAAACAATCACTGTATGTGGTGGCGGTCGAGCCTGCCGATTCTCCTGTTTTATCCGGGGGAAAACCTGGCCCACACAAAATTCAGGGCATCGGCGCAGGCTTTGTCCCCAAGATACTCAACCGAGAAATCATTGACGAAATCATCACGGTGAGCAACGAGCAGGCCATGGAAACCGCTCGCAGAATAGCCAAGGAAGAAGGCATCCTCTGCGGGATTTCTTCGGGTGCCAACGCCTGGGCCGCCATGCAGATCGCCGGGAGAGTGGAAAACCGAGGCAAACAAATCGTCTTTCCGCTTTGCGACACAGGGGAAAGGTATTTGAGCACCGAGCTGGTCAAAGCTCTTTGACATCCACCACTCCACCAACATTTGTTTGACAAACAGTCGAGGATCATATAGAAATCGCAATTATTTCTTTATTAATCAATACAGTCCATCCCTGACGCAACACAGAGGGTTCCGACGCCTCATTTTCCGCTTGAAAATTCCATGCCTGCCTTGCGTCATTTAATAAAACGGAACATCCTCGTCCCCGGAGGAGCGGCTGGCCCCATCGACTCTCACTTGCAACTCTCAACGTATCACAAATACTATTTGCGTGGCGACCTTCATTGCAGGACATCATTCTGCCCCGCGAACTTGCCGACAAGATAGAAAGAACCGGCTTAAGCAATGACAAGTTAAAAACAGTTCCGCAAATAGCCCGTGTGGAGAGAGGTTTGAATCCACCCACCACGAAATCCTTAACGAACATCAACAACAAACTGCTTGATCAACCGGCAATGCACTGCAACTGAAGGACATCGCAATATTTCATGCAAGATAAAAATCTCATCATCCGACTCCTATCCTTCTTAAAGCCCCATAAGGGGAAAATCGGTATCGCCATTACCTGCATGATCCTGGTTTCAGGGTTAAGCTCTGCCCAAGCATACATGATCAAGCCACTTCTTGATGAAATTTTCGTTAACAAAAATCGCGTAATGCTCAACATTCTTCCTTTTGTTTTGATCATGGTTTTTTTGCTGAAAGGAATTTCCAACTATTTCGCCAACTCGCTTCTTGACACCCTTGGGCAGGGTATTATTCGGGATCTGCGTAAAAAAATCTTTAGCCATATCCATTCGCTGCCCATATCTTTTTTCCACAACACCCCGACAGGGGAACTCATCTCCAGAGTTATCAACGATTCGACACTCATTCAAATGGCCGTCTCACGGGCTTTAGCCGGTGTCTTCAAGGATCTTTTCCAGGTTTTCGGCCTTGTCTGCGTAGTGGTCTACTTGAATTGGAAACTTGCCTTCATCGCACTTGTTTTCCTGCCCCTTGCCTTTATCCCGGTTTTACATTTCGGCCGGAAATTTCGCAAATTAAGTACCACAAACCAACAGACAGTTGCCCAGGTTTCCAACATCCTGCATGAAACCATTACCGGCCACAAAATCGTTAAAGCCTTCGGGATGGAACAGTATGAAATAAAAAGATTCTCCGAAACAGTGGATAATCTTTTCAAGATCATTGTGAAAGACATAAAAAACAACAGCCTGCAAGGACCGATCATGGAACTTCTGGGCGGCTTGGGTATTACTGCGATTATATGGTACGGTGGCCATCAGGTAATCATCGGCCAGTCAACCCCAGGCATCTTCTTTGCTTTCCTCACCTCCATTATCATGATTTACAATCCGATAAAAGGGGTCAGCAATATCAACAGTGCTCTCCAGCAAGGACTTGCAGCCGCAACCCGTATTTTCACCCTCCTTGACATCAAATCTACCATCCAAGACAAACCCGAGGCAATCCACCTGCCTCCTTTTCAAAATAACATCATATTCACCGATGTCTCTTTCAGTTATGATGGAAAAACAGAAGTTCTGAAAGATATCAACCTCAATGTAAAATACGGCGAAATCATTGCGCTGGTTGGCACCAGTGGTGGCGGCAAAACAACCCTGGTCAACCTGATCCCAAGATTCTTTGATGTAACGAAGGGGAGTATCCTGATCGATGGTGCTGATTTGCGCGACGTTACCATGAAATCCCTGCGCTCCCAGTTGGCAATCGTCTCACAGCAGACTATCCTCTTTAACGACACCGTAAGAAACAATATCGCCTATGGCGATCCAACTCGTAGTGACGAAGAAGTCATTACTGCGGCAAAAGCAGCACATGCCTATGATTTCATTAAGGAGCTGCCGGATGGCTTTAATACGGTTGTGGGCGAATCAGGCGCAAGACTCTCCGGTGGACAGCAACAACGACTTTCCATCGCCCGGGCGCTCTTAAAAAACGCACCGATTCTCATTTTGGACGAAGCGACCTCGGCGCTGGATACTGAATCGGAACGCGAAGTACAGAGGGCACTTGAAAACCTGATGAAAAACCGCACCACCTTTGTCATTGCCCACCGTCTCTCTACGATCAGAAACGCCGACCGAATTATCGTAGTTCAAGAAGGCAAGATCGCGGAAGAAGGGACGCATGAGTCCCTCATGATCCATGGAGGTGCATACAAGATGCTTCACGATATGCAGTTTGCCTCCTAAATAACGCATAACCATTCAATCATGAAAATTTACCTCGTCAATTTCGCCACCCAAAATTTTTATAAGGCGCAAAAAAAACTCGCCAAATCCGCCTTGCGCTTTGGCGTTGATCAATGCATTTCCTACAACAAAAGCCTTCTCACAAAAACTGAATTTTACAAACAACACCGAAGTATACTTGACCAGGAACGTGGCGCCGGATATTGGCTGTGGAAACCTTTTATTATTCTTGAGACATTACGGGCAGCCGAAGATGACGATATCGTCATATACAGTGACAGCGGCGCGGAGATCATCGCCCCTCTTGACCCATTGGTTAACCTTTGCCAGCAACATGGGGGGATTCTCTTATTCAATGTACATATCCCCAATGGCAAACATACCAATATCATGTGGACAAAGCGCGATTGTTTTGTCCTCATGGATGCGGATGAACCGCGCTTTCATAATGCCGAGCAAGTCGCCGGCTCACCTCAACTCTATCAAAAAACCCCCCGCAGCTTAGGCTTCCTCGAAGAATGGCTGAATTACTGCACCGATGAACGTATTCTCACCGACATCCAAAATTGCTGCGGCCTTGACAATTATGCTGAGTTTAAAGACCACAGGCATGACCAGTCAGTGCTCTCCCTTCTTGCTGTACGCCATGGACTAGAGACGTTCCGCGACCCCTCACAATTCGGCAACCACCTAAAATTACCCCCATACAGGAACAAAGGAGAGCTGGCCACGGGATTGACATATTCCCCTACGCCCTTTACAAACTCCCCATACGACACGCTGTTCCATCTTCATCGAGAGCGCAATTTTTCTCTTACCCACCGAATACAGCGCTTTTGGAATAAATTTTTCCCAATTTCCGCACCTCCCTCTATATGCACAAAGACTCAGAGCAGAGAAACCCATAATATCAGCATCGGCATAACCACCTTTGGCCACCGATTCGAGCAATACTTTGTCCCGCTTTTATCGCAACTTCGCAACTTTGATCCTGAAATAGAAATCGTTGTTGCCATTAATGGCGAACACAATCTAGATTTCTCAGAAGAATACCGGGAAAAAATTCTACAATTTCTCGCGACACAGCCTAAAGTTTTCCCAATATTTTTCCCACAATTCAGAGGAGTTGCCAAACTATGGAACACTATTGTCGTCCATGCCAGTCATGACTACATACTCATGCTGAACGACGATCTCGCTGTTACCACGCCACATTTCGTCCAAATAATTAGTGATTTTTTAAAGAAAAATCGCCTGCGCTCATTCACAGTCAAGCATTCCTTTTCACATTTTCTGATTGCAAGAGACGAGCTTGACACTATCGGTTATTTTGACGAACGCCTGTTAGGAATAGGCGAAGAAGATGGCGATTTTGTCTGGCGTTATATGGAAAAATTTGGTGAGCCATTACAAAACGCCGATCTCGATTGCTTTAAAAATCTTTCTCAACAAACTGCCGGCTATAAAATTCCAAATATAGCCAGTCAGGCAGGCAGCAAATATAGTCGTTTCAATCGGGACTTCATGTTCAGAGAAAAATACGAGCCGGATATTAATGGAATCCAGGGAATGTTTGATTTCCCGGTGCGTTGCAAAGCTCCCTCCGCAACGGAATATCCAAATGAAAAATTTTACCGTCGAAACAAAAACAAACTGTAATAACCCTCAATTGCCCTAAGTAAAACGCTATGACTCTCGTACGCATCGTCAAAGATTGGGATTGGCCCAACTTATTACGCCAGACTCCCGGAGAAAAAGGGATATGGGACGACATCACCTTCACACTGACACCGGCGGCCGAATGTGATTATCTGGTGATGCTTAATAATCGAATGGAGATTCAAACCTCGGGACAGTGTCCCAAAAAAAATATATGGATGCTGATCCAAGAACCCTATCAAAAGGGTTTTACCGACTGGGTAATCGAAAAACATGAACCATTTGCCAAAGTTTTCACCCACCACCCCCCCGCAAATGGAGAAAAAAAATATATCATTTCCCCTCCGGCAATTCCATGGCATGTAAATAAAACATACGATGAGCTTATCAGTTGCCCTCTGCCAAAAAAAACAAAATCGCTTTCCTGGATTGTTGGGGCCGCTAAGGATCTACCCGGCCATCTGCAACGCCTGATTTTTCTCGAGACAGTCAAAAAAAGTTCCCTTTCCATTGATCTTTTCGGCCGCGCCGTCTGCCCGATTGAAGACAAATGGGACGGGCTTGCCCCATACTTTTTTTCCCTGGCGATTGAAAACAACAACGGACCCGACATGTGGACGGAAAAACTGGCCGATTGTTTTTTGAGTTGGTCAGTACCTTTCTATTTTGGCTGCACCAATCTTGAAAAATATTTTCCCAAGGATTCATATATCCCGATTGACATTCATAACCCAAGTGAGGCAATGAGAATCATCAAAGAAAACTCTACGCCGGAAAATTGGGAAAAACGAATCCCCGCCATTCAACAGGCAAGGGATCTTGTCCTCAACAAATATCAACTTTTCCCTTTTTTAGCCGAACAGATACATACGCATCCAACTCACGACACCGTAAAACTTCCTTTCACCATCAATCCATACAAAAGAAGCTTACGCGCCCGTGGCCACCGCCTTGCGTATAAAATCAGCAAGCTCCTTCGGTAACTAACGAGAATGACCAGTATAATTATCTGTTTTTACGAACGCCTTACCCATCTCAAGCACTGCCTTGATTCTTTACGATTCTCTCAAAATGATTTTGACGAAATCGTAATCAGTGATGACGGCTCATCTCCAGACACAGTAACGGCCCTGCACAAACTGATAGCAACTTATGATTTTCCCATTCACCATGTCTGGCAGGAAAAGAAAGGATTTCGAGTCGCCGCTGCCCGCAACAACGGAATCAGAACCGCCAAGGGCGATTACCTTATTTTTTTTGATTGCGACTTCCTTATTCTTCCCGGCACCGTCAGAGCACATCTCAACCACGCCGAAAAGAAACGATTTGTCGCGGGAAACTGTAAATATCTCGACGAAAAACAAACCGCTGACATCTTTAAAGAAGAGTTTACCGGCGAACTTCTCAACAAATTATACAATTCACTCCCTGAAGAACAACTACTCCGCGAACATAGAAAATTCAATCGCCGAACTTGGCTCATGCGTCTCCATCTGTGCTCGCCAAGAAAACAAAGCTTGGGCGGCCACTTTTCCATTCATCGAGAAGACATAGAACATATCAACGGCTATGATGAAAATTTTATCGGCTGGGGCGGCGAGGATGAGGATCTAGGGGTACGATTAGTGATGGCGGGAAGTTACTGCGTTTCGGCAATAACTTCTGCCCGCATTCTACATGCGTGGCATCAACGCGAGCAGAACAGCGTTGACTGGCGGAATGGCGTCAATATCGAATATTTTCATCGCAAACATATTCCCATTTTCGCGAAGAACGGACTGTTTTAAAAATGAAGGAATTATGCGTTATTTACGCCAATTGCCAAGGCGGTGGCATTCAAAAATTTCTTGAACATCATCCGAGTTTCTCTGAAAAATTTCATTGTCATCACATCAGTAATTTTGGCTCAATACTGGAGGCCAAGCCCCTGCCTTACGACCTTTTGGCACAAGCCTCCATCTTCATATACCAACCGGTTTCCACTAAACACGGTTGCTATGGAACAAAAAACATAATTGCTTACCTTCCCCCTGGATGTATAAAAATTTCGTTCCCTTACATTTACAACAACGCGCTGTGGCCATTTTTCGAAGAGGGCGAAAAAATTATTGGCAGAGAGCCTGTAGATCTTTTATTTGCCGACGGTATTAGTCTCAGAAAATCACTGAATCTCTTCTTGCAACTTCAACTGGATTTCAATTTTTCCTCCAGATTTGAACAAACCATAAAGATTCTAAAAGAAAAGGAAAAAGAAACAGATATCAAAATATCAAAGTTCATTATTGATAATCTACAGGAGACCAGGCTTTTTTATACCCAAAATCACCCCACAAACGTAATATTCATATATTGCGTAAATCAAATCCTCGATCTTTTAGGAAGCCGTCCCCTTGCGTTACCCAAAAATTTTCCGGATAATTTCGCCCAACTTCCCGGACTCTGGCCGATTTCCCCTTACGATAGCACTGCATTCGGATACAGATTTAGCCGTAACGATTCGGGCTGGGAAAAATTTTATCGAAAACTCATTATCAAAATACATCTTCAACAAGAACATCCTCCACTTACATCATTGATGGAAAATATCCTGTTCCGATTTTTCTGAATTTATTTGTCAATAGCAGACAAGCAAGTTTAACTTTATCCAGAAAAAGCCCACCTGCACCAAAGGTGCTTACAATATTAACCAGATAGAAAGAATTGAATTCTTCTCATGAAAAAACAATTATGCATCATCTTCTCAAATGGACAAGGACTAGGCGTACAACATTTTCTAAATAAATCTCCGCACTTTGCAAACTACTATGATATTATTTTTCTATGTAATTACAAATCAGAATGGCAGGAAAAAAAAATACCTTCAGAATTACTGAAAAACGCTTCAGTTGTAATCTATCAGGATCTACTCAACAATGATCGTCACTTGAAATTTAAAGATATTGGCAAGTTTATTCATAGCTCAAGCCGACTGATCAGCTTTCCAAACATCTATTTTTCTGGTCTTTGGCCATTTTTTGAAGAAGGAGCAAATATACTCTCTGGAGAGGAAATACTTGATGATATAAACAAAGGGGAGGGATTCAAGTCATTAATACGAAAATTTTGCTCTCTTTCCCTAGAGTTAGACTTTGATAAAAGATTCTCAAATTCAAAACAACAACTAATTCACAATGAATCCAACACGGACATCAAGATATCCGACTTCATCCTCGAACATATTCACAAAGAAAAACTATTTTTAACTCAAAATCACCCAACAAGTATAGTTTTTGCTTATTTAGTGAACCAAATCTTATCGTTGCTCAACTTTCCACGCATATCTTGTGACTGCACCAACACAAACGAAGCCAACTTGCCCGGATATTGGCCGATATCCCCTTACGATTCAAATTACTACAATTTTTCTTACCAAAAAATCCCGGATGAAAACTGGAAATTCTTTTACTCATTTCTCATTGCTAAAATTTACTATGGAATGGGTATTACCAACCGTCCATTACAGCGTTTTTTTGTAAAAGAATACACAAAATTCCTAACCTATACCTAGGACGGCCTTCCTTTTGACACAGCGGGCCTCACGGGAAAGCCACACCAGCAAAATTTCTCAGCCAGGATCCACGTCCTTCTCTTGCTTGCACAAGCCTGATGAACCATAAATCCCTATAACTTTTTTCACCACGACCTCCCAATCACAATCAACCACACTCTGTCGAGCATTCTTGGCCATTTCCGTTACAGCTTGTTCTTTTCCCATCCGCAGAAGCAAATCGCAAACCGCCATGTGGTCATCCCACCTTACGACAAAGCCATTCTTTCCCTGAACGACAAGATCCTTTGCTCCAACCTGATCGCTCACAATAACTGGAAGTCCCGCTGCCAAGGCCTCACTCACTACCATGCCAAAGGTATCGAACTGCGACAGTAGACAAAAAATATCACCAGCCGGATAAACACGCTCCATATCCCGCCTGATCCCTGCGAAATATACGTTCGCGCCAATACCCAGATCTTGAGCCATCCCTTGAAACCTTTTGGCATCGCCCTTGCCGACAACCAGCAGAGATATCCTCTTTGATGCCAACTGATTTTGCGCAAGAGCCACCGCCCGCATGAGCGGCTCCAGACCTTTCAATTCAAAATTCATCCCGACAAAAATGACCACCAGATCATCTCTACCGATCCCAAATTCCCGACGTGATTCATAACGCCAATCGAGTCGTGAGTGACCAAACCGGGCCAAGTCAATCCCAGGGGGCATGACCTCTATTTTCTCACGCAGGCCGGGATAAAGCGCACACAATTTTTCCTCAGCCAGACTTGATACGGGAAGCACCTTCTTGCAGCCTCCTTTTTCAAACATTCTTTTTTCAACCCAGCTTGTAGCCACATCAAAAAGGCTTGGAAATCTTTTGCGACGAATTTCTTTTACCCATATTCGATGCGGGATACTGTGGACCGTCGCAACATCGGCGCTAAAAATACGATCATGGGTATGGACAATATCCGGTTTGATTTTTTTAAGCTCCCGCTCGACAAACCAGGCAAAACTGATAGTGGTAAGCCACTTGGGAAAGGTAATGACCGGTATCCGGTGAAAGGTTATCCGACTAGAGCCAACCTGCCATTTATTGGCAAGGACATGGATATCATATGTCACATTCCGTGCAAGCCTTTCGGTTAATTCTTGGACGAATCTTTCCCCTCCCCCAACGAGGCCATATTTTGGAACGACGACCGCTATTTTTTTTTTACGAGACATCGAGAACATTCTTCGCGGAAAACAAACCCGTACTGTTGCCGGGTTGAGTACTATTGCCGGAAATAATCGCAAATGAAAGATACAGGAGCAACTCTAAAAAATGCATAAACACCACGTTGAAGAGCCCATACACCGAAAACAACAGAATGACAGACAAAACCAGTTGCCCGAGAAGCCTGTTCTCCGGAGAAACCGCATCCCTAATCAGTTTTATGCACATTCTTATTCCCGTTGCCCAAACAGCTAGAAACAAGAGCAGGCCGATCACACCTGTTTGTATGGCAAGCCCGATCCACATGTTATGGGGGCTGGTATATTCAACCACATCATTTTTGATTGCAATGGGAACCTGCCCCCTGAGTTTTTCATGATCAACAAAACGAGAATCCCCAGGGGTTTCCATACTGAAACCCATTCCTATTATCGGGTGCTCTTTAATCATCAACAAAGACATATAGTTAATAGTCAACCTGTCGGTATAGGATCCGACATTATCCAGGCTTCGCAACTTCGTGAAAAAACCGAAGAAAGACAAAACCACCGTCAGCATCACCGCCACCAGTATTTTTTTATTATCCCAGAAGAGCGCAACCGCAACGAACGGCAGGGCAACCATGAGCGAGCGCATCTGGGTCACAAAAAGAATCAGCAACAACCCCACAAGACACGAGGATAATGCATATTTACCCAAAGGGCTCTCCCCGATCCGCAGGAGATAAACCGCAAGCATTGCGGCAAACAAGGCCATGAACCCAAGGGGACCAACGGGAAGCTGATGATTGGCAATACACATCCGAGTCAAAAACGTATTCTTGTTCACTACATAAAAAAAATACATGTCGTTAAATCCGGAAATCAGCACCGAGACGATAATGACCCAAAACAACAGACGAATCTTTGCCCGTGAATTAAAAAATACCGTCACCAATAAAAACAGCAGGATGTATTTCAAGAGATGAGTGCGGATATCATGAAGGCTTGCGCCAAAATCCAACGCCCAAAATAAACCCACACATGCCCACCCCGTAAAAAGCACGACCGGCAGGGCAAATGGAGTGGTAAATGCGCTCCAGTCACGATACCGCAAGAAATAGACGAGCAACAAGGCAACCGCCGTATAATAGCTGACCTCACGGATTGTGGTGGTATGCGGAAAGGGATTAAGGGCGATGTAGAGCAAGACGAAAAAAGGTACGACTCTTGCCCAAAGTATCCGTTCCCATTTTTGAGGCTGAGCGAGAGAGATTCCCCCAATTCGAAGGGGAGCGGCAGATTGTTGCATGCTCAATTCCTTTATTTCAACGAAACCAACTGGTTCTGCACCGCCGAGTACACCTCGTCGACACCTAACTCGTCCATGCAACGGCTCTTCAGACTACCTCCACACCCTTTTTGACGACAGGGGACACAAGGGATTTTCTTGTGGACAACGACATGCCCCTCTCCCTTCGGCGCCCAAGTCGCAAAACCTGATGGCCCATAGAGTCCAATGGTCGGCACGCCCACGGCTGCGGCTATATGTAATCCAGCGCTATCCACGCCAATAAAAAGGCAGCACTCCCTCAACACTGCGGGAAGCAGCGCTATAGAAGTCTGCCCGGCAAGATTAATAACGCCATCACCAGCAAGGGCGGCAAGCTCTTCAGCCCTTGCCCGCTCATCGGGTCCACCGATGATAAGTACCGGCAAGCCATGATCTTCATGCACCTGCCGAATCAAAGCGGCCATTTTTTCTTTTTGCCACTCCTTATAACCCCAGAGTGAAAAAGGTTGGACGGCAACCACCTTATCCCTCCTCGCCAAACCGCAACTAGCCAAAAGCCTATCTGCCTCGGCAAGCCGATCAGAAGAAACACTGATTTCCGGGAACAGCTTCTCCGTATCGATGCCATACGGCATCATAATTTCCAGATAATGCTCTACTATAAACTGATGTTTCTTCCCGCTTGGCATGACCAAATGGCTAAATAATCTATTGCGCCACAACGTGCCATCCAAGGCATACGGAGCGAGACGAAAGCTGGCACCAGACAAAAAAGCAAGAATCGCCCCGCGAGTTCCAGTACGCAAGTCAATGGCCAGATCAAAATGATAACGCCGGACATCCCGCCAGAATCTCCACTGATGGATCAACGTTTTCCATACCCCCCGCTGCTTCACGCCAACAGGGATAACTCCGTCCGCCCACCGACACCCCTCCACCAAACCGGCGGCCTTCTGCTGTACCGCAAAAATCAGCTTGACCTCCGGCATGATTTCCTTGAGGGCACGTGCACAAGGGAACGAATAGACCACATCGCCAATGTCCCCGAGCTGAATCAACAAGAGCGTCCTCGTTCGCTCGAAAGGAAGCGCACCTCCCCCTTTCATCCGCCGTGGATGCAGAGCCATGGAATCCTCCATCCTTAACTACACCCCCTAAAATGCCAGCCAAACAAAATAGCATAGCGGCGCAAACGTCGACGGCAACCCTGATCTGCCCCAAGTGTGAGAAGGACTCCTGCACTATTCAGCACCACATTCACCAACAGTCGCACCAGCACCATCAGCCCGAAAAGGTAAACCAGATCGCCATGCCACTTGCGGAAATATTGATACCGCGACCGATAAAACATCTTCCGGGCCTCAACATTATCTCCGGCGCTCTTGCCTTGCAGATGGTAGATATGGGCGTCCGGAACGAACCAAGATTGCCAACCCGCCTGGTGCATACTCAGCGCCCAATCGGTTTCCTCCATGAAAAAAAAGTAACGCTCATCCAGCAAGCCGACCATGTCGAGTGCCGCCTTGCGCACCATGAGACAGGCTCCAATGCACGACTCCACTTGGATCGGCGCCGCATAGTCACGCCGCTTGCTGGGAAACCTTTTCGGCATCAGGATGCGAAGCAGTGTTTCATTGACGAGCAAGTTCAACAGGGTAGGGAAATTAGCAATGGAATTTTGCTTGCTCCCATCGGCGTTCAACAACTGCCCGCAGGCCATGCCGACCTGCTGATTCTCCCCCATAAAGGCGACAAGCCTTTTCACCGCCCCTTCAGTTAATACTGCGTCAGTATTCAGCAACAACGCATACTTCCCCTGCATAACCCGCAAGGCCATGTTGTTGGCTGCGGCAAAGCCGAGATTCCGCTCATTCCGGATAACCCTGACCTGCGGATAATGCGCCCGCACCGCCTCGACGCTGCCGTCGCTTGAAGCGTTGTCCACCAGGAACACCTCAAAACTCAAATCCTTGAGCGTGGCATACACCGAGGCCAGACAATCCAGCAGTAACTCCCTGGTATTCCAGTTCACGATTACAATGGAGATATCCATACGATCAGCTCCTGCTCGCTAATACGGCTTGCGCGGCCCGCACAACCTGATCCACGGTGATTTGCTCCATGCACTCATGCGTGCGTTCACAATGTCTTTTCAGACAAGGGCTACAGGCAATGTCCGCCCGCAGGATCCTGTGGAGCGAGCCGAACGGCCCGGTCCGCCAGGGCGCCGTCGGCCCGAACAGGGCGACCACCGGCGTGCCCGCTGCCGCGGCAAGATGCATGGGGCCGGTGTCGGTGGTAACGAGCACGCCCACCCTTTCATACAACGCGGCCAACTCTTTCAGGGTTGTCTTTCCCGCCAGACTGGCGGCTTTTCCTGTCATGGCGGCAAGAATACCTTCTATACCCAGCACGTCCTGCGGTCCGCCGCTGAAAACAACCGCCACCCCCTTGGCGAGCAACAGGTCCGCAACCCGGGCAAACCGCTCATTGCGCCAGTGCTTGGTTTCCCAGGTGGTCATGGGATTAATGGCCACCAGAGGCTTAGCCGGATCGATCCCCGCTTCCGCGAGCAGGCGCCCGACCCTTTCCCGCTGTTCCTCGCCGACCGGCAGATCAAAAACCACATCCTCGCTATCAACCCCGATCGCCTTGAGCAACAGCAATTCGCGTATGGCCGCATGCTGATCCATATTCACCGGCGGAACAGGTTCGTTGAGAAAGAGGTAACTGCCTTCGGCATGTTCCATGCCCTTGCCGAAACCGACCTTTCTTGTAGCGCGGGCCAACCCCACAAAAATCCCGCTTTTCAACAGCCCTTGAAAATCGATGAGCAGATCGTACTCCGTACCCCGCAATCTTTTAACAAAGTCGGCAAAGCCCCGCCAAGCGGCCACCACCCTGCCATGTTTCAAGTCACGAATCCAGGCCTTGCGCCTTGAGACCAGCACGGTATCAAGAGCCGCATGGCCGATAACCAGATCGGCCGCCGCTTCTTCCACCAGCCAGTCGATCCGGGCATCCGGGTATTTGCGGCGCAGGGCATTCAGTGCGGGAAGGGTATGGATCACATCGCCGATGGCGCTGGTTTTAACAATAAGAATATTCACGGAACCCGGATCAGGACGAGGTGTCTTTTTCTTTTTGCTTCCGCAGCTCACGCAACTTGGCATACTTGAAAAATACGTTCATAAAATCGGAAACAGCCATGATGAAGCCATCGCCTTTGTCAAGGAAACCGCCCCGGAGGATGTAGTTATAAAAAAAAGACCAGCCGGCCCGCAGAAAAGCCTTGGCCGCCGAGGCTGTTTTCCCTTGGGAAAACAGCTCCTCCGCACCGGCGGAAGAATACAGATTCACCTTACTCAGTGTCTGCTCCAAACTTTTGTTGGCATAATGGATCAGGGGATGGCGCAGGGCTCCCACCGGGCCATGCACCTCAAGAGACTCATGCACCGCCCGCTCTGACATCCTGGCGGAATCCTTTCGAAACAGACGGACAACCCGGTCCGGCCACCAACCGGCATGCTTCAGCCAGCAGCCACAGAAGTAGTTCTTACGGGGGAAACTATAGGCTACGCTTGAACCCGTGGCCAATGCCTCCCCGATCTCCTGCCGGGCCTCTGCTTCAATACGCTCATCGGCATCCAGGACCAGTACCCAGTCGTGGCTACAACGGTCAATGGCCAGCTGCTTCTGACGGCCAAACCCCTGCCATGGCTCCTCATATACCACTGCACCAAATGCACGGGCAATCTCCACGGTCTTGTCCGTGCTGCCCGAATCCACCACCACAACCTCCGCAGCAAAAGAAACGCCGTCCAGACACTCAGAGAGTCGATCCTCCTCGTTTTTGGTGATGATGGCCACCGAGAGCGGCAGCTTCTCAGTGTGCATACTGCTTTTCCAGCCAATCCCGATAGCTGCCGTTCATCACGCCCCGCCACCATGCCTCATTGAGCAGATACCAATCAATGGTCTTTCGGATCCCGGTTTCAAAGGATTCCAAGGGCGCATAGCCCAGCTCATTGCGGCTTTTCTCGGCATTGATGGCATAGCGCCGATCATGGCCAGGCCTGTCCTTGACATAAGTGATAAGGGATTCCGCCTTGTGACCCAGACAGACAGGAGAGCGCGGAAAGCGCTGCCGCAGGGTATCGGAGGCGGCAAGTTTTTCGTCAACCAGGGTACAGACCAGCTGGACAATCTCGATATTCCGCCATTCGTTGTTGCCCCCGATATTGTAAACCTCTCCGGCCCTGCCCTTTTGCAAGACCAGATCGATGCCCCGGCAATGATCATCCACATAGAGCCAGTCACGGATATTCAGGCCATCGCCGTAAATGGGCAACTGCTTCGCCTCCAGGATATTAAGGATGATGAGCGGGATCAACTTTTCCGGAAATTGATAGGGGCCGTAGTTGTTCGAACAGTTGCTGGTGGTAACCTCAAGCCCGTAAGTATGATGATACGCTCGCACCAGGTGGTCGGAGGCCGCCTTGCTCGCCGAATAGGGCGAGTTAGGGGCATAGGGGGTTGTTTCCGTAAAGGGAGATTCTTCGGGAGCGAGAGAACCATAGACCTCATCGGTGGAAACATGGTGGAACCGGTGCGGCCGCCCGGCCAACGTCCCGTCCAGCCAGACCTTTTTCGCCGCCTTGAGCAGACTGTGGGTGCCGACCACGTTGGTGGTCACGAACGGATCAGGACCGTGGATAGAGCGGTCCACATGGGATTCGGCGGCAAAGTTGACCACGGTATCGAGACCATCTTCAAGCAACAGCGTTTCAACCAGGCTCTGGTCCCCGATATCGCCGTGGACAAACCGGAAATTTTCCTGCTCCAGACAACCGGCCAGACTGGTCATATTTCCGGCATAAGTCAAGGCATCGAGTACCACCAGACGATCCTGCGGATGCTGGGTCAGCCAGTAATGGACAAAATTGGCTCCGATGAAACCGGCCCCGCCGGTAACCAGTAATTTATGCACCACGATTCTCCTTGTATTCAAGCAACATCTGCCGCAATGCCTGTCGCCAGTGCGTGGGCTGTATCCCCAAAGCCGCCCAAGTCTCGGTTTTATCCAACACGCTATAACTCGGCCGCTTGGCCGGGGTCGGATAATCAACGGTATTGATGGGGCGGATGGGAATCTCCCGATCAAGCAACCCACAGCCAAACCCCTCTTCCTGAATGGCCACGGCAAAATCATACCAGCTAGCAACCCCGGCATCGGTCCAGTGATGGATGCCCTTCGGCTGTACCCGGCACATCTGCCAGAGAGCCTCGGCCAGACCCCGACCCCAGGTCGGGGTACCGATCTGGTCCGCCACCACCCCTATATTTTCTCTTTCGACCATGAGCCGCAGCATGGTGGTAACAAAATTATTGCCAAAAGCGGAATAGAGCCAGGCGGTGCGGACAATGGCCACCCCCTCGGGATAGGCTGCAAGGACCAGTTGCTCACCGGCCAGCTTGCTGGCCCCGTAAACCCCCAGAGGGTTAGTCCGATCCGAGATCAGGTAAGGGCGGGATTGTGCTCCATCAAAGACAAAATCCGTGGATACCTGAAGACAATACGCCCCCACCGTGCAGGCCGCCTGAGCAAGGCTTGCCGCTCCCTGGGCATTGACGGCAAAAGCTGTATCCGGGTCACTTTCCGCCCGGTCCACCGCAGTATAGGCGGCACCATTGATAATCACCCGGGGCCGAAAGGTACTCACCTTGGCAATCACATCACCTGGATCACGAAGATCAAGCTCCTGGGAACCCAAAGCCAACAACTCCGTGCCGGTCGGCTTGCAATGCTGCAATTCCCGGCCCAGCTGACCATTGGCGCCGACGAGTAAAACCCTCACGGGTACAACTCCGCCTCGGTCAGCGAAACCCCTGCCAAATCCTTGGCCGAGAGCAGAGGCGCCTCAGCCGACAACGGCCAGGCTATACCCAACTCAGGGTCATCCCAACGGATACAGCACTCATGCTCCGGCGCATACAACTCCGTGCACTTATATACAAACTCGGCTTCGGGACTCAGCACGTAAAAGCCATGAGCAAAACCCGGCGGAACCCAAAGCATATTCTTGTTTTCCGCGGAGAGAATCTCCCCGACCCATCTGCCAAAGGTGGGGGAGCTTTTCCGTAAGTCAACGGCCACGTCAAACACCTCGCCGCTGATCACCCGAACCAGCTTCCCCTGGGGCTTTCTGATCTGGTAATGCAACCCTCGCAGGGTTCCCTGCACCGACTTGCTGTGGTTATCTTGGACAAAATTAAGATCAAGCCCCGCCGCGGCAAATTTTGCGGCATGCCAAGTCTCCATGAAAAAACCACGGCTATCCCCAAAGACCTGGGGCTCGACAAGCAGTACCTCGGGAATCTCCGTGGACAGAAACCTCATCATCCTTGCTCCTCATCGAGAATTTGCAGCAGGTACTGTCCATAACCGTTCTTCTTCAAGGGGGCAGCCAGCCGCGCCAATTGCGCGCCGTCGACATAGCCCATCCGAAAGGCGATCTCCTCGAGACAGGCGATTTTCAAGCCCTGCCGGTCTTCCACGACCTTGATGAAGTTGGCCGCATCCAGCAGAGAATTGTGGGTACCGGTGTCAAGCCAGGCAGTGCCACGCCCCAAGAGTTCAACCTGCAGCTGCCCCTTGGCAAGATAGGCCTTATTGACATCGGTTATCTCAAGCTCCCCGCGAGCAGAAGGTTTGAGCTTTTTGGCAATCTCGACCACTTGGCTGTCATAGAAATAGAGGCCGGTCACAGCGTAATGGGATTTCGGCTTAGCCGGTTTTTCCTCGATATCAAGCACGGTCCGGTCCGGGGCAAAAGAAATCACCCCATAACGTTCAGGGTCACGCACGTAATAGCCGAAAACCATCCCGCCGTTGGGATTTGCTCCTTTCTCCTGAATGGTCTTGGCCAAGCCATGACCGTAGAAAATATTATCACCGAGAATGAGACAGACCGGCTCGTTGCCGATGAATTTTTCCCCGATCACAAACGCCTGGGCAATGCCCTCCGGCCTGGGTTGCACCGCATATTCCAGGCTGATGCCCCACTGACTGCCATCGCCCAACAACTCCATAAACTGCCCCTGATCCTCCGGGGTGGTAATGAGAAGAATCTCCCGAATCCCCGCCAGCATAAGGGTTGACAGCGGGTAATAAATCATGGGCTTGTCGTAAACCGGCAGCAGCTGCTTGCTCACCGAACGGGTCAATGGGTACAATCGCGTACCGGAACCACCTGCCAGTATTATTCCTTTCACTTTCGCTCTTCTCCCAAAAGAAACGCCGCCCGACAGACGGCCGATCGCCACCCCAACGGAAAGGCTTGCTTTTCTTGGCGGGGCATTTTATCTTCTCAAAATAATCTGACCAATATGCTTCGGCCACCTGAAATTAGTCCGCTATCTTAGCGCATTTTGCAATAAATAGAAAGTTTTTAGGAGCCGGGAACAGAATAACAATTGTGGTATTGACCCTTCCGTCTCGACGGCCATGGAAGGCTTGGTGCCGTTCGCTCCATGGATGAACGAAGAGCGACCGCCCCTTGTGCCGGGCACGGCATTTCAACGCCGTCAGCACTGCTTATCTTGAACAACGACTTTGATAGTGCCTACGCCTGTGTTGCGTGCCGCCAAGAACAACCCCATCTGCCGCCAATTACCACCAAACGGAGCCGCACCATGATCAGCCGGGAACTGCTTGATATTCTTGCCTGCCCCAAATGCAAAGGGGAGGTTACGCTCACCGAAAAAAAAGACGGCCTTGTCTGCCATGGTTGCAAGCTGCTTTATGAAATCCGTGAGGACATCCCCATCATGCTCATCGACGAGGCCAAAAAACTGGATGACCGGTAACCGTCCAGCCGTCCAGCCTCTGCTTTGTCGTCGGCTCGGGCACTCTCTGTCCAGATCCCCGGCCCGGTGACCGGACATATGGGCTCTTATCCAGCTTGACTGGAAGAACGAAGAGGATTATTGCGCACATCTGCCGCACCAAAGAACGCTTACTATTTTGAGGCTATCCACAATTTTGGTTCCCTTAGTGAAGATTGATTCACGCCGACGAGTGAAAAAATGAAGTACCAACACATCACCTCGCGCTGTTTTATCAATTTCCCGTTTCGTCGGCTCCAGCAGGAAATGGATCTTGTTCTCGCCCACCGGATCCAGCCGGAAATCGGCCTGGAAGGCGACACACTATACACCGCCACCGACGCCGAATACCGGGAAGTTGCCAAGGCCCTCGCCGATGCCGGTTTACGTTGCTCCCTGCACGCCCCGTTTTTCGATCTCGCTCCGGGAGGGCTGGACGAAAATATCCTGGCGGCCAGCCGCAACAAGCTGGGCAAGGCCTTTAACCTTATCGAGGTATTTCATCCGGTCTCGGTGGTCTGCCATCTGAACTACGAAGAAAACAAGCACGGCTACAAGCAATCTGCCTGGTTCAACACTTCCCAGGCCACCTGGCGGGAGCTGCTGGAAAAAGCCGCCGCGCACCAGGTCCCGCTGATGCTGGAAAACACCTACGAAACAGGACCGGAGCAGCACCAAAAAATGCTCACCGCCCTCAACTCGCCCCTTGCCGGGTTCTGCCTCGACGTTGGCCATGTCGCCTCCTTTGCCAAGAACAGCTGGCAGGATTGGCTTCCCGCCATGACTCCTTGGCTCGGCCAACTCCATCTGCACGACAACCACGGCGACCGGGACGCGCACCTTGCCCCGGGCCGAGGGAGCTTTGATTTTCCCGGCCTGTTCCGCTATCTCAAGGAGCAACGGTTACAGCCCCTCGTCACCCTGGAACCCCACACCGAGGATGATCTGTGGGAAAGTCTGGCCGCCTTGGACCGGATGCAGCTTTTTGCCGTGGAATAACCACGGAACGGTATCACCGCGAAGGCACAAAACGCAGCTCTTCTTGTATCACTATCCGCGTTGTCTTTGCATCTTCGCGACCCTGCTGTAATCTTTTAAATTATTTGGAATGACCCATGTCGGAAACCCTGCCAGCCAATTTCGTCCACCTCCATGTCCACACCCAGTACAGCCTGCTCGACGGCGCCATCCGGGTCCGTGATCTCCTGGCCAAGTGCAAGGAATACGGGATGGACTCCGTGGCCATCACCGATCACGGCTCCATGTTCGGCGCCCTGGAATTCTACGTCCAGGCCAAAAAGGCCGGAATCAAGCCCATCATCGGCTGCGAGTTCTATGTTTCCCCCAGCCACCGCTTCGACAAATCCGCGAAAAGCGCGGGCAAGGCCGCCTTCCACCTCGTTCTCCTGGCCATGAACAACACCGGCTACCAGAACCTGCTCAAATTGGCCAGCCTGGCCCAGCTGGAAGGGTTCCACTACAAGCCGCGTATCGACATGGAGGTGCTGGCCGCCCATGCCGAGGGGCTCATCGCCCTCACCGCCTGCCTGCACGGCGGCATCCCCATGCGCATCACCGCCGGCGACATGGAAGGCGCCCGGGAAGAGGCGCGTCAGCTCATGGCCCTGTTCGGCGACCGTCTTTATCTGGAGATGCAGGAAAACAATATCCCGGAGCAGACTGTAGTCAACCAGGGGCTCAAGGAGCTCTCAAAGGAGATGGGTATCCCGCTGGTCGCCACCAACGACTGCCACTACCTCAACCGGCAAGAGGCCCAGGCCCATGAGGTGTTGCTCTGCATCCAGACCGGCAAAACCATGCATGATGCCAGCCGCTTCCGCTTTTCCACCGACGAGCTCTTTTTCAAATCGCCGGATGAGATGAAAAGAGCCTTTGCCCATTCGCCGGAGGCAATCGCCGAAACCGTCCGTCTGGCCGAGCGCTGCAATGTCGAGCTTACCTTTGGCGAGTCCCACTTCCCGATCTTCCCGGTGCCCGAGGGCGAGACTCTTGACTCCCTGTTCGAAAAAGCCGCTCTTGCCGGGCTGGAAGAACGGCTGAACGACATGCGGGAGGTTGGTCAGCTCACCCCGGAACTGGAAAAAACCTACCGGGACAGATTGACCCACGAAATCGACGTCATCATCAAGATGGGCTTTCCCGGCTATTTTCTCATCGTGGCCGATTTCATCAACTGGGCCAAGGACCATGAAATTCCGGTGGGTCCGGGCCGCGGCTCCGGCGCCGGCAGTCTTGCTGCGTATTCCCTGCGGATCACCGACATCGACCCCATCCCCTACGGGTTGATCTTCGAGCGTTTTTTGAACATCGAGCGCAAATCCATGCCCGACTTTGACGTGGATTTCTGCCAGGAGCGCCGCGGCGAGGTCATCGAATACGTGCAGCAACGTTACGGCGGCGAGGCGCATGTCGCCCAGATCGTCACCTACGGCTCCATGAAGGCCCGCGCCGTTATCCGCGACGTGGGCCGAGCCTTGGGCGTGGCCTACGGCGATGTGGACCGCATCGCCAAGCTTATCCCGGAAGAGCTCAAGATCACGATCAAAAAGGCCATCGAGGCCGAACCCCGCCTTCAGGAATTGATGAAACGCGACCCGCAGGTGGAGGAACTCCTGCGCATCGCCCAGACCCTGGAGGGCCTCAACCGCCACACCTCCATCCATGCCGCAGGTGTCGTCATCTCGCCGAGGCCCATGGTGGAATACCTGCCGGTCTGCAAGGGCCCCAAAGGCGAGGTCCTCACCCAGTACGACATGATCCACACCGAGATGACCGGCTTGATCAAGTTCGACTTTCTCGGCCTCAAGACCCTCACCGTCATCGACCGGGCCCTCAAGCTGATTGCCGCGGATATCGGCCATAAGCCCGACATCAACCGTATCCCCCTGGACGACACCAAGACTTACGACCTGCTGACCCAGGGCGATGCTTTGGGGGTTTTCCAGCTGGAAAGTTCCGGCATGCGCGGCCTGCTCATGAAGATGAAACCAGAGGTCTTTTCCGACCTCATCGCCCTGGTGGCCCTCTACCGCCCCGGGCCGCTGGAGTCCGGCATGGTCGATCAGTTCGTCGATACCAAGCACGGCAGAATGCAGGCGATCTACCCGCTTCCCCAGCTTGAACCCATCCTCAAAGAAACTTACGGGGTTATCGTCTACCAGGAACAGGTGATGAAGATCGCCAACGTCCTGGCCGGATACTCGCTGGGCGATGCCGACAACCTGCGCCGCGCCATGGGCAAGAAAAAAGAAGAGGTCATGGCTGCGGAAAAGGAAAAATTCATGGCCGGGGCCAAGAAGAACAACATCCCGGCAGACAAGGCCGAGTTTGTATTCGACCTGATGGCCAAATTCGCCGGCTACGGCTTCAACAAGAGCCACAGCGCGGCCTATGCCCTGATCGCCTATCAAACCGCCTGGCTCAAGGCCCATTACCCGGCCCAGTTCATGGCCGCCCTGCTCTCCTGCGACGTGGGCAATACCGACAAGGTGGTGCGCTATATCACCGAATGCCGGGATCACGAAATCGAGGTGTTGCCCCCGGACATCAACGAATCGGACAAGGACTTTGCCGTGGTCAACGACCGAATCCGTTTCGGCCTGGCAGCAGTCAAGAACGTGGGCGGCGCGGCCCTGGACTCGATCATGGAAGTGCGGGCAACCGACGGCCCCTATGCTGGGCTGGAGGATTTCTGCGACCGGGTCGATTCCCGCAAGGTGAACCGGCGGGTCATCGAAAGCCTGATCAAGGCCGGGGCCTTTGATTCCTTGGGGGCCAAACGATCCCAACTCTTCGCCATCCTGGATACCGCACTGGAACAAGCGCAATCCGCGCAACGGGATCGGTTAAGCGGCCAGATTTCGCTATTTTCGGCCATGCCGGAAACACAAGGGAGCAAGGCCAGCACCATCGACCTGCCGGACATCTCGGAATGGACCGAAAAAGAACGTCTCGCCTTTGAAAAAGAGACTGTGGGCTTCTACCTCACCGGCCACCCCCTGGACAATTTTCACCAGGAGATCATGGCCGTGGCCGACACCGACCTTACCGGCCTTAGCGAGTGGGGCGACAACCAGCCGGTACGGGTGGGCGGATTGGTACGGGAATACAAGGACCACCGCAGCAAAAAAGGCGACCGCATGGCCTTCATTGTCTTGGAAGACCGGGCCGGAGCCGCCGAGGTAGTGGTTTTCCCCGACGCCTTTGCCAAATGCGGACATCTCCTCACCGGTGATGAGCCGCTCATCGTTCTGGGCACGGTGAAAAAGGAAGAACAGGGCGCCAAGATCATTGCCGAATCGGTGGACAGCCTGCGCGAGGCCCGCAGCAAATACACCAACGGAGCCCGCATCCTGCTCAAATCCGACCAAGTGAGCAGACAGAAGCTGGAAAGCCTGAAAAACAAGGTGCGCGAGTTCCACGGCACCTGCCCGGTTTCCCTGACCATGCAATTTGCCGGACGGGGCGAGGTGGATATCGAGCCGCCCTCGGATTTTACCGTACGGCCCTGTAAGGAATTCGATGCTGCAGTAGAAGGGCTGCTGGGTTACAATGCGGTAATGTACCTTAAAACCAAGGCGGAGATCCAGCCCAGGAACGGCGGCAAGGGCGGACGTTGGCGGCAGAATGGCCAGGGGTGAAATGCCGTGAAATCTGAAAACATTGCACCATCCACACAGGCCATGTGAATGCACCCAAGAGGAACGAGATCCGAATGAATTTTGAAAAAGCCTTACATGCCCGCAGCGAATCCAAATGTGAATTATGTAGCGCGACAGAAGACTTGGGCGTGTATGAAGTCCCGCCCAAGTCAAACACCAGTGCGGATCAATGCGTGCTTCTCTGTGCAGCCTGCTGCTCACAGATTGAAGCTCCGGAAAAAGTTGCCCCCCATCACTGGCGTTGCCTGAACGAAAGCATGTGGAGCCAGGTGCCCGCTGTGCAGGTGATGGCCTGGCGGATGCTCAGGCGGTTAAGCAGCGAAGGATGGGCACAGGGGTTGCTCGATATGCTCTATCTGGATGAAAAGACCCTGGCCTGGGCCCAGGCAACAGACGAAGGGCAAGACCATGAACCCACAGCCAAACATCTCGACAGCAACGGCGCAACCCTCACCGCAGGGGACTCGGTGACGCTGATCAAGGATTTGGATGTGAAAGGGGCAAATTTCACGGCCAAGCGCGGCACCGTGGTACGCGGAATCTCCCTGGTGGCGGATAACCCCGAGCATATCGAGGCGAGGGTAAACGGCCAGCGGATTATTATCCTGACCCAATTTGTCAAAAAAGCGAGCTGAGTAAATCTACGCTCTTTAAAAATAAGGAAAATCCCCGTCGTTTTCCCCTGGTTTTTCCGTGTCACACATGAGAAAAAATATTCATGAAGAAACAACTTGTCCTGATCGGCGGCGGCCACGCCCATATGACGACCCTGGCCAACCTGCATCTTTTTCTCGCCAAGGGCTATAACGCAACGGTGATCGGCCCTTCGCCCCACCATTACTATTCCGGCATGGGGCCGGGGATGCTGGCCAAAGTCTACCATCCGGAAGAGACCCGTTTTGACACCCAACGGGTGGTGGAAAAACAAGGCGCAACCTTTGTGCTCGGCAAGGCGGTCCGCATCGATGCCCGGGCCAAGATCGTGCATCTTGCCGACGGCACGGCTCTCCCCTATGACGTTCTCTCCTGCAACGCCGGCAGCTCCGTGCCGCAGACCCTGCCAGGGATGGAAACGGCCCAGGAGCTCTTTTCGGTCAAGCCCATCGAAAGGCTGATGGAGGCCCAGGCGCACCTTCTTACCCTGGCAGGGCAAAAGCGAATCCACGTCGCTATCATCGGCGGCGGCCCATCGGCGGTGGAGGTGGCAGGCAACGTCTGGCGCCTGCTCCACGATGCCAAGGTCGCCCCACCGCAGATCACGGTTTTTGCCGGCTCCACGCTTATGCCCAAGCAGCCAGAGCCCATCCGGAGCCGGGCGCAGCGTTCGCTTACCCGCCGCGGTATCGAAATAATCTCTCCCGCCCGGGTGCGGGAAATCAAAGACGGCACGATCGTCCTCGATTCCGGCTCCACCCATGGGGCGGACCTGATCTTTCTCGCCTTGGGCATCAGACCCTCGCCGCTATTTGCCGACTCAGGACTGGCAACCGGCCCGGACGGCGGCCTCTTGGTGAACGAGTACCTGCAATGCCCGGAATACCCGGAGATCTTCGGCGGCGGCGACTGCATCCACTTTAAGCCCCAGCCCTTGGACAAGGTCGGGGTCTATGCGGTCCGACAAAACCCGGTGCTCCTGCACAATCTCCTGGCGAGTCTGGAGGGCATGCCCCTTGAGAAATTCGAGCCCGGCGGCGATTATCTCCTCATCTACAATCTGGGGGACGACACCGGCATCTTACGAAAACGGGGGCTGATCTTCGGCGGCAGGATTGCCTTCTGGCTCAAGGATTACATCGACCGCCGCTTCATGCGGAAGTTTCAGGCCAGCCAATGAGCAAGCATTGACGGAAAGAACAACCCCGAACGATGCATTTCCGGCCATAAAAACATGCGGAGCAATACCCTTTGCGTGAGGTCCCCGCTCAAGCGAGAGCGGAAGAACATAAAAAAAACAACGGAAAACCAATGAACCAACAAAGCATCCTAACCAAACGCGCGAAGCTCTCGGAACTTCCGGCCACCGCTATCTGCGGCAACGATATCTCCTCGTCGGTGCTCTACGTTTCCGCTCTGGCGATTGTTGCCGCCGGCCAGTACGCCTGGATCACCCTCTTGATCGTGGCCGGGGTTCTCTACCTGTTTCGCAAGATCTATGGTGAGGTCGTCGGCGCTCTCCCCTTAAACGGCGGGGCG
>DUZW01000033.1 GCA_013349295.1 Deltaproteobacteria bacterium
GCAAGATAAGGCCACCCCTGCTGCCCCAGACCATGAGGCGTCTGCAGCTGCTTCGAAGCAGAAGGAGGGGAGCGAGGATGCGGCAAGCAACATTGCCGCCCTGTTGGGGCAATTTGTCCAAGAGCTCCAGAAAAGTGCGGGTGATCAAAAACCGGGGCCTGGAGAATGGTCTTTCCCGGTTCCTGATCCGGAGCTTCTTCAGAAGATTGCCAAGGATGCGGGCATGAATGAAAGCCAGCTGGCTTCGCTCATGGAAAAAATGAAGAATCAGGACGGTAAGTTGAATCTTGGTGATTTTCTTGATTCATTCTCTCGTCATTTTCAGGCATTGCAGGATGAAGTGCCGGTGACCGCGCCGGAAACAGATCTGCCGCTTCTTCAGAGCTTTCTTGAGCGCCTTGGCGTACCTGTTCCCGAGGTTACCAAGATCAGCGAGGCAGCGGTGCGTGGGGATAACACCCTTGATTTGGAAAAACTTTTGGCCGGGTTGCAAGGGCTGAGCGAGGAAGGAATTACCGATATTACCCCGGTGGAAGCGGAGCAGTTGCAGGATCTTCTTGCCGATGCAGGAGTCTCCCAGCAGTTGCAGCGTGCCCTTATGCCCGAGCGTTTGCCGGTTATTGAAGGTCTTGTGGAGTCCGGTCCGCCGGTGACGCTCACCCTGGAGCGTCTGAAAGATATGCTTGAACAAGCCGTTCGCGAGGTGAAGGGTAACAGGCTGCAGGCAGATCCGCTTTCCTTTCTTGCCGATCTTCAGGAGGTGCTGAGCAAATCCGGTTTTGAAACCAAGGGTCCGAGTCTCTCTGCCGCTGTACAGGGCTCGGTGGTTTCCGTGTTTGAAAAGCTTATGGAAAGCGTAGATCTTTCCAAGGTCAAGGTGCAAAAGGAAGCTGCCGCGGCTGCTGGTCTGGAGAAGAAACTGGCTCAGGACAAGGATCTTTTTGCCTCCCAGGAAGCGGACGCTGCACCGTTTCTTGACGGGGAAGTTACGGAACCGGTGGTTACCATGGACCGAGGTTTTGGGGCTGCGAAAGAAGGGAAGGACGCTCTTGTCAGTGGCGAACTTTTTTCCGAAAACAACGGGGTCTTTCAACCCGAGACAGCTCTGGCGGCTAAAGCAGAGTCTGTCGGTCACGCTTCAGTTGTACACCAGGCGCCTCGGCCTTTTGTGCATGTTCCCAATATGCCCCCGGGTCTTCAGCAGCAGAGTTTTGCTCAGCTTTCCCAAGGCGTTCTCCAAGGGTTGCGCAATCAGGAACATCATCTGGTCCTCAAGCTTTATCCCAAGGAGTTGGGCGAGGTCAAGGTTGAGATGACGGTGCGTGACAATCAGGTAGCGGTTTCCTTTGCCATGGAGAATTCCAGGGTGAAAGAGGTGCTGGAAAGCAATCTGGAGCAGTTCAAGGAAAATATGGAAAAGCAGGGGTTCGCCCTTGGCGAATGCATGGTCTCCCTGAATAAGGACACGGACAGCAACGAATCCTGGCAGCAGTATCAGGCGGCTTCTCTGGAAAAGGGGACGGGTCAGCGGAGGACAACCCTGGCGGACCTGCCCGATGATATTTTCTACCAGCAGGCGCAGCCCAAAAATGGTCGTGAAAGCGGCGTTGATCTGTTTGCCTGAGAAAGAGAGAGGACGAAACAATGACTACTGCGGCCGCCACCAGCACAAACCTGCCAATTCAGGATGACTCGACCGTAAAGACGGTTGGGAAGAAAACCCTGGATCGCAACGATTTCATGACCCTGTTCATTACCCAGATGCAGCATCAGGATCCGTTGGAGCCCATGGATAGTACGGACATGGCCTCTCAGCTCGCCCAGTTTTCCAACATGGAAGCCACGATGAAGATGTCTGATAATCTGGAAAAATTGCTTGGCTATCAGGTGTCCCAGAACAATCTCCAGCTTCTGACTCTGATCGGCAAAGAGGTGCAGGGCGGTGGAAATACCATGGGCGTGGTGGATGGCAAGGTTTCCACCACCCAGTATACCCTGGCCGATGCCGCCGAATCCTGCCGTATTGAGATTTATGATGCCGCGGGTCGCATGGCGGACACCGTTGAATTGGGCTATGCCCCATCAGGAAGCCATGATTTGACCTGGGATGCGACAACTCCAAGCGGCACCGTGGTTGCCGATGGTCAGTACACTTACAACGTGGTGGCTATAAATGCCCTGGGGCAGAAGGTTGACGTTGATTACCGTTCAACCGGCCGGGTCACCGGGGTGAATTTTGACGGCGGCAAGGCACAGGTGACGGTGGATAAGTCCATTGCCATGAATGTTGCCGATATCTTGGTGGTGAAGTGAGACCTGAAAAAATTACAGAGAAAATAAACAGGAGGTAGGATATGGGTGTTTCAAGTTCGTTGTACGCAAGTATCAGTGGTCTCAGCACCATGGGTAACGCCATGAGCGTTTTGGGTGATAACGTTTCCAACGTCAACACCATTGCCTTCAAATCAAGCCGGGCCACCTTTCAGGATGTTCTTTCCCAGAGCGTGGCCACCGCCGCGGGCGCGGCCCAGGTCGGGCGCGGTGTGACCATGACCACCATCGACGGCATCTTTGCCCAGGGCTCGTTCGAGTCCACCTCCACCCCCACCGATCTGGCCATCGGCGGTCAGGGCTTCTTCATGCTCCGGGCTCCGGGCAGCGCTGAGTCGGACATGTACACCCGGGCGGGTGAATTCCGGTTCGACAAGGAGGGGTATCTGGTCAACCCCACCGGAAATTTTGTCCAGGGCTGGACCATTAATCCAACCTCCGGCGAGGTGGAAGGCACCATCGGCGATATCAATCTTGGTAAATCCACCCCGCCGGTGGAAACCAGCGGTATCCAGGTCATTGCCAACGTGGATTCCAGGAAAAACAACGAGGTAAACGAGATGCGTCTGTTCGAAGCCTGGGATGGCACCAATCCCGCGCTGCCGGTTCCCGTCTCTCCTATCGACGCCAACGCCTACGAGTATACCACAGCCATCAAGGTCTATGATTCCGTGGGAGCGAGCCACGACCTGACGGTTTATTTTGACCGTACCACCAAGGATAACCAGTGGGAATATCTGGTCACCTGCGAGCCCAGTGAAGATCAGCGTAGACTGGGCAGCGGCCGGGACGCCACGGGTGCTCTGGATGGGAGCAATGACGAAGAATCCATCTACACCCCGGACACTACCTACAACTATGTGAACCACAAAGGTGCCGGCGCTTTGATGTATGGGGTGATCGATTTCTCCACCTCCGGCTCCATCGATAACATCTGGGCCTGGAACGTGCCGCCCGACGGGAAGGTGGATCCGGCTCTGAATACCAACCGTAAGGTGTTGGGCAATACTGACCAGTATTACTCCTTTGATGCCAATTTCACCGGGGCTGCCACCAACCAGCAGATTACTCTTAACCTTGGCGCCCGCTACAGTGGGCAGAGTACCGCCATCAGCGAGATCATTGTCAGCAACGGAAAAGCGTATTCCAATGCCAGCGCCTCCACTGCCATCACCAAGGAAACCCTGTGGAGTACGGTGTACGATAGTTCCGGCAATCTGGTGAACCCGGCTGCGGTGGTTACCTTTGCCGGCTATGACAATCAGGGCCGTGAGGTAAGCGGCAGTTATGCCCTTACTGCAAGCGGAAAGGTGCAGGATTTGCTGACTGCGCTGGATGCCACTTTTCAATGCACCTCAACCATCGACGCCGATGGTAGAATCAAGATGACCGATGATACCGGCGGGGACAGCGGCATGGCTGTGACTTCCTTTATCTTCGGCAGCGGCACCAATCCCTTTGGCGGTGTTTCCCTTACCGTGGCAGGGATTGCCTCCGGCACTGATGCTGATTATTTTACAACCGATGGTACCTCCATCGCCACTGCGGCTACGGCTTCCCTGACGAGTTTGCGGGACAGCTCCGGGCGTGTGATTCTCCCAGGTGATGCCTATAGATTTTCCGGTACAGCGGTGGATGGTACAGTTTTTGCCGGAGCTGCAGGGACCACCTTTACTGTCGGCACTACTGGCAGCACGATGCAGGAACTGCTGGATTTCCTCTCGGATTTGTACGCCAATGGCGCCGTGGTCGGGCCTCCCCCTGTGGCCAGCCCCGATGTCAGCGCCACCTTGGGGACGGATGGCCGCATCCATCTCGTGGACAACACCGGTGGCAGCAGTTTGGCGGTGACCTTGGATACTACAACCGGACCAAGTCCGGAGCCTCTTGGTGCAGTAACAATTACTAGCTTAAATCCCTCGACGGTCATGTATACCGATGCCGCTACCACTGTCCCTGCGACAGCGGCAACCCTGCTCACCAATGTGTACGATGCCGCCGGGCTTCGGGTAAGCGTGGGCGATGTCTATACCTTTACCGGACTTGACTCGGCGAATGTCGCAATCCCTGCCGGAACCACTTTTACGGTGGCAGCCGGGAGCACCGTGCAGAATCTCCTGGACTTCATCGCGACAACCTATAACGATACAATTACTTTTGCCGGCGGTGCAATAACACCTACCGATGTTGATGTTGATATCGATGTTGCCTACGCTCATACCACGGCTCTCCCGTTGGGCGCTAATGCTACGGCCTTTGCCGCTTCATCGGTCTCCGCTTCGCAGATCAATATTACCACCTCCAAGCAGCAGATCATTTCCACCGAGCGGGCGTTGAGCTCTGCAACGGGCCTCCCTCCCGTGATCAGCGCCAGCACGCCATTGATCAGTGTTTTCGACAGTGCGGGAAATCGTCTTGCAACAGGTGATACCATTGTTTTTCAGGGAACCCGGGGGGACGGGACAGCTGTGAATGCGACCTATACGGTGGGAACCAGTTACGCATCTCCGTATACGGCCGGGAGCGGGCAGTATGCCACGGTACAGGAAATGCTCTCCTGGCTGGAGAGCCAGTTTGATGCCGAGGCGAGCATTGACGGTGCGGGCCGGCTTGTGCTCACCGATCGCACGGCCGATGAGATCGCCACTGGTCTTGTAAGTTCATTGTCTGTTACCTCCATTGATTATACGGGGGTTGCTTCAGGTGCCGAACCATTTGGCACGGGCACCTTTACGACCATTACTGCGGACTCTGCCGAGGACGGCAGCCGGTCCGGGGATACGGTGAGCATCGACTTCAGCACCGAGGCGCTCTCCACTACCCAGTATGCCAACAGCTCCACCACAATCTTCCAGGATCAGGATGGTTTTGCTGCCGGTTTCCTCCAGTCGGTATCCGTGGACACCAGCGGGATCATCACCGGCAATTACTCCAACGGGCAGGTTCTGGAAAAGGCACAGGTGGCCCTGGCCAGCTTCAACAATTTGGCAGGTCTGCGCAAGGAGGGCGGCAATGTCTTCCGGGAAACCACCGGCTCCGGCGCACCCATCACCGGCGCGCCCGGCACCAACGGCTTGGGTTCGATCTCTCCCAACTCACTGGAGCAGTCCAACGTGGATCTCGGGGCGGAGTTTGTCAAGCTGATCACCACCCAGCGTGGCTTCCAGGCCAACTCCAAAATCATTACCACCACCGATGAGATGCTCTCGGATCTGATTAATATCAAGCGGTAAGTTGTAAATAGGTATAAGGGGCTGTTGCAATCGTTTTTGCTGCGGCCCCTTAAAAGGTTATTAGCCCAAGTCTCCTGCTTGCACCGGCGGTTCGGAAGATGTTTCCGGATCGCCGGTTTTTTGTGGATAAGTCAGCGAGCGTTCTCTGGGGTAATCTCATCCTTCATTTCAGCCTGCGCCATGAGGGTGGGTGCTTTGCCCATGACTCCCCCTGCACGGATGTGAGGTCATGCCAGGTTGCAGAGGCATGAATATTTATTTTAGCCGTGGGAGCAAAAAATACGAATACCAAGAAATGGGTATATGCGGGGCAGGGATTGAGTCGGGCGCGCTGAGGATCTCTTTTTCGGCCGGATAGCGGGCATTCATGGTGGACTCTTAAAAGTCAAAGTCGTTACAGACCTTATGTTTCAATAAGCTGGGTACGACTAATGTCAATGGCGAAGGGGTTGCAATATGTTGCGAGAACCATCGCCACCGTTAACGCAGTTCCCCTCTCTCCAATTCAAAAGATGCTTTTTTTGCGGCCAACCGTTGATGCTGTATCGAAATATGCGGGAAAAAATCAGGGTGTAATTGTAGGATCCGTTATCCTGCAAACACATGTCGCGCGTGCTATCGGAGGGTTATGGCTGAGTGTCACGAGCTGCGGCGGTTGCAGGGGAAAGCCTCAATCAGTGGGTTGCAAAAATCATCATGGAGGCTGTGCAGGTTGAGGCTGAGGCTGAGCCGAATTCCCCTTCCAGCTGAATAACAAGGGCAGGCATGAGGGGATTTACCCAGGGTGAAGGGGGGCGAGCAGCTGTTGCCCGCATCCGGGTTTATCGAAAGATGAGGGTGGTTATCTTATCATTTGGATCAATTTTTCGTAAATATCGTCGGCGGTGGAAATGCTTTTGGCGTTGGCCTGGAATGCCCGCTGGGTGGTGATGACATCCACCATTTCCCGGCCAAGATCAACGTTGGAACTTTCCAGGCTGTAGTTGGTGGCGGAGCCGAATGATGGCTGGCCGGCGGTTCCTTTTATTACCTCTCCCGCCTCGGCAGTTGCGACGAAGTTGTTGCCGCCTATATCACGCAACCCTTGTAGATTCGTAAAGTTGGCCAGTACCAGTTGGGCCTGTTCGATGTTCTGACCGTTGGAGTATTGTCCGGTAATAATACCCTGGCTGTCCACGCTGATATCCAGCAGTTTGCCTTTGCCGTATCCGTTTTGGTTTTGGTAAAGCGTTGTTGAGGGACTCGCATAGCTGGTGGTGGCCAACCCCGCGTTTTGATACATCTCTCCGAGTTCAACGGTGAAGGATGTCCCCTGATCGCCGAAGATCTGGGCCATGGTCGGATCGGTGAGCGGAGTGGCCCCGCCGGCGTTGCTGTAAGTAATCGCGGAGATCGCCAGTTGGCTCGGTCCCACTTCGGTGTCCGTGAGAGTCAGCTGGCCGTTGTCGATTTTCGCTGTGCAGGCAAATTGGGTTTCAATCCCGGCAAGAAAATCCGCCACTGTCTCGGAAGAATTGACTGTGTAAGTGTACGAGGCTGGGGTGCCGTCTCCGGTTACGCCCTGCAGGGTGATCGTGTCCCCGGCCTGGACGGTGTTGCCTTGGCTGTCGGAGACGGTGTCCCAGGTGGAGGTTGCGCTGATCCGGCCCGAGGCGGTGGCGGAGCTGAAGGCCGGTGCGGGACTGATCACAGCCTGTGAGGTTGGAGTATTGCCGAAGCTCAGGGTTGAGGAGTTGTTGGCCGCCGTGCCGGAAAAGTTAAAGTCAAAGCTGTAGTATGATTCCCCTCTGCCCAAGGTCAGCAGGTTGGTGGGGTTCGGGACGAGATCGCCATCCGGATTGGTGGTGGTCGGGGCAACATCGCCGTTGGGAGGCACATTCCAGCATTGAATATTGTTCAGGTCGCCGTTGCTTGAAAAAGAGAGCACGCCGTAGAGCAGGGCGCCGGCTCCCTTGTCTGTTGTGCTGTTGTAACGGCTGCCGTCCGCGTTTACGCGTTGATCCAGCGAGGGATCACAGGTGACGAGGAACTCCTGTTCGTTGGGGTTTCCGGTTGCATCAAAATAGACGGTCAGGTCGTAGGCGGATGAGGGGGTTGTAAATCCTACTGTTTCATCGCTTGAGCCGTAAATTTTCAGTGAGGTTTTATAGTCATAATTGCCCGTGGCAATGGGCTGGGCGGGGTTGGTGCCGTTCCAGCTGTCAAACAGGCTGACTGGGCTGGCCGCGGGTTCAACCAGTGTCGGATTGTTCTGCAGGTTCATCACCAGTTCCACCTTGCTGGTTGCCGATTGGGGCGCGATATTTTTGATCAGGATATCGCTGACCGTGGTGGGTGAAACGGAGCCGGTGCTTATGTTGTAGCCCTGCACGAACTGACCGGTCGCGGTGACCAGATTGTAGGCGTTGGGTTCCGCGCCCAGGTGCTCCACCAGATTGAAGTTTCCGGAGCGGGTGTAGGTGTCGGCCGTTGTTGCGTCCTCCGGGCGGACCATGAAGAATCCAGGGCCACTGATGGCCATGTCCGTTGCCTTGCCGGTGCTTTCGAGCATGCCGTCGGTATAGGAAGTGTTGATTTGACCGAGTTGGACGCCGTGCCCCAAAGAGAGGGAGCCCATGGTGGTTTCGAAGACATCCGCGAAGTGGGTTTGTTGTGCTTTGAAGGAGTTGGTGTTGACATTGGCGACATTGTTTGCCGTGACGTTGAGCTTTTGGCCCATGGCGTTCACGCCGCTTACTCCGTTGTAGAAAGATGCCAGTAATTCCATGGTGCGCCTCGTGTGATGGTTCTGGATATGGAGCTGCCGCATTGTTGAAAAGCAAAACTCGTGCCAGAACAGATACTGAGGCGCATTGATTAATATTTGTTGTTATTCCCTTATGTTACTGATCATGCGTGAGGAGGGGCGCATGCGCACGAGCCGGGAAAATTTTTCCAACGGCGTGTTTACGGCCGAATGATGGAGCTTATTGCCGGGTCCGGGCTATTCCAGCAGCGCGTCGAAGATGGCGAAGGCCTTTTGTACCACGGGAACTTCGGCGTCGAGCAACAGGTAGGATTTCCCGGCGATCTCCTGGGACACCAGTTCGTTGCTCGCAGGCAACAGGCCACCCAGGGGCAGGTCGGTGGAATCCACCGTTTCCTTGATTTTGGTCAGCAATTCCGCACTGGCTGGTTCAGGCACCCGATTGACGATGAGACATTTTTTCTTGATTTGTATTCCCAATGGTCCGGTGAGTTCGGCAATCCGTTTGGCTGTCATGATTCCTCGGGCCGAGGGGTCCGAGACCACGATAAGAAAGTCGATAACCCTCAGGTTCATGCGGCTTAAGTGCTCCATGCCGGCTTCGTTGTCCACCAGGATGTACCGGTAGTTGTCGGCCAGGTGATCCATGGTCATGGCCAGGTGCTGGTTGGCCGCGCAATAGCAGCCCGGCCCGTCCGGCTGGCCCATGGCCATGAGATCGAAGCCGCTGGCCTCGACCAGGGACTGGTGCACCTTCATCTCCATGTACTGGTCCCGGGTCATGTTGGGCGGCATGTCGCCTTTGAGTTCTTTTCTGATCTGGCCGATGGTGATGTTGACCTTGAGCCCGAGCAGCTCGTTGAGGTTGGCGTTGGCGTCGGCATCCACGGCGAGGATGGGAGTCATGCCCTTTTCGGTCAGGTATTTGATGAGCAGAGCGGAAATTGTGGTCTTGCCGACCCCGCCCTTGCCAGCCAGGGCAATAATTTTAGGCATCTGATTTCTCCAGTAATCGTTTTTTAGCGCAACGGCGCAGAGACGCAAAAAGAACCGGCTCTGGTTATGGAAAAAAGAAAACTCAGCGCCTCCGGACCGTTGCGTTGGTCGTCTTGTGATGAATCAATCAAATATAGGAACCAGGGCGGGAAATGTCAAAGGGAAAGCCGGTTGGTGAGGCGAACTTCCCGAAATCCCGGCGATTTTACCCTTGCAACTTGCGGGTGAGCTGGTATGTTTGTCTGCTTGACCTCAGTCCTCGACACACATTCCTCAGTTTTTAAAATATATGGAGATCACCCATGGATTATCGGGCGACATTGAATCTGCCTCAGACCGATTTCAAGATGAAGGCCAATATGTCCCAAAGGGAACCGGAGGTTCTCAAGGCCTGGGAGGAAGGAAATCTCTACGCCAGGGTGCAGGAAAAGACCGCTGACAGGCCCCTCTATATATTGCACGACGGCCCGCCCTATGCCAACGGCAATATCCACATGGGTCACGCCTTGAACAAGATCTTGAAGGATATCATTCTCAGGGCCAAACGCATGGCCGGATTCCGTTGCCCCTATGTGCCGGGCTGGGATTGCCACGGCCTGCCCATTGAACTCAACGTGGACAAGGAGCTTGGTTCCAAGAAGCGTGAGATCGGCAAGCTTGCCTTTCGGGGCGCCTGCCGGAATTATGCCGGGAAATGGATCAAGAAACAGAAGGAGGGGTTCAAGCGTCTCGGGGTATTGGGCGATTGGGACAATCCCTATCTGACCATCGATTACAAGTATGAAGCGAGCATTGCCCGGGAGTTCAACCGCTTTCTCCTCTCCGGCGCGGTGACCCGCAGCAAGAAGCCGGTGCATTGGTGTTCTTCCTGTCAGACCGCCTTGGCCGAGGCCGAGGTTGAGTATTACGACCATTCCTCGCCCTCCATTTACGTGAAGTTTCCGGTGGCCGAGGATCTGGGCGCGGTTATCCCTGCTCTGGCCAACCAGAAGGTCTCGGCCGTGATCTGGACCACCACCCCCTGGACCCTGCCGGCCAACCTGGGTGTGGCCTTTCATCCGGATTACCCCTATGCTGCAGTCCGGGTGGGCGACGAGGTGCTGATCCTGGCCGAGGGTTTGGTGGCGCAGGCCTTGGCCGCGTGGGGTGTGGGCGATTATGAGATTATTGCCACTTTTTCCGCCAAGTTGCTGGAAGGCAAGAAGTGCAAGCACCCCTTTCTGGAGCGCGAGTCGCTCATGGTCCTGGCCCATTACGTGACTCTGGACACCGGCACCGGCTGCGTGCATACCGCTCCGGGCCATGGCCGGGAAGATTATATGACCGGAATCAACTACAATCTGCCGGTGCTCTCGCCGGTGGGCAACGACGGCCGTTTCACCGAGGAGGCAGGCCCCTATGCCGGGCTCTTTATCTTCGAGGCCAACCCGCGGATCACCGCGGATATGGCGACGCAGGGTTCGCTCATCCAGGAGACCAAGCTCTCTCACAGCTATCCCCATTGCTGGCGTTGCAAGAAGCCGGTTATCTTCCGGGCCACCGAGCAGTGGTTTATTTCCATGGAGGCAAATGACCTGCGTGACAAGGCCCTGACCGCGATCAAGGATGTGAAATGGATCCCCCAATGGGGCATGGAGCGCATCCACGGCATGGTGGAAAACCGGCCGGATTGGTGCCTTTCCCGCCAGCGCGCTTGGGGCGTACCTCTCACCGTGGTCTATTGCGGTGACTGCGGCGAGGTGCTCAACGACGAGACGATCATGGGAAGGATCACCGCCCTCTTTGAAAAAGAAGGGGCCGACGCCTGGTTCAGCCATGAGCTGGCCGATTTTATCGGAACTGACGCCAAGTGCCGGAAATGCGGGAGCACCGAGTTCATCAAGGAAGAAGACATCCTCGATGTCTGGTTCGATTCGGGGGTAAGTTATGCCGCCGTCCTGGAGGAGCGTCCCGAGCTTGCCGCTCCGGCCGATCTCTATCTGGAAGGCAGCGATCAGCATCGCGGCTGGTTTCAAAGCGCTCTGTTGGCTTCGGTGGGCACCCGGGGGATTCCGCCGTATAAATCCGTACTCACCCATGGCTTTGTCGTGGACGGCCAGGGCAAGAAGATGTCCAAGAGTATCGGCAACGTCATTGCTCCGGAGGAGATCATCAAGAAGTACGGGGCCGAGATCCTGCGTCTCTGGGTGGCTTCCGAGGATTACCGCGACGATATCAAGATCTCCGACACCATTCTCCAGCAATTGGCCGATGCCTACCGCAAGATCCGCAACACGGTCCGCTTCATCCTCGGCAATCTCTACGATTTTGATCCGGCCACCGACACGGTCCCGGACAGCGAGATGGATGAGTTGGACCGTTGGGCCCTCTATCAGTTCGAGCTGTTGAAGATGAAGGTGCTCAAGGGCTACGAGGGGTTTGAATTCCATCCCGTATTCCATGGCCTGACCAATTTCTGTACGGTGAGCATGAGCGCCCTTTATCTGGATGTGCTCAAGGATCGGCTCTATACCTTGCCCGCTAAATCCCGTGAGCGGCGGGCAGCCCAGACCGCACTCCATGAGATCGTCGATGGTCTCACCCGTCTTATGGCGCCGGTTCTTACCTTCATGGCTGCCGAGGTTTGGGATTTTCTTCCCGGCGCAGCCCAACACGAGGATAATGTCTGTGTTGCGCTCTTTCCGGTATTGAAACCGGAAAGGGTCGGAGATAAGGCGCTGGCCGAGAAGTGGGACAGGGTTTTGAAGGTGCGGGGCGAATTGACCAAGGCGTTGGAGATTGCCCGGCGCGACAAGGTTATCGGTCATTCCCTGGAGTCGGAAGTGGTAGTGGCGGCAGGTGGTGAGTTGGGCGGGTTTTTGGCGGCCAACTGGCAAACTCTGCAAAGCGTAGCCATTGTTTCCCGTATGGAACTGATGGGGTCCCTGCCTGAGCCGGGTTTTGTCAGCACCGAACTGCCGGAGCTTTCCGTGCTGGTGCGGCCGGCCAGGGGAGAGAAATGCGAGCGCTGCTGGCTGCGCTCCGAGGAGTTGGGCAGCGATACTGAGCATCCCAGCCTCTGTCCCCGTTGTACCAGTGTGGTGGTGGCCATTTGAAAAAGGACGAATTGCCCATTGTCCCCCTGGCCTGGCTTCTGGGGGTGGTTATTCTCGATCAGCTGACCAAAGAGCTGGTGATGGCCTATTTCGGCCTCTATGAATTGCAGCCCGTCATCCCCGGCCTGTTCAACCTGACCTATCTCACCAACACCGGGGCGGCCTTCGGCATGTTGGCCGGAGCCCAGAGTGTCTGGCGGCAGGTGTTCTTTGTCGGCGTGGCTGTTGCTGCCATTGGGGTGATGTTTTTTTCCTATCGGCAATTTCGCAGTCAGGGCAAGATTTTTGCTCACGCCATCGGCCTGGTCGCCGGAGGGGCCGCAGGTAATCTCATCGACCGGCTGCGTTTTGGGGCGGTGGTTGATTTTCTTGATTTTTATGTCGGCACGCATCACTGGCCGGCCTTCAATGTTGCGGACTCGGCTATCACCGTCGGGGTCGGCCTGTTTATTTTGGGCACCATAATGTATCCGCCGAAAGAAAGTGAAGAGTGAAGCGTGAAAAATGAAGCGGCGCGGGAAAGTTCCGCACCCTTTGGCAGTGATCAATAAAAAAAATGAATTTGGGGATTTCGGGTATGGCAGAGGCAAAGATAGCGGTTCTTTTTCCAGGGCAGGGCTCCCAGTTTTTGGGGATGGGCAAGGAATTTTTGGAAACGGACGGTGATGCCCGTGCGCTCATGGATATGGCGGAAAAGATCAGCGGTTTTCCGCTCACCCGCCTCTGTCAGGACGGCCCCATGGAGGAGCTGACTCGCACCGTGCATCTGCAGCCGGCCATGACCGTGATGAATCTCATCTGCTGGCAGGCCCTGGCCAAGGCCGGGGTGAAACCGGCATTTTTTGCCGGTCACAGCCTGGGCGAGTACGGAGCGATTGCCGCTGCCGGGATCGTCAGTGCCGAGGAGACCCTGGGTCTTGTCACCGAGCGCGGCCGCTTGATGGAGCGCGAGGCTGCCGCAAATCCCGGCGGCATGCAGGCGGTGGTGAAACTGCCCATCGAGACGGTGCGCGGGATCGTGGAAAGCGCCAAGGCTGCCGGCAAGATCACCGTGGCCAACCACAACTCCGCCGAACAGATCGTGATCTCCGGCGAGGAATCGGCCCTTGCCGTTGCCGCGCCCCTGGTCAAGGAGAAGGGCGGCAAGGCGATTCCCCTCAAGGTGAGCGGCGCCTGGCACAGCGAGCTGATCGCCGGCGCGGTCCCGGATTTCGAGGCGGCCATGGCCAAGGTGACCTTCAACGCTCCGGCCACGCCGGTCCTCTTCAACGTGACTGCCGCTTCCGAGAGCGATCCTGCCGCGATCCGGCAGATCATGGCGCGTCAGATCGCCTCCACCGTCCGCTGGTTGGAGATCGTGGAGCGGCTGATGGCCGAGGAGGTGCGGGTCTTTATCGAGGTCGGCCCCAAGACGGTGCTCACCGGGCTTTTGGGCAAGATCATCCCGTCTGACTACGAACACCGCTGCTTCCAGTTCGACACCCCCGAGGGGCTGGCCAAGGTGCTGGAAGCGCTGTAAGAAAACCGCAAGTCTGAAGGGAGAAAGGCGGGAAATCCTGTTCGGGTTCCCGCCTTGTCTGCCTATCCATTCTGTAATATGCCAAAATTAAACAAATTCAACTTTTATATGAAGCTAACTATTAAGTTTTATTCCTAATATTTCCGCCAGTTCAAGCAAGCGAGGATCGCTTTCAATTCGTTTTTGCATGCTCTGATGAACCTTTTCGCTGTTATCTTTATCAAGCACCACCTTCTTGTAATAGTCGCTATTTGAGTTGACCCCATTTTCCTTCAAAGATTCTTGGAAATATTTACCTATAGAATCCATGTACTCTGATATTTCATTTTTGAACTGCCTTCTGAATTCATCTTTTGCCAAGTTGACCTGATGTATGGGATCATTCTGGAGATAATTTTTTATCTGACTCCGATCTTCATCGGACAGACTGTTATCTTTTGTTAATTCCCCAACCATATCCCAAAATTCATGACTAATTGAATGAGTAACAGTCATCGCATTCGGAACATAATTGCCATACCAAGAAGGCAAAGAAAGAGCTTCAAGGGGGAGGTCTTTGTCCTGAATAGCGGCATCCATTTGACCGGTGGCGATCTTTCCTTGGTTTTTTTCAGGGTAGTCTTTCTTCGCGAGTTCCTTGGCCTCCTCGGAAATTAACACGGTATCTGATTCCGTATACCGAACAATTGATGGCTCAGAGGGTCGCATTGAGCTTTCCTGTGCAAAAGGTGTTCTGTACACTTCCTGCCCAGATTGGATGCCTGAAATTGCCATATTAATATCTCTTTTTTTTGTTCCTAATTGAAATATATATAACAACTAAAAATAGCAACTAATATGCCACTTTCTAAAAAAAATAAAACCAATAATAAAAACAACAGGTTCCTGGTTATGTACATTTGGTATAACCTTCTTTTAGCAGGAAATATTTGCCGATAATAACGATTGATAAACTTTGGGATAATTCGGGGACGCCTTACTTAATTATCAAATCAAAGTATCATGCCGGCGGAATTCGTCCTCTTTGACACCCGCCGTCAGTAATGACCACACCGGTTCCGTCGCCTGTGTTGTAGAGCCAGCAGATTTTTTTGCTTGTTCAAATCATGATAAAGTATTACTGTTTCATGAAAGAACTGTGCGCGTAATGCAACGGAGGAACCCATGGCAAACCTGCAAGTAAAAGGGATTGATGACGGTCTGTACGAACAACTGAAAAGGCTGGCAGCGGCTGAAAACAGATCGGTGAGTCAGGAGATCATCTTTCTTGTCAAGGCGCATCTTTCTTCGCAGAAGACTTGCTCCGCCATGCCGTCTCCGGCCGAGGTGCTGCTGCAATTGTCCGGTTCATGGGAAGACTCCAGGCCAGCCGGTGAGATTGTCGCCGAAATTAAAAATGCCCGCAAAAACAGCCAGCGGCTTGCCGGGGGGCTGTAATGTTTCTTCTCGACACCGACACGGTGATCTATTCTCTGAAGGGGCAGGGCGGGGTGGCGGAGAACCTGCGCATCCATGTGCATGATCCTCTGTATCTCAGCACCATCACCATGATGGAGCTGTACTATGGCGCTTACAAGTCGCAGAATGTCGATGCGAACCAGGCCAAGCTCAAGACCATTGAGAGCGCTTTCCCCCTTTTGCCGCCAGGCCCGGAAACGGTGGAAGCATTCGGAAAAATGAAGGCCACCCTGGAGGTTCAGGGCTTGCGGCTTGCCGACCTGGATCTGATAATCGCCGCTACCGCGCTTGCCCGCAACCTCACCCTGGTCACAAACAATCAGAAGCATTTTCGCAGAATACCGGGCTTGAAGCTGGTGAACTGGACGTGACCCAAGGCCAATTTGCCTCCCAGGTGCTCAATCATTTTGCCTGCCGTCTTCCAACGAGATGTGTGCAGGCCGGGGCCTGATGTCGGCGATTTGGTGCTTGACAACCTGGCTTTGGCACAGTATCTTTGTCCGTTTTCCGGCCCGGAGAGGGTGAGGTGTGTCTTTTTTCAGGAATTATCGCGGCTGCCGGGCGTTCCCCGCAGGCTGCTTGAGTGATTGATTAAAAATGTTTGAGTCGCTTTCAGACCGATTACATGATGTTTTTAAACAGCTTCGCGGCCACGGCAGGCTGACCGAGGAAAATATTCAGGAGGCGTTGCGCGAAGTGCGCATGGCCCTGCTGGAAGCCGACGTCAATTTTAAGGTCGCCAAGGAATTTGTCGCCACCGTTGCCGAGAAGGCGATCGGCCAGGAAGTGGTTGGTTCCCTGGCCCCTGGTCAGCAGGTGGTTAAGGTCGTTCACGACCAGCTGGTCGAGTTGTTGGGCGGGCAGACCGCTACCCTCGATCTCAGCGGCAGGCAGCCCGTAATCATTATGATGGTGGGTCTGCAGGGTTCCGGTAAGACCACCACCTCCGGCAAGCTGGCCAAGATGCTCCAAGGCAAGGGGCGCAAGCCCTACCTGGTGCCGGCCGATGTCTACCGGCCTGCGGCTATTGAGCAGTTGACCATTCTCGGCCAGAGCCTCGGGGTGCCGGTGCATCCCTCGGCCACCGATCAGGATCCGGTAGCCATCTGTCGCCAGGCCGTGCATGCCGCCCAGAATGCGGGGTATGATACCCTGATTCTCGATACCGCCGGTCGGCTCCATGTGGATCAGGAGCTCATGGGTGAGCTGGCCCGAATCAAGGACGCGGTGCAGCCCGCCGAGATTCTTTTCGTGGCCGATGCCATGACCGGTCAGGACGCGGTTACGGTTGCGGAAAAATTTAATCTCGATCTCGCCATCAGCGGCGTGATCCTGACCAAGATGGATGGCGATGCCCGCGGCGGCGCGGCCCTGTCCATCAAGAAAGTGACCCAGCGGCCCATTAAGTTTGTCGGTATGGGTGAAGGGCTTGATGCCTTGGAGCCGTTTCATCCGGATCGTGTTGCCTCCCGGATTCTCGGGATGGGCGATGTGCTCACCCTGATCGAAAAGGCCGAGGCCGTTGTTGATAAGGACAAGGCGGAAAAACTCGCCAAGAAGCTCAAGAAAGAGGGTTTTTCCCTGGAGGATTTTCTTGAGCAGATCCAGCAGATCAAAAAAATGGGCAGTCTGGAGCAGATCATGGGCATGATACCGGGGATGAGCCGGATCAAGCAGCTCAAGGACATGCCCAAGCCCGATGAAAAAGAACTTGGCAAGGTGGAGGCGATCATCAACTCCATGACCATCAAGGAGCGTCGCAACCACGCTATCCTCAATGCCAACCGCCGGACACGCATTGCCAAGGGGAGCGGCACCTCGGTGCAGGATGTGAACAAGGTCATCAAGAGCTATACGGAAATGCTCAAGATGATGAAGCAGATGAGCGGCAAGCCCGGAGCGTTGGGCGCCTTTGTCGGCGGACCGAAGAAAAAAAAGCGGCCCAAGGGCCTTTTCCGGTAGACCCTGGTCTCCGGTTGCTGAAATAATGCGAAGACGCACAGGGCGCAAAGAAAACAGCTTGTGATGCATGTCCAGGCTTCTTTGTTACTTGGCGTTCAGTGAGCCGTTGTAGCAAAAAAAATAGTATCGTCATCGTATGAACAAAACGGCATAAAGAGCCGTAACGAAAGGGTCAAGACAGCAGAGCTTATTTCGTAACGGCTCTTAAATAACTCACAGGAGGAAACAACACCATGGCAGTACGGATTCGTTTGACCAGAATGGGCCGCAAGAAAAAACCTTTTTACCGTATTGTGGTAGCCAACGCCGAGGCTTCTCGCGACGGTCAGTTCCTTGAAGTGGTCGGTACCTATGACCCATGCAAGCAACCCGCCGAAGTTATTCTCAAGCAGGACCGGGTTAAGGTTTGGCTCGACAAGGGAGCACTGCCTTCAGATACGGTAAAGAGCTTGCTTGCCAATGCTTCCAGCGTTGCGGAATAATATCCATGAAGGATCTGGTTGCATTTATAGCCACCGCGCTGGTGGATGATCCCGCTGCGGTTCAGGTTACTGAAACGGAAAGCGACGGTGCCGTTGTTCTTGAGTTGCGGGTAGCCAAAGAGGATCTGGGTAAGGTTATCGGCAAACAGGGCCGGACCGCCAGGGCCATCCGCTCGCTGCTCTCTGCCTCAGCAGGCAAGGACAACCGCAAGGCTCGTCTCGAGATAGCGGAGTAGGATTTTTGGAAATTCTTGATGTCGGCGTTGTCCATGGCGGGCAGATCGCGGTGGGCAAGGTTGCCAAGGCTCATGGTATCAAAGGGGAGATCAAGGTTTACCCTTTTTCCGGCAGGACCGATGATTTTCGCGGCTACCGATTGTTGACCCTGGTCGATCCGGACCATGACCTGAGCAGATCGTATGAGGTTGAGCAGTGCCGGCCTTTGGGGAACCTGGTTCTCCTTCAGCTTGCCGGTCTTGCCGACAGAAGCGCGGCGGAAGGGTTGCGTGGATGGGAGGTTCGTATCGGCCGTGAATTTTTGCCGAGTCATGGGACGGGGACCTTCTACTGGCATGAACTTGAAGGGCTGCCCGTGATCACCGATGACGGGCAGGAGCTGGGGCAAATCACTTCGCTTCTTGCCACGGGCGCCCATGAAATTTTGGTGATTACCGGGGCGGGAGCCGAATATCTGATCCCGGCGATTGATGAGTGTGTCGCCGGGCTTGCTCCGGACGGCAAGGCCTTGATAGTCACGCCTCCGCCGGGGTTATTGGAAATGAATGCAGGTGGGGCGCTGGGCGATGCGAAGTAAGCCATCCGCCGACAGGTTCAGCCGGCCATTGTTTGCGGCCTTGCCGATAATTTTCTCCTTTTGTGTTGCAGGCTTGTGAGCGTTGCTCCCGTGGGCGAGACCATACGATTTGATGTGCTGACGATTTTCCCGGAGCTGCTTGATTCTCCGCTCAAGGAGGGGATAATCCGCAGGGCCCAAGAGGCCGGGCAGATAGAGATTGCCTGCCATAACATCCGCGATTATGCGATTGATAAGCATTCCATGACCGATGATCGCCCCTTTGGCGGCGGAGAAGGTATGGTCATGAAGCCGGAACCGCTTGCTGCTGCGGTGCAGGCGGTGCAGGCCATTGTCCCGCAGCCGGGTCGGGTGATCCTCTTAAGCCCCCAGGGCCGGCCATATACCCAGGCCGTAGCCGAAGAGCTGGCAGGGTATGCACGGTTGCTTCTGGTTTGTGGCCGTTATGAAGGGGTGGATGAACGCTTTACCGCCCAGTATGTTGATGAGGAAATTTCCATCGGCGACTATATTCTCACCGGTGGCGAATTGGCGGCCATGGTCCTCATTGATTCCATTACCCGGTTGAGGCCGGATGTATTGGGATGTGCTGATTCAGCTGGTTATGATACTTTCAGTCGGGGCGGGCTTAAATTTCCGCAGTATACGCGGCCCAGGCTGTTTGAGGGAATACCGGCGCCGGAGGTGCTTTTCTCCGGTGATCATGCCGCAGTGGCCGAATGGAGGTTAGTGGCCGCGGTTGAGCGAACGATTGCTAAACGGCCTGATCTTGTTGCCGGGATGCGTTTCAGTCCGGGTGAGTTGAAGATTTTACAGCGGCAGGGACTTCTTGCCAAGCTGCGAGAGAGCGGCTGGAACAGTCGGCCGGTGGAGCAGTGATTCAGTAGCCGTTCAGCAGCACCGCATCTGCGTTGTCATCGGACTGCACATGTCTCGCACACTTCGCAGGCCTCTTTCTAGCAGCTACGGCACTGCTGAACGGCTACTATTCTGGGGTAGCTGGAAATTTTTTGCCCCTGGTGGACGATTAGGTGATTCAAAAAGGTGCCCAATGTTCAGATCAACCTGTCCTGCGGCTTGATCTGGCTCTGATCCATTATCCGGTCTGTAACAAGAACGGCGAGACCATTGGCTCGGCGGTGACCAATTTGGACCTGCATGATATTGCCAGGGCAGGCAGAACCTTTGGCATTGATACTCTGTATATTGTCACCCCTTTCGCTGATCAACAGTCCTTGGTGCGCGATATACTGGAACATTGGCAAACAGGCCATGGGGCGACCTACAATCCGAAACGCAAGGATGCTCTGTCGTTGGTGCGGATCTGTCATGATTTGGCAGAGTTGTATGAACTGGTGCAGGCGAAATGGCAGCGCAGGCCGACGGTTCTGGCCACCAGTGCCAAACAGAATGCCAATCAGTTGGATTATGCGCAAGCCCGTCGGAGAATCTTTGCCGGAGAGCCGCATCTGATTTTGTTCGGCACCGGCTGGGGCATGACGCCGGAAGTTTTAGCTGATGTTGACGCCTTGCTGCCTCCCATTACCGGGTATGGCGAGTATAATCATCTCTCTGTCCGATCGGCTGCGGCCATTGTTCTGGACAGGGTCTTGGGCAGGCCGTAGTAACCAAATAACCTTGCCGTCTGAATGTAAAGGCCGGCTTAAGGAGTCGTAACGGAACAGTCTGTTTTGTTTTTATTCCGTAACGGCTCCTAAACATTGAAAAAAAAGTGTGGGCGTGTATAATGGCCCCGTGGAATCCGTTCTCATAAAGGGTTGAAAGAGGAAAAACTATGAACATCATTGAGCAGATGGAACAAGAGAATGTGCGGCATGATATCCCCGACTTTCGGGCCGGCGATACCGTGAAAGTGCATATCCGGATCGTTGAGGGCAACAAGGAAAGAACCCAGCTTTTTCAGGGGATTGTTATCCGTCGTCGCAAAGGAGTCATGGGCGCAAGCGTTACCGTTCGCAAGATTTCCCATGGGGTTGGCGTGGAAAAAACCTTTCCTTTGTGCTCTCCCAGGGTTGATAAGATTGAGCTGGTGAGCGAGGGCCGTGTACGGCGTTCGCGTTTGTACTACCTGCGCAATCTGCGCGGGAAGGCAGCGAGAATCAGGGAAAAAGGCATCAACTAGTCTTCTTTGCGTATTGCTCGGAGCAAGAGTGGCCTTGCCGCACCTGCTCCGGCAATATTTCATATTGCCGCCATTGTCTGGCCACGGGAAACCGTGGCCATTTCATTCTTGGTCCTTTCGGGTCATCGCACAAGGTGGTGCGTCTTGTCCAAGACGATAACACTGTGGCCAGCTTCTTCTGCTGGAGACACCTTTGCCATTGAACGTTTCCTGGTCAGCCAGGGTTATGCCACCGTGGCCGGAACCGACGAGGCAGGCAGAGGCCCGCTGGCCGGACCGGTGGTTGCCGCTTGTGTTATTCTTCCGCTTCATTGCGATTATCACCAATTCCGTGATTCAAAAAAATTGAGCGCCAAAGCCCGTGGGGAGTTGGTGGATCGTCTTGTTGCCATTGGGGCTGAAATCGGAGTGGGAATCGTCTCCGCTGCGGAGATCGACCGGCTCAATATTTTGCAAGCTTCTCTGCTGGCCATGAAGATAGCAGTGGGAAAATTATCCTCCCTGCCTGACTTTTTGTTGGTTGACGGTAAGTTCACCGTTCCTTTGGCTGTTGAGCAAAAGGCCTTGATCAAGGGCGATTCGCGCAGTGCCTCCATCTCCGCCGCTTCCATTGTCGCTAAAGTGACCCGGGATGCGATCATGCAGCAGTATCATCTCGAATATCCCCAGTATAATTTTGCCAAACACAAAGGCTATCCCACGGCGGAGCATCGCCGGATTCTTCGGGAAATCGGGCCCAGCCCCATCCATCGACAGAGCTTTAAGCCGGTGCGCGATTGTTCGGGAAAATGAAGCAAACGGGTGAAATTCCCCTCGGGCAGCAAGGGGAAACGCTTGCCAGCCGTTATCTTTCCCGGCAGGGTTATCGGGTTATCCTCAGGAATTACCGGACAAAGCAGGGGGAAATCGATATTGTCGCCGAGGAGCAGGGGGTCCTGGTTTTCGTCGAGGTCAAGACCAGACGCAGCCAACAGTGCGGACATCCTTTTGAAGCTGTGACCCCTGCCAAGTGTCGGCAGATTTCCAAGGCTGCTCTTCAGTACCTGGCCGAAACCGGGAGGGAAGGGCAGCCGGCTCGTTTTGACGTGGTGGCGATCAGTTTTTCCGGAGAGAATGCGCCGGTGGTCGAACTGGTGAAAAACGCTTTTGATCTGAGTTATGGAGTATGACGGTGCAGCCTGGAATTGAAACAAAATTGCCTCCCTTGGGGATTACCATGGGTTGCCCGGTGGGTATCGGGCCGGAGATCATTCTGCGCTTTTTCAGCAAATCCGAACGGCAAACAGGTGCGTGGCCCGTGGTTATCGGTGATGCCGGGGTCTTGCGCCGTTGCGCCAAGGCGCTCGGGATCGGGATTCCGGTGGTTGATTGGCAGCCCGGCGCGTCCTGCCGGCCGCTGGCGCTCAATGTTCTCTCTCTCTCCGATCTTGGGGACGGACTTTGTTGGGGAAGCCCCACCATTGAAACAGGTCGGGCCATGGGGTGTTATATCGAGGAATCGGTGCGGCTTATCCGGCAGGGGCAACTCGCCGGCCTGGTGACCTGCCCCATCGGTAAAGCCGCCCTTAAGGCCGGAGGTTACGGGTTTCCCGGACATACCGAGATGCTGGCCGAGCTTTGTCAGGCAAGGGATTTTGCCATGATGATGGCAGGGGCCACGCTCAAGATTACTTTGGTTACCATCCATCAGGCCTTGGCTGAGGTGCCTGGTGCCATAACCCGGGAAGCGGTACTGAGGATGATCACCATTACCGGTCGGGCTTTGCGAGATGATTTCGGGGTGGCCCAGCCCAGGATGGCTGTGGCGGGTTTGAATCCCCATGCCGGGGAAGACGGCATGTTCGGCGATGAGGAACAACGGGTCATTGCCCCGGCTGTCGCGGCCGGGCGTCGGGCCGGTTGGCAGGTTGAAGGGCCGTTTCCGCCGGACACGGTGTTCCATAAAGCAGCGACCGGGCGGTTTGATGCCGTGGTTTGCATGTATCATGATCAGGGCTTGATTCCCTTCAAGCTTCTGCATTTCAGCGATGGGGTGAATGTGACCCTTGGGTTGCCGATTGTCCGGACCTCGGTGGATCATGGCACTGCTTATGATATTGCGGGCAAGGGGTTGGCTGACCCCGCGAGTCTGGCTGCCGCGGTCTCCATGGCCGAGGCCATTGTCGCCAACAGGCAAAAGCTGGAAGCAGGAAGCTGCCGGCTATAAGTTATCGAGGGTGTCACGTAATGGAAAGGAAAGGATTGCTCATCGCCTTTGAAGGAATCGACGGGACAGGCAAAACCACCCAGATAGAGCTGTTGGCGGAGGTTTTGCGTCAACGGGGATTGAGCGTGGTTACGACCCGCGAGCCCACCGATGGTCAGTATGGGCGGAAAATAAGGCAGTTGTATAAAAACAGGAAGAGCGTTACCCCGGAAGAAGAGTTGGCTCTTTTTCTCGATGACCGGCGCGAGCATGTGGCGCAAGTAATCGCCCCGGCTTTGGACCGTGGTCAGGTGGTGCTCACCGATCGGTACTATTATTCAACCGCGGCCTATCAAGGCGCGGCTGGGCATGATCCGCAAAAAATCATTGCGGTAAATGAATTGTTTGCGCCAGTGCCGGATATGGTTATTATGCTTGAGGTTCCTGTCTCCCTTGGGGTGCATCGGGTGGAGAAGCTCCGTGGCGAAATCCTGAACGATTTCGAACAGGAAGAGACCTTGGCCCGGGTGGCCGGGATCTTTGCCGCCCTTAAGGCGGCCAATATCCGGCGCATCGACGGAACAGGGTCTGCCGGGGCGGTGCATGCCCTGATCATGGAAAACGTGACAGAGCTTTTTTGAGCAGAGGAGTAATCGTCTTTGCGGATTATGGGAATTTGGGCAAGAAAATCATGGTCTGGTTCAAGGTTTTGGGATTAAGGGGAGAAACTGTATGCTGAAGCGTCTGTTGATTGCCTGTGGGTTGGCCCTCAGCTGCCTGTCTTGTGCCCAGACCATTCAGGGGGTGCCTGGGCAGCCGCCCTTTGCCGCTGACCTTGAACCCTATGAAGAAGCGGTGGACAGGAGCTGTTCTTATTTTAATTTTCTCTGGGGCAAGTCGGCCGATATCGAAGGCCATTACGAAGAGGCTATCTACGCTTATAAACAGGCGCTGGTTTGTGATCGGTTGGCTGGGCACGTCATGCGTTCCCTGGCTTCGCTTCTCGTAAAAACAGGGCAACGGGAAGAGGCGGTTGAAGTGGTGAACAGGCTCATCGCCCTGAATCCAAAAGATTCGGAAGCCCGAGCGCTGCTGGCGAATCTTTACAGCATCATGGAGCGGTACGGCGAGGCGGTGGAGATGTATCAGGCTATTCTGGTCGATGATCCGCAGAACTTCAATGTACGCCTGATGTTGGGCGGGCTGCATGCCCGTTTGCGTGATTACACGAAGGCGCGGCAGGTTCTGGAAAAATTGGCGGAGATCAACCCGGATTCCTATGCCGGTTTTTATTATCTGGCCAAGCTCTACCAGGAGATGCACATTTTCGATAAGGCGGCTGAGGCTTTTAAAAAAGCGCTGGAGCTCAACTGGTCGCCGATGCTGGCTTATGATGCCGCGGAATTGTACGAGCAAGAGAAACATTATTCCGAGGCCATTGCCATCTACAGGCGGATTCTTGAGGAAGACCCCTCCGATGAAAGGGCCAGGAGCTTTCTGGCCAATATCTATTTCCGTCAGGGGGAGGTGGACAAGGCGCTCAAAGAGATGGAAAATCTGCGGGACATCTCGGCCGACCCGGCCAAGGTCGAGCTTGCCATCTGCCGCATTCTTCTCGACGCAGGGAGACGCCTTGATGCAGTCACCCGGCTGAACGCAATCCTCAAAAAAGATCCCCATTCGGACGGAGCCAGGGCGCTGTTGATCCTGGCTTATTACCAGCAGGGGGAGTTTGCGGCCACCAAGAAACTTCTCCGGCAGGTGGGGCCGACCAGCCCGGCCTATGAGGAATCGGTTATCATGCTGGCCAGAATCATGCAGCAAGAAAAGGATTTCCCTGGGGCGGAGAAAGCCCTGCGACAGGCCATGGCCGACAAGCAGCACCGGCGGCTCAATTTCTATGTGGCCTTGGCAATGCTCTACGCAGGTCAGGAGAAGATGGATAAGGCTCACGGGGTGTTTACCCAGGCTTTTGCTGATTTTCCAGGCAATGTGGAGGCAAATTACGAGTATGCCCTGTTCCTGCATAAGCTGAGGGACGAGGCCGGGGCCATGCGCCAGATGGAAGAGGTGCTGAAGCGGGAGCCGAAGCATGCGCGGGCCCTGAATTATGTGGGATATACCTGGGCCGATGAGGGGCGGAATCTGGAAGAGGCCAAGGTGTATGTCGAGCAGGCTGTCGCCTTGCTGCCAAAGGATGGCTTTGTCCGGGACAGTTTGGGATGGGTTTATTACCGACTGGGGGATTTTCCCGCAGCGGTCCGGGAGCTGGAGCTGGCGGTGGTGCTTTCGCCCGATGACCCGACAATTTATGAACATCTTGGCGATGCCTATCTGAAAACAGATGACAGATCAAGGGCCCGTAATGCCTATCTGAAATCCCTGGAACTCCATGAAGAGGAAAGCAAGAAGGAGGTAGTCCGCCGGAAATTGGCGGAATTATCTACCGAGAACGGTCAGGCTGGCGGGGGAAAATGAATCGCGGTATTTTTCAGGCCTTATTGGGAGGGGTTGCTGTTTTTTTGCTTTTTTGTGGCGGATGCGCTACCCTGCCGTCCACCCGGCCGCTTGCCGACCTGCAGCAACAGCAAGTTGTTGCCCTGTTCCGGGAGACCATGGCGCATCAGCTGGACTGCCCCTGCTGTCTCGATGCCCAGGTGCGGCTTTCTTTGAAATCGCTTGTGCAGACTGGCTCTATCTCCGGTTTTGTCCAGGCCAAGGCTCCTTCTTCATTGAAATTTACCGGTTTAAATCCACTGGGTCAGCCCCTGATGTTCTTGACCACGGATGGAACCTTTTTTCGGTATGTTTCGGTATTGGAAGGCAAGGGGTATGAGGGATTGGTCACGGCGGCCGCTTTCAAGAAATATGCCCCCCCTGGTTTTGACCCGGCGCACAGTTTTTTCTGGCTTACAGGCAGACTGGCTCCTGAAAAATTGCGGTTTTTTTCCGTGGCGGAAGACCCTGAAGGACAAGGGGTTTGGTTGGAGCTTGCTTATGACGCCGGAGCTTCTCCGGAGGAGAAGGTGCTTCGGCGGCATGTGCTTTTTGATCCGGTCCGACAGGTGATCCTGCGGCATCTGGTGGCAGACCCTGATGGTCGGATCATGGTCGATGTTCGGTACGATGACTATGCCCCGGCCTCCGAAGGTGTGCCGGATAACTGCCGGTTGCCGGGGGTGATCAGGATTCACGCCAATAATAACGGCGCGCTCATGGAACTCACCTTGGGGGATTGGCTGTACGATGCCAGCTTCGGTGCGGGGGATTTTCGGGTGGAGCTGCCACCCGGTTTTGAACTGGTGCCCGTTGAATAGCGTGTAAACGTTGAGCAGCAGCGCATCTGTTTTGTCATCGGCCTTGGTACACTTCGCAAGCCTCTTGGTCGGCACTTCCGCCGACAATTGACACGCGCATCCGCGGCACTGCTAACTATTGGCATTTTCTGAGCCGCTTTGTTCGGCCCAGGCCAACACTCAAACGATCAATCGACCCCAACAGGTCGTTTTTGTTCAGGGATTACAGATGAATAGAGAAATAGACGCCCTGCTGCCGCAGGTAAGACAGCCAAGCAGATACGGCGGCAACGAGCTGCATGTGGTGAAAAAGGAGTGGGATTCTGTTTCCCTCCGCATGGTGCTGGCTTTTCCGGATCTTTATGAACTCGGCATGTCCCACCAGGGGTTGCAGATCCTCTATCATCTCGTCAATGCTCGGGCGAATATGCTGGCGGAACGTGTTTATACCCCGGATCGCGATCTGGAGGAGATGCTCCGCGCCCACCGCTTGCCCCTGTTTGCCCTGGAGTCGCAGCGGCCGGTGGCTGATTTTGATATTCTCGGCATAACCCTGCCCTATGAGCTCTGCTATACCAATATCCTCACCATTCTTGATCTGGCCGGGCTTCCCTTTCGTAGCGCGGAGCGGACTGGTGCGCACCCCCTGGTGATCGGCGGCGGCCCCTGCGCTTTTCACCCCGAACCGGTGGCTGATTTTTTTGATGCCATTCTCCTGGGAGACGGGGAGGAGGCGATTCTGGAAATCGCCGAGGTTGTTCGCGCTGCCAAGGAAAGCGGGAAAGGAAGGCCGGAGGTTCTGGCGCGGCTCAGTCGGATCGAGGGGGTCTATGTCCCTTCTTTTTTTGAGCCCCGCTATGATGCAGGTGGCAATTTTCAAGGGATGCGGACGCTTTTCGGTAACGGGCTGGTAAGGCGGCGGATTCTTGTCGACCTGGAAGGCGCCACTATCGAACAGCCTCCCCTGGTGCCGCTTACCCGGATCGTTCATGATCGTCTTGGCTTGGAGATTGCCCGTGGCTGTACCCGGGGCTGCCGTTTTTGTCAGGCAGGCATGATTTACCGGCCGGTGCGGGAGCGCACCCCAGAGAAGATCTTTGCCATGGCTGAAAAAGGTATTGCTGAGGGAGGCTTCGAGGAGCTGGCCCTGCTGTCGCTCTCCACCGGAGATTATTCCTGCCTGAGTGAGCTCCTGGTGCGGTTGATGAACCGCTTTGCCAAGGAGCATGTTTCCGTGTCCCTGCCATCTTTACGGGTCGGCACCCTCACCCCGGCGATCATGGAGCAGATCAAGCGGGTGCGCAAGACCGGCTTTACCTTGGCTCCCGAGGCCGGCACCGACCGGTTGCGGAGGGTGATCAACAAGGGGATCACCGAGGTAGACTTGATGAGTACGGCGGAGGCGGCTTACGGCTTGGGTTGGAAATTGATTAAGCTCTATTTCATGTTCGGGTTGCCCACCGAAACAGAGGAAGATGTGGCCGCGATCCCGGCTCTGGCTCAGAAGGTGCTCAAGGCCGGGCGGGGAGGCAATTGCCGGGTGAACGTGAGCGCCGCCACCTTTGTGCCCAAGCCCCATACCGTGTTTGAGCGGGAGCCGCAGCTTTCCATTGCCGAAGGTTATGCGCGGATGGATGCGATCAAGAAACGGCTGTATGGCAAGAACTGTACCCTGAAACGGAATGATCCGCGGATGAGCTTTCTGGAAGGGGTTTTTGCCCGGGGCGATCGCCGTCTTGGCCGCTTGCTTGAGGAGGCTTGGCAGAGGGGCGCCCGCATGGATGCCTGGTCCGAGCATTTTGATCTGACTCGTTGGCAGGAAGCCGCCGCTGCCTGCGGTCTGGAGCTGGAGAACTACCTGCGCCGACGGGAAGCGGATGAGCCTTTGCCCTGGCAGCACCTCGGCGTTGGGGTCCGCGATGACTTTTTTGCCGAGGAATACGCAAAAGCCCTAAGGGAAGAATATACCCCCGACTGCCGGGTGCATGGCTGCCAGCAATGCGGGGTCTGCGATCTGAAGATTCTCAAACCCGTCGTTCATCGTTGCAAGAATGGAGTGAGCGAGCCGGAATCGGCTGGCGCGGAAGCGCCCTCGTTCAAGGTTCCTCCGGCAAAACAGGCCATTCGCCCGCACTTTGTTTACAAGCTTACCTATGCCCGGCTCAATAATGCCAGGCTGCTCAGCCATCTTGAATTGCTCCAGGTTTTTTTTCGGGCCTTCAATCGGGCAAAGTTGCCGCTTAATTTTTCCCAGGGTTTCAACCCGACCCCCAAGGTTTCTTTCAGTCCGGCCCTGCCGTTGGGTACTGAAAGTCTGGCGGAATTTGTCCTGATTGATCTTTGGGAACCGCTTTCGGATCTTGCCGGTTTTGTGCCTGCGATGAATAAACAGCTCCCCGAGGGGCTTGTCGTGAGTAAGGCGGTCCTGGCCGGCAAGGAACATACGGGTACCATGGTCACCACCTATCATGTCCGTCTGCCGAAACTGCCCGCCCAAGAGGAGCTGGACCGGGTGCTGGCTCAGGAGAGTTTGCCGGTGGTGGTAATGCGCAAGGGCTTGGAGCGACAGCTCGATCTGCGGCCGCTGCTGCATGGCCTGCGCCTGACCGCGGAAGGCGAATTGGAGCTATCCTTGTTCAGTGCGCCAGGGCAGCCTGGCGGCAAGCCGCTTGAGGTGGCGGCCAAGCTTTTCGCCCTGCCCGATGAAGAGATCCGCCGCTCCAGGGTTTTGAAGGTGGCGAGCGAACCCTATTTGGTCAGTGAAAAGTGAAGGGGTGCGGATTTTATAATAACTTTTTGCAATGCAGGTAGGTTTTACCCTTTATGGGGTGACATGTTGCTTCCGAAGTGAACCTGCGGTGCAATGGCGCTTGATTTTAAAATAATGGTATGTGCGCTTCTGCGCGTTTACATTATTTTTTTTGATTTTTACAATTTACTTGTCTGGTGAAGTCATGTCTACCGAACTGCTGATCAACGCCACGCCATATGAGATCCGAATTGCCCTGGTCGAACACGGCAATCTGGTTGAATTTTACCTGGAACAGCCTCGGGAGAAAGGGTTGGTCGGCAACATCTACCGGGGCCGGGTCGTCCGGGTTCTTTCCGGCATGCAGGCGGCTTTTGTGGATATCGGCCTGGAGCGCACCGGTTTTCTCTATGTGGATGATGTTTATATCAGTACCGATGACTTTGAAAAGCGTTTGGATAAAAGCGACCGGGGGGATGAATGCAACGGAGGCGGCTGTTGCGGCAACGAGACACCCGATTCCCTCTGTCGGCGGACACCGGGCCTGAATATCGGTGATTTGCTCACCGAGGGGCAGGATATTCTGGTGCAGATCTGTAAGGAGCCCCTCGGCACCAAGGGGGCCAGGCTGACCTGTAATATTACCTTGCCCTGCCGGAACCTGGTTTTCATGCCCATGACCGATCATATCGGGATTTCGCGCAAGATCGAAGACGAAATCGTCCGTAAACAGCTCCGTCAGGACATTGAAACTTTGCGACCGGCCGGCACCGGCTTTATCGTGCGGACCGTGGCGGAAAATGCCACCAACGAGGATCTGGAAGCGGATATGGAGTTTCTGCTCCATACCTGGG
>DUZW01000034.1 GCA_013349295.1 Deltaproteobacteria bacterium
GCAAAGGGCTCTGAGATCGCCGACCGCACCGCCGAGGCCTTGGGTGAGATCGTCACCTCGGTGGGCAAGGTCACGGATCTGGTGGGCGAGATTGCCGCCGCCTCCAACGAACAGGCCCAGGGTATTTCCCAGGTGAACGAAGGCTTGAGCCAGATCGATCAGGTCACCCAGCAGAACACGGCCAGCGCGGAAGAATGCGCGGCCGCAGCGGAAGAGCTTTCCAGCCAGGCCGGACAGTTGCGGCAAATGCTGGCACGGTTTAAACTGAAAATGGCTGCCGAGCGTCAACAGTTCGCCTCGCTGCCGCAGCAGCAAGCCCCCAGGCCGCAGCTTGAATACGGCGAAGGCGATTGGGGCGGGGGACTAAGTCGCGGTGCGGCCCAGGTAAAGCCGAGCAGCATCATTGCCTTGGATGATAAAGAGTTCGGCCGATATTAAGCAAGAAGTCCGGGCGGGTTGTCGTTTTCCTCCGGCAGCCCGCTCGGTTGTTTTGTTCGGACCCTGTCCTGCCGAAGGCGGTTTGGGATAAGTTGAGCCATGGCGTAAGAGTTTTTTTGCTTGAGATATACGTATTCAGCTAAAATTCAGCATCCATGCTGAAGAGAAAGTCTCTACTCATTCTTGTTGCAAACCCGCTGCCTGTTCTCCATCTCAAACCCACCATCGATTCTTGCCCGAAACCCATCCGGAAATTATGACTTGAAAACCTCCACTTCTTCGCCCATCAGAGGTGAAAAGGATTTGGGCGGGAAATAACAGCGAGTTCGACATCAATCAACTCCTCAAGGTGTTTCACCTCAGTGAATATGGCGATGGTGAATGTCGGGCCAGTGCATGTGAGCATGCGAGATCGCTTCATGCACATGGAGATGATCGTGCTTCCTTTCATTTTCTTCATCGTTGTGCTCGTGCAGATGGTGCTCCTCATGCTCATGGGGATGGCTGTGGGCAAGTCGTTCATGCTGGTGAAAGTGCAAATGTACTTCCCAATAAAGAAAAAACATTCCCGAAAGCATTATCGCCGCTGCGGCCCAGTACTCTGCGGGCGGGCGCTCTCCAAGAACTATGACGGCGAGGATCGTGCCGATGAACGGTCCTGATGCGAACCATGTACTGGTTCTCGCCGCCCCGATCTGTCTCAGGGCATGAATGAAGAAAACCAGACTTGCGCCGAAGCTGAGTGCCCCGATGACGAGAGCTCCTGATACCTGGAGAGGTGTGACCTGATTTTTGAAGAGAAAAAGGGAGAGAAGGACGTTGAATATACCGGCACTCCAGCCCTTTATGCATGCCAGCAGGGAGGCGGGGATGGAGTCCAGTTCCCGTGTCAGGTTGTTGTCGATTCCCCAAAGGATGCAGGCGACGAGTACGGAGAGCCCGGGAATTGACAGTTGTATGTCAGTGCCGCCAGTGAAAATGACCAGAATCGAAGCGCCGATGATAAACAGTTTCCCAATCCAGACCCTGTGCCCGATGTGTTCATGAAAGAAGATCCAGGCAAGAAGAGTGGTGGCAACGGCCTCAAAATTAAGAAGCAGCGACACCTCGGATGCCGTCCCGAAACGAATGCCGTATGCGAGGAAGAGTGGAGCGGCCACCCCGCCGGAGACAATTGCGCCTGCAAGATTAGCCCTCTGTCGCCAAGAAAGAGAACCCCAAATCTCGTAAGCCGGGATCGTTTGGCGGAAGACCACCCCTGTCAAGCCCAAGCCCGAGCCTATGTAGAGAAGCCCGGCAAGGAGCGATGAGGGCATCTGTCCCACGATAGCCTTGCATGCAACCGGAGACATGCCAAACAGAATTGCGGAGAGAATTGCGTAGTGCATCTTGTTTCACTCTATGAAATGGGACTGCGATATTGAGCAATATGCCTCTTTGTCTTGTACCTCACAAGAAGAACCGGTTGGTTTGTGCAGGAATCGGTGCGGTGGTGGTTTTCAGGTTAGAGCAGGTGGTTGAATTGGTCTATAATACGCAACCAATATCCGCAGGTCCCGACAATTTGAAGAAACGTCCTTCTGTTGTCTTCGGGCGTGCCCCTTTTTGTAAAAAATAAAAGCTGCACAATTTTGGTATCTTGATAATTGATGATGTACAAAAATGTAAGCAGTCCCGGCGGGTCAATTTTTGTTAATCTTTGTTGTTTCGGTATGTTGTGCGTTTTGTGTGTTTTTTGGTGGTGTTGGCATGGAAGTTGATATAACAGAGGTTGCAAAAGGCGGGTTTGGGCCTTGTCATGTTTTCGGAATGGCTTGCGCCGAGGGACGCAAGCCTGCAATTTACCTGGCCGCCGCTGTTTTCCTGGACTATCATGCCAGGTTCCAAACGGTTTTGCCGGAAATGAGTGCAAAGCTGGGGGAGGTTGCTGATTCAGGCAATGGTGAACCTGGCCTTTAAACAGGGCTCCACGCCTTAAGGTATTTCATTTTTTCTTAAAAGGGGGGTGCGCCATGATTTTGAAAATCCTGATCTGTCTGTTAGCGGCCCTTCCCTCAATGTCTTGGGCCGCAAATCCTGTCGGTGCCGAAACGGAGCTGTTGGTCTCGGCCGCAGCCAGCCTGACCGAGTCGTTCAAGGAGCTCACCAAGGCGTATGAAATGAAAACCCCCGGGGTGAAGGTTCGCTGTAATTTTGGAGGCTCCGGCACCCTCATGCAGCAGATTGTCCAGGGCGCACCGGCGGATGTCTTTGTTTCCGCCGATAAGGAGACCATGGACCGGGCGGAAAAGGGCGGGCTTATTGTCGCCGGAAGCAGAATCAATTTCGTGGGCAATTCCTTGGTGCTCATCACCCCGGTGAAGATGGTTCAGGTTGCCGGGCTTGCTGATCTGAAGTCAGGCCAAGTGCACAGAATTGCCATGGGTAACCCCAACTCGGTGCCGGCGGGAAGATATGCCAAGGCAGCCCTGGAAAAGCAGGGCCTCTGGCAGGCTTTGGCCCCTAAGTGTGTCATGGGAATCTCGGTGAAACAGGCGCTTGAGTATGTAATGCGGGGTGAGGTGGAGGCGGGTTTTGTGTTTGGTTCGGATGCAGCGGCGGCGAAAGAACGGGTACGGATTGCGGCGGAGATCCCCACCGTTACCCCCATTGTCTATCCGGTGGCGGTGGTGGCGGGCAGTCGCCTGCAAGCGGAAGCCTTGGCCTTTGTCCGCTTCCTGCAATCCAAAGAGGCGCAGGCCATCTTGGCAAAATACGGCTTTAAAGCTGAGTTGAGCAGTTTGCCTGCTCAAACGAAACTTATGCCCGGTGGGTATAAAAGGCCATAGTCGGCTGACCCTTTAAGGAAACAACCATGCCCGACCTCACCCCCCTGTGGCTCACCTTGCAAATTGCCTCTTTTGCCACGGCGATCGCCTTTGTCTTTGGTGTGGCCTTTGCCTGGCTCACCGCCCGTTTTTCCTTCTGGGGACGGGATTTTCTCGACGCCATCCTGACCCTGCCCCTGGTCATGCCGCCCACGGTTCTTGGTTATTACCTCATCGTGGTCTGGGGCAGAAATGGTTGGCTGGGGAGCCGGCTCAATGCGCATTTCGGGATCAGCCTGATGTTCACCTGGCAGGGCGCGGTGCTGGCCGGAACGGTGGTGGCCTTCCCCCTGCTTTTTAAGTCTGCCCGGGCCGCCTTTGAAGGGGTCAGCACCGAATACGAACAGGCCGCCCGCATCCTGGGCGACACCGAGCTGCGGGTCTTTTTCCGCATCACCCTGCCCCTGGCCGCGCGCGGGCTGCTGGCCGGGACCATGCTCGCCTTTGCCAGGGCCATGGGGGATTTCGGCGCTACCCTGATGGTGGCGGGCAATATCGAGGGCAAGACCCAGACCGCCTCCATGGCGGTGTTCGATGCGGTGCAGGCCGGGGATTACACCCTGGCCAATACCCTGGTGGCCATTATGTCGTTGGTCTGCGTCGCCATTCTCGTCACAATCAACAAGCTGGCAAGCAGAGGGAGGGCAGGGCGATGAGGCTTGAGGTTGATATCCGGAAAACCCTGCACTCTGGGGCGAGGCGTTTTGAACTGGAGGCGGCTTTCTCCTCCCAGGATGATCTCACTGTGATCTTCGGCGCTTCCGGCTCGGGCAAGAGCCTCACCGTCCAGGCCATTGCCGGGCTGGTCACCCCCGAGCAGGGCAGGATTGCCGTGGATGGCGAAGCGCTTTTCGATGCGCGCCAGGGGGTCAATCTCCCGGCGAGAGCGCGGAGGGTGGGCTATCTCTTTCAGGATTATGCCTTGTTTCCCCATCTTACCGTACGGGAAAACATCGGCTATCCATTGAAAAAGGGGTGGCGCTTCAATCTCCTGCCCGAGGCTCGGCAAGAGGTGACGGAAATTATGGCATCCTTTGAGATCACCCATTTGGCCGGAAGTTATCCGGCGGAGTTGTCCGGGGGGCAGAAGCAGCGGGTGGCTTTGGCCCGCGCCATGATCAAGAAGCCCTCCATCCTCCTGCTGGACGAGCCCTTTTCGGCTCTCGATTCCATGCTCCGCCACCGGATGCGCATGGAACTTCTGGAGATCCGGCAACGGTTCGCCGTGCCCCTGGTGGTTATCACCCATGACCCGGCCGATGTGGAGGTCTTTGGCGACACCCTGGTTATCTTTGCCGACGGCAGGGTGGAAGAGGTCAGCAGTAGAGCGAAGAGTGCTGCGCCGGAGGTCGAAGGCTGGCGCGAAAAGGTCTGTTGGCGGGCCCAGTGGAAGAAGGAACATCTTGCCGCACACCGTTTTGTGCCGGCAGCCGGGATCTGAGGTGACAGCCATGGAACATGTGAAAGGCTTGGTGGACAGCACCCTGCGCGAGGGCAGCCAGACCGTGGGTGTTGCCTTTACCCTGGAGCAGAAGTTGGCCATTGCCGAATATCTTGTGCGGGTGGGGATCGAAGAGGTGGAGGTGGGTATCGCCTCCCCGTTGGACCGTAAACTGCCGGCGCTGGTAGCCCGTTGCCGGGAAGAGGCGGGGGTGAGCCGCCTCTCCCTCTGGTGCCGTTGCCAAGAGGATGACCTTGCCTGCGCGCTCAGGTTGGCCCCGGATGTCCTTTCCCTCTCCGTGCCGATTTCCGACCTCCATATCGGGGTCAAGCTGGGCCTGGATCGCACGGCGGTGGTCAAAATGGTGGCCAAAACGGTTGCCAGGGCGCGGGCAGCTGTACCCTATGTTTCCCTGGGGTTAGAGGATGCAACCCGGGCTGAGCCGGGGTTCCTGCGCGAAATCATCGCTGTTGCCTGTGCAAACGGCGCGGACCGCATCCGCATTGCCGACACGGTGGGGATTGCCACCCCCGGCTCTATTGCGGCCCTGGTCCGCGAGTTGCGGACCTTTAAGGTGGAGATCGGGGTACACATGCACAACGACTTCGGCATGGCCACGGCCAATGGTATTGCGGCCCTGGAGGCAGGAGCCCATTGGGCCGACGTTACCGTTTTGGGTTTGGGTGAACGGGCTGGAAACAGCCGCTTGGAAGAGGTGGCGGGCTATCTGGCCCTGCAGGGCGCCAGGCCTTACGATACAACGCTGTTCCGGTCGCTGGCCCTTTTGGCCGGGGAATGCGCGGGCAGAAGCATCGCCCCCCATCATCCCGTGGTCGGCGCGGAGATCTTTGCCTGTGAAACCGGGCTGCATCTCGCCGGTCTGGCCCGGAACCCGACCACCTATGAGCCCTATGCCCCGAGTCTGGTCGGGGCGGAACGGAAACTCATCTACGGCACCAAGATCGGTCGGCGGGGGATGGTTGAACGGCTACGTCAGCTTGGGGTGCAGGTGCAGGAGGCGCAGGTGGGGAGGTTGGCGGATTCTTTTCGGAGTCAGTGCCGGGCCTTGGGGCGGCCGCTCCATGATCCGGAGGTGTTGCGTTTGGTTGCCGAACAGGAGGCATGGTCCGTGCGGTCTGTGCTTGGCTAAAAGTCGTTTTTTTACATATTCGTTTCCGGTCAACAGAATGGTTGAACATTTCCCCTTCCGGCTCTAAGCTGCAAGAGGTGCTCCGCCCTTGGAGAAGGAGATTGCAAAGAGGCCTGTTATGAACAAGGACAATATATTTTCGCTGCTGGACCGCACCGGCCCGTTCGCCACCGGGGATTACCCTCCGGGCCTGGCCCCGCTTTCCTCCGAGGCACGGCAGTTCGCCAGAGGGCTGGCCGAGGCCGGCATGGGCACCCGCTACCGGATTCTGCGCAACCAGATCTTCGAGTTTCTCGATGTTCGTTCTTTTCGCGAAATCCAGGCGATCATCGCTGACCCGGTTCGGCGGAAGATGGCCAACGAGCGGGCTTATCGGCTGCTGGGCAATATGTTCGGCATCGAGGGCAATGCCCGGGAGGTGATCCTGCGGGTCAACACCTATTCCCGCACCGCAGACGGGGTGATCAACTACCTCAAGGGCAAGGTGCTGGCCAATTACGCCTCCTACATCGAGATGACCAACGAGATCGACTCCTGCAAGTCCCCGGTGGATCTGATGCTCATCCTTTTTGATGACCGGTATCACAAGAAGGCGCGTTTTGAGGCCAAGCGCAAGCTGATCCTCATGAGCCTTGCCGCTTCCATCGATCAGCGCGAGCGGGAAACTGAGGTGGAGGGCAAGTTCGGCCAGTTTCTCGACTTTTTGAATGAACATGTCTGGAGCAAAAAGAACCGGATCGGCGAGTTGGAGATAGTTTACCTCTTGAGCGATCATGATCCGGAGACTTTTGCCTGCACCAAGGTTGAGGTCATCGGTCAGGGTCACTGGGCTTACGGTCACACCGCGCCCAAGGTTTTCGGTAAGGAGGTTCGCGTTGTGGAAAGAAAGGCCAATCAGAAGCTCACCCTGATCAAGCGTCGCCGCTTTGAGGTCAACGGGGTTGAGGTGCCGATTTATGTCTCCATCCGCAAGAAACAGTCCGAGGCCAAGGTGCTCAAGCTGCTGCGCAAGGGCGAGGAGAATCCGGCCGTGGCGGTGGATGATGAGCTGGGCCTCATGGGGGTGGTTGATTCGGTGGCCGAGGTCAAGGCTTTTCAGGGACACCTGACCCAGAGCGCTGCTAAGGCCGGCTCCTTGATGACCCTGGAGGAGGTGACCGACACCCTGTCCAGCGGCGGGCATCGCAGCGGCAGTATCGGCAGTTCCGCCAAGACCCAGATGCTCAAGTTCTTTGCCCGCATGGGCGGGATGCGTGTCGAGTTTATCGTCCACACCAACCGTTCGTACCTTAATTATATGTATGAGCGGGAGGTCTCCCATGACGAATACGAGGTGAGGCGGATCTTCGATTCCGGGGTGGCGGAGCTGCTGTTCCCTCAGGATATCTACGAGATCGACATCGCCGAGAAGAAGGATTCGGTGATCCGCTGGTTCAGGAAGCGGATCGAGGAGTTCTGACACGGGCCGGAAGTCGGCTTGTCGCGCTGGAGCAGAGCCATTTCGATCATGATCGCCTCCTCGGTTTCGGCGGGGACCCCTATTTTAATCCGGTCGCGTTGAAACCGAGGGCGTTTTGCGGACAGCTTTCCACGCAGTATGAGCATTTCAGGCAATCGCCGTGGGTTACCAGGCCGCTCTCCCGGTACGAGCCGGGGTTGATCTGCATCCGGCACACCTTTTTGCATATCCCGCAGTTGATGCAGGCCGTATCGACCTTGAGGAGCATCTTGCCCCGGCCCAGCCAGTTGGCCATGGTGCCCATGGGGCAAAACATGCACCAGATGCGTTCGTGATAGATGATGCCAAAGACGGTTCCCACCACGGTGGTCACGGTGAGTATCATGACAAAGGGTTTGCCCATTTTGTAAAAGTCGCCCCAGACAGGGGGGAGCTTGGTGGCCAGCATGGTCATCAAGATGAGCAGCCAGGCCAGGCGAAAGGCGGGGTGACGGAAAAGAGACGGGACATCCTTGCGAAAACTGACTCGCTTGAGAAACGTGTCTAAAAAGTTCCCGCGGGGGCACATCCAGTCACACCAGTATCTACCTTTGCTCATGCCGATTCCCATTGCGCCAACCATGCAGACCAGCAAAAAATATCCCAAGGGATAATAAAGCCAGCCGCCGATGAGCAAGGCGATAAAGCCCAGGTTGAGCCATAATCGCATCTTTTTATGGGGTTCGATCAAGGTATCGGCATCTTGCATGGTTGTTCTCTCCTCGCGCATGAAAAATCATTTTTTCCGGCAGCATTATTTTCGCAGTTCACGGCAATTGACTCAAGCCGTGCCGCATCTTCCAGAGGAAATAGCGTTCAAGGCCTGCCTTGGCCCACGGCACCCAGTGCCCTTTCTTGAGTAATGATCTTTGCCTGGGTGGCAGGATCGGTTCCGCATACATCAGCGCACCCGTGCCTCCCATGTCCAGCAGGCAGAGGATGTTGATATCCTCGAGCGCGAGCGGGGCGGTATTGTTGCAATCGGCGGCGATGTTGAAGGCTGCCGTTTTGGCCATCCGCACGGTCATGTACCCGGTTTTCGGCACGCCGGTCGGCACCGGCGTCGGCTCTCGCGGCGCCATGGCCACGGCGACACCCACTGCGTAAATATTGGCATATTGCAGGTGGCGATAATGGCTGTCAACCGGGATAAAGCCGCGGGGATTGCCGAGGGCGGCCACCCCGGCCACCCCCTTGAAGGGCGGCGCCAGCAAGGCCAATTTGAAGGGCAGCTTGCGGCCGTCTTGCAAATGAATGTTTTCCGGATCAACTGCCGCCACTGCCTGGCTCACCATCGCCTTGATATCGCGTTTGGCGAATTCATCCTCGATGAAGCGCCGAGAAGGGCCGAGGCCGTCGATGCCCATGTGGCCGAGGTAGGATTCCGAGGTGAGATAGGTGATGGGCACCTTGTGGCGTATGCCCCGTCGGCGCAGCTCGTGGTCGAGTTCAAAGGTCAGTTCGTAATAGGGTCCGAAGCAGCTTGCCATTTGGGTGGAGCCAAGCACCAGCGGTCCCGGTGCAGCCAGCAGCTTCAGCCAGGCCTCCCGGCTTTTTTGTGCATGCTCCAGGGTGAAAATGCAATGGGTGTGGCCCTGTTGCGGGCCGAGGCCGGGGATCTCTTCACAGGCGAGGTGCGGTCCGGTGGCGATGACCAGGTAGTCGTAGTCGTGCGAAGCGGTTTCCGTTGTTACGCACATCCGCACCGGATCGATGCCGCATGCCGTTCCGTGGATAAAATTGATCCGGCGCGAGGCCAGGATGGCGCTTATCGGCAAGGTGAGCGCCGCCGCTTGTCGGTGGCCGGTGACCAGCCAGGGCAGGGATGGCAGAAAAACAAAGCGGTCTTCCTTGCTGATGACCGTTACCTCGACCCGTCCACCCAGCCTCCGTTTGACTTCGAGTGCCGCAGTCAGGCCGCCGAAAGAGCCGCCGAGCACCAAGACTTTTTTAAGCATGCTGTTTTCTCCCAATCGTAGCTGATTTCTTACTTGCCCTGCCGTTTCGTTCCGGGCCGTTAAAGGCGTCGCCGAGCGGCTTCCCGGTGGCCGGTGGTGGGAACCAGGAGCGTGCTTGTTTCTCAGGGCAAAGGCCCCGGCAGGCCCAGATGACGGCAGATAACCTTTTCGACCTCCTGATCGTCGACGTCCTTGCCCTCGATGACGATCTCCTCGCCAACCATGATGGCCGGGGCAACCGGCAGATCCAGGCTATGGTATGCCTCGCTCTGGTATTCGGCTCTGGGTTTCGAGATGACTTCAATGTCGATATCATACTTGGTGCCCAACCTGGGCATCATTTCCAGAAAATGGCTTCAGGTCTTTCCGTTCGGCTCGTTCAGAAAAAAACGTATCCGCATGGTTTGAATCTCCTTTTTTTGGGTTAGATTTCTTTTTCTTGCCGTAACTTCGCGATCAGGAAAGCGGCGCCGCTGCGGGAAAGTCCGAGATTGTCCGCAAGTTCGGCCTCGCCGCTTTCGGGATGTTGTTCCTGATACGCCGTCACCTCGTCTTCCAATTCGTCGAGCCAGTCTTCAAAAAGAACCAGCAGTTCAGGATCGGTGACGGAGCGCAGTTGTTTGGACCGAGCTACCTTGTCCACCAGGCTTTGACACATCTTGGTTGGGTCGACACCTTCGCCCATGCACTCCGCCAGTCAGAGTTGAACGAGACTGGCCACCTTGTCGGCCCCGGCCTCCCCGACGAGACCTACCACAAAATGAAGTCGGGCCTCCTCGCTTACCTGGGGAAAAAGTTTGCTGGCAACTTTCGCCATCTCGGTCAACGCCTCTTCCGGGTCCATCCGGGCTATTATTTTTTGGATTTCTTCCATGTGAACCGACAATCTCCCAAATTAAAAAGTTGTTCTTTTGTTGATTAACTCCCTTCCCAGCACGTCGAGATTTTCCAAAATCGTGAGAATTCGCGCATCCGCCATCTCGTAATAGACGAAAGGGCCGCTCCGTTCGACATGCACCAGCAGGGAGCGCTTCAGTTCCTTCAGATGGTGGGAAACAAGGGGTTGTGACAACCCGAGTTCCTCAACGATCTTGGAGACCGATTTTTTCCCGTCACTGATGCACAGCAGAATCCGTAGGCGGTTCTCGTCGGCCAGGCACTTGGCGAGGAAGGCAAGGGCCTGGAGGTTTATCTCGTATTCAGGGGCGTTCATGCAGTTGTGGTAATCCTCGCAGACCAGCAGGGGTTCTTGTTTGGTCCATGCCAAGGCCGGACGTTTTTCGTGGTTGTCTTGGCAGGGTGACAGGGGGCCTTCGTCTGGGTTGAAGGAAGATAAGGCCAAGCGCCGGGTCGGATTACTGTATAAGTATCAATTTATATATTGATGTCAAGCGGTATCTTCCGGTGTCTGGGTGATGAGCGGACGGCAATGGCGGATGATCGATTTGCGCGAAAGTGTGATCTTGTTTCAGTGTGTTTTTCTTCATTGCTGAACGACCATGCCCTTGACGCAAACCTCTGCGCCAAGGACATGGTCATCAGTCGGGTGCAGGTCCGGCCATAGTAAAAAAAGCTAGACCAGCCGGAAGCTCACCCTGATCAAGCGCATTTGCGATACCGGTGGACAGGACTGCTTTTCCCCAGGATATATATGAGATCGATATCTCCGAGAAGGAGGAGGCAGTTATCCGTCGGTTTAGAAAGCGGATCGAGGAATTCTGAACATCTTCCGCTGTTCTGTCACTGGGCCAGGTATTTCCTCAGCATTTGCATGGATTCGATGGAATTCCAGTTGACCGCGCCGAGGAATTTTTCCCGGATCACCCCCTGTTTGTCGATGATATAGGTTTCCGGCACCCCGGTGAGGCCGTAAGCTTTGGACGCCGTACTGTTCGGATCAATAAGAATGGGAAAGGTCGTGCCGATTTTTTCGGCCATGGCATCGGCAAGGGCAGGGGTGTCATTGCTGAGTACTGCCAGCATGACGAATGGGTCTTCCCGCATCAGGGTGTGAACCGTCTGCATGGAAGGCATTTCTTCCCTGCAAGGCGGGCACCAGGTGGCCCAGAAATTGAGAAACACCACCTTCCCCTTGAGTTCGGCCAGGTTCCAGGTTTTGCCTTTGGTGTCCACAAGAGTGAATTGCGGGGCCGGCTTGCCGACTTCCGCCACGTCGTTTCGTGGCCCGCAGGCGACAAGCTGAAAGGTGAGGCACAGTATCGCGACAGGGTAAAAAAATCTTTTCATAATCTGTGATCTCCAAACAAGTACGCACTATGGCGTGGTTTATCAGTGTTTTTTAACGGGAAGCGCCGGTATTTCTTTGTCCGAGAGACTATCTCGGGTACTGCTCCGCAATTTCCGACTCGATCAACTGTTGCAGCTCTCTATCGCCAAAGGTTACCAGCGGTTTGCCATTAACAAAAAAACCAGGTGTTTTCATGACGTTGAGGGTTTTCGCATCGGCAAGATCCTGGGCGATGATCTTGTCGATCTCCGGGTCATTCATGTCATTTTTAAGTTTTTCCAAGTCAAGGCCGACCCTTGGGAGAAATTGCCATACCAGTTGCGGTTGCGGGTTATGGTGGCTCGCCCAGTAGGGTTGGGATTGATACATGATCTCCAGGGTTTCCATGTATTTCCCTTGTTTACTTGCTGCTTCTAGAATTCTGACAAAATAATCCGCTCCGTCATGGAACGGCGCATACCGGAGAACAAGTTTGATTTGACCCGGGTGGTCCGCCATCAGCTTTTTCACGAATGGATAGAAGGCGCTGCAGGTTTCGCAGGCAGGGTCCATGAATTCCACAAGAAAGACCTTGGCCTTGTCGCTGCCCAGGGTTGGGGAATGTTTGCGCACAAAGATTTCAGTCTGTTTCTGGGCCAGAAAGCCGAGTTTTTTTGTCTGCTGGGTCTTGTAAAAATAGCCGCCCAGCACGAATAAAAAAACCAGGAAAAGTCCTGAAGTTATAACGAGATATTGTTTTTTCATCGAGAAAACCTCCGGTTGAGTATGAATAACAGCGCTAAAATGGCGGAAAATGAGAGAAAAGAAAGCATCGGAATCGAAAAAAAGCCGAACAGGTTTATATACTCCTCGGTGCAGGATACACCCTTAGTGCAAGGCTGCAGTTTTTCCGGGATGATTCCGGAATAGAGAAGATTGTGATACAGGGCGACAAGCCATCCAGCCGCAGCCAGGGGAACGGCATACCGCACCACGCTTCTATCGCAGGAAAAGAGCCCGGTTGCAAAAATGAAAACCAGGGGAAACAGGAAAATCCGTTGATACCAGCATAGGATGCACGGAGCAAACTGCATTATTTCGCTGAAAAATAAGCTCCCCAGTGTTGAGGTGGTGACGACCAGCCAGCAGACGAAAAGGATGGGCCAATGTGCATTGGACGTATTGTCTGAATGCGTCATGTATACTGTTCTCCAAAGTCGGTGGAGTGCGATGATCCCTACCGGTGGATGTGGAAATATCTGCCCGGAGCAATGGGAGACCCGTGGGTTCTTCAGGAATGCCCGTGGCGTGTAATTCTGTGGTGGAAAAGCGGGAAAGTCAGGAGAACTCTGGGGGGTAGTCGATGGAAGAAGCAAAGGTGGCAAGGGGATGCGGAAGATGGTGGCAAGCCTGCCCGGTTGTGAAAAGTGACGGGGGGGAAATATCAGTAAAAAGAGGCGGGTGCAGATTTAAGCAAAAAAGGCAAGAGCACTCCGGAGTTGCGCAGGGGGGGTGGGGCGACTCTTCGCTCTGGCCGGAAGGAAAACAGCAGGAATCAGTCGTTCCGGGAGAGGAGAGGGGCGCGTCAGTAAAAGTTGCTCCGCTCACGGAGAGAAAAGTGAGGAGCAGGACAGCGAAGGCTATGGGCCGGAGATTGAGTGATCGCATGAGCCAAAAATATACTAAGGCGTGATGCCTCTGTCAATAAGGGAAGCGAGCTGTTTCCCCGCAGTGGCCTGGAGAGAAGGAAGGGCATGCGGTTGTTTCCTTGGGCTCGATCTATCACTGTCCTTGACAGTTTTCAGGAAAAACGGTAAGTCCTTTCAGTATGTTATGGGTTTCACGATGCTAAATTGCCGTTTCCTCTTTTGTTTTCTGCCTGAACTGGGGAGTGAATGACCACAAAACCTGAATCCGCCGGACAACCGGCAGCTTCCACCCAACATTTGCTCCGGGCCATTCCCAAGGTTGACGAGTTCATAGGCTGGCTGGATCCTTCGGCAGATCTGCCCGCTTTTCTGGTGAAAAGCACGGTGCGTCAACTGTTGGAGTCTCTCCGGCAGGATATCCTCAAGGGCGCACCGATCAAGCCCGCCGATCTGGCGCAAGCCGCCTTGCTTCCCCGGTTGCACAAGCTGCTTGCGGCAAGGCTCCGTCCCAACTTCCGTACCGTGATCAACGGCACCGGCGTGGTGATCCACACCAACCTCGGCCGCTCCCTGCTGCCCGAAGGGGCCATGGAGAGTCTGCTCGCCGTGGGCAGCCGTTATTCCAATCTGGAGCTTGATCTGACCACCGGTAAACGGGGCAGCCGCTACAGTCTGGTGGAGGATATCCTTTGCGAGCTGACCGGGGCGGAGGCCGGACTGGTGGTCAACAACAACGCCGCCGCAGTGATGCTGGTGCTGGACACCCTGGCCAAGGGGCGCGAGGTCATCGTCTCCCGGGGTCAGTTGGTGGAGATCGGCGGTTCCTTCCGGATTCCCGAGGTGATGAGCCGAACCGGGGCCAAGCTGGTCGAGGTGGGCGCCACCAACCGCACCCATCTCCGTGATTATGAAACCGCCATCACTGAAGAAACCGCCTTGCTCCTCAAGGTACACACCAGCAATTACCGGATGATCGGCTTTACCTCCGAGGTTCCGCTTACGGAGCTGGTCGGGCTGGCTGCCAGGCACAACCTGCCGGTGATGGAGGATCTGGGCAGCGGCTGTCTGGTGGATCTTTCCCGCTTCGGCTTGGCAAAGGAGCCCACGGTGGGCGAGGTGATCCGGGCCGGGGTCGATGTGGTGACCTTCAGCGGGGACAAGCTGTTGGGGGGCCCCCAGGCCGGGCTCATTGTGGGCAAGAAGAAGATTATCGAGCAGATCAAGCAGAACCCCATGAACCGGGCGCTGCGCATCGATAAATTCACCCTGGCCGGGCTGGAGGCGGTGCTGCGGCTGTACTTCGACGAGGAAAAGGCCATCGCTGCCATCCCCACCCTGGCCATGCTGGCCATGCCCCTTGTCGCCATCGACCGGCGGGCCAAACGGTTGCGGCGTTTGATCGCCAAGGAGCTCGCTCCGGTCTGCCGGGTGGAGCTCAAGAATATTACTTCCATGGTGGGCGGCGGCTCGCTGCCGGAACAGCCCCTGCCCAGCCGGGGTGTGGTTCTTGCGCCCATGGATCGAAGTGTCAATGAATTGGAAAAGGGCTTGCGGGAGTTGTCGCTGCCGGTGCTTGGCCGCATCGAGGATGACCGGCTGCTGCTCGATCTGCGTACCGTGGCCGACAAGGAAGTGGTGCTGTTGGCCAATTGTCTGAAAGAAGTTTTCGAGGCTAAGAATAGATGACCATACCTCTGCTTTTTGCGGCCGGGCCTTTGACCCCTGCCGATCTTCGCCGTTTTTCCACGCTGTTCACCAAGACGGCCTTTGATTTTTTCCCTTGTGAAACTGCTGAGCTTGTACCTCTGGGTGAAGAGGAGGGCGAGCCGCCTGTGGAGCTTAGGGATGCGCTTGAGCAGATTCGCGACAACCATTTGCCCGTGGTCGATACCCAGCGCCAGGAGCTGCTGTTGCCCATCTGGGGTGGGGAAGTGCTCTGCGGCTTGCTGGTGATCCAGGGCGGCGAGGCCGAGCTCTACGGGATGCCGATGGTTTGGCTTGACGAGCAGAGCCATATCATTTCCAGGGAGTTTTATCTGCTCAAGCAGAGTTGTCAGGATCCTGCCACCGGGTTGGTCAACGGTTTCCATCTGCGGGGGGAGCTTGAGGCGCTGGGTCAGGAAGAGGCCGAGTCCTCGGGGCCGTTGGTTCCTGCCACCCTCGCCCTGCTTGAAGTTTATCCGCGAACCCGCGACGCGGACCGCAGTCTTCGCTACATCGTCCGCGCCGGCAGCTGTCTTGCCTCCATGCTCGGCGAGGAAATGCATCTGCACCATCTCGGCGCCGGAATCTTCGGTCTGCTCTGGTACGGGGTGGACATGGAACAGGCCCGCCAGTTCGGCGAATCACTTCTCCTGCGGCTTAAGCGGGAAAATTTTGTTACGGCCCGGCTCGGGATCACCACGGTGACGCCCCATGATCCAAAGGAGAGCGGTGCTCCCGAGCAACTTTTGGAGCAGGCCTGGCAGGCTCTGCGCACCGCCCGGTTACGGGGGCCTTTCAGTCTTTGCGGTCATGTCACCGCCAAGGATATCGAATCCCATCCCTTCCGGAAAACCCCGGAATCGACCCTCAGGAAATTACGCGCCCTGTATCGCGGTAAATCCCTTTTCTCCCTGGTCTTGCTCCGGATGGATCAGGAACCGGCCAGCAACCATTTTTCCAAGCGGCTCAGGACGCTGCTTGGGCAAGAGAAAAGTCTGGTGCTCCTTAATCAGCGGGAGGCTTTTCTTTTTCTGGATGGGCTTGATGGCGAAGCGGCCCGAGCCTGGCTTAAGGATTTTCGGGACAAGATGGAGTCCATCGGCGGCAGCTCTTTTTCCATGGGGGTGGCTACCTTTCCTTTTCATGATTTCAAGAAATCGATCTTGCCCTTGAATTGCCGAAAGGCCTTGCAGCACGCAACCTTTTCCGGCCCGGATTCGCTGGCTGTTTTTGACGCAGTCAGCCTCAATATCAGCGGGGATGTCTATTATAACGAAGGCGATCTGGTCAAGGCGCTTGGGGAATATCGGCAGGGTCTGCTCCTTGAACCGGGCAATGTCAATATCCTGAACAGCATGGGGGTTGTCAGCATTCAGCTCAATCGTCCCAAGGCCGCCCGGGCCTGTTTTCAAAAGGCGCTCGGCATCGAGCCAAGAAATTTCATGGCTCTGTTCAATCTGGGCTTTATCTGTCTTGAAGGCGATGAGGTCGCTGAGGCTCTGGCGCTTTGGGAAAGGGCATTGGCAGTGGACGGTGAGCATCCCGATCTCTTGCAGCATCTTGGCATGCTTTATTGTCGGCAGGGAAGATACGGCGAGGCCCGTGAGGTTTTGGAGCGTTGTGATGGATTGATCAAAAAGGATTCCCCTCCGGGAGGAGAGCCCATGGTTGTGGCGCGTTGGCTTGGCCGGGCCTGTGAGGCCCTGGGGGAGCACGCTTTGGCCATTGCCGCCTATCAGCGTGCGGTCAGTGGTAACCCCAGGGACGCCGGTTCGTTGAGCAGGCTCGGCAGGCTCTATGCCTTGGAAAAACAGGGCCATGATATTGCCCTGGCCCTGTGCGGACAAGCGGTTGAGTTGGATGGGAGCACCCCTTCCCACTGGTATCGCCTGGGGCTAGTGCAGGCCATGAATGAGGACCAGGATGGGGCAATGGAGTCTCTGGCGGAGTGCCTCCGCCTTGACCCGCGTCAAGCGGAAGCGGCGCTGTTGTTGGGTGGGATATTCGAGCAGCAGGCCAGGCCCGGCAAGGCCAGAAAGCTCTATGGCAAGGTATTGCGTTATTTCCCGGAGTATGCCCCGGCCCAGGCGGCCTTGGCTGCTCTTTCCTGAGCAGTTACACCCTACGTTTTTGTCTGGCTGCGGCATTGTTGGATGTGTAGTTTTCAGGCAAGATTTATAAAAGAGGAGATTGGATATGAGGGTGACCAAGGCCGGGGTTGTTGACGAACGGCAGCAGTATTCGCTGGATAGTTTTAAGGTAGGTGATTCCTGGCGGCTGTTTCGCATCATGAGCGAGTTTGTCGAGGGCTTTGATACCCTGGCCAGCATAGGTCGTCCCTTGGTCTCGATCTTCGGCTCTGCCCGCACCAGCCCCGAAGGCCGTTATTATAAGCTGGCCGAACATATCGCCCTTGAACTGGCTACGGCCGGGTACGGGATCATCACCGGCGGCGGCCCGGGGATCATGGCTGCGGCCAATAAAGGAGCGGCCATCGCCGAAGGGTTGTCCATCGGCCTCAATATCAACCTTCCCTTTGAGCAGGAACCCAACCCCTTTGCCAACGTGCCGCTTAATTTCAAGTATTTCTTTGTGCGCAAGGTGATGTTTATCAAGTATTCCATGGCCTTTATCGGAATGCCCGGCGGCTTTGGCACCATGGACGAGCTGTTCGAGTCGTTGACTCTGATCCAGACCAGGAGGGTGAAGCGTTTTCCGGTCATTCTGGTGGGCTCTGATTTCTGGGGCGGTCTGGTGGATTGGATCAAGGAGCGGCTGTTGGCGGAGAAGTACATCGAAGAGGACGATATGCTCTATTTTCAGGTCATGGATGATCCGGATGAGGTCGTGCAGTACATCAAGCGGACCGTGGTGTTGTAGTCGGGTCCGTTGCCGGAAAAAATAAAAAAGGCCATGCCGGACATCGTCCGGCATGGCCTTTTTTTATGCAAGATCAGGCAGAGAGCCTGCCCGTTTCTTATTTGCCGCTGAGCTTTCTCTTGCGCAGCCGGATCGACTGGGGGGTTACTTCCACCAGCTCGTCATCATTAATATAGGCGATGCAATCTTCCAGACTCATCTGCACCGGCGGGGTGAGGACCACGTTTTCATCGGAGCCGGAAGCGCGCATGTTGGTGAGCTTCTTGCCCTTGGCCGGGTTGACCACCATGTCCTGGTTCCGGGCGTTTTCGCCGATGATCTGGCCGGTGTACACCTTGTTGCCCGGGCCGAGGAACAACCGGCCGCGATCCTGCAAGTTGAACAGGGCGTAGGCCACGGTGGTACAGGTTTCCATGCTGGTGAGTACCCCGTTGACCCGGTTGATGATGTCTCCTGCATAGGGACCGTATTCGGCAAAGACGTAGTTCATCATGCCCAACCCCTTGGTGGCGGTCATGAATTCCGAACGGTAGCCCAGCAAGCCTCGGGTGGGAATTTTATAGACCAGCCGGTTCATCCCGTTTGCCTGGTTCATCTCCTGCATCTGGCCCCTGAGCATGCCCAGCCGTTCGATTACCGCCCCGGCGTACTGCTCGTCCACGTCAATGGTCAGCTCCTCGTAAGGCTCAAGGGTGACGCCGCCTTCCTGTTTCATGATGACCTGGGGCCGGGTAACCTGAAGCTCGAAGCCCTCGCGGCGCATTTTTTCGATAAGAATGGAAAGATGCAGCTCGCCCCGACCGGAAACAACATAGCCGACACCTTCCGTCATGGGTTCGACCTTGAGGGCCACGTCGGCGAGGGTCTCTTTTCTGAGGCGGTCTTCGATATGACGGGAGGTGACGAATTTTCCTTCCAGTCCGGCAAAAGGCGAGTCGTTGGGGATAAAATTCATCGAGATGGTCGGCGGATCGATCTCGATCAGGGGCATGGGCATGGGGTTGTCCGCATCGGTGAAAGTCACGCCGACGGTAACATCGTCCATGCCTGCCACCGCAACCAGTTCTCCGACCCCGGCCGTATCGGTGGCCACCTTTTTGTCGGATTCAAAGCGGAAGATCTTGGTGAGCCGTGCAGGGGAGACGCTACCGTCTCGCTTGACCACGGCGATGGGTTTGTTGATGCTCAAGGTGCCGTTTGTCACCTTGCCGATGCCGAGCCGCCCCAGGTAGGGGGAGTGGTCCAGGGAGCTGATCTGCATCTGCAAGGACGCATTGGGGTCACCGGATGGCGGCGGCACATTGGCGGCGATCAGTTCGGAGATCGGCTCCATGGTGGTGGATTCATCGGTGAGGTGATGCTTGGCGTAGCCCTGTTTGGCCGAGGCATAGACCACAGGGAAATCCAGCAGGTGGTCCGGGGCCTCAAGCTTGACGAACAGGTCGAAAACCTGGTCAACCACCCATTCGCAACGGGCGGCGGGCTTGTCGATCTTGTTGATCACCACGATGATGCGCAACCCTGCGGCCAGCGCCTTTTTCAAAACAAAATAGGTCTGGGGCATGGGGCCTTCCTGGGCGTCCACCAGAAGAAGGCAGCCGTCCGCCATGCGCAGGACCCGTTCCACCTGACCGCCGAAATCGGCGTGTCCGGGGGTATCAATGATGTTGATCCAGTAATCCTTGTAGCAATATGAGCCATTTTTTGCGGTGATGGTGATGCCGCGTTCCTTTTCCAGGTCCATGGAGTCCATGAGGCGTTCGGCAACTTCCTGGTTTTCCCGGAACATGCCGCTTTGCTGGAACAGTTGGTCGACCAGGGTGGTTTTTCCGTGGTCAACATGGGCAATAATGGCAACGTTTCTGATTTTACTTTGATCCATAACTTTTTGACTTCCCATGAAAAAGGATTCGTTCCCGGTTGGGGAAAAAAAGAGGCACCTTAAATGAAAGTCGGGGGAAAGGCAAGGAAAAACCAAAAAATCAGCAAGATAAAGAGCTGGGGCGTGTCGTGGTATGGCCTTGGCGGGATATTTGTTTTTTTGGGGGGAAAATCCGGTTTGTGGCGAAATTTCACCCCACCGTGGCCCACAAAAAAATAATTAGTTGGTTGATATTCTCCATGTTTGCCTTGGTAATACTTTATGTGGTGTTGTTGCTCGTTATGTGCACCTGTATATGGTATTTTTAGTTGTCGGAGCAAGGGCGCAAAATAAGTGGTGACGCTTGTTTTTTTCTTGACACTGATCGTTTATTTTCACTATAACGAACATAAAGTGGTGCAAAGTGGGTAATTGGGGAGCAATAAGGAGCTGCGTGTGGTTGAGGGGGGTGTGAAAAATCCAGTCTGTCATTTCCGCGGTCGCTCCGAGCATGCTCTCGATGCGAAGGGCAGGCTGAATATCGCGACCCGGTTCCGCGAATCCTTGCGCAGTCAGGGAGATGAGCGGCTCATGGTCACGCCCTGGCACAACTGTATCCGGGCTTACCCGCTGCCGCACTGGGAAGAATTGGAGATGACCCTGTTGGCGCAAGGCCAGAAGAGGCCGGAAACAGTCAAGCTGATCCGTTACATGATCGGCGGCGCCGAGGAATGCGTTCTGGACAAGCAAGGGAGGATTCTGCTTCCTGCAACATTGCGGGAAGATTGCAGCATTAAAAAGGAAGTCGTAGCCAACGGCATGATTACCTATTTTGAGATTTGGGATAAGGAAATCTGGGAGGCTGAAAATAAACCGACCGGGGAGAGTTTTCAGAATTTTGAGCAGGTTCTTTTGGAAATGGGGCTGTTCTGATACGGTATGCAGCCATCTCATCTCCCGGTCATGCTCGAGGAAGTGGTCAGATCTCTGGCCCCTGTGGATGGTGGTATCTACGTTGACGGCAACCTGGGCCTGGGAGGGCATACGGAAAGGATCCTTGAGACCTGCGGCCCCACCGGTCAGGTTATTGGCTTTGACTGGGATGCTGCGGCGCTGAGCATGGCGCAGGAACGGCTGGCCCGGTTTACTGGGCGTGTCCGTTTTGTGCACGAGAATTTTACCTCGATAAAGGAGACCCTGATGGAGCTTGGCATTGGCACAATTGACGGCCTGCTGCTCGATCTGGGTCTTTCTTCGTTGCAGCTGGATGCAAGTGGTCGGGGCTTCAGTTTTAAAGGCAGCGAGCCGCTTGATATGCGGATGGACCAGCGTCAGGCCACCACGGCTGCCCAACTTGTCAATGAGGCATCCCAGGAAGAGCTGGCGGATATCTTTTTCTATTATGGCGAAGAGCGCCAGGCGAGAAGGATTGCCGAGAGGCTTGTCGAGGAGCGGCGGAAAGAGAAAATTGTTTCCACGGATCAACTGGTGGCCTTGGTGGATCAGGCTATTCCCAAACGTTATCATCCGAAGAAGATTCATGTGGCCACCAAAGTATTCCAGGCGTTGCGTATCGCGGTGAACCGGGAGCTTGACAGCCTTGAACAGATTTTGGCCGATGGTGCCACCCTGCTCGCGCCCGGCGCCAGATTTTGTGTCATTTCCTTTCATTCACTGGAAGATCGCTTGGTAAAGCAGGCTTTTCGAGAAAATCCCCTGCTCGAGGTAATCACCTCGAAGCCCCTAACTCCTGGGCTCGCGGAATGTACGCGTAATCCCAGGGCAAGAAGCGCCAAGCTGCGAGTCGCGGCAAGAGGAAGAACTTAGGATGCGGGATTACGCGAAAAAATACTCCGGCGCAGGCGGCACCAGGCAAAAGGTTTTCGGCAGAAAGGGTGCGGGGTCGGATCAGGATCGGCCTTTCAAGATTATTGGGGTGGTAGCGGTTGTCGCCATGCTGCTGGGGGTAGCCGGCAGTTTTTGGTTCGGCGTTGCCTTGCAGAACGGTCTTGGCAGTCTGGCTAAAGGCAAGCTGGAAAAAACAGAACTCATGGCCGCTAATCTGGCACTTTCCGAGGAAAAGGAAGCGCTGTTGCAACAGGAAAAGATCGAAGCTGCGGCAGGGGGACTGGGATTGTTTCCGCCCTCTGAAAAGCAGATGAGAAGGCCATGATGCCCGGGATGAAGAAACGGGTTTTTGAGGGGAGAGACCGGCGCCCTGCCCTGGTGGGGGGATTTTTCCTGGTGTTGGCGGTGGTGTTTGCGGTGGTTGCCATAAGAAGTCAGTTTTTTGGGGACAGCGGTCAGAAGGCGCAAGGCGACGGGCAAAAGGAAGAACAGAGCAGTATCGTGACAGGAGGCGGTCGGAGAAATATTTATGACCGTAACTTCATGGAACTGGCCGTGAGTTTTCAGCGGAGTTCCCTGTATGCAAGGCCTTTGGAACTGGAAGCACCCGAGAAAGTTGCCCGTGAGGTTGCGAAGATTCTCGAACTGGATGAAAAAAATATTCTTTCCGCCCTCAAGGGAGAAAGAAGTTTTGCCTGGCTTGGCAGGGATCTTTCCCGCGAGAAAGCGGTGAAGATCGCCGATCTTAATCTGAAAGGGGTTTACCGCATTAATCAGGTGCAGAGATTTTATCCGGGAAACCAGCTTGGCGCCCATGTAATAGGTTTTTTAAAGGATGAACAGGGCTTGGCCGGGGTCGAGTTTTATTATGACAGTGTTCTGCGGGGCGGCGGAGTGTATGACCCAAGACTGGCGGCTGCCGGGGTGAGCAGGAAAATAGCCGAGGGAAGCGACAGCGCCAGCCTCATCCTGACCCTTGATATTCATCTGCAAAATATTCTGGAGCAGAAACTGAAAGGTCTTGTCGAAAGCACGCAGGCGAAAGCAGGGGTGGCGGTGCTCATGGCGCCGGATACCGGCGAGATTATCGCCTTGGCCAGTCTTCCGGATTATGATCCCAATCGCTTCTGGGAATTCAGCGCTGAAGCACGAAGGAACCGGGCCATTGAGGATATTCTCGACCTTGGCGCAATGGAGCGCATTTTCCAGGCAGCGGCTGTCATTGATCGCAAGATTGTTAAGGAGAAAAGTGGGGCATTGTCGGAAAGCGAGCCCCTCCCTGAGCCGGAAGCGGTTACGCGGCTTGCCTGGAATGTGGTGCAGGATGGCAGATATATTTCCTCGGAGGGGGTTGGTTTTGGGCAAACCGTTGTTGGACACGACGATTTTAATGTCTTTGCGGACAGGATCGGCCTGACAGTTAAAGGTGAAGTGGATCTGCCTGAGGCATTGTATGCAATAAAGGATGTATCTGCCGGGCCATTGAGCAAGATGATCTCCGGGAGTCAGCCGGGTCCACCCCCCGATTCGGTAAAGATAATGATGCCGCACATTGACAAAGATTCTGTTCCGACAGCAACACCTCTGGCGTTGCTGTCGGCATTTTGTCGGTTGATCAACGGCGGAAAGGTTATGACCCCCCATGTGCTCCGCGCAGTCTGGCAGGATGATCAGGTCTGGGATGTGCCGGTCCGGCAGGGGATAGGGGAATTTGTTGTGCGGCCCGAGGTAAGCGCGGCCATGCGGAGTGAAATAAAAAAGGCTGCGCTGACCGGGCGAAATAATTATCTCATCGAATCGCTGCTGCAAAAAAATATTGCCCAGTCGAGTCAGCTTAAAACAGTTGGGGAGAGCGGGCCGCAGCCGGCAATAGAGGGTGATGAAAACGCAGCCGCGGGGCAGCCGGTAATGGAGAGTATCCTCCTGGGTATGGCCCCGTTGGAACACCCGGAAATAGCCATGATTGTCGTGCTTGAAGGCGCTCATATCGATCCGTCGGCCAAGTCGCCGGTTCGGGACATTGCCGAAGAGATGATGCCGCATGCCAGAACCGCTCTGCAGCATAAGGTGATCCCTCCCAGTGCAAGGGAACTGGCGGTGCGTGAAATCGGTTACAGCAAAAAGATGGAAATGATTCATGCCAAAACCAGCTTGTTGCCTGCAGCTTTGGCCCAAGGTCCGCAGGGGCTTGTCATGCCCGATGTGCGAGGCATGAGCGGGCGAAAGGCGATGCAGGTTTTACAGCCGTATGGTGTGAGATTACAGATCAGCGGGTCGGGCCAGGTGGCGAGCCAGTATCCCCTGTCCGGAGCAATCCTGAGGGGTGTTGAAAAGTGCGTATTGCATCTGAAAACGATGCAGTAACGGAAGAGCCGGGTCCTGGACATGGGAAAAAACAACAGCCTTGCCGCGGTATCTTTACGGAAATTGGCCGAGGATATGGAGATCGTGAATCCGGATATGGTGCAGGACAAATCGATACGCAGCCTTACCGCCGATTCCCGTAAGGCCGGATCCGGGTCGTTGTTTGTTGCGATTCCCGGGTTAACCGTGGATGGTCATGACTATCTGGAGGCTGCCGTAACTCAAGGTTGCGCAGCTGTTTTGGTTGGCAAGGGGCGTTGTCGAGGATGGAAGCACGCCAATGTCGTCTGTCTGGAGAGTGCTGATACAGCAAAGGCTCTGGGGCAGGCGGCGGCAAGTTTTCAGGGGCATCCTGCCCGGCGGATGACCATGATCGGCATCACCGGCACCAACGGCAAGACGACGACAACATACCTTCTCGAGTCGATCATCCGACAGGCCGGGGGCAACCCGGGGGTGATCGGAACGGTGAATTATCGATATAACACGGTGGAAATTCCCGCGCCGTTTACCACGCCCGATCCGGTAAGCCTGCACCGAATTCTGGCAGAAATGGCGGATAACGGCGTCAGCCATGTGGTCATGGAGACCTCCTCCCATGCCCTTGAACAAAAAAGGGTGGCCGGTATTCGGTTCGATGTGGCTCTTTTTACAAATCTGAGCCGGGATCACCTCGATTTTCATGGTGATATGAGCAGCTATTTCGCCAGCAAGAAACGGCTCTTTACCGAGTACCTGAAAGAAGATGGCAAGGCGGTTGTCATCTGTGATGACAGCGATGATTCCGATATCGACTGGGGGCGGCGTTTGCTGCACGAACTCCGGGCAGACAAGGCGTTGGGCTACACGGAGAAAAAAGGACGGACCTTGCTCGATTGCGGTTTTTCCGGAACCAAGGTGGCTGTTCGTGAGGCGCGTGAAAGTCTGGAAGGGACGGTGGCCACTTTGGCAACCCCGGCTGGGGAACTGCAAATCCGTTCAGGTCTGGTGGGAACGTTTAACCTGAAAAATCTTCTTGGCGCAGTTGGGGTAGCGGTGGGACTGGGAATTTCTGAGGAAAAAATTGTTGTCGGCCTGAAACAAGCTCCGGCTGCACCCGGCCGATTGGAAAAGGTCCAGAGCCCGGCAGGGGTCGGTGTTTTTGTTGATTTTGCCCATTCTCCCGATGCGCTGGCCAACGTGCTTCAGACCATGCGCCGCCTCACGCCGGGTCGTTTGATCGTGATATTCGGCTGCGGCGGAGACCGCGACCGTGGGAAGCGCCCTCTGATGGGCAAGGTCGCAGGATCGATGGCCGATGTGGTTGTGCTCACTTCAGATAATCCGAGGAGTGAAAACCCGGCTGCAATTCTGCAGGACATTGAGGCGGGGATCTTGGAAACCGGCCTGCCGCGGCAGCGTCTGGAAGCTATTCTTCAGAGAAAAGCAATCCAGGGCTATGATATTGTTCCCTCTCGCAGGGAGGCGATCAGGGAAACCATCCGCCATACCCGGCCCGGCGATGTGGTTCTGCTGTGCGGCAAGGGGCATGAAACGTATCAGATAACCCCAAAGGGGAGATTTTTTTTCGATGACAGGCTTGAAGCCGCAGCCCAGGCGGCGGTGATCAACTGGTGATGGTCGGAAGAAGTTGGCAAACTCTCAGCGAGGGGGAGGGGTGATGGAACTGGCAACGGTGCGTAAAACAGGTGCTTGCTGCATGAACAATGGGAGAGCGGAAAAATATTTCGGATCAGGTTCCGGCGTTATGCAGAATCCTGTCTGGACGCTTTCCCAGGTTCTTTTGGCTACGGGCGGCAGATTTCTTTCCGGCCGGACCGAGGCGGGATTTCGTCGGGTATGTACCGATAGTCGGGCCGTGGAGCCTGGGGATCTATTCGTGGCCTTGCGCGGGGAGAATTTTGACGGCCATGCATATCTTGCTCAAGCTGTGGAAAAAGGGGCTGCAGGCCTGGTGATTGATACGATTCCGGAGAAATTGCCGCCGGTTCCGGTGGTGCTGGTGGCGGATACCCTCCGCGCCTTGGGAGATCTGGCTGCCTACCGGAGATCGTTGATGCCGGATCTCCAGGTTGTGGCGATAACCGGCAGTTGCGGCAAAACCACGGTCAAGGAGATGATCGCAGCGATCCTGGACAAAGAATATAACGTGTTGAAGACTAAGGGAAATTTTAACAATCTGATCGGATTGCCGCTTTCTTTGTTGCCGGTTGAATACCACCACGATTTCGCGGTGATGGAGATGGGCATGAATCAAGCGGGCGAGATTGCCCGGCTTACAGAAATCGCGGATCCGGATATCGCCTGCATTACCAATGTTCAGGATGCCCATCTTGCCGGACTCAGTGATATCGCCGGAGTGGCAAGGGCCAAGGGAGAACTCTTTGCCGGAATCAAGGCCTGGGGCAGGCTGGTGGTTAACGCGGATGATAAGAGGGTCCGGGGATTGGCGCGGCGTTGCAGTCAGAAAAAAATCACCTTCGGTCGTAACCCCAAGGCGGATATTCGTGGACTTCGACTGCGCAGTCTGGGTGAACGCGGGATGGCTTTTACCTTGCAGATAGGCGGCAATGAGGCCCGGGTGAAAATCAGGGGCCTTGGGGCGCATAATGTGCAAAACGCCTTGGCGGCGGCGGCTATGGCTCATGCAGCGGGCGTGAAGTTTAAGAATATCGTGGCCGGACTTGAGAGCTTCGCACCCTTTGAAAAACGACTCCAGGTACAGAAACTCACCGGTGGAATCAGGTTGATAAACGATGTCTATAACGCCAATCCCTCTTCGGTTTTGGCCGCGCTCGAGACCCTGCGCCAGATGGATAAGACTCATAAAAAGGTGGTCATCCTCGGGGATATGCTCGAACTTGGTCAGCAGAGTGTTGCCGCCCATCAGGAAATCGGCAGGCAGGTGGCGCGTCTCGGGTTCGATGCTTTGCTGGCCGTCGGAGAGTTTGCTGAAGCCCTGGTTGCCGATGCCTGGAAGGGTGGGATGAGTCGGAAAAAGGCTCTTGTATGTAAAGATAAGGAGCAGGTCACTGTCTGGCTGCGCGAGAGTATCGCCGAGGGTTTTCTGCGCCAGGGAGACTGGGTGTTGGTAAAAGGCTCGCGCGGTATGCGGATGGAAACAATAACCCACGATCTGCTTGAGAAGCAGGGTTAAGGATAAACGAAATGCTCTACCATCTTCTCTATCCGCTCCACAGCTATTTCAGCGCGCTGAATGTTTTTCGCTATATCACCTTTCGCGCCATCGGCGCGACGCTGACGGCCTTCATTATCCTTCTGCTGTGCGGCAATCGGTTCATTAAGATGATGCAGAAAAACCAGATCGGCCAGGTAGTTCGGGAGGACGGTCCGGCCAGCCATTTCAGCAAGCGTGGGGTTCCCACCATGGGCGGGGTGCTCATCCTTTTTGCCGTAACCCTCACCACTCTGCTCTGGGTTGACCTGTCAAATGCCTTTGTCTGGATTATTCTTGGGATAACCCTCTGGTTCGGGGCTATCGGAGCTTACGATGACTACCGCAAGATAAAAAAGCAGAACAGCAAGGGCTTGAGTGCGCGGGGCAAGATCTGCTGGCAGGTACTCGGCGCCTTGATAGCCGGGTTGCTCATCTATTACAATCCGAATTTTGACGGGCACCTGAGCTTTCCGTTTTTGAAGAATATCCATCCGGATCTTGGCACCTATTATGTGATTTTCGCCATCTTAGTGGTGGTGGGGGCCTCCAACGCCGTGAACCTCACCGATGGGCTTGATGGACTGGCCACCGGCCCAACGGTAGTGACGAGCAGTGTCTATCTGCTCTTCTCTTATTTGGCCGGACATGCCGGGTTGGCGGCATATCTGCAGATCCCTTATGTGCCGGGAGCCGGAGAGGTGGCAGTGTTCTGCGGCGCCCTGGTAGGGGCCAGCCTCGGCTTTCTCTGGTTCAATGCCTATCCGGCCCAGATTTTCATGGGAGATGTTGGGTCACTGGCATTGGGCGGTGCCCTGGGAATGGTGGCGATCATTATCAAACAGGAAATGTTGCTGGTCATTGTCGGTGGGGTTTTTGTCATGGAGGCGCTTTCGGTCATTCTCCAGGTGGGGTTTTTTAAGATGACCGGTGGGAAAAGAATTTTTCTTATGGCGCCGTTTCATCACCATTTTGAAAAAAAGGGGTGGACGGAGCCGAAGGTGGTGGTTCGATTCTGGATCGTCGCCATCGTTCTGGGCTTGAGTGCCCTGGCAACCTTGAAGTTGCGGTAGGACAAACAAACGGAAGATGAAAAGATGTGCATGAATCTTAAGGAAATACTGCAGCCCGGAGCCCACGTCGTTGTGGTGGGCCTTGGCAAGTCCGGTGTCTCCGCAGTGCGATTCCTGCTCAAGCTTGGCGTGAAAATATCGGTTTCAGAGGGTGGCCGTCAGGAGAACCTTGAAGGAGACTTGGTTCGGTGGCTGAAGGAGAAAAGAGTTTTTGTAGAAACTGGCGGCCATACCTCTGAGCTTTTAACTTCGGCAGATTGTATTTTGGTAAGTCCGGGTGTCCCGCTCGGCATCGCGTCACTTGCAGCGGCGCGGCAAAAAGGTATTCCGGTGGTGGGCGAGCTGGCCTTGGCAAAGGATTTTCTCAAAACCCCCATGGTTGCGGTGACAGGCACCAACGGCAAAAGTACGGTGACGACCCTGATCGGCGATTTGCTTGCAGGTTGCGGCAATAAGGTTTTTGTCGGCGGGAACATCGGGACTCCCTTGGCTGAGTATCTGGCCGGGCCGCAAGATTGTGAAGCGGTGGTTCTTGAGGTGAGCAGTTTTCAGCTGGACAGCGCCGGAGAGTTTCGGCCCAAGGTAGGGGTGTTGCTCAATATCACCCCTGATCATCTGGATCGGTATGTCTCCTATAAGGAGTATGTCGATTCCAAGATGTCGCTATTCAAAAATCAGGAGCCTGGAGACGTTGCGGTAATCAATGGAGACGATCCTGCCATTGTCGAATGGCTTGCCAAAGAGAGCGATCGAGAAAGTTTTGGATCATTGCGGGCTGAGCAGCGGCGATACGGTTCCAGCTGCAAAGCAGGGATGGCTGCGTGTCTCAACGGCACAAAGGTCTGTATTGCAAGGCTGGACGAGTCGGGACGGTTTGAAGAGGAGTATGAGTTGGCGGGAACTCCGCTTGCCCAGGCACCAAACACCGAAAATGCCATGGCGGCGATTCTGGCGGTTCGGGCCATGGGGTGTAAAC
>DUZW01000035.1 GCA_013349295.1 Deltaproteobacteria bacterium
GGCGCAGCGATCATTGAAAACTGAATAGTGAGCGAAGTAAAAGATGGGCCCCAAGAAACCGGAGCTTCGGCTTCGGGAGTTTTATTGCAGTAAAGAGATCAAGATCTCAGTGTAAAGACGAGTGGGTTTTTTGGAACCTGTTCAGATATTAAACTGGAGAGTTTGATCCTGGCTCAGATTGAACGCTGGCGGCGTGCTTAACACATGCAAGTCGAACGAGAAAGGGACTTCGGTCCTGAGTAGAGTGGCGCACGGGTGAGTAACGCGTAGGTAATCTACCTCTGCATCTGGGATAACACTTCGAAAGGGGTGCTAATACCGGATACACTTATGAATCGCAAGGTTCATAAGGAAAGGAGACCTCTCCTTGGAAGTTTCTGTGTAGAGATGAGCCTGCGTCCCATTAGCTAGTTGGCAGGGTAATGGCCTACCAAGGCGACGATGGGTAGCGGGTCTGAGAGGATGATCCGCCACACTGGAACTGAAACACGGACCAGACTCCTACGGGAGGCAGCAGTGAGGAATATTGGACAATGGGCGCAAGCCTGATCCAGCGACGCCGCGTGAGTGATGAAGGCCTTTGGGTCGTAAAGCTCTGTCAGCAGGGAAGAACGGCCGTGTGGTTAATACCCATGCGGATTGACGGTACCTGCAGAGGAAGCACCGGCTAACTCCGTGCCAGCAGCCGCGGTAATACGGAGGGTGCGAGCGTTAATCGGAATTACTGGGCGTAAAGGGCGCGTAGGCGGCCAATCAAGTCAGATGTGAAAGCCCACGGCTTAACCGTGTGAAGTGCATCTGAAACTGGTAGGCTTGAGTATCGGAGAGGAAAGTGGAATTCCCGGTGTAGAGGTGAAATTCGTAGATATCGGGAGGAATACCGGTGGCGAAGGCGACTTTCTGGACGAATACTGACGCTGAGGCGCGAAAGCGTGGGGAGCAAACAGGATTAGATACCCTGGTAGTCCACAGCTGTAAACGATGTGCACTAGATGTGGGGAAGTGTTGACCTTTCCTGTGTCGCAGCTAACGCATTAAGTGCACCGCCTGGGGAGTACGGCCGCAAGGTTAAAACTCAAAGGAATTGACGGGGGCCCGCACAAGCGGTGGAGTATGTGGTTTAATTCGACGCAACGCGCAGAACCTTACCTAGACTTGACATCCCGGGGATTTTCTGGAAACAGAGAAGTGCTTTAGCAATAAAGAACCCGGTGACAGGTGCTGCATGGCTGTCGTCAGCTCGTGTCGTGAGATGTTGGGTTAAGTCCCGCAACGAGCGCAACCCTCGCCTTTAGTTGCCAGCATTCAGTTGGGCACTCTAGAGGGACTGCCGGTGTCAAACCGGAGGAAGGTGGGGATGACGTCAAGTCCTCATGGCCTTTATGTCTAGGGCTACACACGTACTACAATGGCCGGTACAAAGGGCAGCCACTCAGCGATGAGGCGCTAATCCCATAAAGCCGGTCTCAGTCCGGATCGCAGTCTGCAACTCGACTGCGTGAAGTTGGAATCGCTAGTAATCGTAGATCAGCATGCTACGGTGAATACGTTCCCGGGCCTTGTACACACCGCCCGTCACACCACGAGAGTTGGTTGTTCCAGAAGCGGTTGAGCTAACCTTCGGGAAGCAGGCTGCCAAGGAATGGTCGGTAATTGGGGTGAAGTCGTAACAAGGTAGCCGTAGGGGAACCTGCGGCTGGATCACCTCCTTTTAAAGGATGTACTTTCTGGCAACAGGAAGGCATACTTGGTCAACCCCATCTTTTACTCACTATTCGGTTTTGAATGATCGGTGTATTGATCACTTAAAAAGAAGAGAAACGAACGGGCCTATAGCTCAGTTCTGGTTAGAGCGCACGCCTGATAAGCGTGAGGTCACTGGTTCAAGTCCAGTTAGGCCCACCATGAAAAGGTGCGAGGCAAAAGGTTAAAGGCGCAAGGAAGCTTTTTAAGCTTTTAAGATTATACTTTTTACCTTTTACCTTTAACCTTGGGCCTTTCACCTTGTGCCTGAAGAGTTGGGGGTGTAGCTCAGCTGGGAGAGCGCCTGCCTTGCACGCAGGAGGTCATCGGTTCGATCCCGTTCACCTCCACCATTTTTTTAGGGATGGTGGTTCTTAAGTCTGAAAGGTGGAAACTGTTAAGAGTTTTCAGCTTTGAGCCTTGAGCTCAAGCACTGAAATAGTGTGATTGTAGATCTTTGATAATTGAATATTTTGTTTTTGTTGTACCCAAATAGCTGAGTATAAAAGATCAAGCGTTTTTTGGTCAAGCTACTAAGGGCAGACGGAGGATGCCTGGGTACCGGGAGGCGAAGAAGGACGCGGTAAGCTGCGATAAGCTTCGGGGAGCTGCTAACAGGCTTTGAACCGGAGATTTCCGAATGGGGAAACCCGGCCAGGGTTATACCTGGTCATCGTGCACTGAATACATAGGTGTAACGAGGCGAACGCAGGGAATTGAAACATCTAAGTACCTGCAGGAGTAGAAATCAATTTAGAGATTCCGTAAGTAGCGGCGAGCGAAAGCGGAACAGCCCAAACCGAGTCATTTATGGCTCGGGGTTGTGGGGCCCCGATATGGGATTGCGAATGGATAGCAGAAGGGCATGGAAAGGCCCACCACAGACGGTGATAGTCCGGTATGCGAAATCTTGAAGCACCCTAGGGTGTCCCCGAGTACCACGAGGCACGTGAAACCTAGTGGGAATCTGGGAGGACCATCTTCCAAGGCTAAATACTACCCGGTGACCGATAGTGAACTAGTACCGTGAGGGAAAGGTGAAAAGAACGGGGGGACCCGAGTGAAATAGAACCTGAAACCGTCTGTCTACAAGCAGTGGAAGCACGATGTCGCAAGACCGTGTAACCGCGTGCCTTTTGCATAATGAGTCAGCGACTTACCCTATGCAGCGAGGTTAAGCCGAAAGGTGTAGCCGTAGCGAAAGCGAGTCTTAATAGGGCGACAAGTTGTATGGGGTAGACCCGAAGCCGGGTGATCTATCCATGACCAGGGTGAAGCGAAGGTAATACTTCGTGGAGGCCCGAACCGATATAGGTTGAAAACTGTTCGGATGAGTTGTGGCTAGGAGTGAAAGGCTAATCAAACTCGGTGATAGCTGGTTTTCCTCGAAATATATTTAGGTATAGCCTCGTATGATGACTGACGGAGGTAGAGCACTGACAAGGCTAGGGGTCCCCACAGGATTACCAACCCTTATCAAACTCCGAATGCCGTCAAGTTCAAGTACGGGAGTCAGACTGCGGGAGATAAGTTCCGTGGTCAAAAGGGAAAGAGCCCAGACCGTCAGCTAAGGTCCCTAAATGCATGCTAAGTGGTAAAGGATGTGGAACTGTTTAGACAATCAGGAGGTTGGCTTAGAAGCAGCAATCCTTTAAAGAAAGCGTAATAGCTCACTGATCGAATGGGTCTGCGCCGAAAATTCAACGGGGCTAAAGCATGCTACCGAAGCTACGGATAACGCGCAAGCGTTATGGTAGAGGAACATTGTAGTAACCTGAGAAGGTACACCGTAAGGAGTGCTGGAGGACCTACAAGAGCTTATGCTGACACGAGTAGCGAAAATGCGGGTGAGAAACCCGCACGCCGAAAACCTAAGGTTTCCTGAGTAAAGTTAATCTGCTCAGGGTTAGTCGGTCCCTAAGGCGAGGCCGAGAGGCGTAGTCGATGGAAAACGGGTTAATATTCCCGTACCATTTTATCAGCGTTTGAGCGAAGGGGGGACGCAGAAGGGTAGGTCATCCGGGCGTTGGTTGTCCCGGTTTAAATGTGTAGGCGGAGGATCTAGGCAAATCCGGATCCTTGTTAACGCTGAGGCATGATGACGATGCGGTTTACCGCAATAAAGTGATTGATCCCATGCTGCCAGGAAAAGCCTCGTAGTGAGTTGATAAAGTGACCGTACCGTAAACCGACACAGGTAGGTAGGAAGAGTATTCCAAGGCGCTTGAGAGAACTCTGGTTAAGGAACTCGGCAAAATAACACCGTAACTTCGGGAGAAGGTGTGCCCTCGTAGCGTGAAGTGACTTGCTCATGGAGCGTAAGGGGGTTGCAGTGAAATGGGGGGAGCGACTGTTTACTAAAAACACAGGACTCTGCGAAGTCGAAAGACGCAGTATAGGGTCTGACGCCTGCCCGGTGCTGGAAGGTTAAGGGGAAATGTTAGTCGCAAGGCGAAGCTTTGAACCGAAGCCCCAGTAAACGGCGGCCGTAACTATAACGGTCCTAAGGTAGCGAAATTCCTTGTCGGGTAAGTTCCGACCTGCACGAATGGCGTAACGATTTCCCCACTGTCTCAACCAGGGACTCAGCGAAACTGTAACACCGGTGAAGATGCCGGTTACCCGCAGCTAGACAGAAAGACCCCGTGCACCTTTACTATAGCTTGGCATTGGATTTAGGGCTATCATGTGTAGGATAGGTGGGAGACTGTGAAGCGGGAACGCTAGTTCTCGTGGAGTCAACCTTGAAATACCACCCTTGTTATCTTTGAATTCTAACCTAGACCCGTAAACCGGGTCAGGGACATTGTCTGGTGGGTAGTTTGACTGGGGCGGTCGCCTCCCAAAGAGTAACGGAGGCGCGCGATGGTTCCCTCAGGCTGATTGGAAACCAGCCGTAGAGTGTAAAGGCATAAGGGAGCTTGACTGCGAGAGAGACATCTCGAGCAGGTACGAAAGTAGGTCTTAGTGATCCGGCGGTCCCGAATGGAAGGGCCGTCGCTCAACGGATAAAAGGTACGCCGGGGATAACAGGCTTATCTCCCCCAAGAGTCCATATCGACGGGGAGGTTTGGCACCTCGATGTCGGCTCATCGCATCCTGGGGCTGGAGCAGGTCCCAAGGGTTTGGCTGTTCGCCAATTAAAGCGGTACGCGAGCTGGGTTTAAAACGTCGTGAGACAGTTTGGTCCTTATCTGATGTGGGCGTAGGATATTTGAGGAGAGCTGTTCCTAGTACGAGAGGACCGGAATGGACGAACCACTGGTGCTCCTGTTGTCTCGCCAGAGGCATGGCAGGGTAGCTACGTTCGGAAGGGATAACCGCTGAAAGCATCTAAGCGGGAAGCCTACTCCAAGATAAGATATCCCGTGGGATAACCCACCTAAAGGCTCGTTGAAGACTACAACGTTGATAGGCCAGATGTGGAAGTGTGGTAACACACGGAGCTTACTGGTACTAATAAGCCGTGCGGCTTGACCATTTTTTACTTTACAGTTGCGCTTGATCTTTTATTGCTTGGTCTATTGGGGACACAACAGAGAAACTGATATTCAATTATCTAAGTTTTTTTATATACCGCTGTAAACCGAGGGCCCAAAGCCCGAGGTACTGAAAAGAATTTCACTTTTCGGTGGTAATAGCGAGAGTGTAACACCCGTTCCCATTCCGCACACGGAAGTTAAGCCTCTCAGCGCCGATGGTACTGCCAGGGAAGCTTGGTGGGAGAGTAGGTCGCCGCCGATTCTTTTTTGCTGTAAACCCTTCCCCTTAAAAGGAAGGGTTTTTTTTTTGCCAAAAACTCGGCTATGGTCTTTGTGGCAGTTTAACAAGCTGGTATTTGCGGGTAGGAGGGGAGGCGATGGAGTATTCTTCTGTTGTTGCACTTGTCTTGGCAGCCGGAAAGGGGACCAGAATGAAATCTGATAGCCCAAAGGTGTTGCATGAGGTTTTCTTTTCCCCGATGATACACCATGTCTTGGATGCCCTTCAGCCGATATCTCTTGCGAAAAATATTGTCGTCACCGGTCATCAGCACCAATTCGTAGAGGATTCTCTCCGAGGATATCCCATATCATTTGTTTATCAAGCTCAACAACTCGGAACAGGCCATGCTGTTTTGGTCTGCGAGAATGAGTTGCGTTTTCATAAAGGTCCCGTTCTTATATTGTGTGGTGATACTCCCCTCATTAGAACAGAAACACTCCAGGCATTTCTTCAAACTCATGTTGAAAACTCTTCCATTTTAACGGTGATGACGACCAATCTTGAAGAACCGGACAACTATGGAAGGATTGTCTGCGATGAGCATGGAAATATTATGGAGATTGTTGAAGAAAAAGACGCCACCCCAGCACAAAGAAAAATACGAGAAATTAATGCCGGTATTTACTGTGTAGATTCGCAATTTTTGTTTGATGCGTTAAAAAAAGTCGGCACAGAAAATATGCAGGGTGAGGTGTATCTCACTGATGTTGTGGCAATTGCAACCGGTGATGGGGTGCATGTTCATAAGTTTTGTTGTCCGAACAGTGAGGAGGTCTTGGGGGTGAACTCACGGTATGAATTAGCTCAAGCCCATTCCGTTCTGCAGCGACGTTATCTCAGGGTACTCATGGAAGCCGGAGTTACCTTAATTCAACCTGAGTCAATGACCATAGAAAAAACCGTCATGATCGGAAAAGATACCGTAATATCTCCCAATATTTCACTCACCGGGGTTTGCAATATTGGTTCTGCCGTGCATATCGACTCTTTTGTGAAGATACATGATTGTACGATCGGTGATAGCGTACGCATTGGCTCCTTTTCCCATTTGCAGCAGGCCAATATCCCTTCGTGGAGTACAGTCGCCCCTCATACCATGGATATTAAAATTCTGTAATTTCCGGCTGGCACGGTGTTGCAGTTTTAGTAATAGCCATGATTGTCAGAGATAAAGGGCTTGACTTTCTTTTTTCCGAAAGAGTAAATTTCACCTTCGTTTGGTAGTTGAAGGAAGAAGGTGGTTATGTTTTTTTGCCTGCGTTCGAGAGTGTTGAACGTGGGCTATTCTGAGGGTAAATTCTATCCATTCCCGTCTATTTTTGGGAGAAGAGGAGTTCTGTATGGAATATGAAGAAGATTTGAAGAAGCTTGAGACCAACGTCGAGAAAATGCTGAACAGTCTCGATTCTGTTCAGGGAGACAAGGTACGGTTGCTCGCCGATATTGCCCGTCTGGAGCAGGATAAGAAAGGACTTGAGGAGCAGGTGAAACGGTTGAAGGATGAAAAAAAGACTATCCATCAACGGGTTTCAAGTCTGCTCGGCTCCATTGAGAAGTGGGAGAAGTCGGTGGTTCTTGATGCAGTTCCGGTATCTTCTGCGAATGCTCTCGCCAAGGAGCCTTCTGAGCCTGTTCAAGGAGTTTTGATAGGCAACTGACAGTGGAAATATATTGCTTTCAGGGAGTTATTCTGTTAACCCTTTCATTGGTGGTGGACTGTGGAACGATTGGTCACCTTTAAAGTGCTTGGCCAGGAGTATCCGCTCTATACAGATGCCCCGGAAAAAGATGTGCAGGAAATTTTGTCGTTGGTTAAAACCCAACTTGAAGATATTGGTCAAGCCTCCCAGCATGTTTTACCGGCGAATAAGATCGGTATCTTAACGAGCTTGAACATCGCAAGTAAATATGTGAAAATGAAAAGGGAATACGAAGAATATAAGCAACGGGTAGATGCAAAAATCAGTCTGCTCAGCGAAAAAATAGAGAAGAATTTTTAGAAAATACAGAGATTCCCCTGCCTTGTTAGTGATCTTGGAGAGTGTCTCGAGCCAACATTGAAATTGAGGGCGACTTTGCTGTTTTTGGAAAGGAATCCATTCGCTGGAATTCCTTAAAGGGAATACAAGTACCGCCCACCTAACGCAGTTAGGTTCGATGTCACTCCGGACACTTCAATGGCGGGGGATTTGATTATTACTTATACTGTCCTTATGGCGTGATGGGACATTGTTTTGAAATTGTCTGTTGAAGGCCTTCGGGTTGGCAGAATAAATCGTAATATTATTCTGTTTATCAAGAGGATGCGAGAACGGTAGTGTTTGCCGCTTTTTACAAAGCGGGAACTGTGTATAGGGTTATGGTTCGGGTCACTTGTTTGCATCATACGACAGGATAATCTCCAGATATATGAGGAGATATTTATAGTTATATTGAAAAAAAACAGTCGTTTGAGGATTTTTTTGCCAAGACAAGAGATTTACAACTGAAGCATTCCTTTTTTTCCGTTTTTGTTTCCTCCTGATTCCTCCCCGGTTCATAAATAAGGGTTGGTTGTTTTTATTGCAGGCGTACTTGTATGTCTTGTAATAGTTATGCCCCCTCTTCTTTTTATGCATGAGTGCGATATGCTCCCGAAGGGGATTGTGCGTGCTTTTTAGATAAATTCGACATGAGGTAGTCTTCGTGACTGTACAGATAATATTAGCGATTGTACTTGGCATATGCAGTGGAATTGGCCTTGGCTTTCTGGTGCGTAAGAAATTTCTTGAGGATCGCACGGAGAATCTTGAGGCGCAGGGACGAAAGCTTATTGAAAATGCCTTAGCCGAAGCTGAGCAAATAAAAAAAGAAGCTGTTCTTCAAAGCAAGGATGAAGCCTATGCCTTGAAGCAGGATGCGGAAAAGGAAATTAAGGCGCTTAAGAAGGATGTTCTTGAGGAGGAGAAGAAATTCATCCAGAAGCTTGAACAGATTGAACGGAAAATGGATTTTCTGGATAAGCGCGAGATGGACTTTTTGAAAAAGGAGCAGGCTTTTTCCCGAGAAGAAGAGCTTCTGGCTCGTCGGCAAAAAGAGATAGATATTCTTATTGAAGAACAGCGAGTCCAGCTTGAGAAAATTTCTGGAATATCCAGAGATGAAGCAAAAAAACAGCTTACGGACAGCATCGAAAGTGAAGCCCGGATGGAAGCCGCCAAGATGGTGGTTAAGATCGAGAACGAAATGAAGATCACTGCTGATAAAAAGGCAAAGGATATCATCGCCCTGGCTATTTCTCGATATGCCGGCGATTATGTCGCTGAAAAAACTGTTTCCGTTGTGCCGTTGCCAAATGAGGAGATGAAAGGCAGGATCATTGGGCGTGAAGGTCGGAATATCCGTGCCATCGAAGCCGCTACCGGGATCGATATAATTATCGATGATACTCCGGAAGCCGTGATCCTTTCCGGCTTCAATCCTGTTCGTCGCGAGATTGCTCGCCAGTCCTTGGAACGCCTGATCTCCGATGGTCGCATTCATCCTGCCAGAATCGAGGAGATTGTGGAAAAGGTGACCGAGGAGCTTGAGGTTACCATGCGGGAGGCTGGGGAGCAGGCAACCTTTGATGTGGGAGCCCATGGCGTTAATCTGGAGTTGATTAAGCTGCTTGGTCGGCTCAAGTACCGCACCAGTTACGGCCAGAATGTTTTGCAGCATTCGTTGGAAGTCGCTTTTCTGTGCGGGGTTATGGCGGCCGAGCTCGGTATTGATGTGAAGCGGGCAAAAAGAGCTGGCTTGTTGCATGATATCGGTAAGGCTGTGGATCATGAAATTGAAGGATCACATGCCAGTATCGGCGCTGATTTGGCGAAAAAATATGGCGAATCCCCTGTCATCGTGCATGCCATTGCCGCCCATCATGAGGATGTTGCCCCGGATGGAATCCTTGATGTCCTCGTCCAGTCCGCGGACGCACTTTCCGGTGCGCGTCCTGGGGCACGTAAGGAAATGCTGGAATCCTATGTTAAGCGGCTTGAGGATCTTGAGAAGATTGCCAATTCCTTCAAGGGAGTTGAAAAATCCTATGCCATCCAGGCTGGGCGTGAGGTTCGTATTATTGTCAACAGCGGGGTGGTCAGTGACGCAGAGGCAATGATCGTGAGCAAGGACATTGTTAAAAAGATTGAGCAGGAATTGACCTATCCCGGGCAGATTCGCGTGACCGTAATCAGGGAAACCAGAGCAGTGGAATACGCTAAATAATAACTTTCCGAGAAGCTGATGGGGTCCTTGTGTCTGTGGATTCCGTCAGCTTTTTTTTGTGCTTGAGCATCAATTAGTGACCACCACATGAAGATATCAATTGAAAAACAGGTTGAGCTGATAGAGCGCGGCGCCGTTAACGTTATTTCCAGGCCGGATCTTGTTAAAAAACTGGAAAAATCGCAAACGTCCGGGATTCCTTTAAGGATCAAGGCAGGATTTGATCCGACTGCTCCGGATCTCCATTTGGGCCATACTGTTCTTATCCAAAAGTTGAAGCATTTTCAGGAGCTCGGCCATGAAATTTGTTTTTTGATCGGTGATTTTACCGGGATGATTGGTGACCCGACCGGCAAATCAGAGACTCGTAAGCCTCTGACGGTTGAGCAGGTTGAGAAAAATGCCGAGAGCTATAAAGAGCAGATTTTTAAGATTCTTGATCCTGAGAAAACTACGGTTGTGTTTAACAGTACCTGGCTGAACAAGCTCACTTCCAAGGATTTCATCATGCTTGCCTCACAACTTACCGTGGCTCGCATGCTTGAGCGGGAGGATTTTAAGGTCCGTTTTGAAAATGAACGGCCTATCAGCATCCATGAGTTCTTGTATCCGCTGATCCAAGGGTACGATTCGGTTGCTCTCAAAGCGGATGTGGAGATTGGCGGCACAGACCAGCTTTTCAATCTGCTTATGGGCCGAGATCTGCAGCGCGTTTGGGGGCAGGAACCGCAGGTGGTCATCACCATGCCTTTGCTTGAAGGCCTTGACGGGGTCAACAAGATGAGCAAATCGCTGGGCAACTATATCGGCATCACCGAAACGCCGGATGACATCTACGGAAAGACCCTGTCTGTATCCGATGCGTTGATGTTTCGCTATTACGAGTTATTGAGCGATCTTTCCGCCGATGACATTGCCGGAATCAAAGCCGCGATGGAGTCAGGCAAGGCCCATCCCAAGTCTGTTAAGCAACAGCTTGCCAGAGAGCTGACTGCCCGGTTTTATGGCCCAGATATAGCCCGTCAGGCAGAGGAGAATTTCGAGCGGGTCTTCAGCCAACACGAACTGCCGGAGGATATGCCGGAGTTTAGCCTGCCTGCTTCTTCTGAAGGGGTTTGGCTCCCAAAGCTCCTTGTTGATGCGGGTATGGTTAAGGGAAGCGGTGAGGGGCGCCGTATGATCCAGCAGGGTGCGGTGACGGTGAACGGCGAGAAGGTGGGCGATGTTGATTTCTTGGTCAAGGGTGAAGGTGAAGTCTTGCTTAAGGTAGGTAAGCGTCGGTTTTGTCGGGTGATCTTTTTATCGCATCGTTGAATCCTTTTCCTCGTGGCAAGATCAGTTTCAGGGTTGGGTTACGAGGACAGCAGTTTTTTGCCGAGTGTTCCGAATATCGCGGGAGTTTCAGCGGGTTTACGAAAATGCCCGAGAATGGAGGCATCGCATCTACCTGCTGGTTGCGGCGGGAGAAAAGATTCTGTTGCGTTTTGCCCCGCTCATCGCGAGGGAGATGGCACAAAATAATAAGGCGCCAACTGGCGCCTTATTATTTTGCAATGAGTGAGGACCGTTACTTGCCCCATTTCTGTTGGATTCTCTGTATCGCCTCTTGTACATTTTCTCGCGAACCAAAGGCCGAGAGCCGAAAATATCCCTCGCCGCTTGGGCCAAAGCCGCTACCCGGCGTGCCTACCACGTGGCATTCATTGAGCAGTTTATCGAAGAAATCCCAGCTTTTCATTCCTTCCGGTGTTTTGAGCCAGATATAGGGGGCGTTGACCCCGCCGTAGCAAGTGATGCCCGCCGCTTTTAGTCCTGCCAGAATAAGACGAGCATTTTCCATGTAAAAGGAAATGGTTTCCTGCACCTGAGGCCAGCCCTCATCGGAATAAACCGCTGCCGCAGCCCGTTGCACTGGATAGGAGACTCCGTTGAATTTGGTGCTTTGCCTGCGATTCCATAGTTTGTTCAAGGCAACTTTTTCGCCGCTTTTGGTCTGGGCCATCAGTTGCTCGGGAATAACGGTCAGACCGCAGCGTACCCCGGTAAAACCCGCGGTTTTTGAGAAGGAGCGGAATTCGATGGCGCAAGTCTTCGCCCCTTCAATCTCGTAGATGGAGTGGGGGATGCCGGGCTCGCTGATGAATGCCTCGTAAGCAGCATCAAAAAAGATGATCGAGCCTTGTGCGTTTGCATAGTCCACCCACGCCTGCAAATCAGCCTTGGTGGCCACCATGCCGGTGGGATTGTTGGGGTAGCAGAGGTAGATGATGTCTACTTTTTCCTTGGGGATGGCAGGGGCAAAGTTGTTTGCCTCGGTGCAGGGCATATAGACCAACCCTTCGTAGTAACCCTTGTCGTCGGCCTCGCCGCTCCGGCCGATCATGACATTGGTGTCGTTGTAAACGGGATAGACCGGATCGCAGATGGCGACCTTGTTATCCAAGGCCAGGATATCGAGGATATTGGCGCTGTCGCATTTGGAGCCATCGGAGATGAAGACCTCTGAGGGCTTAAGCTCGACGCCCAGCGGCTTGTATGATTTTTCAATGATGATTTTGCTCAGCCAATCGTAGCCCTGCTCAGGGCCATAGCCGTGGAAGGACTCTCCCCGCGCCAGATCGTCCACCCCGTCATGGAAGGCTTTGATGACAGCAGGTGCAAGGGGCCTGGTAACGTCGCCGATGCCGAGGCGGATAACCTTGGCATCTGGGTTTGCATCGGTAAAACCCTTTACCCTGCGGCCGATTTCCGGGAAAAGATAGCCTGCTTTCAGTTTGAGATAGTTTTCATTTATTAAGGTCATGTTTCCTCCTGCATATTCCAAGGTCATACTGCACAACGTAATGCATCAAAAAAAATCCTGCCTTGCAAGGCAAGGCAGGATTCCCAAACAAGACTTGGTCAAGCCATGTTTTATTTCTTTTCCGGCTCCAGAGCCTTGGCCCTGCCTTCCAGGAATTTCCAGCCTTTTTCAACATCCTTTTGGCTCATCGCCATGAGTTCATCCGCGTGTTCCGGATTCATCATCTTGAGCGCCCGGTAGCGGTTCTCATTCAAAGCATATTCAGCAAAAGGAATAGAGGGCGCCTTGCTGTCGATGGTCAAGGGGTTTTTGCCTTGTTCTTCCAGTTCAGGGTTGTAGCGGTACAGCGGCCAGTGGCCACAGGCTACCGCCTTCTTCTGCTGGTCAAAGCCCTTGGCCATGTTGATGCCGTGGTTGATGCAATGCGCGTAGGCGATGATCAGGGAGGGACCGTCGTACGCCTCAGCCTCGGCAAACGCTTTAACCACCTGGCTCGGGTTGGCGCCCAAGGCTATTTTGGCCACATAGACGTTGCCGTAAGTGGAGAAGATCATGCCGATATCCTTCTTCGGCATCTTCTTGCCGCCGGCGGCAAACTGAGCCGTGGCTGCGCGCGGGGTGGACTTGGACATCTGGCCGCCGGTGTTGGAGTAAACCTCGGTATCCATGATCAGGACGTTGACGTTCTCGCCGGAAGCAAGCACGTGGTCAAGACCGCCGTAACCGATATCATAGGCCCAACCGTCACCGCCGAAGATCCAGACGGATTTTTTCACCAGGTAGTCTGCAATGGGCAGCAGCCGCTTGGCGATTACCGATTTGGTCTTGCCGAGGGTTTCCTTCAGCTTGGCCACCCGGTCACGCTGGGCTTCGATCTCGTCTTGAGTTTTCTGGGAAGCAGTGTTGATCTCATCAGCCATTTTCTTGGTGATGAGTTTTTCTTCCACAGCCTTTTCCAGCAGCTCTGCAGCCTGGGACGCAAATTTATTCGCGGTATTGCGCATGCCAAGACCGAATTCGGCGTTGTCTTCAAACAGGGAGTTGGCCCAAGTCGGGCCGCGGCCATCGGCCCGCTTGCAGTAAGGGGTGGTGGGCAGGTTGCCGCTGTAAATAGAGGAACAGCCCGTGGCGTTGGCAATCATCATCCGGTCGCCGAACATCTGGGTAGCGAGTTTGATATAGGGGGTTTCGCCGCAACCGGCGCAGGCGCCGGAGAACTCGAACAAGGGGCGGAGCAACTGGCTGCCCTTGACGGTGGAAGGATCGATTTCCTTGTTTGCGACTTCCGGCAGGCTGAGGAAGTATTTAACATTGGGGATTTCCTGGGTGCGGACCGCCTCGTTGTTTTCGATCATCTTCAGGGCCTTCTCTTTGGCCGGACAGGCGTCGACACAGAGAGTACAGCCGCAGCAGTCTTCGGTGAAGACCTGAATGAGGGTTTTGCTTCCCTTGAACTGAGCGCCGACCGCATCGACACTCTTCATGCTCTTGGGCTGTTTCTTGAGCTCGCTATCCTTGACGATCTTCATCCGGATGGCGGCATGGGGGCAGGCCAGGGAGCAACGACCGCACTGGATGCAGTTTTTGGGGAGCCACTCGGGCACATGCACCGCAATGTTGCGTTTCTCATACTGGGTGGTGGCGGTGGGCCAGGTGCCGTCGCAGGGCATCTGGGAGACCTTGACCTGGTCGCCCTTGCCTTCGATCATCTTGGCGGTGACTTCCTTGACAAATTCCGGTGCGTCGACGGGAACAACGGGCGGCTTCTCGTGGCCGCCGGCGGTCTTGGGAATCTTGACCTCGACGATGTTGCTGACAGCGGTGTCAACCGCGGCGTAGTTCATGTTGACGACCTTGTCGCCCTTCTTGCCGTAGGTCTTCTTGATCGCGTCCTTGATGGACTTGATCGCCTCATCCTTGGTGAGGATGCCGGAGAGCAGGAAGAAAGCGGTCTGCATGATCATGTTGATCCTGGCGCCCAGGCCGATGGCCTCGGCCAAGGAGATGGCGTCGATGATGTAGAATTTGGCTTTTTTCTCCATCAAATCCTTCTGAACCGAGGAGGGCAGCTGCTTCCAGACCTGATCCTTGTTGAAGGTGGTGGTCAGCAGGAAGGTGCCGCCGTTTTCCAGGTTGCCGACCATGTCGTACTTGTCGAGGAAGGTGAAGTTGTGGCAGGCCACGAAGTTCGCCTTGTTGATGAGATACGGGGCAACGATCTTGTTTTTGCCGAAACGCAGATGGCTGGTGGTGATGGAACCGGACTTCTTGGAGTCGTAAACAAAATAGCCCTGGGCGTTGTTCGGGGTCTCGGTGCCGATGATCTTGATGGTGTTCTTGTTTGCGCCAACGGTGCCGTCTGCACCCAGGCCGTAGAACATGGCGCGGGTGACATCCTTGCCCTCGATGTTGAAGGAGGGGTTGTACTTGAGGCTGGTGCGGGCGACATCGTCGTCGGGACCGACGCAAAAATGGTTTTTGGCCTTCTTGGCCGCCATGTTGTCGAATACCGCCTTGACCATGGCCGGGGTGAACTCGGCGGAGCCCAAGCCGTAACGACCGCCCATGATGATCGGGGATTTTTTGAGGGTGCCTGCCTCGACCGCCTCGCCGACTGCAGCGCGGATGTCGAGGTACAGGGGTTCGCCGACTGAGCCAGGCTCTTTGGTGCGGTCGAGTACGGTGATGCGTTTGACCTTCTTGGGCAGAGCCTTGACCAGAGCGACAGAGTCGAAGGGGCGGAACAACCGGACGATAACCAGGCCGACCTTCTTACCCTTTTTGGCAAGATGTTCGATGGTGGCGGCAACTGTCTCGGCGCCGGAGCCCATCATGATGACGACATCCTCGGCATCCGGGGTGCCGTAGTAATCAAAGAGGTGGTATTTGCGGCCGGTGAGCTTGGCAAATTTGTCCATGGTCTTCTGGACGATGGTCGGGGTGGCGGCGTAGAACTTGTTCACGGTCTCGCGGCCGGTGAAGTACACGTCGGGGTTCTGCGCGGTGCCGCGGATTCTGGGGCGATCAGGAGTGAGGCCGCGCTCGCGGTGGGCTGCGATCAGGTCCTCGTCGATCATCTTCCGCATGTCGTCATGGGTAAGCTGCTCGATCTTCTGAATCTCGTGGGAGGTCCGGAAGCCGTCGAAGAAGTGCATGAAGGGGATGCGGCTTTGCAGGGCTGCCTGGGTGGCGATCAGCGCCATGTCCTGACATTCCTGAACGTTTTGGGAGCAGAGCATGGCCCAGCCGGTCTGGCGGGCAGCCATGACGTCGCCGTGATCGCCGAAGATGGAAAGACCCTGGCAGGCAACGGAACGGGCGGTGATATGGAATACGGTCGGAGTCAACTCACCGGCCAGCTTGTACATATTGGGGATCATCAGGAAAAGACCCTGAGAGGCGGTAAAAGTGGTGCAGAGCGCGCCGGTGGTCAGGCTGCCGTGCAGGGCGCCGGCCACGCCGCCTTCGGATTGCATCTGGGTCACAACCGGAATGGAGCCCCAGATATTCTCCTGCTTGGATGCTGCCTTGGTGTCGGACTCCGCCGCCATGGGAGTAGAGGGGGTGATGGGGTAGATCGTGATGATCTCGCTGGTGGCGTAGGCCACATGGGTGCATGCCTGATTACCATCAATGGTGACCATTTTCCGGGACATAAACTCATCTCCTTCCATTCATTGGTTTGATTAATATAGTGTAAACTTTCTGATCGTCCAGTTCCGGCTAACCCGGAACCATGGACAACATGCGTCCTCAATAATTCGACAATAGTAAAAGAAAAAAGAAAAAAGCTTACAGCTCTTTATGCGTAATTACCTTAGGTTAAAAACACCTATCGCCAAGGCATGCAGGCTGAACGAAATAATTTAAACGAAGTTTGCAAGAATATCTAGTTTTTATTTTGCTGAGCATCGGCGGTGCGGTGCACGTGTCAATGCTAAACGTGATGTGAGAAATTAAGGCTCGGGGGATGTCCTCTCTCTTGATAATGTCAGGGCGCGCCTTTAGGAACATTTTGCGTTGTCTTGATGATCAGATCCTGGGATTTAAGCAAGACCCTGGTGTCGGGAGGGACAGACTGGGTCAGCCAGGTGTTGCCGCCAATGACCGATCTGGCGCCGATAATGGTGTCGCCGCCCAGAATGGTGCTGCCGGCATAGACCGTGACATCGTCTTCAATGGTTGGATGGCGTTTGCTTTGCCGGTCGAGAGCCCCGGATTCATCCCGTTTGAAGGAGAGGGCGCCAAGGGTCACGCCCTGATAGAGTTTGACGCGCTGGCCGAGGACACTGGTTTGGCCAATGACCACGCCGGTGCCGTGGTCGATGAAAAACGAGGCCCCGATGGTGGCGCCCGGGTGGATGTCGATGCCGGTAATGCCATGGGCGTACTCGCTCATGATGCGTGGCAGGATGGGAACCCCCAGGGTGTAAAGCTCGTGGGCAACCCGGTAGACCATGATGGCGTATATGCCGGGATAGCTGAAGATGATTTCGTCAAAACTGCCGGCGGCCGGGTCGCCTTCGTAGGCCGCTCGCACGTCAGTGGCCATAATCGCCCGAAGGTCTGGTAGCGCGGTGATGAATTTGAAGGCGTTTTCCTTGCCTGCGTCTTCGCAGTGCTGGCAGCTTGTGCCATGGCGGAGGCACTCGTGCCGGATGGCGTTGGTGATTTCCCTGATCAGTTTTTCATAGAGGCCTGAGATTTCCAGGCCGAGCTGGTACTTGAGACTGACCCTGTCGATGCCCTGATTGCGGAAATAACCGGGGAAGAGGATGTCGCGGCATGATTCCAGGATTTCGATGACGTGCTGGCGGCTGGGCAGGGGTTCCGCTTCGACATGCTCAAAGCAGGTGTTATTGTAGCAGGTGTCCACAACCAGATCTACAATTTGCGGAAGTTGGCTCCTGAAATCGGAGGAGATCGGATGCTCCTTCGGACAGGTTTCAGCCTGGGCAAGGGGGATTTTTATTGTCTGGGTCACGACGTGTCCTCCGGTTTTTTCATAAAAAAAACAGGGAAAGAATCAAACAGCGGAATGTGGTTTGAAATAGTAACAACGATTTGCTGTTCCCTCAAGAATTCACTGAAATTATCTGGTGTTTTGCTGAGATGGGTCGATGTTGTAGGTGGCAGGCGTGTTCGTGACAAACGAAACAGAAGGCTTGCCGTGGCAAAAATGGCGCAGGAATCCAGGAAAGAGGCTGGCGGGAAGGGAAGGGCATCGAGTATCATGCACCATGACTCAGACAACCGCTCAACAAGAATTGATTCCGGACGCACCTGATAGCCAGGCGGTTGTTTCCGTGACGGGCCTTACCAAGCGATTCGGTGACCGACTCGTGGTGGACAACATTTCCTTTGCCATCCGGCGAGGCCAGTGTGTTGGCTTTCTTGGCCCCAACGGCGCAGGGAAAACCACTTCCATTAACATGCTCCTCGGCCTGGTGGAAAAAAATGCCGGTGAGATTCGGATTTTTGATTTGGAGGCGCCTCGGTTTCACCGGGAGATCAAGGGAAGGATCGGGGTGGTACCCCAGGCTGACAGCCTCGATCCGGATCTGAGTGTGGAAGAGAACCTGCGCACCTATGCCGGGTATTTCAGAATTCCGCGACGCATTGCCCGTGAGCGGGTTGAAGAGCTCCTTCATTTTTTTGCACTGCACAACCGGCGGGACGAGATCATCGAGCATCTGTCGGGGGGGCAGCGGCGGCGGCTGTTGTTGGCCCGCGCCCTTATCAACGAGCCGGAGCTTTTGATTTTGGACGAACCCACCATTGGACTCGATCCCCAAGCCCGTCATTTGATCTGGGAACGTCTCGCGATTCTTCAAGCGCAGGGAACCACTATGCTCCTGACCAGTCATTATCTTGATGAAGTGGCTCGTCTGAGTCAACAGGTGTTGATTCTTGATCATGGCCAAGTCGTGGTCCAAGGCGAACCGCAGCAGCTCATTACGGATTTTGTCGGGCTCGAGGTTTTTGAGGTGGATGGAACGGGGGGGGAGCTTGATGCCCTGGAGGCTTTGTTTAAACAGTGTAATGCCACGTTGGAAAGGGTGGGCGACAAGTTGTATGTTTATGCCAGGGAGGATTGTTCCCGCCTGGAAAAGGTGCTGGGTACCGCAGGGAGTTGGGTGCGGCGTCCGGCCAACCTGGAGGATCTCTTTATTCAGCTCACCGGCAGGTCGTTGCGGGAATCGTGATGGGTTCGTTAAAAGGGGGGATGCGTTTGCCGGTTGCACAAAAATCAAGAGTTACAAGCGATAACCGTTGTAAGCGTGGTTTTTTTGAGATTGCAGCAAGCATGAGCGGATGTTCTTTCTGGGCAATCTGGCTGCGCAACGGGCGGGTTTGGAAAAAGCATGTCCTGGCAACCTTGATCGGCAATCTCGGTCAGCCCCTGCTGTTTCTCCTGGCCATGGGCTATGGCCTTGGCCGGGACATGGGACTCGTGGATGGCTTGACCTATCTCCAGTTCATCGCCCCGGGGCTGGTTGCCTCTTCGGTGATGTACAGCGCCGCCCTCGAAACAACCTATGGCTCCTATACGCGGCTCACCGTGCAGAAGACCTACGAGGCCATCCTGATGACCCCCCTTGGCGTTGTTGATCTTGTCCTTGGGGAGATTGTCTGGGGGGCAAGCAAGGGGGTGCTGGCCGGCATCATCATGTTGCTGGCGTTGCCTCTTTTCGGCGTGGTTCCCTCCCCCTGGGTCGTTCTCCTGTTGCCGGTGCTGTTTCTCTCCGGGATGTTTTTCTCCGCCTGTGGCCTTATCATGACGGCGCTGGCGAAAAATTATGATTTTTTCAACTACTTCACTTCGCTGGTCATTACCCCGCTCTTCCTTTTCTCCGGAATTTTCTTCCCGGTTCAGACCATGGCGCCGACCGTCAGGGGCTTGCTTGAAATGTTGCCCTTGACCCCCATCGTCAGCCTGGCCCGCATCCTCTGTTATGGACGGTTCGGCGAACCGGTTCTGCTGAAAATTTTCGGTTCTCTCCTGGCCACGGGGTGCGCCGTATGGCTGGCAGGGTATCTCCTCAGGCGGCGTTTGATTCAGTAACCGAGTCAGGTTGGCCCGGAATCATTATCCTGCAGGTGTTTCTCGATAAAGCGGTGGATCATCCTCGGGGTGAGGATGAGACCGGTGAGGACATCGTTGCCGATCTTGATGGTCGGCACGGTCTTGATCCCGGCCTTGCGGGTACGCATCAGATTGGTGGCGACCTCTATGGTTTCGAGTTCGAGGTGCGGGGAGTGGGCGACGATTTTTTGCAGGGCGCGGCTCACTAACAGGCAGCGCGGGCAGAGGATGGTGCGGTAGAGTTCAATTTTCATGGTGATGGCCGGTTGTCCGGGGCTTGGGATTATCGTTCAATGAGGTTTTTGATATAGCTTTGTTCGTCCTGCGGCGGGATGAAAATTTCCAGGTTATTGTTCCATCGGCTCACATAATGTTGGGTGAGCAGGGTGCGCATCGCGTTCTTGAGCTGGATTGCCGTCGTGTAATCCTGGATGAAGTATTCGCCGTAGCTGTTTTCCGTAACCATGGTCGATTTCAGGGTTTTCGATCCTTTTGCCGGCTCCTTTTCGAAGTTGACAATTGCCAGCGCCCGCAGCACGGTTTCCCGCTTGAGCAGGTTCGCCGGGGAAATCCGGGAAAAATGGATGATGGGAAAGGTTTTTATCAGAAGTTCGGTGAGTTTCTGGATGTCCACCAGATCGATGGGCAGGAAATTTTTTGTTAGATGGATCTGGGTTTTCGTGGAGATGATGCCATTGACCAGGAGCCAGACAATGAGCCGAACCAGATTGTCTTCCCGTTTGATCACCGATTCCACGCTGCTTTTCACCGATTCGTGGTCAAGTTGTCCCTGAAAGGCATAGTAGTAAAAGACGCCTTCGTATTTGGTGATATGGATGGTGATGTTTTGTTGCTCCATCAGGTCGCGGGATACACTGCGGATGTAGTCGATTTTGTTTGGCTTTTGTTCGTAAAAGGTGAACAGTTTGCGCCCTAGAATAGAGATATCCCGTTCGGTAATGGTAAGTCCCGTGTCTGCGCCGAAACTTTTAAATATCCAGCGGAGCCGTTTGTAGGTTTCGATGAGATAATCGTGGACCTTGGCGCCAAAACCAATGAGCTCTTTGTATTTCCAGTCGCGGAAACGCAAAAAGTGGCTGTAATTTTCAGGAAGAAGATGCCAGGCCTGCATCATCTCCATGGTTGCTTTCAGGTGGCTGGTCTGACCGAATTTTGTGTTTTTTTGTGACTCAAATCCTTCAAGTGTTTTGAGAAAAAGGCATTCCTGGATCAGGGAAGCTCGTTTCTGTTCGGATTTTTCTTGTTTGTAAAAGGCGATGATGTCGCGGGCCAGCAGAATGTATGGATCAACCTCCGCTAAATCAATAGTGCCCTGTTCCTCAGCCGGAAGTTTTTCCTGATAGGTCACCAGGCATTTTACCCTGTCCGAGAACAAAGGGAGGGTTGTTGTTGTCCCGTGCAGGAGGAGTTCGAGATAGGCAAATTTGATGACCGACTTAAACGGGCTGTCCAGCGCTTTGTTCATCTGCCACAGGCAGGCCCCGAAAATTTCCGCCTTGGGGATGTCGGAAAGGTAGCCGAGATCGACAAAATCATTGGCGCGGATCTTGTTGCGCGAAACAAGATTGTGGACAAAGTTGCGGTATTCACCTTCGGTAAGGCCTGGGGGGATAAACCACCAGAGGAGCATCTTGCCGGCCACCAGAATATGGGTACGGAAAAGTTCATCCTTGAGCAGGAGCTTGATGGAGGAGCCTGCCGACTCCTCGTCTGTCTCTGACTCGAAGTTGTTTTCCTTGGTCTGGTCAATGTCCATCAAGAAGAAATGGACCTCTGAACCCCGTTTCATCGACCACTCTTCGATGGCCCTGCATTTTTCCTGCAAAAGCTGCAGCCCTTTTTTGCCAAGTTCTTCCTTGCGGATACTGACCCAGTAGTCGCAGTCGGAGATCGTCGATTGGGCAATGGTGCCGATACTGCCGATGGTTTTTAAGGAGTGGATGCAGGGCTTCTCGCTAAAGGAGGAAGGTCTGTCGCTTCGCAAGGCTGTAGAATTTGGGAAATAGCGACGAAAGAGCTCGTGGGGAAATTCTTCTGTATGATTGAAGAGGTGAATGCCATACGGGCAATCCGCATCATCGATAAAGCCGGGAAGGTCGGGATAGTTACAGTGGAGTAAAAAGGGAAGAACCTTGAGCAGGAGATTTCCCTGATTCGGGTTGAAAAGCATCGCCTTGGCCTTCCGTTCCTCATTATATTTGAGGTAGCAAGTTATCTTTTGCTGGAAGGAGGTTGCGGCGGGTTGCGGTTTTTGATCCATGGGACGGTCGTTTCCTTGTGAGAGCCATTAAGAAATAATCGTTGTATTCCAGTTCGTTGGGCTCTTTACACCGTTAACACTGCTGCCCTTTTGCTTCATGCCAGGGATGGCATTGTGTTGTTGCGGCAGCGATAATAAAGACTGCTTAAGGCGCTTGGAGTATGGCCTCATGCAGGCGAACCGCCTGCATGGTTTTTTTTACATCATGTACGCGAAGAATATCCGCGCCTTGCGTGGCGCAATAGGATGATATCAGCGCTGTTGCCGGATCCCTTTCCTGGGTTTCCAGGTCAAGGAGCTTGCCGATGAACCCCTTGCGGGAATGCCCGATAAGAAGCGGGCAGCCCAGATTCTTAAAACCGCGCACATGCTTGAGAATAGAAAGGTTGTGCATAACAGTTTTGCCGAATCCGAGACCGGGGTCAACAATAATTCGTTCCCTGGCCAGCCCCTGTTCCGTTGCCCAGGATATCCGCTCAGCAAGAAAATCCGTGATCTCCTGGATAACATCATCGTACACCGGTTCGTCCTGCATGTCTTTGGGAGTTTTGCGCATATGCATGAGAATGACGGGAGCGTCATGGGCAATGGCGATGCGGATCATGTCGGGGTCGAAGCGCAAGGCGCTCACATCGTTAATAATGTCCGCACCAGCGTTCAAGGCCTGGTGCGCCACTTCCGCCTTGGTCGTATCGATGGAAACCGGAATACTGCGGTGCATCGCGCGAATGCAGGTAATGGCAGGAATAACACGGCGCAGTTCTTCCTGTTCCGATACCGGTTCGGCATAGGGTCTGGTTGATTCTCCTCCCACATCAATGAGGTCCGCGCCGTTGTCAAGCAGGGACCTGATTTGGGCGGAGAGGGCCTCCTCTTGCGTAAAGCGGCCACCATCGGAAAAAGAATCCGGGGTGACGTTGAGAATGCCCATGACGAGAGGACGGGGGCCAAAGGTTATGGTTGTGTTGCTGGTTGTAATCTGCAAGGCGCGGCCTGAAAATACGTGAGCCCTTTGCGCGGATGGACCGCCAAAGGGCTCACGTTTAATGGAAAGTGACAATGGGGCCATCGGTTATTCGGTAAAATCGCCGGGGAACAAAAATCTTCCCGTCTGACTGACAAGTATAACCGTAGCAGTGGTAACGGCGCAAGGAGAAGTAAAGGAACAGTTTTGCCACTGCCTTCAAGCATTCTTATTCCGTAACGGCTCCTCAATTATTGCTGCGCTGAAATCTCTACCTGAGGTGACGTTTTGCTATCGCGGCCCATGATTGTCTCGATATCTTCAAGGCCGAGGGTTTCCTTTTCAAGGAGGGCCTGGGCAATGGACTTCAAAACGTCAATGTTTTCCGAAAGCAGCTGGTTGACCTTCTCGTTGGCCTGGAGAACAATGCGTTTGACCTCATCGTCAATCCGGACTGCGGTCGATTCGCTGTAGTCACGATGTTGCGTGATTTCCCGGCCCAGGAATATCTGTTCTTCCTTCTTGCCGTATGATAAGGGGCCCAGCTCCTCGCTCATGCCCCATTCGCAGACCATTTTCCGTGCCATCATGGTGCAGCGTTCTATGTCATTGCCGCTTCCGGTGGTGATTTCGCCGAAGATAAGCTCTTCCGCCACCCTGCCGCTGAGCAGGATGCAGAGATTGTTCTGCAGGAAGGATCTGGAGTAGGTGTGTTTTTCGTCCACCGGCAGCTGCTGGGTCAGGCCAAGGGCGCGGCCCCTGGGAATAATGGTTACCTTGTGAATGGGGTCGGTGCCGGGCAGGAGCATGGCTACGAGGGCATGTCCCGCCTCGTGATAGGCAGTGATCTCCTTTTCCTTTTCGGTGATGATCATGCTGCGGCGTTCGGCCCCCATCATTACTTTATCCTTGGCCTGCTCCATGTGGACCATGGTGATTTTTTCCGCATCGGCTCGGGCTGCGAGCAATGCGGCCTCGTTCACCATATTTTCCAGATCGGCACCGGAGAAACCGGGGGTGCCACGGGCGATTACCTCCCAGTTGACATTTTCCGCAATGGCCTTTTTTTGGCCGTGAACTTCCAGGATTTTTTCACGTCCCTTCACGTCCGGCACCGGCACCACAACCTGCCTGTCAAAGCGACCGGGGCGGAGCAGGGCCGGATCAAGCACATCGGGACGGTTGGTGGCGGAGATAATGATGACGCCTTCGTTGGATTCAAAGCCGTCCATTTCAACCAGCAGCTGGTTCAGGGTCTGTTCCCGTTCATCGTGGCCTCCGCCGAGGCCGGCACCGCGATGGCGGCCCACGGCGTCGATCTCGTCGATGAAGATGATGCAGGGGGCATTTTTTTTGCCCTGAATAAACAGGTCGCGCACTCGGGAAGCGCCAACCCCGACAAACATCTCGACAAAATCCGAGCCGCTGATGGAATAGAAGGGAACCTCGGCCTCGCCGGCCACGGCCTTGGCCAGCAGGGTTTTGCCTGTGCCCGGTGAACCGGCAAGCAAAACACCTTTTGGAATGCGACCGCCCAAGCGGGTAAATTTCTTGGGATCTTTCAGGAAATCGATGATCTCGGAAAGCTCTTCCTTGGCTTCTTCAATGCCGGCAACATCGGCAAAAGTGACCTTGGTTTGATCCTTATCCAGGAGCCGGGCCCGGCTTTTGCCAAAGCTCATGGCCTTACCGCCGCCACCCTGCATCTGGCGCATGAAGAAAATCCAGACGCCGATGAGCAGGAGCATGGGAAACCAGGAGATCAGAACGGTGACGTACCAGGGGGACTCTTCCTTCTGTTTGACCAGGATATTGACCTTGGCCTTGCGCAGGATAGGGATAAGCTCTGAGTCGACAGGGGGGGTGACTACCTTGAAGTCCTTGCCGCCGCTGCCTTTGCCGGTTACCTCATCCGCCTGGATGTTTACCGAGGAAATCTGGCCGGATTCAACGCTGGTCAGGAAATCGCTGTAGCTCATTTCCACCACGGAGACTTGGGGCTTGTTGAACAGGTTGAAGAGCAGGATCATGGTGAGGCCGATTACCAGCCACATGGACAAATTTTTATAAAAGCTGTTCAAGCAGAACCTCCATCATTATTTGCAACTCGCAGGGGAAAACTCTTGCGAAGGGTGTCGCGCAATTCTTGTCGGCAGCAGGGTGCGATTATGGAATCAGGCGTATTTTTTTTAACTCACTCACCATAAGTCAGACGTGAGAGAAAGTCCATAGGGGCTAGCCTTGAACCTCTCTTTTTTGCGCGATGCATGTGAATTATGCGAAATATTCCTGCACCGATTTGGGTTCCATGGACTCCTGCTGCATGGTGCCGATGGCCTTGACCATTGATTCGGCCCCTGCAATGGTGGTCGTGTAGGGCAGGTGATAGTTCAGGGCTGCCCGACGAATGGTATAAGCGTCTTCTGTGGTTCTGGTGCCAAGGGAGGTGTTGACAATCCACTGGATCTGCTTGTCCTGGATCTTGTCGAGGATATGCGGCCTGCCCTCTGAAACCTTGTGCACACTGGTGCAGGCAACGTCGTTCTCGGTAAGAATTTTGGCGGTTCCCCGGGTTGCGAGGATATTAAAGCCCAAGGTGATCAGCTTTTTTGCAATGGGTACGATGGCCGGTTTGTCGCTGTGTCGCACACTGAGCAGAACATTGCCTTCGGTGGGGATCTTCTGGCCGGCGGCCAGCTGGGATTTGGCAAAGGCAAGGCCAAGGCAGACATCCATGCCCATGACCTCGCCGGTGGATTTCATCTCCGGTCCCAAGAGGGTGTCAACGTTGTCAAAACGGTCAAAGGGGAAGACCGCTTCCTTAACCGCATAATGCGCAACCACAACCTCTTCGGTAAGGCCCAGCTCCGGCAACGTTTTGCCGAGCATGACCTTGGTGGCCAGTTTGGCAAGGGGAACGCCCGTTGCCTTGCTGACAAAGGGGACGGTCCGCGAGGCGCGCGGGTTTACCTCAAGGATGTAGAGCTGGTTCTCCTTGACGGCAAACTGGATATTCATGAGGCCTTTGACCTTGAGCTCGGCTGCCATGGCCCGGGTCGCACTCTTGATGGTCTCGATCATCTCCTTGGAGATGGAGTGCGGCGGCAGAACGCAGGCGGAATCGCCGGAATGGATGCCCGCTTCCTCAATGTGCTGCATGATCCCGCCGATGATGGTGTTTTCTCCGTCGGAGATGGCATCAACATCGATCTCCACCGCATCCTTCAGGAATTTGTCGATCAGGATGGGACGGTCGGGTGAGACGTCAATGGCCGAATTCATATAGGAGGCCAGGTCTTTTTCATTATAGACGATACGCATGGCGCGTCCGCCGAGGACGTATGAGGGGCGAACCACCACCGGATAGCCGATTTTCGCGGCGATAACCAGTGCTTCATCCGCAGTCTGAGCCGTGCCGTTCTCCGGCTGCAAGAGGTTCAGTTTGTGCAGGAATTGCTGGAAGCGTTTGCGGTCTTCCGCCCGATCAATGGAGTCGGGAGTGGTGCCGAGGATGGGTACGCCCGCCTTGGCAAGGGGGACGGCAAGATTCAGTGGGGTCTGCCCGCCGAATTGGACGATAACCCCATCGGGCTTTTCTTTCTTGATGATATGCAATACATCTTCCCGGGTCAGCGGTTCAAAGTACAGCTTGTCCGAAGTGTCATAGTCGGTGCTCACCGTTTCCGGGTTGGAGTTGACCATGATGGACTCAATGCCCATTTCCTTAAGGGCAAAAGCGGCGTGGACACAGCAGTAGTCAAATTCGATGCCCTGGCCGATCCGGTTGGGGCCGCCGCCCAGGATCATGACCTTGCTTCCCTTGCTCTCGCGGGCTTCATCCTCAACTTCGTAGGTGGAATAATAGTAAGGGGTGAGGGCCTCGAACTCGGCGGCGCAGGTGTCGACCAGTTTGTAGACCGGTTGCACCTGGAGCTTTTCCCGCAGCTCCCAGACATCCTCTTCCGAGGTGCCGGTAAGAAAGGCGAGCTGGCGATCAGAGTAGCCGAGCTGTTTGACCTCCCGGAGGAAATCATGGTTCAGTCCGTTGAAGCCGTTATCTCTGATACGGGGCTCCATATCGACAATCTGTTTGAAGTTATGGAGAAACCAGGGATCGATAAAGGAGATTTCGTAGATTTTTTCAATGCTCATGCCCCGGCGCAGGGCCTCGAAGACCTGGAAATACCGTTTTGAATTCGGTTTGCGCAGGCCGTTTTCAAGATCCTGCTGATCCATCGAATCAAGGTCGAATTTTGGGTCTGCGCCAAAGCCGCTTACCCCGATTTCGAGGGAGCGCATCCCTTTCTGGAATGCCTCTTTAAAGGTGCGACCAAACGCCATGGTTTCGCCCACCGACTTCATGGCCGTGGTGAGAAAGTCATCGGCTTCGGGGAATTTTTCAAAGGTGAAGCGGGGGATCTTGACCACGCAGTAATCGATGGTCGGCTCAAAAGCAGCCATGGTTTCCCGGGTGATGTCGTTGGGAATTTCGTCCAGGGTGTAGCCCACCGCCAGTTTGGCGGCAATTTTGGCAATGGGGAAGCCGGTTGCCTTCGAGGCCAGAGCGGAACTCCGGGAAACCCGGGGGTTCATCTCGATGATCATCAGTTCGCCATCCACGGGATTCACGGCAAACTGGACGTTGGAACCGCCGGTTTCCACGCCGATCTCTCGCATGATGGCAATGGCGGCATTGCGCATCTCCTGGTATTCGCGGTCAGTGAGGGTCTGGGCCGGAGCCACGGTGATGGAGTCTCCGGTGTGCACCCCCATGGCGTCGACATTTTCAATGGAGCAGATGATCACCACATTGTCGGCCTTGTCGCGCATCACTTCAAGCTCATACTCCTTCCAGCCAAGCAGGCTTCTCTCGAGCATGACCTCGGAATTCATGCTCAGGTCCAGACCGGCCTTGCAGAATTCATCAAGTTCCTGGGAATTATAGGCGATGCCGCCGCCGGTGCCGCCAAGGGTGAAACTGGGGCGGACAATGATAGGGAAGCCGATCTGCTCGCTGGCGGCCTTGGTCTCTTCAATGGTATGGATAATGGCGCTTTCCGGCACCTTAAGGCCGATCTTGCGCATGGCATCTCTAAAGGAGTCACGCCCTTCGGCTTTCTTGATTACCGCAATATTGGCGCCGAGCAATTCAACCCCGAATTTTTCAAGCACGCCCAGTTCGGCAACCTTGATGGCGGTGTTGAGGGCAGTCTGCCCTCCCAGGGTGGGCAGGAGCGCATCTGGGCGTTCCCGTTCGATAATTTTGGCGACCATCTCCGGGGTAATGGGCTCGATGTAGGTCCGGTCGGCAATCTCGGGATCGGTCATGATGGTGGCCGGATTGGAATTGATGAGGATGACTTCGTAGCCTTCCTCTTTCAATGCCTTCACCGCCTGGGTGCCGGAATAGTCAAACTCGCAGGCCTGGCTGATAATAATGGGGCCGGAGCCGATAATCAGAATCTTTTTAATGTCGGTTCTTTTAGGCATCGGATTTTCTTACCTGCTTGTGGTTATATCGA
>DUZW01000036.1 GCA_013349295.1 Deltaproteobacteria bacterium
GCGATGGGGGCAGGCTGAAGACGTCGTGCATGTGAATGTTCTCGCGCATTGTCCCGGCAGGCAGAAATCGTATTTGAAGGTTATAAGGCTATAAAAAAATGTTTTTTCGACTGGTATCCGGCCATATCAATCCGTGCAGTATCCTCTGCCGAGATCACATTGTCAATTCCTACAAAAAGGCTGTGATTCCGTCAACATCTTCTTGCGAGTGGTGTGAAAATCATTGCGCCGCAGAGGCATGGGGGAGCTCTCCCTCAGTATTGCCTCTTGCGCAATCCGAGTGATGGCTTATCCGGAAAAATTGTCAAATCGTAAGGTCATAATGGAATGAGGCGGACTGATCGTGCGGGCAGCCTGATCGTGGTATTTCAGAGCAAAGGGAACCGCTTGCTCCGTGCGATTCATGACCACGACGGCGATTTTTCCATCTTGGTTGAGGAAGGCCGTTGTCTCCAGCTCATCGGCCGTGCCGGCGTGCAGGATGCGTTGGGCGCCGGGGCGAATGTAGCGGGAGAAATGGCCAAGATAGTAGAACGAACTCTGATACAGCGGCAGACCTGCCTGGGTATCCACCAGGATGGGTGCGCTGCAATAATTGCCCACATGATTGGGGCCGCCGCTCGCATCCAGCATGAGATTCCAATCCACCCAAGCCACGGTCCAACGGTTCAGGTCATTGATGAGCGAACGGCCGTAGCGCTCACCCACGCCCCATTCGCCCGGGTGCGGGCCGCCTTCCTGACACCCTTCGCTGAAGAGCAGGTGTTTATCCGGAAAGGCTTCGTGGAGGGCGGTCAGATTGTCGAAATGATCCCCCACATACCAGTGAAAGGCCGCGCCCCATACGTATTGCGCGGCCAGCGGATCATCGTACACCACCCTGGCGCGCTCGTAGATGGCATCCCGGTTGTGGTCCCAAATCATCAGGTTAAGATGACCCAGGCCCTCTTTTTGTAGGGTCGGCCCCAGATAATCACGGACAAAATCGCGTTCCTCTTCGGCGGAGTAGAGGCAGGAATCCCAGGATTGTCTTGCTTCCGGTTCATTCTGGACGGTGAGGCCCCAGAAGGGGATGCCTTCTTTTTCATATTCCCGAATGTAGCGGCAATAGTAACGCGCCCAAACATCACGGCATTCCGGCAGCAGCCGGCCGCCGCCGTTCATCTGCTTATTGGTCTTCATCCAGGCCGGCGGGCTCCAGGGTGAAGCGAGCAGCTTCAGGCCGCCGCTGAGACGCAGGGCTTCCTTGAGCATGGGCAGAATAGCGGCGCGGTCGCGCGCAATGGAAAAGTGTTGCAGGCTAAAATCGCCGGCCACTTCATCATGGGCGTAATTCCCCAGGGCAAAATCGCAACTGTTGATATGCGTGCGGCCCATGGTATAGCCCAAGCCATTGTGCGGGTCGAAGTATGCCCGCATGACTTCGGCCTGCTTTTCCGCAGGGAGTTTCTGCCAGGTAACGGCAGCCGATTCAGTGAATGCTCCGCCAAAGCCTTCCATCGTCTGGAAGCGCTTGCGCGGATCGATGCTGATGGTGTGCGTTTCCGGGGCAATCGCTTCGAAAACCACGGGGGGCTGTTCGCTCAGGCGGGCTGGGGTCTCTTTGGCGGTCAGCGAGATATGGACGATATGGCGGGACATGCATTTCTCCGAAGGAGGTATCTCTCACCACCCAATTCCGGCACAGACGGCAAAATGCTCAGGAAGGGTGTGCGCTTGCAGGGCAAATACGCATGAGATAATCACGGGCTCTAACCCAGCGGACTCCGGCTGTTCAGGCAGGCGGCTTCCATCACCTTGAGGCCCATCTGGAGGTGTTCCTGGGTGTAGGTGAGAAAGATCTCCTCGGCGCTGTCCTTGCTCTTGATGCCGCCTTTTTTCAGGGGCATGTCCGAGACCAGCATCATGGCGCCGGTGGGCACATTGAGGGCATAGCCAACCGCGAACAGGGTGGCGATCTCCATGTCGATGGCCATGATCCGGTGCTTGCGGATGTACTGGATGAACTCGGCGTCAAACTCCCACATCCGGTAATCGGTGGTCATCAGGATGCCTGACTTGGGCACCATCTTGAGTTCAGTGGTGATCACCTGCTCGCAGATGCGGTTGACGTGGATGGAGGGCAGGGCCGGGACATCCTTGGGCAGATAGTGGGGGCTGGTGCCTTCGTCCCGGATGCTGGCGGTGGGGATGATGATGTCGCCGATTTCCAGAAGGTCGTCGATGCCGCCGCACATGCCGAGCATGAGCACGCATTTTATTTCATCGAGAAAGGAGAGGCAGTGCATGACAATGCCTGCCGAGGGGGAGCCGACCCCATGGTTGATGATGCTCAAATCCCGCTTGCGGTCATGAACCACGCTCCAGTGCCCGCGCTGGATGGGGTTGCCGGTGATGCGGGCGAAATCGTCGATGTAGCGGTGGAAGTTGCAGAGCAGGATGTGGGAGCCGAAGTCCTTGACACTGGAACCGGTGTAGCGCTCCAGGGTGTGCCGGGCATAACTGTCGGGCCGCAGCTCTGTGCTCATACGTATTCCTTCTGATTATTTCTGGAAGGGATTGTTGAGGAGCATGGTCTGCTCCCGTCCCGGGCCGACGGAAAGGATGTACGCCGGAGTCTCGGTGAACTCCTCGATGCGCTTTACGTAGTCGCGGGCCTTGGCCGGCAGATCTTCCACGCTGCGGGCCTGGCTGATTTCTTCGCTCCAGCCGGCGAGATTTTCGTAAACCGGCTGCATCTTGGCATAGGTCTTGATGTTGCCGGGCATGGCTGTCAGTTTTTTGCCGTCCGCCTCGTAGCTGGTGGCCAGCTTCAGGGTCGGCTGTCCGCTCAGGACGTCGAGCTTGGTGATGGCCAGGCCGTTGATTCCGTTTAAGCGTACGGCTTCGCGGGCAATGACCCCGTCGAGCCAGCCGCAACGGCGTTTGCGGCCGGTGGTGGCGCCGACTTCCCCGCCTTTTTGCTGCAATTCGTCGCCGACTCCGTCAAACAGCTCGGTGGGGAAAGGCCCCTCGCCGACCCTGGTGGTGTAAGCCTTGAGGATGCCGATGACGCAGTCGATGTGAGAGGGGCCGAAGCCGCTGCCGGTGCAGGCGTTGCCGGCGATGGTGTTCGAAGAGGTGACAAAGGGGTAGGTGCCGTGGTCGATGTCCAGCTGGGTCCCCTGGGCGCCTTCAAAAAGGATGTGTTTGCCGGCCTTGCGGCCATTGTCCAGGGCCACGGAAACGTTATCGATAAAGGGAGCGAGCCGGTCCGCGTGTTTCATGTATTCGTCGTAAACCGCTTCGGGGGAAACCGGGTCACTGTTGAATTTCTTGGTGAAGAGGAAATTTTTTTCCTCAAGGTTTTCGCGGATTTTTTCCATGAGCGATGGGGCGTCCAGCAGATCTCCGGCCTTGATCCCCTTGCGCAGGATCTTGTCGCCATAGCAGGGCCCGATGCCGCGACCGGTGGTGCCGATTTTTTTGCCGCTGGCCAGGGCCGATTCGCTGCAGGAGTCGAGCAGCCGATGGTAAGGCATGATCAGGTGGGCGCGCTCGCTGATCATCAACCGCTGCGGGTTTACCGGCAACCCGCTGGCCGCGAGCTTGTCCATCTCTTCCAATAATACGCCGGGGTCGAGGACAACGCCGTTGCCGATGAAGCACATCTTGTTCTCGTAGAGGATGCCGGAGGGGATGAGGTGGAAGACATATTTCTTGCCCTCCACGACCAAGGTGTGGCCCGCATTGTTGCCGCCTTGAAAACGGACGACGTAATCAGCATATTGCGTCAAGAGGTCGACGATTTTTCCCTTGCCTTCATCACCCCATTGCGTTCCCACAATCACAACATTGGCCATCTTACTTTTCCTCCGCAATCATCCGAAAAAAGTTGTCTTGAGCCGCCGAAGGGGCTCTTTTTTATCTCAATGTTTACAGCAACAGGCACCATAGCCAAAGGGAGCTAAAAAGTCAATCGGTGAGGTCTGGTAAAAAGGGGAGACCCGGCACCGGCCCATGACCGTTGTTTTTGTTTCTTGCCGTGAACGCGGTATTTGAGATGCGCCTTTGTTGTGGGAGGGCGGCAACCGGTAATGCCCCGGTGCTCGTGCCGGGAGGGACCTTTCTTGACACCCTCGGGTAAATACCGTAAATTGCCCCATTGATGTGAGGCGCCGATGATTTCCTCGGCAGGGTGGACTGTTTTTGCGGGAATATTGAGGCAACTGCATGTTTGGTATCGGGCTTCCTGAGTTGATTTTGATTCTGGGCATCGCGTTAATTGTTGTGGGCCCTGAAAAGCTCCCGGAGATGGCGAAGTCCATTGCCAAGGTTGTGCTGGATCTGAAAAAAACAGCCTCGTCCCTCAATGAGAGTCTGCATAAGGAAATGAAAGAGGAGCTGGGGCAGGACCCATGGCAGCAGAATCTGGGAGACCCCGCCTCCAATCCGCATACCTCCTCGCTTCCTGAGTCGGGGGTGCTGGAAATAGATGCGGTGTCGTCGTCTGAGCCAAATCCCGCCGTGATAACCGCCGCACCCGAGGCGCAAGAAGAGAAGTCAGCAGGATGACAACGGGTCTGTCGGGCTTTTTTTCCGAGCATCTCAAGGAGTTGCGGAATCGGGTATTGGTGTCCTTTCTGGCAATCCTGGGGGCCACCCTCATTGCCTATGCCTTTTCCGAGCATCTCGTCCGCTTTTTGATGGTGCCCCTGGTTCAGGGGCACCCGACTCTGGCAAAACTCGTCTATACCAATCTTACCGAGGCCTTTGTCAGCTATCTGAAGATTTCCTTGCTGGCCGGACTCATCGTCGGTTTTCCGGTTTGTTGCTACGAATTGTGGATGTTTATCGCGCCTGGGCTGCACCGCCATGAACGGCGGATGGCGAGAACGGTGGTTTTCTGGGCCACCGCTCTGTTTACCGGCGGGGTGGTGTTCGCCTATCTGGTGGTCATGCCGGAGATGCTCACTTTTTTGCTGAGCTTTGCCGATGAACAGCTTGAGCCCTTGCTTCGCCTTGATGCCTATCTCACCTTTGTGGCCCGAACCTCGCTTACTTTTGGCTTGGCCTTTGAGGTGCCTTTCCTTATGGTCATGGCAGCCAAGGCCGGGATCGTATCCAAGGGGTACTTTTCCAGGCAGCGGAAATACTTTTATCTCGCCATCCTGATTCTTGCCTTTCTCCTCACCGCGGGCGATGTGCTGTCCGCCATCCTGTTGGCCGTTCCTCTTTTCGGGCTGTATGAGGCAGGCATCCTCATCAGCCGCCCATTCAAGGGGAAGGCGACTGGGCAGGGCTGATGCCCGTCGCGGAAGGGGAGACTTCTAAAGGCCTGGGATGCCGAAGGGGCCGGGAAGATCCGGGATCCCGCAGCTTGAACAAAAAAGTGCAATGATGACGAGAAGCAGTAACACGGTCATCTGTTTCATGCGGCGCCCTTGATGGAGTGTTGCTTTACCGTCATCCCTGTTTGTTTCATGATTTCTTTCTCTTCAGGCTCCGGCTCTCCCCGCGTTTCAATCCCTTGCCGAAGTGGTCTCGTTTTTTCTTTGCTGCAACGCCTCAACATGGAAGACTCTCCCTACAAAGCGCATATAATTTTTACACACCCGCATCAGCGTTCAGGCGCGCTGTCGAGCCTCGCCGGTATCACCCTTGTCGGCCGCTGATTTTCTTCACTCCCAATCAAAGAACATACTGGGGAATCTTCAGCAATTCCCCGTTCTGCATCGCCGACTGGTGCGCGACAATGCCGGCCACCGTCAGGTTCAATGCCTGGGCAATGTCCACGAGCGGCATGCGGTCCAGCAGGATGGCTTCTACGAACTCATTCGTCAGATAGCCGTGCGATCCATTGTGGCCACCGGGCTCGACTCCCGGCGGCAGAGGCGGCCGTTTGATCAATGGCGCCTCCTTCCCATCTATGCCTTTGAAAACACGGTCGAAGGTTCCTTTCTCGGTCCAGATTCGCCCCGTTTCGTCACCGGTACCCGGGATGTCCCAACTGATTGCCGTTCTGGCCATGCTTCCTTCACTGGTGCGGAATAGCGCGATCTCGGTGCCGAACGGATTGTCATACCTGTTCTTGGCCTGCAGGTGTGGAATGGGACTGGGTCTGCCCATGCACGACACTTCCGTGAATGAACCGCCTGTAACCCCCATGTAATAAGCATTCGTGTGGGTTGGATACCATTGCGGCGGCAGGCCCGCACGCCATCCCCCGTACGCGGCCAGAGGTGTTCCCAGGTAATGCATGTACTCGCCCTCGGCGTAAATCAGCTTGCCGAGATCTCCCCGCCTGTACATCTCGCGCATGGCGTAGAGATTGACATGGAAATAGGAGGTCTCAAACATCATGTACTTCCCGGCAGAGTTCCTGGCCGCAGCGAAAAGCGCATCGGCGTCTTCCAGGGACCCGAACACCGCCGGCACGGCCGAGGCAACGTGCTTCCCGGCTTGGAGAGCCGCAATGGCGAGGCGCGCGTGGCTGGGCGCATCCGTGGCAATGAAAACAGCTTCGATCGCCTCGTCTCGGATAAGCTCCTCGCCCGTCGCGTACATCTTCTGGCAGCGACAGGCTTTTGCCAACGCGGCGCACTGCTCGGGCACCAGATCGGCAACCGCCGTGACCGTTACATTCGGATGATCCTGAAAAGAGAAATCCGCCCCGAATCCACACACGCCATAGCCAATGATGCCCACCCGAATCTTGCGATCGGAAACCGGGACCCACTGCTTCTCAGTGTCTTGATCAGCCGGAATCGGAGGAGCCGCTTGCGTCAGCCCCGAGTCATCGGATCTTCCTGCCGTATCGTTCTCAAGCTCGTCTTGCATCGCTTACTCACTGCCTCCTGTGCTTCGGTCAACGATTCCTATAACCAGCGGGCCAATAAACTCGACCGCTAGGCCGCAAACGTTCTCCCCGTTTTCGTGGTAGGCTGGTTAGCCCTCTTCATCTTTGTTTAGAATGATATCAACCATTGTTTTCCTTGGCTGGCAGAATAATTGTTTTACACGCCGACGAAATTCTTTAGGGGCAACATGTTCTTCGTGTGTGCCGATCACAATACTGATGTCTGGGAATGAATCTTTAAGTGCTTTTGCATATTGCTCTTTGAAAGGGCAGAGGGATTTGAGGCAAAAAGAAAAATGAATAGTGTCCACGCCAAAATCAGTTAATGCTCTGATCCTTTCAATTAATTTATCTGAGCCAGTAAGCGTTGGACAACCTGGGCAATTGATAATGCCGGCTAATGTGAGTTTTTCATTCTCAGGATATTCGGAGAATGTTCCCTTTCGTTTTCGAAAATCCGCAAGACAGCTCACCGATGAACAACCAAGGTCTTGAGTAGCATTTGAGCATGTCAAAATACCAATCTTTGCCATATGCATAATACCCAATTATTGTTTGTCTTCAGCGGGTTTCCGTCCTGCTTTCCCTTGGTGTAAAACTCTGCCGGTCAGGCGTTCCGCTTTTTCGTAAAAGGTCTCGCTGCCGCAGGGCCGCCCGGTCCGCGTCTTTTCGCGCAGAAAATCAAGATCGTCATCTTCTTTTGACAGAAAAAGACGCCAGTCGTCAATCCCTGCGAGCATCCCTTTTTCCGTCACCAACGGGTCATCATTGACTATCCCTGCATGATACCGGGCGCTGGACCATTCGTAGTCCCAGGCATGCTGTATTCCCTTGACCACCCCAACGGGATTTCTTTCTACATAACGGACACAGGCATAGAGATATTTCTCGTCAAGAGGGCAGGAAAAGAACCTCCCCTGAAATAAATATCCTCTGACACCCTGCCGGAAATTGACCATGCGAGTGTAGAGTCGGTGTCCCTCGCCGATGGCCCTGGCCAAGGAGTCTTCCTGTTCGGGCACCGCGACCAGATGGACATGGTTGCTCATCAGGCAGTAGGATACAAAGCGCAGACCGAACCGGTCACCCTGCTGGCGCATCAGGTGTAAGTACTCATGCCGGTCGTCGTCAGTATGGAAGATTTCCATGGAACGAACGCCGCGTTGGGTTATGTGATGTGGATAATTGGGCAATACCACCCTTGCCATGCGTGCCATTTGAAAATGGTACCTCACGAAATAGAAAGTTGGCAAGAAAAATAGGTATTATGTCACCGGATTACCAAAGAAAAATAGGTGTTATGTCACCGGATTACCATGTTCCCGGATTACCGGATTACTCGTACTTTACGTTATCGTTTGAATGTCTTTTATGGTTATGGCAAAAACAATTTCGTCGTGCTTCATGGTGATGCCTCCTTTGTGTGTGGGGGGGTGAAACGAAAAAAAAGCCCCATGGCGGATACCCAAGGGCTTGAGATGGAGATTGTGTTTGCGGGGCGCGGACAAAGAAAAACCCCGCCTCCTCGCGAAAGAAGACGGGGTCTACTTCTTACTCACCCTCGGTGGGGGTGGATGAGGAAAGAAAGGTTTATGCTTCCTGCTTTCTCCTGCGAAGGCCAAACATCCCGGCAAGGCCGGAGCCCATCAGCCATACTGCTCCGGGGATGGGGGTAGGTTGAGATGTGGCGGAAATTTTTGTCGAAAAATAAGCATAATCATTGGTAGTCGCATCGCCTGCCCATATCCAATGAGCACTGCTTGAAATGCCAGAAATAGTTCCCCAAGGCCAGACTCCATTTGCACCTAAGTCTGTCACCGGAGAATAGGCATTCCCCCAGCCAGTATTGTTGCCTTTCCATCCATTCATTCCTGTCAGCAACGTGGTGTCACCATTTGAAAAGGTATGGTCATTTCCAGAGAGAGAAAACTGTCCGAGGAATCCAGCTATCCCACCTTGATCATAACCATAAACATGTAAATAATAGTCATTTCCTGCTGAAAGCATTGTAGTGTTTTGATATGTTTGGACCCAGTTATTCGCAGCCCCAAAAGAAGTACCTTGTGTCATGTCCGAGGTTGACAAAAACACTTCATATCCATTATCCATGCTGATTGTAGACGTTAATGTCGTAGCGTTCGCCATCCCTACCATACCAAACATCAACAATCCAGCAGCCAATCCAACCAAATATTGTTTCCTCATTAATTCAATCCTCCTTGGAAATAATGTCGTGCACTTCACGACCCAAGGCAACCCGACTATCTCCCCCATGGAGACCCGCAGCTTTCCGTCCCTGCCTCGCGACAGGTTTGGCGGTATTTTTTTAAATCAACCCAATTTAGTCGACTTCAACTCAAAAAAACAATAGGGGTTGCTCTGTATTTTTAGCTAGTTATCCTTTCTCTTGCGCATCCAAACAAGGCCAGCAAGACCAGAACCGAACAGCCATGCTGCCCCGGGTATGGGCGTGGCTTGGGGAGTATTCGAAACTGCAACACCACCGATAAAGGTTCTCTGGAAGCCAGGCGCTCCATTATCTGTAAGTCTAATTGTTTGCAGGTTCTCGTCACTGAAAGTGCCAGGAAGAACGAACGGTCGCATGTTCAAATGCTGCGTCCCTACACCACTACAATTACTCCAAACTTGCTGTGTCCAAAACGAGTCAAGAGATGTTGTATAGCTCGGATTATAGTTGTAATCGCGTATTTGGGTTAAGCCTTCAAGATCAACCTTATAGTAACCAGTTACAGAGCCAATAAACTCTATAGCAGCACACGTCCCGGGTTGTTTTCCCCCCTCACCATGTGCTTATGAGGGTGTAAGCCGTGTTAACTCCATAAATACCAACAGGTATGTTGACCGAAACAGAACCAATCCCCCTCCCGTTTGCAGCGGTATTGCTATGCCAGAGATTATTCCCAGTGCTGTTTATCGGAAATGGTATTCCGGCGAGGGTGAGATTGCCTGTAGGATATGTGTTGCTGTTAATCATTCCTGACATAGTATACGAGGCATAGGCGACACTTGACAAATCTACGGAGGCGAGGTTCGCGTTTGCCATCCCAGCCATCCCAGCCATCCCAGCCATCCCAGCCATCCCAGCCATCCCAGCCATCCCAGCCATCCCAGATATCATTGCCCCAACAGCCAAACCTACCAAAAACTTTTTTTCATTTGTCCAATCCTCCCTTGGAAATAAATGTCGTGCACTCCCGCCCCAAGGCAACCCGGCTATCTCCCTTAAGGAAAAATAGGTATTATGTTTGAATGCATAAGTAATTGAAAAAGGGAGCCTCCAGGTGGCGGACAGCTCATAGTGAGCGGCAGGGTCGAATAAATCGCCCCGAGTCAGACCCACAAGGAGGCTCCCATGGAAACTTTTTACGACATTGGCCTGGATGTTCACAAGAAAACTATCGCTTACTGCATCAAAACGATTACCGGTAAACTTGCCAGCCAAGGGGTAATCAGTGCTGATCGGAAAACCATACGCCAATGGCTGACCGACCTGCCCGGTCCCTGGCTGGGCGCGATTGAGGCGACGATCTTCACCGGCTGGATTTATGATTTCCTGAAACCCCATGCCGTGGAGCTGAAGGTCGCTCACCCGGAGATGCTTAAGGCCATAACTGCGGCCAAGAAGAAAAACGACCGGGCCGATGCGGAGAAGCTGGCGGACCTTTTGCGGGTCAATCTGTTGCCTGAATGCGTGATGATGCCCGAGGAGCTGCGGGAGTTGAGAAGAATCCTCCGCTACCGGAACATGGTGGTCCGCACCGCGAGTGCCATGAAGAACAAGATGTCCGGGTTGCTGATGGAAGTCGGAGCCACTTACGACAAACGCCGTCTGCATGGCAAGCGTTACTTCAAGAACCTCCTGGAACGAGTAGAAGATGTGCCGGAGTCGGTCAAGGAGTTGCTCTCATTGAGTCGCGGCGGCCTTGATCTTTATGAGGGCGTACAGAAAAAACTGGTCAAGACCCTGCGCGAGAATGCTTTGATCCGGGAGCGGGTTGAACGGTTGATGAGCATTGCCGGAGTCGGCGAGGTTTTAGCCTTGACCTGGGTTCTGGAGATCGGGGAGGTGGAACGGTTCAGCAACACCCGGCAGGCGGTCAGCTATTGCGGTTTATGCAGCGCCCAGCGGGAATCAGCCGGTAAGGAGCAGCGCGGACCGCTATCGAAAAAGCGCAACAAGCACTTGCAGACCATGTTGATCAAGGCGGCAAATCTGGCGCCTCGCTGGAATCAGCATCTGGCAGCGGTGCATGAAAAAGAGATGCTGCGAGGTAACAAAAACCAGGCAACCATCGCGGTGGCTCGCAAGCTGGTGGAATACCTGCTGGCCGTAGATCGGCGCGGGACTCCGTTTACCGCCGAAGCACCAAGATTGGTCGCGTAGCACGGCAGAAAACAACATAACCCTTTTGCTCCAACGATCTTCCCGCCGGGCCTTGCATTCTTTGGGGACTACGTGAGCGCTTATCGCTGCACGCCATTATTGTGTTTCGAGGCCGGCGGGTTGGCCCAAACTCAATCTTCCGTGAAGGGGAAATCCCCCAGAGACGGCAAATGGATGTCTGGTCGCCGGATCGGTCGGCGGACCACAAAAAAGATTTAAAAAGATTGGCTGGGAAGAAGGGCAACAAACAAGGCCGCCGGATGACATCCGGGAGGTTGACGGGAAACCTCCGTTTTCCCCTTGACTTTACTTATCAAGGATGTCCCCGGACTACCCTAGTTGGTACATCCTTGATACACTTGCTGCAGCAACAGGTGGCATAATCGGGCCGTTTGCAAAAGTCGATCCCTGTCCGGGGAAACTTGACCACCTCTGTTCATTATCTTCCCTTGACAATCTATTCTCGTATTCTGATGATGAAATTAAGATGCGAATTTTTTCGTTCGGAGTTGGATCAGCCTTCCGGAGCTAGCTTATAAAAACTATGAGGTCATGAGAGAGTCATGAAAACTATGACGACACACTTCAGGTTGTTTTTCTCGCTGGCAGTGCTGGTCCTTGCCGGAATAGGCTTTTACGGGCAAACCGAAATCGAGCGGGAGATTAACAAGTTACGCATCCAGGAAGTCCTCAATATTGGCTTGGGTGCCGGGGAGTTATCACGAAATATCGAATATCTCACTCCCGACCTGATGCTTATCGCGCACCATAGCGCGCTGATTACAGCACTGGATGATCCTTCGCCGGCAAATATCGCCCATCTTGAAGAGGACTTCGTCAACATCTGTGGCGCCAAAAGGCTCTATGACCAAATTCGCTGGATCGACGAATCCGGCATGGAGCGGGTACGGATTGATTATGCCGAAAACCATCCCATCGTGGTGGCGACCGACAAGCTACAGGACAAGAGTAAGCGGTATTTTTTCACCGATACCTTCAAGCTCAAGGAAGGTGAGGTGTTCATTTCTCCGTTGGACCTCAACATCGAGCACAGTGAAATCGAGATCCCTTTCAAGCCCATGCTGCGTCTCGGCACACCTGTTTTCGACAGCCAAGGCAAAAAGCGCGGTATCGTCATGCTTAATTTCTATGGCCGAATTTTGCTCGAAGCATTCACTAGGGCCACAGCCAATATCATTGATCACGCCATGCTCTTGAATGCCGAGGGATATTGGCTGAAAAGTCAGAATGCACAAGACGAGTGGGGCTTTATGTTCAAGAAGTCCGAGCTGTCGATGGCTGTTCGGGCACCGGCTGCGTGGTCGCTCATCCAGGCGACTGATCACGGGCAGATAATGCAAGCCGATGGCCTGTGGACCTGGAATACTGTTTATCCACTGTTGGCAGGGCAAATATCCAGTACGGGTGCGGCAGAGGCTTTTGTGCCTAGTCGTGCCTCTGTTGAAGCCAAACAGTATCAGTGGAAGACTGTTTCCCATCTATCCAGCCATAGGTTGAATGCTATTCGTCAGGCAATCTTGTTCAAGCTTGCCGGTGTGGCAGCTTTATTACTTGGGCTGGTGGGGTTCGGCTGCCGGAAGCAGGCAAGTGTCTGGACTGCCAGGAAAGTGGCCGAGGAGTCGTTACGTCAAAGCGAGGAGCGCTGGCGCAGTATCGTTGAGTGCGAGCCTGAATGCGTGAAGCTTATAGATCGTGATGGATGTCTTCTGGAGATGAACCCTGCCGGGTTGGCGATGATCCAAGCCACGCCCGACCAGATTGTAGGCAGGCAACTCGTTGAATTGGTTGTGGAGGAGGATCAGGCCGCCTTCAAGGAGATGATTGAGGCCGTTTTTCGCGGAGAGACCAAGCACCTCGTGTTCGATATGATTGGGTTGCACGGGCGGAGGTTGACCATGGAAACGACCAGCGTTCCATTGAAAGACAGCTCCTCGCCTGGAGGCGTAAAGGCACTCCTCGGTGTTACGCGGGACATAACCGAACGTAAGCAGGCTGAGGAAGCACTCCGTGCAAGTGAGGAGAGATTTCGTACCGTCGCCGACTTTACCTTGGGCTGGGAATACTGGGAGAGCCCGCAGGGCGAGATAATCTACATGAGCCCTTCGTGTGAGGTCGTCACCGGTTATTCTCGCGCTGAGTTCGCCGCGGAACCAGATCTGCTCATGCGCCTTACCCACTCTGATGATCGTCAAAAGGTGGAGGCCCACCGACACGATATCAGCAAGTTGGAAGACGGGAAGCTAGATTTTCGAATTGTCCGGCGCGATGGCGGGGTCCGCTTTATCGAGCATGTCTGTCATCCGGTTTGGAGTAACGATGGAGTATTCAACGGAAGGCGGGTCAGCAACCGCGATATTACAGAACGAAAGCAGGCCGAAGAGGCACGCAACCAGCTTTCCGTCATCGTTGAGAGAAGTTTGAACGAAATCTATCTATTTGATTCTGAAACCCTTCGATTCAAGCACGCTAACCTAGGGGCGTTGAAGAATAGCCAGTACACGCTCAAAGAGCTCATGGAAATGACGCCGGTTGATATCAAACCTGAATTTACAGAAACATCTTTCCGCAGCATGATCCAGCCATTGCTCGCGGATGAGCAGGACGTTCTCGTTTTTGAAACCGTTCATCGCCGGGCCGATGGCAGCTTGTATCCTGTCGAAGTTCATCTGCAACTCGTGGGTGCTGGGCAACAACGAACATTTCTGGCCGTTATTTTTGACATTACAGCGCGTAAGACTGCGGAAGCAGCCTTAAACCAGAGCGAAGCAACAGTAGCAGCCATTTTTCGTACAGCGCCTATTGGTATCGTGTTAGTGAAAAACCGTGAATTTCAATGGGGTAACGTAAAAGGCCTTGCTGTTCTTGGCTATTCTCAGGATGAACTCTTGGGCAAGAGTACAAGAATTCTGTATGAAAATGACGAAGAGTTTGAGCGGATAGAGCAGTTGCAGGCACAGCTAACAGGCGGCATGATGGGAGAAACGGATACCCGTTTCCGGTGCAAGGATGGACGCATTCTCGATATTCATTTGAATTTTGTTCTACTCGACCCAAATGACCCATCTTTGGGATTCATCCACACCGCAACCGATATTACTGAAAGAAAAGATTATGAAAGATCACTGGTTCTTGCAGAGAAAGAATGGAAGCAGACCTTTAACGCCGTCAGCGACCCTATCATGATTCTGGACAGAGAGCTCCGCATGATAAAAGTAAACACTGCCATGGCAAAAGCACTCGATCTTACTCCAAGCGAGTGTGTCGGAAGTATATGTTATCAATTGTTGCATGGAAGCGATATGCCTCCAGAAAATTGTCCCCATCCCAAGATGCTGCAGGATGGAACCCCCCATACCGAGGAGATTTATGAGCCAAACCTGGGCGGCAATTTTCTTGTGTCGGTGGCACCCCTTTACGATGGCGAGGGTGGAATCTCAGGAAGTGTGCATGTGATGCACGACATCACCGCCCTCAGAAAAACCACCCAAGAAAGGGAACGGCTTATCGTTGACCTGCAGGATGCCTTGGTCCAGATAAAAACCTTGAAAGGCATAGTCCCCATCTGCTCGTACTGCAAAAAAATTCGGGATGATGAGGGGTATTGGCAGATGGTGGAAAAGTATATCGGCGAGCACACCGAAGCTTCCTTTAGCCACGGCATCTGCCCGGAATGTTTTGAAAAAGTTATGAAGGAGATTGGAGGGCATTTTGATAAGTAGCCGTTGCCGTGCTGAATCACCGCTACCGCGTCTCAATCCCCTTTTCGCGCAAATGTGCCTTCACCGCGCTGATCGGCACCTCCTGCCGGTGAAATATCCCCGCCGCCAGTGCCGCTTCAACATCAGTTTGTTCGAACACCTCGGAGAAATGTTCCTCCTTGCCCGCGCCGCTTGAGGCGATGACCGGGATGGAGACCGCTGAGCGGACCTGATTGATCAGCTCTAGGTCAAAGCCGGAATTGGTGCCGTCCTTGTCGATGCAGTTCAAGAGAATCTCTCCCGCGCCCAAGGCCTCGCAGGAGGTGGCCAGCTCCAGGGCGTCCACATCGCGGCCTTCGCGGCCACCCTTGATGGTGCACTGATACCAGCAATATTCCTCACCGTTTGGTCCGGGGAATTTGGTCTTGATGGTGTGGCGCTGGGTGTCAGCAGGCGATTTCACATAGACCCTGCGCGGATCAACGGAGATCACCACGGCCTGGTTGCCGTATACTGCCGAGATCTGCTCGATGGAGCTGGTCCCGGTTTTTGTGCCGGTCTTCAGGTATTCCTCGGCAATGAGCACCGCATCGCTGCCGATGGAGATCTTGTCGGCTCCGGAGCGGAAATATTCCGAGGCCACGTCCAGGGCTGAGTAGTGTTTTCCTTCCGAGTCGGTGAACTCCCGGATGCCGCCGCCGATGGTGAGCGGTACGAAGACCTGTTCCGAGGTGCGCTGCAGCACTTCGAGCATGGGCTGGTCCTTCATGGGGAAGTCCCGAAAGCCGGTGATGTTCAAGAAGGTGATCTCGTCTGCGCCTTCTTCGTAATAGCGCCGGGCCAGTTCCACCGGCTTGCCGAGATTGCGCACCTCGCCCTTGTCGCGGACATCGTACTGGTCACCCTTGGTCACCACCAGATCGCCGTTGTCGTTGCTGCGCACATCGAGGCAGGCGATGATCCGTTTGGCGATCCGCGTTTCAGGCGTGGCGGCTGCCGCAGGGGTAGCCGTTGCGGAAAGATCCGTGGCTTCGAGAAAGTTTTTCAGGATAGCCAACCCGGCTGCGCCGCTTTTTTCCGGGTGGAACTGGCAGGCGGCCACATTGCCTTTCTGCACCGAGCTGATGAATTCCTCGCCGTAGTTGGTGGTGGTCAGCACCCACTCCTCATTGCCTGGTTCCATGGCGGCGCGGTAGGAGTGGACAAAGTAGAGTTTTTCGTCTGAAAAACCGGCAAGGAGCCGGGAGGGTTTTTTGATGCGGATACCGTTCCAGCCGATTTGCGGCACCGAAAGGCTCGTCTCGGTGAACCGTTTGACCTGACCCTTGATGATCCCCAGTCCGGCCACGCCCAAGGCCTCCTCGCTGCCCTCGAACAGGGTTTGCAGCCCCAGGCAGATGCCCAAAAATGGGCGGTCGGCCCGGAGGTATTCGAGCAGGGGCTCGACAAAACCGCACTGGTGTAAGCGTTGCATGGCGCTGCCAAAGCTGCCCACCCCAGGGAAGATCAATTTTTCCGCAGCCAGGATATCCGCCGGCGTTTTGGCGTCGGTAACGGTGAAGCCGAGTTTTTTGATGGCGTTGCGGACGCTGCGGACATTGCCGGCTCCGTAGTCCAGAAGTGTGATGTTCATAGCTGTTCCCAAAAAAAAAGAGGGGATGCGTCCCCGAGAGCGAAAAGGAAAGACGCTATATTAGACGATTAGCGCCCAGGCAACAATGGAGAAATTTTCCCCTTGATCCCTGCGCGTAATGCTTGCGATAATGTGCGGAAAAAGGCATGATGAATCCATGAGTAGCACCGCTTCCAGGGCATTGTCGTTGGCCAGCCGCGGTGCGTACCCTAACCTCAACCATCAGGAGTATCAATCATGAGTAAAGCCAAGGACACCCAGAAAGCAGTGAAGAAGGAACCGGCCAAGACCATGAAGGAAAAGAAAGCAGCCAAGCAGGCCAAGAAAAGCGAAAAAACCAAGTTCACCCCGCAATGATAGGTCCCATCGCTCGCTGAAATATTTTTGCCTTTGGTTGATCTTTTCGGATTTGTTGTACAGGCGGTTGGGCGCAAGGCCCGGCCGCCTTTTTTGCGTGCGGGGTTCTGACTATTCGGGCCGGATTTCCTGCTTGAGCAGGCAGCAGGAGATCCGATGGCGCGGGCTGCCGTCCGGCAGATATTCGAGGTTGCCGGGCTGGAGGAGTTTGTTCATCACGCAGCCTTCGGGGATGGTCAGGGAAAAAAGCCGTTTTTCGTTGATCCCGCTGTTTTCAATGAGGCAGTTGTCCTCGATGCGGAAGGTGTGCAGGGGGAAATCCTCGCACAGCGGACAGAGGTAGACCCGGCCATTGGGAAAGATGAAGTAATTCTCCGCCACATTGCCCGCGCAGAGAAATTCCTCCCCCGGTTCCAGGAAAACCTTGGGATAGAGGACATGGATTCCCCGTCTGGCCGCATCCTTGGCCACCCCAGGGATCACGGCCAGCCATTCTTCCGGGGAAACCTGCAGCTTTGCTTCCTGTTCGCTTGCCGATTTGCCGCGCAACCCGATGACCTGGATGAAAAATCGTTTGCAGCCCAACCGCTCCAGCAGCTCCGGCATGGCTGCCAGATGGGCGATATTCTGCTGGCTCACCGTATAGATCAAACTGACCTCAAAGCCAAGTCCGATGGCCTTTTGCAGATTGGCGGTACAGGTGGCAAACACCCCTGTCCCGCGCAGTGCATCGTTGACCTCCGGATTCGGCCCGTCCAGGCTGAAGCTGAGCACCGCCTCCTCTGGCTTGAGCCGGTTGAGCAGATCATGGTGCAGATAGCCGTTTGAATCCACGGTGATGGTTTTGTAGCCTAAGAATCTGGCATGCCGGATGCCGTGGACCAGATCCGGGTGCAGGGTCGGCTCGCCGCCCAGGAAGATGACGTTGCTTTCCTTTTTTGGATCATAAAAAAGGGTGAGCCACTGCTCCATGGTTTCCCGGGAAACGGTTCCGGTGCCGTGCTGGGCCGGATTGATGTAGCAATGTTTGCACGCGAGGTTGCAGGCGGTCAGGAGGTGAAAGAAGATGTTGCGCTCGTGGGGCTTGAAGTGCAGGGTTTTGGCGACAGGCTGGTTCATGGCGCGGGCGTTCAGGGCTGGGTCAGGGTGTATTCTGCCAGCAGGCTGCCCTGCCAGTAGTTGTTTTCCTGGTTGGTGAAAAAGGCCTTGAAAAGGTCCAGGCTTTCCCGGCGCAGAATATGGGGCAGGATGCGCACTTCCGGTTCCATTGTTTGGTACAGTGGGGCGAGATGCATAAGCGGCAAGTTGGTGCCGCCGCCCATGGCGTCTTCATAAGCATAGACAAAATTGCGGATGCCGTTGAGCAGCATGGTGGTGTAGCACATGAGGCAGGGCTCCATGGTGGAATAGACCGTGAGAGCCTGTCGGTCGATATCCGGCCTGCGGCCAAGTAAATCCCGAAGGGCGACGATCTCGGCATGGTCCAGCTCGTTGGCGGTCTCGTTCCGGCTGTTTTCGCGCTTGCCGAAAGCCAGCGGTTCGTTGCCGGCAACAATAACGGCGCCCACGGGGAATTCGTTGTCGGCCAAGGCCTGTTGTGCCTGTTGCAGGGCAAGGCGCATGTATGTTTCGTGCTGCATGGAAATCCTTTTGTTGAGAGGTGGTTTTGTATTACCAGTCTGCCTGGAAGCCGTCAAGCCGGAAAGCGGACGAAAATCCAAGCCGGCGAAGATCAGGGAGTGCTTGAAAAACGCCAAAAAATAAGGTATTGAATGCGGCTTCACATCAAAAAAGAGTGAGGAGAAAACGATGAACGCGGAAGATATGCAATGCATTCCCTATGAGGTGGCCAAGAAGCTGGTCGGTGCGGTGATGGAAGAAGAGCATCTGCACGAGACCAACCGGCGGGTGTTGACCGTATACAGCACAAACGATCAGGAAATCTGCTGGTTCGACGCAGAGGATATCTTTGCCGAGATGGCGGCCAGCGAGGGCGGAATTCCCAAAAACGACGATGAAATGAAGGCCAAGGCCGTGGAGCTGATCCTGCATCAGATCCCGAAATGGGCAGTCGAGGATCTGCTTAAAAAAATGGGGCTCGATAAGAAGTAAGTCAGTAGAAAATATATCCTGCCGTCATTTCGGCGAGGCCGGATCCAGTATTCTCAAGCAGTTTCACGCGCACTGAACCCCGGCCTCCGCCGGGGTGACGACTTTTGCCCCTTTTGCCTTTCACTCCACCCCCATCGGCATGGGCGGGATTTTTTCTCCGCCCAGCACATACCCCCCGTCCATCCGCAGTACCGACCCGGTCATGTAAGTGGCGTCTTGCAGCAGAAAGAAAACGGCCGCGATGATTTCTTCGACTTTCCCGGTCCGTTTGAGCAGGATATGCTCGCGGATCGCGTTTTGTTGCTCCGCACTGAGCAAGCCCCAGCCCCGGGTTTGTTCGGCATGTCTGGTTTCAAAAAATCCCAGCATCAACTCATTGACCCGCACTGAGGGAGCGCCCTCCCTGGCCCAGGTTTCCGTAAAAGAGGAGATGGCGCGATTGGCCGCGCTGTAGCCATCGTTGAAGATGAGCCCTGCCGGGCCGGAGCGACCGACAATGCCGGCAATGGAGGACAAGGTGATTACCGCCCCTTCGGGGCTCTCTTGCAACAGGGGCAGGGCGGAGCGCATGACCCACCACTTGGCCCGCAGGGTGGTGGCCATCTCCAGTTCCCATTGTTCCGGGGTGTAGGGGCCGTGGACAATGGGCATGCCGCCGCGCTCGATATTGTTGATCAGAATATGGAGCGCGCCGTAGCGTGCCTGGATGGTGGCGAAAAGTTCCTGGATGGCCACAGGATCCCGCAGATCGATCTTGATCGCCAAGTGGTCGCCGCCAATGGCGGCAAGCTCTTCCTGCATGACTCCGGCTTCTTCGGGCCAATCAAAGTGGGTGAGGATAACCGTGGCCCCGGTCCTGGCCAAGGCGAGGCCGATGGCTTTACCGATTCCCTTGGCCCCTCCGAGAACAAGAGCTGTTTTGCCTTGAAGTTTCATCAGTTGTTCAAGCCTCGGGTTGCGGTCAGGGAAGTTATCTTTTTTTGGTGGAGCCGGTTTTTTTGGACGATGGCTTTGAAGATTTTTTTGTCTTTTCTTTGTTTGCTGAAGATGCGGACTTTTTTTCTTTTGTCGGCGAGATAACAACCCGTTTTTCAGATGTTTTTCCCCGCTTTTTCTTCTTGAGGCTGCGGGATTTGTTGTTCTTGCCGGTTGGGGGTTCAGGCGGCTCCATGCGCATGGAGAGCAAGGAGATCCCGGATGCCCCGGTCCGATCGAGAGGTAGCGGTTCATCACTGAGTTTGTAGGCGGTTGTCTGGTAGGGAATTCTCAGGTGCTGCCCCAAGGAAAGCCGCTCCTGTTCGAGATGGTTGGCCTTCAGCAAGGTGGTTTTGCTCAGTTTGTATTTTCGGCTGATGGTGGTCAGGGTTTCTCCGCGTTTCACCTCATGGGTGTTAAATTCGGTGACCATGACCGTGCGGACCTTGGGGAGGTTTTGGATTACCAAATCCTTCTTGCCCGGCGGTACCCGTAACGGGTAATTCGCTTCGGACGGCGGGGTGATGGCCTTGGATAGGTGCTGGTTGAGGGCGAGAATTTCTTCGTCGGGAAGATTGCAGGCTACGGCCACAGCCTTGATCGGGGTGCCTCGGGGGACATGAACGGTTTCGTATTCCAGTGGCTCTTCGTAATCAATGTTGTCAAACCCGTATTTTTCCGGGTCCTTGGCAATCATGATGGCGGCGATGAGCTGTGGGACATAGAGCTTTGTTTCCGAGTGGATATACTGGCTCTGGGCAATTTCCCAGAAATCGTCGGTGTCGGACTGTTTCATGGCCCGTTTGATTCTTCCTTCCCCGGCATTGTAGGCCGCCACCGCCAGATGCCACGAGTCAAAATCCTTGTACAGCTTTGAAAGATAGGCTGCCGCCGCCTTGGTCGATTTTACCGGATCACATCGTTCGTCAACATAATCGTTGACCGCCAAGCCGTAGTTTTTGCCGGTGGCCCGCATGAACTGCCAGGTACCCACGGCGCTGGCCCTGGAAGAGATGGTGGTGTTGAAGCCGCTTTCGATCATGGGAAGGTAGGCCAGATCCAAGGGGAGGCCGGCCTTGGCGAACTCTTCCTTGATCATGGGCAGATAGCGGGAGGAGCGGGCGAGCCAGCGGGCAAAGGTCTTGCGATGGCGGTTTTGGAAAAAATCCAGGTAATATTCAACCTGTTCATTCATGGCGAGCGGAAAATCGTAGGGCTCGATTTCTTCTTCCGGGTTCAGCAGCGGAAGCACATCCCAGGCGCTGAGTTGCGCCAGTTCACTTATCTCCGGGCTTACCGCAAGTTTGAGTGCTTCGGGGCTGGCTTGGATCTCTTCCGTTTCTGTCGTATCGTCATTGGCCGCTACAGTCATGGGCCTTGATACTGATATGAAGGGGGGGAGGGGGACTTCCCGTTTGGTGGGATTGAGCAAATGTGGGGTTAAGGGGAATGGCTCTTGGTTTCTCAGCCCGACATCAAGATTCGGCTGGGGAGCACCGGCGGCAAGACTGTTCGCGACAGGGGCGGCAAATGTCACGAAAAGAAATATCCCGAGCAGAAAAGGAAAAACCTGTCTGGGATTTTTAAAAATTATAAGCAAACCGTGTTCCCCTGCGCTGAGAGTATTCCGGCGCTGCCGGTCTGGCCTTTGAGCAATCATGGAATGACGTTACGGGCAGTTCAAAGGATGCCGGATTATTCCAGCGGAGAAGTATCGCGAAGCGCCAGGATAAAGCACTGCCACTATTACAGGACAACGTTCTTTTCTGCAATGGAAAAAACAGGCAGGAGTCTGGCGTGTCATGCTGTTTTTCTAGTAATTTTAAGTTGTTATTGTTTTATTTGTTGCGGTCGCGCAGCGGTTCTGTTTGGGGGGAGCGGGATGGGGCCAGGATATTTCCTGTGGGAGAAAAGTCGCGGAGTGGGAAAAATTTCTTGAGAGTAATTCGCAAATCTGCCTATCGTGTTGCTTGTCTGATTTCACCAAATAATTATACGGTCGGCAACTCTTGCCGCACCGCGACAAATTTAAGGCCGGCTCTTTCAGAAGAATAAAAAATTCCAGCATTTCAAAATTACTGACCATTGGCTTTGACATGGCCATCAACGTGTGAAACGTTGCGTTGATGGCAAGCTTCAGCGTCCTGCGGTCTTTGGCCTTGTTTCTACTGGTCCCAGAAGGGCAATCATTCCTGGCGGAAAGGCTCTGCCGCCTGCGGTGAAGAAGTTCGTCAGTCTTCGTGGCAAGGGGGCAAGGCTGGAGGATATTATTCCCATGAACGAAGAGTTTGATGATTTTTGAAGAAAATCGGGCGGTTGAGGTGTCTCTTTGCTTTTGTTGCGCAAATACCGGTACGGTATGCCGGCGTGTCGGGGTAGTGTCTGTGGCGTGGCAAGAAAAAACTTGCAATATTTATTGATGTTTGCACAGTATGAAAGCATAATATGGTACTGTGTCCGTCATTATTTGACGGTAAGCGTTGTTTCCCGTGGGTATTTGCTTTTCTCGTTTTGCAAGGAGTGCATGTATGGCAGCTGGTCATAAACCGTTGTCCGAGCTTTTGGATGAAGTGGCCTTGAAGATTTTGATGATTGAACCGGGTGATCTTTCCATTGTTGGAGAGTTGCTTGATCTGATCGAGAAGTTGTTGCCTGGGTCCGCCGACGCGGATACGCCGTTGGTTATTCAGCGTATGGCCGCCGCGTTCAAAGGTGCTCTTGAAAAACTTATCATGGGAGAGCTGGCTGATTCCGCGGAAAACTATGATCTTCTTGGTCAGTGTGTGACCGAGATGCAGGAGTCGGCCCGGAAAGAGGGGCGATCCGGCGAGAAAGTTCTTGAGCAGTTTTGCGGCAACATGAAAAAAATCGGCTTTTCGCTGCAACCAGCGGAACTTCTTGGCACACCAGGCGTGGCGCCCGCAGGGATGAGTGCGGAAAAAGATGAGACCCTGGCCGGGGAAGAATGCGCCGTTGTCCCGCCACAGGTCGATTCGCTCCAGGTTCAAGCCCCTCCGGGGAGCGGAGCGAGTCAGGAGGCGCTGCCGGATTTTCTCCAGGATACGGACCTGCTGGCCGGATTTATCGAGGAGGCCTTTGAGCATCTTGAATCCATCGAGGTCAACGTGCTTGAGTTGGAACAGAGCCCGGCTGATATGGATATCATTAATAATATCTTCCGGCCGTTTCATACGATCAAGGGCGTTTCCGGCTTTCTCAATCTGAAAACCATCAACAGGCTTGCCCATGCCACGGAAAATTTGCTGGATGATGTGCGTAACGGCAAGCGCCCCATGGATTCAGAGGTTATTGACATCGTCCTGACCGTTGGCGATGCGCTGAAATCCATGGTAGAGAACATCAAGAGTGTTTTGCAGAACGGGCCCGCCAATTATAAAGATACCGATATCAGTGGGTTTCTGGCGAGTATCACCCGACTGCAAGAGGGGGATTCCGGAGCGCCGCCGGTTGAGCCTGTTGTTGCTCCAGAACCGGAGTTTCAGCCTGAAATTTCTGCAAGTGAAGAGGCTGAACCCCCGGCAAGTGAGGAGATTGAGCCCGTTGCCCCGCCCAGGCCGACCATCGCCGGGGCCGCGCAGGGTGCCGCCTCCCAGCGAGCTGAAATTTCAGCAAGTCCAGCGGCTCGACAGCCGGGCGATTCACCCCAGAAAAAAATCGGTGCTTCCATCAAGGTTGATGTGGAAAAACTCGATGCTTTGGTAAACGCGGTGGGCGAATTGGTGATCATGCAATCGCTGGTTCGTCAGAATAAACTTGTTTCCAGGATTGCCGACCCCAAGCTCACCAGGGATTTTTCCCAATTGACCAGGATCACCTCCGAATTGCAGCGTACGGCCATGTCCATGCGCATGGTCCCTATCAAACAGACTTTTGACAAAATGATTCGTCTGGTCCGGGATCTTTCCAAGAAATCAGGGAAGAAGGTCGATCTGGTCATGGAGGGTGCCGAGACCGAGATAGACCGTAACATGGTGGATTCAATCTATGACCCGTTGGTTCATATGATGCGAAACTCGGTGGATCATGGCATCTCTCCCCCGGCCGATCGGGAGAAGGTCGGCAAGCAAGAAACCGGTACGGTTTTTCTTCGCGCCTACCAGAAAGGCGGCAGTATGATGATCGAAATCGAGGACGATGGCGAGGGGCTGAATACCCAAAAAATCAGGAAAAAAGCCATTGAACGCGGTTTGATCAACGAGTCCGATAATTTGTCTGATTTTGAATTGAACAACCTTATTTTTCTCCCTGGTTTTTCTACGGCGGACAAGATTACCGATGTTTCCGGCCGCGGGGTGGGAATGGATGTTGTGAAAAAAGCGGTGGAAAAGCTGCGGGGCAAGGTGGAGGTGCAAAGTCAATCCGGCAAGGGCTCCCTCTTTGTGATCCGCCTGCCCTTGACCCTGGCTATCATCGACGGAATTATTGTCCGAGTCGGCAGTGAACGGTACATAATCCCGACCATTGCCATTCAGGAATCCATGCGTCCCGATCGTCAAAAATACAGCACGGTGCATGGCCGGGGAGAAAACCTATTGGTGCGAGGCGATCTGGTGCCCATCATCAGGTTGTATGAAGTTTTTGGCGTGGAATCCACCTATACGGATCCTTGTGACGCCATTGTCGTTGTGGTTGAGAATGAGGGCAGGCGTCGTGCTTTGATGGTTGACGAA
>DUZW01000037.1 GCA_013349295.1 Deltaproteobacteria bacterium
ATCCAACGGCGTGAAACAAAAAAAGGGAAATGCCCATGCGGAATAACCCTCTGCCATCCTGGCCCATTCTCCTCGGTCTGCTCACAGGACTCATGCTCCTTTGCCCGGGCGAAAGCAAGGCCGTGACCCTGCCCACCGTACAAATCGGCCTGGGCGAGGCCCAGAACCCCAAACAGGTTTCCGTGCTCATCGAAATCCTGCTCCTGTTCACGGTGCTCTCCATGGCTCCGGCCATCCTGCTGATGATGACCTCCTTCACCCGGCTGGTGATAACCTTTTCTTTTCTGCGCCAGGCCCTCGGCACCCAGCAGGTGCCCCCGACCCAGGTACTGGTCGGATTGGCTCTTTTCCTGACCATGTTCATCATGACCCCGGTTTTCAGCGCGGTCAACACCAACGCCATCAAACCGTACATGGACGAACAGATCAACGCGGAACAGGCCTTGCTGGAGGCGGCAAAACCAGTACGCGCCTTCATGTTCAAACAGACCAGGGAAAAAGATCTTGAGCTCTTCCTTTCCCTGGCCAAGACCCCCAAGCCGAAAAACAAGGAGGAGGTCTCCACCGTCGTACTCATCCCCTCCTTCATGATCAGCGAGCTCAAAACAGCCTTCACCATCGGCTTTGTCCTCTTCCTGCCCTTTTTGATCATCGACATGGTGGTGGCCAGCATTTTGCTGTCCATGGGCATGATGATGCTGCCTCCGGTCATGGTCTCCTTGCCCTTCAAGCTGCTGCTTTTTGTTCTGGTGGATGGCTGGTACCTGATCGTGGGCTCCCTAGTAAAAAGTTTTGGGGTGTAACCATGACTCCCTCCGAAGCCATTAGCCTTACCCAGAATGCCGTTACCCTGACCCTGCTGCTTTCCGCGCCGGTGCTCTTGGTGGCCATGGTGGTAGGCCTGCTGATTTCTCTTTTCCAGGCAATCACCCAGATCCAGGAAATGACCCTGACCTTTGTCCCCAAGATCGTGGCGGTCATGGCGACGTTGCTGTTTCTTTCTTCCTGGATGATCAACAAGCTGGTGGATTATACCCACGAACTTATTGTCAGCATCCCGAACATTATCCACTGAAGGAGCCCCTTGTCCCCATGCCCGAAGCCGCGCTACTGAACTGGACTCTGACGCAAATCCTGTCCTTGGTCATTATCCTGACCAGGGTGGCGCCACTCCTGTTTTTCATGCCCGTCATCGGTGCGCCAAGCGTGCCGGCCCAGGTCAAAATCCTGCTGGCCTTGATGACCGCCCTGATCTTGGTGCCGCTGGTTCAGGTTAACCCGCGCCTGATATCCGGCCCGCCCATCGGCTTTGTCGTCCTCGTCCTCACCGAAATCCTGCTGGGAGCAACCCTGGCCGTTTTTGCCCGGTTTGTCTTTGCCGCCACGGAGATTGCCGGACAGATGGTCGGCGTCCAGATGGGCATGGGAATGGCCGGCGTCATGGACCCCCAGTTCGGCACCCAGGTTTCGCTGGTGGGCATGCTCTGGAATCTCACCGCCATCCTGATTTTTTTAGGCATCAACGGCCACCACATGTTTTTTTCCACCCTGGTGGAAAGCTTTGAGTGGCTTAAACCCGGCACCGCTACCCTGACCAAGGCCACCTTCGAGGGAATCATGCAGGGGGCTTCCCACATGTTCGTCCTTTCCGTCAAGATCATGGCTCCCGCAGGGGCTGCCCTATTTTTTTCCCATGTGGCCATGGGAATTGTCGCCAAAACCGTTCCCCAGATTCCGATCATGATTGTCGGTCTGCCGATAAACCTTGCCGTCGGTCTGATTTTTGCCGGATTATCCTTGGCGTATCTCTTGCCGCTGATGATCACGAATTTTGAAATGCTGGCCCGCCTCTTGCCCCGGCTGGCCATGGGCATGGGGGGCTAAAAATGGCGGACGAATCCTCCGGCCAGGAAAAAAGCGAGGCCCCCACCTCCCGCCGCATTCAGGATGCCAGGAAAAAAGGGGATGTCGCCAAGAGCATGGAAGTGCCGTCAGCCGCGGTCCTGCTCGCCGGCCTGCTTACCCTCTATTATTCAAGCGATTTCATCATGGGGCAATTCTTACTCCTGCTCCGGTATTACCTCGGCAACCTGCACACCATTTCGATAACGCCGAACAACATGACCGTACTTACCAGAGAAAGCATGCTCCAGGCAGGAATCCTCGTCGCTCCGGTCATGGGGGCCATTTTCATCACGGCCCTGGCTGCCAACTATGCCCAGATCGGCTTTCTGGTCACCACGGAAAAACTGGCGCCGAAATTCGACAAAATCGACCCTATCCAAGGATTTTCCCGCATCTTTTCCAAGCAAACCCTGGCCAATGTGGTTAAATCCGTGGGCAAACTGGTCATCATCGGCTATGTCTCCTACACGGAGGTAATGAAGGCTTTGCCCGGCATCCTGCCGCTCATGGATCAGGAGCCCATACTTATTCTTTCCTTCATGAGTAAAATTGCCTTCCGGATCTTCCTGAAATCGGCGCTGATCATCGCGGTGCTCGCGGCTGTGGACTATGCCTTTCAACGCTGGCAGTTCATGGAAAAAATGAAGATGACCAAGCAGGAAGTCAAGGACGAGGCCAAACAGACCGAAGGAGACCCCCACATCAAGGGTCGCATCCGCGCCATCCAGATGCAGATGGCCAGACAGCGCATGATGTCCGAGGTGCCCAAGGCAGATGTGGTGATTACCAACCCCACCCGTCTAGCCATCGCCATTCGCTACGATGCACTTGCCATGGTGGCGCCCACGGTGCTGGCCAAGGGTGCCGGGGTTGTCGCCCAGAAAATCCGGGAAATCGCCGAGGAACACGGTATTCCCCTGGTCGAGGACAAACCCTTGGCCCAAGCCCTGTACAAAAGTGTAGGCCTCAACGAGACCATTCCGGAGAACCTCTTCCAGACCGTGGCCGAGGTTCTGGCCTATGTTTACAGCGTCAAACGAAAAAGAGCCTGATGACGATGAATACGACAAAACACATGCACAGTGTTTCCATCTCCGGCATCATTACCACAGCAGGACCGCTCAGCCATGGCAGATAACACCGGCCCCGCAACAGGACTGAAAGCCGTCAACTTCGAGATGTCCGGCCTCTTCGTGGCGGTCGGGGTCGTGGCCATTCTCATGGTCATGATCATTCCTCTGCCCACCATCGTCCTCGACCTGCTGCTCTCCATGAACATCACCATCGGTTTGGTCATCCTGCTGATGAGCATGTACAATACCAACCCCCTGGATTTTTCATCCTTTCCCTCGCTGCTGCTGATCACCACCCTCTTTCGCTTGGCGCTGAACATCGCCTCAACCCGGCTTATCCTGCTGCACGGCCATGAAGGCCCAGGCGCGGTGGGCGATGTCATCCAGTCCTTTGGCAATTTCGTGGTGGGCGGCAATTTTGCCGTGGGCATGATCATCTTCCTGATCATGGTACTCATTAATTTCGTGGTTATCACCAAGGGCTCCGGCCGTATCGCCGAGGTGGCGGCCCGCTTCACCCTGGACGCCATGCCCGGCAAACAGATGGCCATTGACGCGGATCTTAATGCCGGACTGATCAACGAAGCGGAGGCAAAACACCGCCGCTCGGAAGTCAGCCGCCAATCGGAGTTTTACGGGGCCATGGACGGCGCCAGCAAATTCGTGCGCGGCGAGGCCATGGCCAGTCTCGTGATCATGGTCATCAATATCATCGGGGGCTTCTTCATCGGCGCCCTCATGCAGAACATGAAGGCTGCCCAGGCGGCTGAGACCTACACCCTGCTCACCATCGGCGACGGGCTGGTCTCCCAGATCCCGGCCCTGGTCATCTCCACCTCCGCGGGTATCATTGTCAGCCGGGCCGCCTCCGATGTGACCATGGGCAAGGAGTTCATGCAACAATTCGGGCATCAGCCCCAGGCCCTGGCCGTTTCTTCCGGAATCATCATCCTCTTCGGCCTGGTGCCGGGGTTGCCCCACATCCCCTTTATCGTCCTGGGCATGGCCATGGGCGCCATTTCCCTGATGGCCTTCAATAAAACAGCGGCCGACAAGGAAGAGAAAAAGGTCGAGGAAGAAAAAGAAAAGAAGGCGGCCACTCCGTTGCCCGGCGCGCCGGAAACGGTGGAGAGTCTGTTGCCCCTTGATATTTTACAGCTTGAAGTGGGTTACGGCCTCATTCCCTTGGTGGACGAGGCCCAGGAAGGCGATCTCCTGGAACGGATTCGGGCCATCCGTCGCCAATTCGCCATGGACATGGGCATGATTATCCCCCCCTTGCATGTGCGCGATAATCTGCAACTCAAACCCGACCAGTATGTCCTTCTCCTCAAAGGGGTTGAGATCGCCAAGGGCGAGATCATGATGGGCCATCTGCTGGCCATGGACTCCGGCATGGCCAAACGCAAGATCGAAGGAATTCCCACCATGGAACCCGCCTTCCAGCTGCCCGCCCTCTGGATAGCCCTGGAGAAGAAAGACGAGGCGCAGGTGGCGGGCTACACCGTGGTTGATCCCTCCACGGTCATCGCCACCCATCTCACCGAGGTTCTGCGCACCCACGCAGATGAACTCCTGGGCCGCCAGGACACCCAGAAGCTTCTTGACAATCTGGCCAAAACCCATCCCAAGGTGGTGGAAGAGCTGGTGCCCGGCCTGCTGCCCCTGGGCCTTGTGCAAAAGGTTCTCCAGAATCTCCTGCGGGAGCGGGTATCGCTGCGCGACCTGCTGACCATCTGCGAGACCCTGGCGGACTTCGCTCCCATGGGCAAGGATCCGGACATCCTTACCGAATATGTGCGCCAGAAGCTAGCCCGCTCCATTATTAGCTCATTTCTCGATGAACAGGGGACAATTTCGGTCCTCACCCTGTCCACCCAGGTAGAAGATCTGGTGCGCGAATCGCTTCAAAAAAGCGATCAGGGCGTGTATCTGAATATGGAACCGAATCTTGCCCAACGCCTTCTGGCCTCGGCAAAGAGCATGGTGGAAAAAGTTTCGCTGGACGGCTATCAACCCATCATTGTCTGCTCGCCGATTATCCGCCGCCATTTCCGGCGGCTCATGGAAAGGTTCATGCCCCATGTCATGGTCCTTTCCCATAACGAGTTGACCGCGCAGACACAACTGCAATCCCTGGGGACAATCGAACTCAACCCCAAGAAATAGGAGTGAGGAGCAGCAATGCGAATCAAACGTTTTGAAGCCTCGGATACCCATAGCGCCATGGCCATGGTCAAGGAAGAACTGGGGGAGGATGCGGTTATTCTTTCTACCCGAAACCTTCCCGGTAAAAGCGGCTCCGCCAGAGGCGGACCAAGAATTGAGGTCGTGGCGGCCATGGAATATGATCCTGAGCCGGAAATCAACGTCCCGCCCCTGGAATCACCGGGCAAGGAAGGGAAACGGCCAAAGGCGGTGGGATACGGGTATCACTCCGTGCGTCAGACCCAACCGAAGACGGAGACTCGCCAGGCTGCGGCGAAACAAGCCGGGCAGCAGCCCGACTTTGACAGCAGACTTTCCGCCGAGCTTTGCACCCGCAGCATGCCGGCCGACAGGGGGGCAAAGGCCCATTTTGAATCCAATGACCTCAGGTTGCGCTTTGCCAATTTTCTGCGGCGGCAATACTGCGCCAAGGAAGAGCTTGAAAGCCGAACCATCTCAAGCCCAGGTCCGGGTAGTAAAAGCGCCCTGAAAGACAGTCGTCCCGACCCGAAACAGGTTGCCCAGTGGCGGGATAAAATCATCGACCAGTTGCAGATAACCCCTCTGGCCATCGGGATCGGCAGAGGCCCCACCGTGATGGCCATGATCGGCCCCACCGGAGTGGGAAAAACAACGACCGCCGCGAAAATCGCCGCCTGGTACAGCATCCATGAAGGGTTAAAGGTAGCGCTCCTTTCCATGGATTGTTATCGGATCGGCGCCACGGACCAGCTGCGGACCTATGCCAAGATCATGCGTCTGCCCTGCGAAATCGCCCTGCGCAAAAAGGATCTGCAGACGGCTCTTCTCCGGCATCAGGACAAGGATCTGATCATCATCGACACTGCGGGCAAAAGCCCTTATGACCCGAACCACATCAGGGAGCTGGGAGAGTGGTTTTCCCTGAAAAACGGGATAGAACCCTATCTCGTCCTCAGCGCCACCTGTAAAAAAGAAGACCTGCAACAGATCCTCGCTGCCTATGAACCCCTGCGGGTCAAAGGCTTGATTCTTTCCAAGCTCGATGAAACACGGGCTTACGCAACCCTGTGCCAGCTGCTGGCCGGGGCGGCGCTGCCCATTTCCTGTCTGTGCACCGGCCAGAGGGTCCCGGAGGATTTCCTCCTTGCCTCCCGCGAGTTCTTGCAAACCCTTTTCGGGCAGGGATGGCAGGCAGCCGCCGGTGAGCTTGCCAGCGAGGCCCAAGACAGATGGGCTCAATAAACACCCCCGGGACACTATAAGTTCACCCGGGCACATACTTTCCGCCATCCTCGACCTGTATACGTTCAGCAAGGCCGTAGAGGCGCGAAAGAGGTTTATTCGCCATAGCCCCTCTATGCGAACAGACCGAAGACAAAGCAGATGCGGCGCTGCCGAACGCTTACAGGGAACTCATATGAATCAGGCGGAAACATTGGAAAGGCTTATGACTCACTCGCAAACCCAGAAGAAAAGAATGTCGACACCCCACGCCGGAACCGAGCCCCAACCACGGGTTATTTGCGTGACCAGCGGCAAAGGCGGGGTCGGAAAAACGAACATCGTCACCAACCTTGGTTTTGCCTTGGCAAAAGCCGGAAAGAAGGTACTGATTCTTGATGCGGACCTGAATCTGGCCAACGTCGATATCCTGTTGGGCCTGACCCCGCGCTACAACCTGCACCATGTTTTCATGGGTGAAAAAACACTCCAGGAGGTTCTGGTGCAAGGCCCGGAAGGGTTGCTCATCCTCCCGGCCAGCTCCGGCATCATGGAACTGGCGGACCTCACGGAACAGCAACGGTTGTATTTTCTTGCCGAGATGTCCGCCCTGGCCCAAAAAATAGATATCATGCTGATCGATACGGCCGCAGGCATCAACAACAATGTGATCTACTTCAATCTGGCCGCCCGGGAACGCATCATCATTCTGACCCCCGAACCGACCTCCCTGACCGATGCCTATGCCCTCGTCAAGGTCCTTTCCACCAGGCATGACGTGAAAAAATTTCGCATTCTCGTCAATCTTGCCCGCTCCGAAAAAGAGGCCCTGTCCGTTTTTCGGAAGCTGAGTATTGTCGCCGACCGTTTTCTCGACTCGCTTTCCCTGGATTATCTTGGCTATATCCCCTATGATAGTAAACTGCCTACGGCGGTTCGCGAACAGCGGCTGGTCTCGGAAATCTTCCCGGATGCCCCGGCCAGCCGGATGTTCAGCAAACTGGCAGGGAACATTTTTGAGGAAGAGCCCGAGATGAAAGCCGATGGGAACATAAAATTTTTCTGGCAGGGACTCGTTGATCTGTAATATACTTTTACATATTGTAGACAATCAATCTCTTTTGCCCCCGTGGGCCTATCCGGTATGAGCAAACAGCTATCACCTAAATTTAAAGATTACACGAATACCTTTTTCAGCCAGGCAGAACCAATCAGCGCCGAAAAACGCAACGAGCTGATTCTGACCTACACCCCGCTGATCAAGTATATCGCCGCACGCCTGGCAGCGCGCCTCCCCGCGCAGGTGTCGCTCGATGATCTCATCAGTTGCGGGATCATTGGCCTCATTGACGCCATCAACAAATTTGATGTATCCAAAAATGTACAGTTCAAAACCTATGCTGAATTTCGGGTCAAAGGGGCAATGCTGGACGAACTTCGAGCCCTGGACTGGGTTCCGCGCTCCGTCCGACGAAAAACCACCGACTTGGAAAAGGCCTATGCCGATATCGAAAAACAGGTGGGCAGACCGGCCACGGATGAAGAAGTAGCTCAGACCATGGGGCTTTCCCTGGATGATTTTTACAAACTGCTCGATGAAACAAAATCCGTCACCTTCATGGATATCGAATTTCTCCGGCAGAAATCAACGGAAGCGAACGATCCCACCCTGGCCGAAACCTTTGCCATGGACGACCGTGATCCCTTCACGGCCATTAACCTTTCACAGATCAGGGAACTCATCGCCAACGCAATCTCCGATCTGCCGGAAAAGGAAAAATTGACCGTCTCCCTCTATTATCAAGATGAACTTACCATGAAGGAGATCGGAGAGGTGCTGGGCTATACGGAGTCGCGCATTTCCCAGATGCACAGCAAGGCCATGTTTCGCCTGCGGGCCAAGCTGAAAAAAGCCCTGGCAAGTTGATGGACGCAGGAGGCGGACAACCATTTTTTGCTATGCAAAAACCGAGGGGAAAAACCGGAACCATGGCACAACTCAACGCAATCCTCTTTTTTTATTTCCAAAACCAATTGTTACAGTTACAATAAAAAAAGTGGCAGTACTTTTCCATACTGCAAACATGCCCGGCCCACTCGTACTATAAAGTTGTTAGGGAGGAAATATGGCTGCTGATCCTAATATGAAAATACTCGTGGTTGACGATTTTGCCACCATGCGACGCATAGTCAAAAACATTCTCACCCAGCTTGGCTTCAAAAATATCATTGAAGCGGATGACGGCACCACCGCTCTGACCGTTCTGAAATCCGAAAAAATCGGCCTCATCGTCTCGGACTGGAACATGCCCAAGATGACCGGGCTGGACCTGTTGAAAGCAGTGCGGGCTGACGCCAGCATGGCCAATACGCCTTTTATCATGGTTACTGCGGAAGCACAGCAGGACAATATTATTCTGGCGGTAAAGGCCAAGGTCAGTCAGTACATTGTTAAACCATTCACCGCCGACACCCTGGCTGAAAAACTCAACAAAATATTCTGATATAAGACATGGCTGACGCCCCCCCCAAGCCTGTTGACCAGTTCGCCAGCACCGAGACTCCCGCTGAGCACGACGAAACAAACTGGGGTGATGACTGGGAATCCGCGTTCCAGGCCGAGGATGACACCTTTTTCTCCAAAGAGAAAGAGGAAGAATTCTTTCTTGAGGAAAATGAACCGACAGTCACTGCAGCGGCTGCCGCCAAAGGCCTTGATTCATCCCTGGAAAAAACCCTTTCCGGCATACCGGATCAAAGCAGCGTCGTTTCCGACACCCGCCCAACAAAAGCCTTTGTCCTTGTCGGGGCAATAACCTCCCTTTTTCTCTCAGGAAAAACAGCCGCGCAAAAACAATTCGCCCGGCTTCAATCTTTTCCCATTTTTATACGCATCCCCCTGTATGCCCTCCCTGTTCTTCTTATCATCAGCTTGCTTCTTTTGCTTGGCGCGCCAAAATCCCGCCACGCTGCTTCTCCAAGCGCAACAAGTGTTGCTCCACAGCAGACCACAGCCCCTTCTCCAGAGGCTGTTAACCAAGCCAGCCAGCTTCATCCTGGAAAAGTCAGAAAAAAATGGGCGTTCCCCGCATTCATTATACCGGTGAACAACGATGCCGGTGATCAGCCCGTAACCTTTGTCCTCGTCGATATAACCTTGATTGCTTCTCTTGATGAGCAGGAAGATCCCCCTGCGGACAAAAAAATATTTGTCCGCGATATCATCTATCAATTCTACCAGAACAAGCCTCTTGAAGAGTTGCGCAGATTTTCCCTCGCCCGTGGCGATATGAACAGGGAACTGCGCGCCTGGCTCCAGAAACAATGGCCGGAGGCACCCATCGAATCCATTATCTTTCATCAGTACCACCTCTCCTGAACCACCCCCCCACGCCCTCTTGCAAGACAACAAAACTGACAAATTTGTAGTTATTTTTTAAAAATTCTACTTTTTTGTCACTTTTAAACCCTCGGCCCACACCTGAAACAACCAGAATACCTGCGTAAATTCAATATGATAGCGGAACACAAATCCAATGGCACGACATTTGCTTATGTTTTACTCATGCATGCATAGCGACCACACTAACCAACAACTTCGAACAATGAGGATCTAAAGAGGATACGTTATGGACACAGGTGATACCGCTTTCATGCTGATTGCCACCGCCATGGTCATGTTGATGACACCAGGGCTGGCGCTTTTTTATGGCGGCATGGTTCGCTCAAAAAATGTTTTAAGCACTGTTCTGCAAAGTTTCGTCTGCCTCGGCATCGTCTCGATAATTTGGGTGACCTATGGCTACTCCTTGGCTTTCGGTCCCGATGTCAACGGCATGATCGGCAATTTGGACTGGGCAGGCCTCGCCGGAGTCGGTCTTGAGCCAGGCAAGTACTCCGCCACTATCCCCCACCTGTTGTTCTGTGCGTTTCAATTGATGTTTGCCGTCATCACCCCGGCACTGATCACCGGCACTTTTGCGGAACGGATCAAATTCCCGGCCTTTCTCCTGTTCACCGTCCTTTGGAGCACCTTGGTATACCTTCCTGTCTGCCACTGGGTCTGGGGCGGAGGCTGGATCAGCGGCCACGGCGGCCTTGATTTTGCGGGCGGCACCGTCATCCACATCAACTCCGGCGCGGCCGCCCTGGTTGCCGCCTTGATGTTCGGCAAACGCAAGGGGTGGGGCAAAGAGTCCTTTCATCCGCATAATCTGACCATGACCATGCTGGGCGCCGGCATTCTCTGGTTCGGCTGGTTTGGCTTCAACGCAGGCAGCGCCCTGGCGGCAAACGGCATCGCGGTCAACGCCTTTTTCACCACCCAGGTTGCCACCGGCGCAGCCCTGCTTTCCTGGCTGATCGCGGAATGGCTGGTGCAGGGCAAACCCACCACCCTGGGCGCCGCTTCCGGCGCCATCGCCGGCCTGGTCGCCATCACCCCCGGCGCAGGGTTTGTCGGTTCCACTTCGGCCGTACTCATCGGTCTGGTGGCTGGGGCTCTTTGCTACTTCGCCGTCCTCGCCAAGAGCCGTCTCGGCTATGACGATGCCCTTGACGTGGTTGGGGTCCATGGCGTGGGAGGTCTCTGGGGCGCTTTGGCCACCGGCCTTTTCGCCACCACCGCGGTCAATCCAGCGGGCAAGAACGGCCTGTTTTTCGGAAATCCGCAACTCCTCGGAATCCAGGCCATGGACGCCTTGACAACCATTGCCTATTCGGTTGTAGTAACATTCGTTATCCTCAAGATTGTTGACCTGGTGATCGGTCTCCGGGTGAGCGAGGAAGAAGAGGTACAGGGGCTGGATCTGACCCAGCACAGCGAAATAGGGTACTCACTCTAACAGCGGCAGCGCGGCGGAGTCTAACGTTCAATCCCCGCCGCCTTACACTGGCGCCGCAAGGAAAAAGGACTATCCGGTGTAATGCCGAAGTAGAACAAAACCACGGGATGTAACTGTTCAGCAATGCCGTACATGAGCAGGCCGATAACAATGCCGATGCGGTGCTGCCGGACAGTTACAAGAAAAGGAGAATTTCATGAAGAAGATCGAGGCAATCATCAAGCCGTTCAAGCTGGACGAGGTCAAGGACGCCTTGAACGAAATGGGAATCAAGGGCATGACCATCTCCGAGGTCAAGGGATACGGACGGCAGAAAGGCCATAAGGAGATATACCGCGGCGCGGAATACATCGTCGATTTTATCCCCAAGGTCAAGATCGAGATCATTATTGAGGCCGCCATGGTGGACGCCGTGGTCAACCGGATTCGGGAAACCGCCAACACCGGCAAGATCGGGGACGGCAAGATCTTCGTTTTGCCGGTGGACGAGGTTATCCGCGTCCGTACAGGAGAAACCGGAAAAGAGGCCATCTAGGGTGGTTGATGTCGAGCTGCGGGCAAAGCGGGACGCCCTGGAGTATCTCTGGCGCCAGGGTCTCGGCGGTCAGGCCCTCCTTCACAAACACTCGCAACTCATCGACGACTATCTTATTTCCTGCTTCCTTAACTGCCCGGAAGCAGGAGAGGGAATGAGCCTTGTCGCCCTCGGCGGCTATGGCCGAAAAGAGCTCTTTCCCTATTCGGATATCGACCTCCTCCTGCTCCATGCGCCCGGGACAGAAGATCGCCTCGGAGCGGTTACGGAAGCCCTGTTTTATCCCCTGTGGGATGCAGGGCTTGAGGTCGGCCACGGAGTAAGAACACAAGATGCCTGCCTGGCTGATGCCAGGCAGGACTTCTTTTTTCAGGTGGCGCTGCTTGACGCTCGCCACCTGACAGGCGCGCCGCAACTTTTTAGCTCCCTGCGGCAGACCTTTCACGGGGAATTAATAGCTGGACACCGACGGGAATTCTTGCAAAACATGATGCGACACCGCAACGAACGCCACCAACGGTACGGCCTGCACAGCTACCAACTGGAACCGAACATCAAGGAAAGCCGTGGCGGCTTTCGTGATATTCAGGCCATGACCTGGGTAAGTCACGCCCTCTTTGGCCTGCATGAGCTGCATGACATCGAGGAAGCCGGACTGATCTCGCCCCAGGAAAGGGACGCCTTTGCCCAAGCCAGGGATTCCCTGATCAAGATTCGCAACCGGCTCCATTACCTCAGCGGCCGAAAAAACGATCAGATGTTTTTCGAATATCAGGAAGAGATGGCCAAGGCCTTTAAATATCCGAACACCAAAGGCACCTTGGGGGTTGAACGCTTTATGCAGGATCTCTACCGCCACCTGCAAACCATCGCCACCACCACCGATCTGTTTTTTGAACATGTCGATGAAACCCTCGGCTCACCGCGCTCAAACCCTGGAGAACAGACCATCGAGCCGGGGATCACGGTCCGCCAGGACCGACTGCACCTGACCGATCAGGCGCTGATCGAGAAGCGGCCCTACCTGATGATGCGTCTCTTTGCCTATTCCGGAAAAACGGGTCTTGAAATCCACCATCGGAGCAGAAAAATCGTTACCGCCAACCTGCACCTGGTGGACGACAAAATTCGCCACTCAAAACGCATGGCCAAACCCTTTCTTGATGTCCTGGAAAACGCGCAGGACGTGATGGGCGTCCTTTCGGTAATACTGGACACCGGGCTGCTCACCGCCTACCTCCCCGAATTTGAGCAGATCCGCGCTTTAGCCCAGCACGATGTCTACCATGTTTTCACGGTTGACCGACACCTCCTGCAAACCGTGGCGGAATTAAAAAAGCTTTCTCCGGGCAAAACCCCGTTCGCAGGCGTCGAATCTCCCCACATTCTCGCCCTGGCCGCGCTCCTGCACGACATCGGCAAGGGGCACCACGAAGATCACGCCAAGCACGGCGGCAAACTTGCCGCCGGAGTGGGCAAGCGGTTGGGACTGACCGAAGCGGAGACGGCCTGCCTGCAATTTCTCGTGGAAAACCATCTCTTTCTCACCGTAACCGCCTTGCGCCGCGACCTTGAGGATGATGCCTTTCTCCGGCAATGCGCCGAGCAGATCCAGACCCCGGAAAGGTTGACCATGCTCTATCTGCTCTCCATCGCCGACGCCAAAGCCACCGGCCCCACGGCCTGGAGCGAATGGAAGGGAGCCCTGCTCCTGGAAATCTCCCTGAAAATCTCCCACCTGCTGGAACGAAAAGACACGATTCTTCCCGACAAAAGCCAGGGCGCCGAATGGATGTTGGAACAGGTTTGCGCACTGATGGGAAAGACAGCCACGCCCGATTGCGGAATCCTGCCGGAGGAATACCTGCTGAGCTTTCCTCCGGAAGAGGTGGCCCACCACCTCCGTTTACGAGCCGGGTTGAAAAACGAAATACAGGCCATCACCGAAGCCACCGATCACGGCATGTTCTGGTCGGTCCTGATAATGGCCCACGACAGCACCGGCCTGCTGGCCAAGATCTGCGGAACCTTGGCCTTGCATGGCCTCAATGTGGTGAGCGCCCAAATCTTCACCTGGGAAGACGGCACGGTGGTGGATGTGCTCAACGTTCGCCCGGCGGCGGAGCAAACCTACGCGGAGCAGGAGTGGCAGGCGCTTGGCAAAGACCTGAATCTGGCTCTCAAAAACCGGCTTGGCCTCAGCCACCGGCTGGTTGAAAAATTCCGCACCGCCTTCCGCAGCCCCGGGCAAAAAAACGTGCAGGCTCCCCCGCGGGTTGTTATAGACAACAAAGTATCGGAACAGTATACAATCATCGAAGTTTTTGCCAATGACCGGCCAGGATTACTCTACGATATCACCCGAACCCTGGCCGATTTTGAAATCAACATCCACCGGGCAAGAATCAGCTCGGATAGCGATCAGGTCGTGGATGTTTTCTATACCCTGGACTCCTTTGCCACCAAGATCAACAATCCCTCTTTTCAAGAGGAGATCTCGAAGGCTCTTCTCCATATCGCGGAAAATGAGACGGGAACAGGGACTAAGCTCCAATGGTAAAATAAGGCGGGAACAACGTCAACCGCCAGCGGTTGGCTTAAGCAGATGCCACCCCCCCTTTTGACTCGGGCGTGGAAAGTTTTCAATCTTACCCTTCAGCACCAAAAAAATAAGGAGAAACACAATGAGTGACAATTGCACCTGCGGTTGCGGCAATGATTACGACCAGACCATGATGTCCGTGCCCGAGCTTTTCGGCGCCAACGTCTTCAACAACAGAACCATGAAGGAGCGGCTCCCCAAGGAGACCTACAAGGCGCTGCAGAAAACCATCAACACGGGTTCCGCCCTGCCGCCGGACGTCGCCTCGGTGGTTGCCAACGCCATGAAGGACTGGGCCATCGAAAAGGGCGCCAGCCATTACACCCACTGGTTTCAGCCCCTTACCGGCACCACCGCTGAAAAGCACGACTCCTTCATCTCTCCCACCGACGATGGCGGGGTGATCATGGAGTTTTCCGGCAAGCAGTTGATCCAGGGCGAGCCGGATGCCTCATCCTTCCCCAGCGGCGGCCTGCGCGTCACCTTCGAGGCCCGCGGCTACACCGCCTGGGACTGCACCTCTCCCGCCTTCCTCAAGGAAGACGAATCCGGTGATGTGACCCTCTGCATTCCCACCGCTTTCTGCTCATACAAGGGCGAGGCTCTGGACAAGAAAACCCCTTTGCTCCGCTCAATGAACGTGGTCGCCAAGCAGGCGCTTCGGGTACTCCGGGCCATGGGCAACACCACCACCAACATCGTCAGCTCTACCGTAGGCGCCGAGCAGGAATACTTCCTGGTGGAAAAGGAATACTACTTGCAGCGTCTCGACCTGATGACCTGCGGCCGCAGTCTCTTCGGTGCACCCGCCCCCAAGGGCCAGGAGCTGGAAGACCAGTACTTCGGCGCCATCAAGGACCGGGTCTCCGCTTACATGAAGGATCTGGACATCGAACTGTGGAAGATGGGCATCTCCTCCAAGACCAAGCACAACGAGGTTGCCCCGGCCCAATTCGAGATGGCTCCGGTTTTCACCACCACCAACATGGCCACCGACCATAACCAGCTGGTCATGGAGACCATGCAGAAGGTGGCCCTCCGCCACGGCATGGTCTGCCTGCTGCACGAAAAGCCTTACGCCGGGGTGAACGGAAGCGGCAAGCACAACAACTGGTCGCTCTCCACCGATGACGGCATCAACCTGCTGGAGCCGGGACAGACCCCGGAAGACAACGCCCAGTTCCTCGTCTTCCTCTCCGCCCTGATCAAGGCCGTTGACACCCACGCCGATATCATGCGCGCCACCTGCGGCAGCTCCGGCAACGACCACCGTTTGGGCGCCAACGAGGCGCCGCCTGCGATCATCTCCATCTTCCTGGGCCAGGAGCTCTCCGATGTTCTGGAAAAATTGGCCAAGGGCGAAAAGATCTGCAAGAAGGACGGTTGCCAGACCTTGAAGATCGGGGTTGATTCCCTGCCCGAACTGCCCAAGGACAACACCGACCGGAACCGAACCTCGCCCTTTGCCTTTACCGGCAACAAGTTCGAATTCCGCATGGTCGGTTCCTCCCAGTCCATCGCTGGCCCCAACGTGGCCCTGAACACCATCGCCGCCGAGGCGCTGGATGAAATCGCCACCCGGTTGGAAAAAGCCAAGGACGTGAACAAGGAGATCCTTGCCATCCTCAAGGAAGTCATGACCAAGCATGGCCGGATCATCTTCAACGGCAACAACTACTCCGACGAATGGGCCAAGGAGGCAGAGAAGCGCGGCCTGCCCAACACCCGCAACACCGTGGACGCGCTCAAGGCCTTCATCACCCCCAAAGCGATCAAGCTCTTCGGCAAGTACAACGTGCTTTCCAAGGATGAGTTGCACTCCCGCTACGATATCTATGTTGAGCAGTACGCCAAGCACATCAACATCGAAGCCCTCACCGCCATCCAGATGACCAAACGTCAGTTCATTCCGGCGGCCATCCAGTTTGTCGCGGAACTCGGCGCCTCCCTTGCCGCGGCCGGAAAATACGGCGCGGTGCAGAAGGGATTGCTGGAAGAGGTTGGCAAGCATCTTGAATCCGCAGGCAAGAAGGTGGCCAAACTGGAGGAAGAAACCAAGAAGGCCCAGGCCATCACCGCCGTGGACAAGCAGGGAGCAGCCTACCGCGACAAGGTCTTCCCCGCCATGACCGCTCTGCGCGCCGACATCGATGCGCTTGAGTCCATCATGCCGAGTCATCTTTGGCCGGTACCGACTTACAGCGACCTGTTATTCAACCTGTAATTCCGGTTCCCGCAAGGTATCCGAAAGGAGGAGGCCAATCGGCCTCCTCCTTTTTTTCGCCTAACATCCAGCCCCGCATTCTTGTCTTCATTTTTTCCCTTGATTCCCCCCGGACCTCAGGTAGAATACAGCCAACGCGACAAAAAACTCGCAGAATAGCAATATTTCCCTCTTGTTCTGCCTGGAGTTACCCTGTTTCAGATTCACAGCCTGAAACACCATCACCGGGAGAAGACAATGCGCGCATGGTTTGACAGACTTTCACTCCGAACAAAACTCCTGTTCCTGACTTCCTCGGCCCTTCTCGTGGTCATCATCGGCACAGGCTTCGCCCAATACGTCATCGCCAAGGTGCAGATCGGCGGTGCCATCTATTCCGGAATCGAGCTAAAAAGCGGTCATGTAGACAAGATCGCCAGGGCTCGGCTCAACTTCAATCTGATCAACACCATGATTCTGATGGATATCCAGGAGCACGACCCGGACCGCCAGGCAGCCCTGAGCAAGGCCTTTGGAAAAATGGACGAGGTGATCGCGGAGATGCAGCAGGATCTGACGGACAGGGCCGCAAGCAGCGCCACGACCTGCAATTCCTGCCACAGTCTGGAGCGGGCCGAGGGAATCACGCAATCCCTGCGGACAATCACCTCAAGCTGGGGCGAGATGCGCGCCCTTGCCAACAGCAAGATCCTGCCCTTGGCCGCGGAAGGAAAATCAGAAGAAGCCAAGGAAATTTTCGAAGACAGGTATCTGGAAAATTTCTACCTTGTTATGGCGGATACCAAAACAGGGGTGGACGATCTTCGCGACGCCTTGGAAATGATCAAGGAAAAAACCATCGCCGACGTGAAGGCCTACAAGATTTTCTTCTTCGCCGGGGCTGGCATGGCCATTGTCGGTATCCCGCTTCTTTCCCTGTTTCTTGTGCAGATGATCGTCACCCTGGTCAATAGGGTTGTAGAAGATCTCAAGCTGAGCGCTGCCAACATCTCCGAGGAAGCGCATACTGCGGCAAGCAGTTCGCAACAGGTGGCGGAAATGGCCTCGGAGATGGCGGCCAACCTTGAAGAGACCCATGTCACCCTGGAAGAAATCGCCGGTCGGGTGCAGCAGAGCGACAGCAGCGCCGAAGCAGCCAACCTGGCCATGAAGAAAAATGAAGAGATAGGCACCAAGGCAAGCAGCGAAGTGCGCGCCATGCAGACAAACATGCAGAGGATCAAGCAGGACAGCGATGCGATCATGAAATTTATTGCCGAGATCGAAGGCATTGCCTTCCAGACAAACCTGCTGGCCTTGAACGCCGCAGTCGAGGCCGCGCGGGCAGGGGAACACGGCCAAGGGTTCGCCGTGGTGGCGGAGGAGGTCAGAAACCTCGCCCAACGGACCTCTACTTCGGCAAAGAACTCAAGCACCCTTCTGGAACAGGCCATTGCCAATGTGGATCAAGGGCTGATAACGGTGAATTCCGTCGCGGAAAATACCGAGGCGGCGGTTGCAGACTCCCGCAGGGTCGGCCAACTGGTGGAGGAGATATCCCAAGCATCCCATGAACAGGCCCATGGCATCACGCAAATCGCCAAAGGCGTCACCCAGATGGACACCGGCACCCAGCGGCTGGCTGCCAATGCCGAGGAGTTGGCGGCGGGATCGGAGGCTGTCACCGCCCAAACCGCCCGATTACAGGAGAACATCGTCGCCCTGGTGCGGCTCCTGGAGGGAGCGCCGCAGGATTAGCGGTCCCTCACAGAAACGCTGCCCCCAAAACCACGGCAGCCAACCAGCCGCAGGCCTCACCCAACTCACAGGAAGCGCCCAATACATCGCCGGTGATGCCGCCAAGGACTTTGGGTGCCTTGAGCCGGAGCCAAAAGGCCGGCAGGGCTGCGCAGCAGAGAATAATCAATCCAGCCGACCAATGCCACCAGATAAGCGGCGCCAGCAAAAGAGTGCCGAGCGCCAGTTCCCCCATGCCGACCTTGCCGACAAAGGCGTGACCGGTGCCCTTGTCCCGCGGGTATTGCGTACCGCTGGCCAAGGTTGCCATGGCCCAGCGGGCTGCCACCGGCGCAGCGAACAGAGCAAAGAAAAGTGGCTCCCCGCCGTTGGCAAAAAGTGCGGCAAGACAGGCAATCTTCAGGACAAGCAACAGCACCAAACCGATCACACCAAAGGCGCCGGTGGCGGAATCCTTCATGATCGCCAAGCGTTGCTCCGGGGTTTGCCCGCCGCCCAGACCGTCCAGCAGATCAGCCAGGCCATCGAGGTGCAACCCCCTGGTCAGCCAGGCCCCCACAGTCGCCAGCAGCACCGCACTCACCAGGGGGGGAAGACCGGCCCAGACAAAAAACCAGGCACACCCAGCCAACACCCCACCGATCAGCCAACCGGCCAGTGGAAAAAAAGCGGCGCTCCGCCTGAGTCTGTCGGCAGGCAGCTCGGCAGGCAGCCGTACAGGCAGGATGGTGAGGAAGGCGATGGCGATCTTTGCTGCAGGCAGCATAATATTCAGCTGGCCTCGCTCACCCCGGCCTCGCCAAAGGTGGCCATCTCGTTCATGATTTTCAGCCCCGCATCCACCAGACCCATGGAGAGCGCGGCGCCGGTGCCTTCGCCAAGACGCAGATCAAGGTGCAGCAGGGGGCTCAAGCCCATCTTCTCAAAGAATATCCTGTGACCCTGCTCCGCCGACATGTGACTGAAAAAACAGTACTCCAGGGCATGGGGCGCAAGGCACTGAGCGACCAACGCGCCTGCGGTGGAGATAAAGCCGTCCACTACCACCGGAATTTTGCTTACAGCCGCTTCCAAAATACAGCCACAGATAGCGGCGATCTCAAGTCCACCTACTGCGGCCAGCGCCCCGAGGGGAGAAGTCAGCTGCTCCCGGTTGACGGTCAGGGACTGCTCGATCACCGCGATCTTGTGTTGCAGCATTGCGTCATCAATGCCGGTTCCCCGGCCCGTTACCTCGGCAACCGGGGCGGGAAGCAGAGCGGCAAAGAGCGCGGCGGACGGGGTGGTGTTGCCGATGCCCATATCGCCGGTACCCAGGATCTCGGCGCCATCCGCAATGGCCTCGCGGGCCATCTCCATGCCGACCCCGATGGCGGCCAACGCCTCCTCGATGCTCATGGCCGGCCCCTCGGCCATGTTGGCGGTTCCGGGCCGGACCTTGCATTGCCGCAAGCCCTCGGCCTCAATCGGCACGGCCACGCCCACATCAATCACCCGTACCTCGGCTCCCACATGGCGAGCCAGCACATTAACCCCAGCTCCTCCGGCCAAAAAATTCAGAACCATCTGCGGGGTCACCTCCTGGGGGAAGGCGCTGATCCCCTCGGCCACCACGCCGTGATCTCCGGCAAAGGTGAGAATCATCTTCTTCTCCACCTTGGCGCCGATGGTTCTCCGCATGGCACAAGTTCTGGCCGCCAGCATCTCAAGTTTGCCCAGACTGCCCAGAGGCTTGGTCAGGTTATTGAGCTTGGCTTGGGCTTGGGCCAACACCGCCGAGCTGACAGGCTCAACGGCAGCACATACTTTCTGTAATTCTTCAGCTGTCAGTAACATGTTCTATTCTCCTCCATGCCTTGACACACCAGTCACGGTGGCAAGGCCAATTTATTGTTCGATAAAAGAATCCCACACCGTATCGAGAAGCGCCAAAGAATCTTTCAGGTTTTCAAGGCTGTACATCTCCAAGGTGACCACACCGTCATAACCAACTTCGGCAAGCCGCCTGTCCAGCATCCGGGCCTGATCCGCATCCGTCAGGGCCTGATGATCCCTGCCGTCCTGTACGCCATGATAATGAAGATGCAGAACCCGAGGCAACAGGGATAATCCTTCTTGCAAATCATGACCGTAGCGAACAAGATGCCCGAGATCGAGGCAGACTCCAAAGCCATACTCCTCCACCAAAGGGGCCACAAGCCCATATGGATACTCGATATTTTCGACAGCAACCAGTTTTTTCTCTTCGCCCAAAGCCCCGGACAATTCATGGAGGCCGGCGACCAGATTATCAAGCCACAAGGCTTCGGGCAGATACCGGTCCCGGACCAGATGCAGGTCGAAACTCCTCACCCCGAGAGGCGCCAGCCTGGCCATGAGCCGGACGATCTCAGCAATCCCTTCCTCGCGTTCCGCCCTCGCCGCTGCTCCCAAGGCGATATCGGTGGGCAAGTGCACGGTATAGGAGAGAGCATGCTCCTCAGCAATCTCTCGCAACGCGGACACATCCAATGGCTGGGGCAAACGGCTCTTGGCCGCGCTTTCAAAAAAAAGCAGCTGGATATCTTCCACCAGGGGAGCAAGCTGCCGGACATTGGTCATAATATCCGCAGGCAGCACGCAGGAGGTCGCCCCAAGCCGCCACAGGCGGCGATTCCCAGGCATCATCGCCCCGCCCTGCCCCCGAGGGTAACCAGCTCTCCCACCCGGTCCTGGTGCGCAAGGGAGATCACGGGGACCGGGCAATCATCTCCCCGCTGCCCGCGAAGGGTTTCCAGCACCGCGGCAATCGCTTCCCGGGCAAGATGCGGGCGGTTGTTTGTTTCGCTGATGTGCGACAAGACCACATGTTCAAGGTCGTCATGGAGGATGTCACGCAAAAAACCGGCAGCCTCCGCGTTGGCCAGATGCCCGGTCTTGCCCCGCACTCTCTGTTGCAGGGACGGAGGATAGGGACCGTTGCGGAGCAGGTCCGGATCGTGGTTGCATTCAAGCACCAGCCCGTGACAGTTACTCAATCGGTGTTGCATGAGACGGGAGACCAGGCCGGTATCGGTACAATATCCCATGAGCACTCTCCCATTGTTCAGCAAAAAACCGACGGGATCCGTAGCATCATGGGAGATCGCGTAAGGATGGATCTGAAAATCCTGAAAGATAAAGGTCTGTCCCGTATCAAACGTATGGCATTGCGGGAGATTATCCAAAACCGGCCCTGCGGCGTTCAAGGTCGCGACATTGACAAAAACCGGAAGACGGTACCGACGGGAAAGAATAGCCGCCCCCTTGACATGGTCACCGTGCTCATGGGTAATGAGGATGGCGGAGAGGCTTTCCGCTTCAACTCCGATTTCGGCCAGCCGCCGCTCGATCTCCTTGCCGGAAAATCCGGCGTCGATCAAAAGCCGCGTCCGCCCCGATTCGACAAAGGTCGCGTTGCCCTTGCTGCCGCTCCCCAGAACACAGAATCGCATGGATCACCAGGCAAAAGGTTTAAGGTTAAAGGTTAAAGGCGAAAGGTTTTCGGCTTTCTGTCCGCCTGGGCATGATCCTTTCTCCTTGCCCCGTTAGCCTTTTACCTGCCCCAGGCCCGTATGGCCGAAACCGCCATCCTGCCGCCTGGTCTCATCAAGGCTGTCCACCGCAATTACCGTGGCCCGACAAACCGGCGCCAGCACCAGCTGGGCAATCCGATCACCCCGCCGGATGGTAAAAGGCTCGCGCCCCAGGTTGATCAACCCGATCTTTACTTCACCCCGATAATCCGCATCAATAGTCCCCGGGCTGTTGACCACGGTGATCCCGTGCTTGATGGCCAGTCCGCTCCGGGGCCGCACTTGCAATTCATAGCCAGGGGCAAGGGCCACGGCAAAACCCGAAGGCAGTAAGCTGATCTCCCCAACCCCGATCACCACCGGTTCAACCACGGCCGCCGCCACATCCATGCCTGCGGCCAGTTCGGAATGATAGGCGGGCAAAGGCAAATCAGCATGCCCGGCCGGATCGAGCCAAGACAACTGGATAGTGTGGGTTTGTTCTTTCAGGGTTTCCATCATCTTCTACTCCAGGTCGCAACCAGTTACCAGAAAAGGAAAAAATATGTAAACGTTCAGCAGTGCCGCAGATGCGCGAAAGAGGTCGGCGAAGTGTGCTATTGCACATGAGCAGGCCGATGACAAAGCAGATGCGGTGCTGCTGGACGTTTACTCCAAATCAAGGGGGTGCCAGTCAATATCCTTTGTCTTGAGAGGCCCGAGAACCGTAGCAAACAGCGGCCTGCTGAAAAGACGCTCCGCCAGATCGGCGATATCCTCCCGCCGCACCTGATCAAAACCCGCGGCAACCTCATCAAATGAGATATAACGGCCGAAGGTCAACTCGTTTCTGGCAATCCTGGTCATCCGTGACTCCATGTTCTCGGCGGAGAGGAAAATCCCGGCCTTGGCGTAATCCTTGGCCCTGGCCAGCAGCTCGTCTGAAACACTGTCCTGACGCAACCCCTTTATTTCCTTGGCGACCAGCGCCATGGCCTTGTTCACCACAGCTGGGTCAACCCCCAGATACACGCCGAGATAGCCGCTGTCCGTAAACGAAGAGAGGTAGGAGTAGATGGAGTAGGCCAGCCCTTCTTTCTCACGAACCTCCTGAAAAAGCCGGGAGCTCATATTACCGCCCAGGAGGACGTGCAGCAGATAGAGGGCATAACGTTCGGGGGCCACCAAAGGCAGGCCATAGGTGCCGAGTACCAGATGCGCCTGCTCAAGGTTTTTCTTGTAAAGTTTGCGCACCGGGGGAAGTACCGCCGGAGGCTGTCGCCCGACGGCTCCCTTGTTCGGTTTGGCCAAACCGCCAAGCTGCTTTTGCCAGAGACGACAGAAATCCTCGTGCCGCACATTGCCGGAGGCGGCGACCACTATCCTCTCCGGCGTGTACTGGCAACGCTTATACTCCTGCAACCTGGCGGAATCCATGGCCGCCACGATCTCCCGCCGTCCAAGAACCGTATAACCGAGGGGGTGATCCCCCCAGAGACCGCCGGTAAACAGCTCATGGATCCGGTCATCCGGGGTGTCTTCCACCATGGAGATTTCCTGGAGCACGACCTCCCGCTCCCGGACCACCTCTTCCTCCTCAAAAAGCGAATACTGGAAGATATCCCCAATAAGCCCGGTGAGTCGTTCCACCTGATCATCAAGGACCGTGGCGTAATAGGAGGTAGTCTCTCCGGAGGTAAAGGCATTGGACATGCCTCCCAGGGTATCGAATTCCTGAGCAATTTCCTGGGCCGTCCGGCTGGATGTACCCTTAAAAAGCATATGCTCGACAAAATGAGCGCTTCCGTTATTGTCGGGCTGTTCGTCGCGGGCGCCCACGTCCACCCAAATCCCTGCAGAAACCGTGCGGGAA
>DUZW01000038.1 GCA_013349295.1 Deltaproteobacteria bacterium
GAGGGAGCTTTTGTTTTTTGTCGTCCTTGTCCGGTGGCTTGAGAAGTTCCGGCCACCTGTGTCTTGGCATACCGACAACAGTATCCTGCCGGTCAGGGGCTAAAAACGGCTTTTTCAAGGCCGACTATTTAAGGTTGAATTTTGCTGCTAAGCCCCCCAAAAAACAGGCAGATGGATGGCAAAGCAGGCGTTGCCGGGGGATATCAGGCTGAAAAATAAATATTTCGGAGTCTCGCAGGTGAGCTTTCCTGACGGCGCCGTGAATGGTTTGAAGGGTGTAGCGAATTTTGCCTAAGAAAAAAAGATTATTTCCGCAAAAGAAGGGATACAGGGGAAGCAGCGGGAGGCGTTGGACTCTGCTCAAGATCGCGGGGGTGGTAACGCTTCTTGCCCTGGTCGCTTTCAGCGTGTACGTCATGTATCTGGATAAGGTGATCCGCCGGAAGTTTGACGGCAAGCGCTGGGCCTTGCCCGCCGTGGTCTATGCCCGCCCCTTGGAGTTGTATCCCGATCTGCCTTTCACTCCTGCCATGCTTGCCGAGGAATTGCAGCTTGGCGGATATCGTCGGGATAAGGCGGCGAAAGATCCGGGCGGCTATGACCAATCGGGCAATGTCATGCATCTGGTCACCCGGGACTTTACCTTTCCCGACGGTCTGGAAAAATCGGCCCGACTCACGGTGGAGTTCGGTGATTCCGCGATCAAAAAGATATCTCGAACAGAGAGCGGGGCAGAGGTCTCCCTGGCCCGCATCGATCCGGCTCGAATCGGCAGTTTTCATCCCCTGGAAAATGAAGACCGGGTTGTCTGCAGTCGCAAGGAGCTTCCCGACCTGCTGGTCAAGACCCTCATCGCGGTGGAGGATCAACATTTCTACACCCATGCCGGGGTTGATCCGCTGGGAATCCTGCGGGCCATGCTTGCCAATATCCGCGCCGGCAAGACGGTGCAGGGCGGCAGCACCCTGACCCAGCAGTTGGTGAAGAACTTTTACCTCAATAATGAGCGAACCCTGCAACGCAAGTTCAACGAGCTGATCATGGCCTTGCTGCTGGAGGTGCATTACAGCAAGGACGAGATCCTCACCGCTTATACCAATGAGATCTTTTTCGGCCAGGACCGGGGCAGGGCGGTGCATGGTTTCGCTTTGGCCAGTCAGTTCTATTTCAGGCGTGAACTCAAGGATCTTTCCGTCGCCCAGACCGCCATGCTGGTGGGGATGATCAAGGGGCCCTCATATTATGACCCGCGCTCTTACGCAGAGCGTTGTCTGCAACGGCGCCAGGTGGTCCTTGAGGTGATGCGGGCCGAAAAAGTGATCTCGGCGGAAGCCTATCGCACGGCCAAGGCTGCCGGCTTGGAAAAGAGCACCGCGGTGCAGAGCGGCTTTAACCGCTATCCCGATTTTCTCGAACTGGTGCGCCGCCAGTTGGGACAGGACTATCGCGAGGAAGATCTCACCTCAAACGGCCTGAAGATCCTTACCACCCTTGATCCCCAGGTGCAGATGCAGGTGGAAAAACATCTGGGGGAAACCCTCTTTGCTTTGGAAAAACGCACCGGCAGCCGGGGGCTTGAGGGGGCAGTGATTGTCAGCAGCCGGGAGGGTGGGGAGATCCTGGCCGTGGCCGGAAGCCGCGACGCTTCGCAGCCCGGTTTCAACCGGGCTCTTGATGCCCAGCGCCCCATCGGCTCGCTCATCAAGCCGCTGGTCTATCTGACGGCCCTGGCCAACGGCTACACCCTGGCGACCCCGGTGCAGGATACCTCTTTTACCCTGTCCGTTGCCGGGGCAAAGGCTTGGCGACCGGATAATTATGACCGGAAAGAGCATGGGGTGGTCCCTTTTTGTGAGGCGCTGGCCCATTCCTATAATCTGGCCACCATCAAGATCGGCATGGATGTCGGGGTGGAAAAGGTGGTGGCCAATCTCAAGCGGGCGGGGATCAATCGGGATTTTAAGCCCTATCCATCCTTTCTGCTGGGCACCGCCGCCCTCTCACCCCTTGAGGTAGCCCAGATGTATCAGCTTTTTGCCACGGGTGGTTTCTATCAGCCGCAACGGTCCATCGGCAGTGTGTTGACCCTGGAGAATAAGGTGGTTCAACGTTTCGGCCTCACCGTGGAGCAGCGTTTTCCTTCCCAGGAAGTTTTTCTGCTCAATACGGCCCTGAAGCGGGTGGTAAGCAACGGCACCGCAAGGGCGCTGATAAACTATCTTCCGGATTCGGTGCAGGCGGCCGGCAAAACAGGAACCACGGATGAACTCCGGGACAGCTGGTTTGCCGGCTTTACCGGGAACCGGCTGGCCGTGGTCTGGATTGGCCACGATGATAACAAGCCCACCGTGCTCACCGGTGCCGGCGGCGCCATGGTGGTGTGGGGCAGGATCATGCAGTCTCTCCATCCCCAGCCGCTGGAGCTCGCAGAACCGGAAGGGGTTGAATGGGCCAGGCTGGATGCGGGCAGCTATGCTTCCTTGGATGGTAATTCCCGTGATAATGTGGTACTTCCCTTTGCGGCAGGAACCGTGCCCGCCGGGGCCACCTCGACTGATGGCGCACAGGAGCGGAATACCCCCGGGATCTTGAACACGATCCGCAGCTGGTTTCGTTAAAGGCCGATCAGGGGAATCGCTGACAGCCAAACCGCTCCGGGGGCAAGGGAAATCTTTCCCGGCCGCACCTGTCGGGCTCAAGGGTTGAACTCGCCCGGAGAGGCGGAGAATAACGGAAAACGATCGTCATGTTTTCGCCGCGTCTCTGCGGGGGGGAGTGAGGTTGGAGAATGATTTCGTATGCGAAAAATTACCAAGCAAGAGAAAACGAGATGAGGCAGACAGGCCATAAACCATTATGGCGGATGGGTTGGAGCGTCGGGTTGCTCATGGCGGTGACTCTGTTCTTGCATGGCTGCGCGGGGAAAGAGCCTGTTGCCGGGCCATCCGGACCGGTTTCGGTTTCCCGGCCCCGGCCGACTCCCGCCCCAACTCCTGCCCCGGTTGATGTGCCGAGTGATGCCCCGCTCGATGCCCCGAGCCCGCCCCCGCCTGCCGGCCGTGAGTCGGTGCCGGTGCCGAAAGAAGGGAAGGCCGCCGGAACCTTGCTTGCCTGTGCCCGGCAGAATGTACGGGCCGGCCAGTTTGCTAAGGCCGAGATGACGCTGGAGCGCGCCCTCCGGCTTGAGCCCCGCAACGCCAGACTGTGGCAGGAGATGGCTCAGGTGAAGTACGGGCAAAAGGATTATGAGCAGGTGGTCCAGTTCTCTATCAAATCCAACAGTCTGGCCGGAAAGGATTATGACTTGATCCGGCAGAACTGGCTGTTGATGGAAAAGGCGTATCTGAAACTGGGGAAACCGGACAAGGCGAAGCAGGCGAGAAGCAAAGCCATGTGATTCCGTCTCGCTACACCTCCTCTTCCCCCTCTATTTGCACCTCTTCCTTGGGCTTTTTGGTGCGGCGGCCCGGTTTGGCCAGAATTTCCAGATAAAAGGATTCGAGCTGTTTCGCTTCGGCCTCATCAATGGATTTGTTGATGGCGGAGACATGAATCACCTCAGCGCTTTCCTCATCCGGTCCGAACCGACAGTCGAAATCCCAAAAATCGACCGTATCGGGGAGCTTCTTATTCCTTTCTCTTTTCAGGTATTTTCTCACTTCAAATTTGATGGCTTCAACCAGCCTTGGAACTTTGATCTTCGGGTGGGTCAGCTTAAAGTTTTTTTTCATTGTGAGTCCAAGATGAAGGTAGGGATAATTCCCGGGTTCTTTGATTGGGGCGGAAGCAAGGGAGTGTTCCTTCTTTTTCTGAGATAACTCTTTTTAACTCGCCTCATAACTTTTCAGTAATAGAGGTTTGGCTTTTTCAAAATCTGCGAGAGAGCCAATGGTTATTTCCAGATCACCTGTCCCAAAATGACCGGTTTTTTTAACGTCGCGTGTAAATCCTTTTTCAAGATCGATGGAATCAGGGTCAACTTTGACATACACTAAAAGCTTGCCTGTACCCGTATGGACCTCAACACAGGCGAAATTTTTGATCCGCTTAAAGGCAAAGTAAAATTTTAAAATCTTAAACTGAACATCATCCCCCATAGCGAGCAAATAGGCTTTTATTTCCTCATAAAGATCTTTCTGTTCCTGTTTGGCCTGAGCCAAATATTCCGTAACAGTCTTATACTGGTTCTTCCCCGGCTTAACCGGCTTTTCCGAGTCGGATGCAGATACAACCGCAGTGGTCGCATTAACCAGCTCCAACAATAGCAACTCATCGCCGTACCGCCGGTATCGAATAAGCTCTATGTTACGGTTGATTTGCTGAACGGCATGCGCATCGTATTTGGTGAAGTCCCCCGCAATACAAAGCAGTCTCGGGCTTGACCATTCAATGGAAGCAGAAGATTCCTTGCCGAATTTTTCCATGACCAAAAGCGTAAACTCCGCTTTATGATCCATCAGCCAATCCAGGTAGAAAAGCCCTTGGTTGATGACATTTTCATTCATGGCCCGTTTGTATTCAATGATCACCGGGCAACCGTTTTCATCGATCCCCAGGGTGTCAATCCGACCTCCATGGGTCTTGCCGGTGGAGTATTCGGTTGCAAGGAAGCGTACACCAAGGAAGGTTTCAAGATGAGCTTCCATCTGGGCCTGCAACGATTTCTCAACCGAGGCAGCACGCCCTTCAAGTTCCTGCACCCCGCCTTTCAAAATCTGGAACAACTTGATATCACTCATTTCCCATCCTATGAAAATCCTACCATCGGTTAACGCGCCTCATTCCGCTACGCCTTTCCCCGCCACACTTACATCTTCTCACGAATCAAATCAAACACCACCCGCGCAAACCCCTTTGCTACCTCGGGGTTGGAAAGGTACTGCATCATCTGGTTCTGGTGGGCCTCGCTGCTGTCCATCACCGCGTCATCGATTGCCTTTGGGAAATCTCCCAGCATCGCCTGCTCGGGGCTGTTGTTCTTGATTTGGTCCATGACTCCTTTGTTTTCACTAACCTTGTCCCGGATCGTATGCGCGTAACTGATCAGGTCTTTATCGCTCAACCCATCGGTGATGAACAGTTCGTTCAGGCGTGCCAGAATCTGGGATAAAAATTCCTCTTTCTTGTCCTTTGCCTTGGCCGAGCCGAGTTCACTGCTCGGCTGCAGTTTGTACTCGGTGGAATTTTCTTTCAGCACCAGATCCTGCTGGCGGAGGATGGAAAGACGGTAATGACTGAGCGCGACGTTGCTCAGATCGATGTCGTCCTCTTCCTCAATTTTTTCCCGCAACAGAGGGCGCAGGTGGCGGGCGTAGAGGCTGAGCTTTTCCAGGTCCTTGTTGGCGTAATCGACGATCTGCGACATGAACTCGTAAAAGCGGGTAAAGCTGCCCAGGTCCTTTTTGAAGATTTCCAACCGGTCCTTCTCCTGCCGACACTCCTTGAAACTCTTTTCCGCGTTGGCGGTCAGCACCGGGTCATTGGTTTTTTTGGTGCGCTCGAACATCTCCTTGGCGGTTTTATAGGCGTCGATCGCCAGCTTGTAGCGCTGCTGCCAGCGTTCCACCGCAGGTTTGCAGATGTTGCTGATCGCGGCGCTGCTCTTGTTCTTGGCAAAGAAGGCGACGGCGAACTGCTCGACCTCCTGCCAGGTGAAGATGCCCTCGGCCCGCAGTTTGTCGAATAGATCAAAGACCAGATCCGGGTCGGAAACATCGGCCAGTTCGGCGGTCTGGTAGTAGGGCTGGAAAGAGTCGAGAATATCCTGGGGATCGTTGAAGAAATCGAGGACAAAGGTGCCGCTCTCCGCCTTGCCGGGGTAATTGCGGTTCAGGCGCGACAGGGTCTGCACGCACTCGACGCCGCCGAGTTTTTTGTCCACATACATGGCGCAAAGCTTGGGCTGGTCGAACCCGGTCTGGAACTTGTTGGCCACCAGCATCACCTGATAGTCCCCCGAATCAAAAGCCTTGGGCAGATCACGGCCCTTGAGGCCGGGGTTCATGTTGCGTTCGCTGAACTTCTCCCCCAGCAATCCGGCAACATTGGGGTCTTTGTCACTGAACTCCACCTCCCCGGAAAACGCCACCAGCGCCCGGATCGTGTCGTACCCCTTACGGGCCACATATTTATCGAATTCTTTTTTATAGCGCACCACCTCTTTGCGCGAGCTGGTCACCACCATGGCCTTGGCCTGCCCGCCCAACAACCCCAGAACCTTGTCCTTGAAATGCTCCACGATCACCTGCACCTTTTGGGCGATGTTGTAATCATGCAGCCGCACCCACTGGTTGAGCTTGACCTTGGCCCTCTTGCTGTCGACCTCCTGGTCCTTGGCCTGGATGCGCTGCGCCAGTTGGTAGGCCACCTTGTAGTTGGTATAGTTTTTGAGCACATCGAGGATAAAGCCCTCCTCAATCGCCTGGCGCATGGAGTACACATGAAAGGCCACGGGCTTGTTCTGTTTGGAGGGCGGCAGCGTCGGGTCCGGCAAGCGGCCGAACAGCTCCAGGGTTTTCGGTTTCGGAGTAGCAGTAAAGGCAAAGTAACTTAAGTTGGCATTGTTGCTCCGAGCAGCCACGGTGGCATCGAGAATATCTTCCGAAGAGAGCTCCTCCTCGTCCGCACTCTCCTCCATCTGCAACACCTCTTTCAACTGCCGCGCCGTGGAACCGGACTGTGATGAGTGCGCCTCGTCGGCAATAACCGCATAGCACCGTTCCTTCAGGCTGACGCTGTTCTCGATGGCCTTGAGCACATGGGGGAAGGTCTGGATGGTGACGATGATGATCGGCTGGCTATTCTCCAACGCTTGGGCCAGCTTCTCCGACTTGGAACCGTCGCCGATTTCGCGATTGATCCGGCCCACCACCCCATCGGCGTGTTCAAACTGGTAGATGGTATCCTGCAACTGGTCGTCCAGCACCGTGCGGTCGGTGACCACGATCACCGAATGGAACTGCTTCTCCCCTGATGCCGTATAGAGCGAGGAGAGCTGATGCGCGGTCCAGGCGATGGAGTTGGACTTGCCCGAACCGGCGCTGTGCTGGATCAGGTATTTATGCCCCGCCCCCTCGCTCCGAGCGGCGGCCAGCAGCCGGTTGACCACATCCCACTGATGGTAACGGGGGAAGATCAGGGTCTCTTTTTTCGATTTCTTGCCCTGCCAGTTTTCGACCTCTTCGATCTGCAGATGCACGTAACGGGCAAGGATATTGAGCAGATTATCAGGCAGCAGCACCTCGTTCCACAGGTAGCCGCTGGCGTATTCGTTGGGGTTTTCGGGGATGTCGTTGCCTGCGGCTCCCTCCCTGGTTCCCTTGTTGAAGGGGAGGAAATAGGTCTCGTCTCCGGCCAACCGGGTGGCCATGTAGACCTCGTACTGGCTCACGGCAAAATGGACCAGCGCCCCGCGCTTGAAGGTGAGCAGCGGTTCCGGCTTCTTGGTGACCGGGTCCTTGGGCAACCGGGTGCGTTTGTACTGCTTGATGGCGTTTTCCACCGCCTGCTTAAATTCCGATTTCAACTCCAGGGTGGCAATCGCCAGACCGTTGACGAACAGCACCAGATCGATGCGCCAAGCCTTGGCCTTTGTGCCGGTTGCAGTCAGATGCTCTTCGGTGGCATAGGGGCTGTAAACCAGCTCCGGCACGATCCGCAGCCGGTTCTTTTGGTAGCGGGCCAGGGTGTCGGGGTTGAGGTCGTGTTCCGGCTTGAACTGGCAGAGCGTGAAGCGGGTGCCGCGATCCCGCAGTTCGTGGCGCAACACCCCCAGGGTGCCGAAGGTGCGCAGTTCGCGGTTGGCCCCGTTGGGGTCGGCTTTGCCCAGCTGGGCGGCGACCCGTTCCAAAAAGTTCTTTTCGGGGTTTTGCGGGTAGAGCTTGCAGTATTTTTGCCACTGCTCGTCCTGGGTCTCCTTGACGAAACCGAGCACGTCCTCTTCGTACAGCGCCAGTTCGCGGTTGTAACCGTTCGGCGAACCCATCCGCCAGCCGTTGCTGAGCATCTGGTTGATGATATCAGTTTGGAAGACGGATTCTTGAGATTTACCGGTCATATATATCCCTGTTCCCAGTAGGATGCGGTTCGGATTGATGCGGTTCGTGCCTCACTTATGCCCACGCCACCAATTGTGCACTCAGCGCGTGCACAATCATAGCAAACTCAATTGTCTCCGCAACGCAGAGACAATCGGATCATTTTTCGTCCTTGATCCGTTTGATCATCTGATCGAAATCGCTTTCAAACAGACGGTCCTGGACGATGCGATATTTCTCGAACTCGCTTTCGGCATGGGTTTTGGCGATCTCCGCTGTTACTTTGCCCGCATCCTGCAGAATTTCCCGGTCGGTAGCTTCGATGAAGCGGTTCAGGCGTGTTTCCCAATCCTGCATGGTCAGTGGGATCTGGCGCAGCGCCATGTCTTCCGCTAGATCCAGATAGGCCGAAACCAGCCGCTGCAATTGCGCCATTTCGTTTTCGGTCAGGTAGTTCTTAGCGACAGTGACGTCGAATTTCTGAATTTTTCCTCTCGGTGCGTCCTTCCATGTGGTCAGCCCCATGTTGTCCTTTTCGGCATCGGCGCGGTGGTATATGACTTCCGCCGCCGTCTGGCCGTGGATGGCCCAGTGGAGTTTGTTTTGCACGGTAGAGAAAAAACGCTTGGTGGCTTGGGCCGTCACGTCATAGTCGACGGAGGTCGAGTAGATGTCAGTGATTTTCTGATAGAACTTGCGCTCTGAGAGACGGATCTCCCGAATGCGCTGCAACTGTTCTTCAAAATACTTCGCGGTGAGGATGGAGCCGTCATTTTTCAGACGCTCGTCATCCATCGCATAGCCCTTGATGGTGAACTCCCGGATAATGGCGGTCGCCCATTTGCGGAACTGCACGGCGCGTTCGGAGTTGACCTTATAGCCGACGGCGATGATGGCGGCGAGGTTGTAGTGCTTGGTGTTGTAGTTTTTCCCGTCAGCGGCAGTTATTCGAAAATTTCGAATAACTGAATCTTCTTGCAACTCACTATCGGCAAACACTTTTTTTAGGTGATAGTTAATGGTGTGGGTCTCAACATCGTAGAGAGCGCCGAGCATTTTCTGAGTCAGCCAGATATTTTCATCAGCGTACACCGCTTCGACGCCTCCCTTGCCACTGGCGGCGACAAAGGTCAGGTATTCCGCCGCCGATGAGCGGACCATGGAGGTCTCGCTTCTCATGGGAACTTGAGGATTTTTTTTCTCGCTCATCCTAGGTACACCTGCTTTTCCAATTCACCGCTGGAAATGATATTTATAAAATGCCCGGTGAGACGACCAGCTCAATTTTGCAGACAGTGTCTGCAAAATCTTAACATCCGGAAATTACTAAGAAAACTTGACCATATTGGCCAGATTACGCTGGCTCCAACCCTTACCGTAATGCTCGGTCAGCTGCTTGGCCAGCAACGGCAGCAACTCCTTGCCATATACGGCCCGCGCCCCTTTGAGTACCTCGGCATTTATGCGCTGCCCCACCTGCCAGTACAGCAGAGTCAATTCAGCGTTGACCGCCACCGTTGCCCGCTGGCGGGCGGAGTCGATGAGGGTTTTGATCTCATGGAACAGGGGGATGGCCTTCGGAGTCTTGGCAATCATGCGCTGGCCTCCCTGGGGATTTCGGCTTGGGCGGGTTGCCAGTTGCGGACGTCGATCTTGCCGGTGACGGCGGCGGAGATGAGGGCGGTGCGGCGTTCTTGAAGTAGCTCAATGGCCTTAGAAGCTTCAAGTTCGATTTTGTCGTATTGTTCAGATAATGCTTTTATGTGTTCAACTATTCGTAACTGCTCATTCAACGGACAAATTGCAACTTTCCGAGTGGCCATAAGATTTAATGGGATTCTTGCTCTCGTTGATCCATTGGACAATCTACCCGCATCCGCCCAAGCACTAACGGAAAGCTGGTTAGCTATAAAACTAGATATGGCTTTCTTGCTATTTAATCTAAACCGAAAGCAATCAGCTTTTACCATTGCCGGGGCTATATCTTCTGGTGCAACACAAGCTCTGCCTACCGGGTTATTTGGATCGCCAAGTCCTGCAATTAATACGTCACCAGCGATAACATCGTGATTAGAAAGGCTGTTTTTGTAATATTCTTCATGAATATATGCGCCTTCACCATCGTGATAACCACCGATTTTAATATTCTGTAGTCGAACAACAAGCACACCGCTTTCTGTGTAATGCTCTGACTTCAACCCCGACCCAAACGGACCATCACACTTATCCTCTGTGATTTTGCCTAGTGAAAGCACCACCCAATGCTCTGGTACCTTCCCCAACCATTCAACACCGGAATCTTTCATCACCGCATCGGGGTTCAGTCCTTTGGTGACGGCATGACTGATCACCGCCTGCCGCTTTTCTTGCAGCAGTTTGATCAGTTGTTGTTGCTTGTCGATCAGGGTGTCGATTTTGGCGGTTTCGTGGTCGAGGAAGTTGGCGATTTGTTCTTGTTCGTGCTGACTGGGAATGGGGAGCTTTATGTTTCGCATTTCCGAAGCATTTGTACTCCACAGATCTGCAACAATGCCTTTGCCAAAGCGGTAGAACTCCTCTTGAAAGGGATAACTCCTCAATAGATGGTGCACATAGCTTGGACGTATTTCACGAGGCTTCATCACGATGCTTATGAGCGATACTGAGCCGTCGAGTGTTGAGACACCAGACGAACCCTTTCGGTCCGAACGGCTATTTATGACAAAGTCGTTTTTCAGGACCAGTTTTCGGTTGTCGCCAGCATCTGTTTTAGCGGCAGTTTCCAACTGAGGAACAATCCCGTTCATGGTCACCGAAAGCGGTGGGTAGTCTTTGTCGCTTACCTTTTCACGCCGTTCCTCGAAGAACTGGCCTAAGCGTTGAACATCCCAATGCTCGGGAACCTTCCCAATCCATTTTTCATCTGACTCTTTATAGGCAGAATATGCTGTATAGCGCCCTGCCATTACGAATGCACCTCTTGAAGAAGCGCCATAATCTCCCCATTCACTGCGTCCAGATTCCGATCAAACTTCTTCAATCCCCTGGATGATTTCCCGGTGTGCAATGGGCTGAACGAGCTCATGATGTCATTAGCGTGCAAATTGGAACTATGTGTTCTTATTGGTTTTTTCAAGCTATCCCTCGTTTTGTTGACGTAACGGTCAATTAAACCTGCCGATTCGGCCCTATGCCCAATAGGGGATATATTTGGCATAGCGTTTGGAGCTGCTCTGGGGGTCTTCCAGCTTAATCAACCCCTCGTCCATGGTATCCCGAATGATCCGGGAGGCCGTATCCACCTGCCTGGTGGACAGAGCGAATCGTTCCCGCAGGCTCTGGTTGGTCATCTTTTCAGTCATCACATAACGCAGACTGCAATGCTGATAACAGGCTCTGACCTTGTCGGCACGATCCATGTCGTTGAAACTCCGATGACCGAACAACACCACAGTGGTGCGTGCTTGCCCCACCCGGATGTCCAGGGGAGGCAACTGGTAGTCCTCGACGCTGCTGATGACCTTATCGATGCCGCTGCCTTTTTCCTCACAGATCCGCAGGCGGCGCATGAGATCGGTTAACCGATCATTGCGGGACCGATATTCGTCAATAAATCGATCAGGTTCAATGCAGGGCACCCCCGGGTTACTGATCTCCAGCCGATTGGCATAGATGTCGATGGCCACCGAACCGCCGGTTTGTTCAAGATCTTGATGGATAAGGGCATTGGCCACCAGTTCACGAATGGCGATCTCGGGGTACATGGGGACAGATTCCCGCAGGGCCTTGCCGATGACCTCATTGGCAGGAATCTGGCTGTTAACATAGTCAACCAGCCGTTCATAACCGACGGCATAGCCCTTCACTCCGGTAATATCCCGGAGGGTGGTCAGCTTATCAAGCCCTTCATAGGTGGTGACCCGCACCGACTTGCGAGACAACAGATCAAATTCTCCCAGATCCTTGGCAAAGAGCAAGGCGCCGAGATTGGTAATGGAAAAGCGGTCCCCTTTCTTGACGATCAATCTCTCTCGGCTAAAGCGCTCCAATACTCCTTGCCGGTCAACAGGGTAGGGCAGTCTCACGAGGTCAAAATAACTCTGGCTGTCAAGGAGGCGGACCACATCAGCGGCGGCTAGGCCACCAAGGGCGATGCGCTCCTCAAAATTAGACTGGCCTTCGGCAAAGATCGCTTGCAAGCGATCAGCAGTCATGGGAACCAACTCTTCGCCTGCCCGCATCAGATATTGGCCGTCTATATGGAGCGGCGCGCCCTTGGGCCTTGCGGGTACGGAAAAGATCAAGACCCTACCATCAGGATGATGCAGCTCATCCACCTCAACCCGAATCTGCAGCTTGGAAACAAGTTTGGCCCGGATCTCCTCCAGATTCTGAAACGCCTGGGAGCCGACCACCCGGCGCGGTGGTTTATCGGTGACGCCAAGAATAAGATGGCCACCGCCTTCATTGGCCAGGGCCACACAATATTTAAAAAGCTTGATCGAGCTATACTGGGTCTTGGCCTCCTTAAATTCCAGATGCTCTGTTTCGGAAGGAGTTGCAAGCCAGGTGATTAAACGGTCAAGGGTGACACTCATCCATGCACCTCTCGGAGTAAAGCCATGATCTCCCCACTGACAACATCCAGATCCCGGTCAATCTCTTCCAGCGAACGCGGCGGGGTGTAGACATAGAAATGCCGATTAAAGGGAATCTCGTAGCCGACAATGCCCAGTTCCCCATCCTTCTCATCCCGCTTACCCGCATCAATCCAGGCGTCTGGCACATGGGGGGCGACTTCCTTGTGAAAATATTCCTCCACAGCCTCGGTCACACTGCGGGAGGGATCAAGGGGAATGTTCTCGTTGTCGCGCAGGTCGCCATCGGCCTGAAACTCAATAACCTTGCCCGCCACCGCAAATAGTCCATAAAGCGGTTTGGCCTTCTCCTTGTGGACTTTTTTGATCACCCGTTCGGCTTCTGGGTTCTTCCAGCTCACCGCATCGAGAAGCTGCTTTTTCTCTCTGGTGTCCAGCGTCACCCCCGAAGTCTTGAGCGCCTTTTTCAACTGCTCTTCAAAGAGGTTGAAATCATCGCACTGCCCAGCGACAATCGCGGTCGCGCCCATCTGTTTGGCCAGGGTGGCCTGCAACTGTTGCGCTTTATGCAATAGTTCCTTCTGCTCCCGCCACAGCTTGGGGCTGAGGAGATCTTTGATCTGCTTCTCTTTCAGGTCTGTGAAATTCGCCTTGATGTGCGCCCGAACTTCGACTGCGACCTCCGAGAGATCACCGTAGTTGGCCTCCGTCCAGCCTTGGCCAAACTGCTGGTGGGCCCATTTCATCACCGCCTGAAACGGCTTGGGGGCAAAGCGCAGCTCTTCCAGCCGCTCGTTGGTGAACTGCACCGAGAGCCGCAAGGGGCGCTCAACGGTGATGCGGCGGTAGCCAAAATCGGTGGTGGCGAAAATCTTGCTGGCAAAGGTCTTGGCTTCAGGGGCTTTCGGGTTTTCGGCCTGGCGGCCCCGGTTGCTTTTCAGCTCCTCGGGCTTGTCCAGGGCAACCGTGTCAATCGCCTCAAATTGCCCAAAGGCGCGGGTGATGGTGGCGATATCATCATCGTTCATGACATTGCGTTTGGCGCCGAGCGACTTGCGCATCTTGGAGCAGAGGTTGACGCCGTTGATGAGCTGCACCTTGCCCTTGCGCTCCGGGTCTTTCTTGTTGGAGAGCACCCAGACATAGGTGGCGATGCCGGTGTTGTAGAACATATCGGTGGGCAGGGCGATAATCGCCTCCAGCAGATCAGTCTCCAAAATGTAGCGGCGGATCTCGCTCTCGCCGCTGCCCGCGCCGCCGGTAAAGAGCGGAGAGCCGTTGAGGATAATGCCGATCCGGCTGCCGCCGTCCTTGGTATCGCGCAGCTTGCTGATCAGGTGCAGGAGAAAGAGCAGGGAACCGTCCGACACCCGAGGCAAGCCAGGGCCGAAGCGGCCGGCAAACCCTTTGAGGGTGTGTTCGTCCCGGATCTCCCTTTCGACCTTTTTCCAGTCAACCCCGAAGGGCGGATTGGAGAGCATGTAGTCGAACTTGTCCGCGTAGAGCTGATCGTTGCTGAGGGTGTTGCCCAGCTTGATGCGGTCAACCTCCTGCCCCTTAATGAGCATATCCGCCTTGCAGATGGCATAGGATTCGGGGTTGAGTTCCTGGCCGAAGGCGCGCATCACCACCTTTCCAAGACTTCTCTCGTGGACGTATTCCATGCCACTTGAAAGAAAACCTCCAGTCCCCGCCGTCGGGTCATAGATGGTGCGAATGATGCCGTCCTGAGTCAATAAGTCGTCATCCTCCATAAAGACCAGGGAGGTGGTCAGATGCACGATATCACGGGGGGTGAAGTGCTCACCTGCGGTTTCATTGGAACTCTCAGCAAAACGCCGGATCAGCTCCTCGAACACCAGTCCCATCTCATAGTTGGAGATCGCTTCGGGATGGAGATCGGTGTTGGCGAACTTCTGCACCACCTTGTAAAGCAGGTTGGCGTCATTGAGCTGACCGATGAATTCGGGGAATTTGAAGTATTCGAAGATCTCCCGGGCATCCTTGGAAAAGGACTGGATGTATTTCTCCAGGTTGTCCTTGATGCCCGACTCCCCCAGTTTGGAAAGATCCATGGGCGAGATGTTGAAAAACTTCTCGTCCGTGGCCCGCAGCATCAGCTTTTCGTAAGCCTCTTCCGGCAGCCCCATCTTGCTGACCTCGGCATGCTTGGCCAGCACCGCAGCCTTGCTCTTTTCCAGCACGCACTCAAGACGACGCAGCAGGGTAAAGGGCAGGATAATGCGGCCATACTGGCTCTGCTTGAAATCACCGCGCAAAAGATCGGCCACGGCCCAGATAAAAGCGGCGGTCTGGGAGAAGTTGATGGTCATGAAAAGGTGCCTTGTTATGTTGAAGAAACCGGGACAGGTTTATTTTATATGTGTGGTGAACCGCTAAAAAATCCTAACGGAATATTTCTCGACCATTCCGAAATTCCTGGGACACAATACTTAATTCCTGTCTATATATTTTTGTTTTTGAATGTGCTCAAATAAAAACCGCCGGGGAAACCCTGAAGCGGGCTGCCAGGGCCTTGGCCTGTCTGGCGTTGATCTCGCGTTTTCCCGTCAGTATCTCGCTTACCACGGATTGCCCGCCGATCTCCTCGGACAGATCGGTCTGCTTGAGTCCGTGTTGCTCCATGAAGAACCGGAGAACGGCTCGTGGTTCCGCCTCTGGAACGGGATGATGTTGTGTCTCGTAATCCTCGACCAGTTGTCCGACCAGATCGAGAAAATCAGCCAGCTCATGGCCTTCGTCGTCGCCGACTGCATCGATGAGGCTGTGCAGCAACGCAACCACCTCTTCAAGTTGTGCCTCGGTGCGGATGGGCGCAAGGCGGACCGGCAGCGCTTCTTGCAACGAGCGCCACGCCGGAGCGATTACAGCCGGATCAATGGCATGGCCTGCGGGGATCATTTTCCTTTACTCCTGTTCTGTTTGCACCAGCGGTCATACTCGGGATGGGTGAACACATGCCGGATGTAGACTTTTTGCCGGTTGTAGTGGATCACGGCGATGATCCGGAAGCTCTTGCCGCCTATATCGAAAATCGTGTACGCATCCGCGTAGTCGGCCGATCGGAATGTTTCCCGCACGTCGCTGAAGCTCGAAAAGCTTGATCTGCTGACCACCCTGTACCAAGATTCCAGGGGAGATTTGGCGGCGGGGTGAATTTTCCAGAAATCCTCCAGCGCTTTCTTGGCGATCACGTGCATGGCTCAATCCATCATATCGCAATTTGCGATATTTGAAACTGTTTTTTCTGCGGCTCGGTGGAATTCTGTCAAATCCGAGGGAGATTAAGGACACTCCCCTTTTTTATACGGCAATAACCACATATTTTATGTGGTTATTGCAATCACACTTTTACACTTTGGGTACTGCGAGCAGCCCCAAAACTCTTTGCCGGCATTTGCCCCCTGCTTAGCGATTCTTTTCACCATGGCATTATTACATTTCGGGCAAAACGGTGATGCGTTCGTCCCTTTGTTCGATCCGTGGGTGCCTTCGAGTCCCGATGGAGAAACATCCTCTTTTTTAAGCGGCTGAAGGACCTGGACACCACTGATTATCTTCACCAGCTTCCGACCATCGATGAGCGTAATATTTTTATCTTCAGCAAAGCTCACTGCATCATCGGTAAAGACACCGGAGGTAACGACAAATCCCCCTTTTGCGCTATTGGCCACCATCACCCCAAAGAATTCCCGCACCACCTGTACCCCGACCTTGAAGGCCTTCCATTGTTTGCACTGCACCAGATACTTCTGGCCGTTCAGGCTCATCTCAAGATCGATACCGCCATCAGCGCCGCCACCGCCTGTTTCTTTTACCGTATAACCCTTGCGCCGGAAAGACTCTCCAACAAGCAGTTCGAATTCCTGCCAGGATAACCTCTCAACTGCCTGCAAGGCGGAACTTTTCGTCTCGGTTGGAGTGTGGGTGGCTATGGACTCGTAGAGCTGTTCATTTTTCCGCTGTTTAAAAAAAGACCACCCCGCACCAATCAGAAAACAAAAAGGCAAAAGCACCTGCCCGAAGGCAGCAAAAGTAACAGCGAATTGCTTGATCATGAAGTTTCCCATGGTGCCGACATTGGCTGGCTGGTCAACCTTAATCCCCGCCACCGCATGCAGAACCAGATAGGATACAAACGCTAAAACCAAGCCCACCTTCCACGGTAATTTTGAGGCAATTTCAACAAGATCCTCAAAAACGCTTTGCCTTCTCCTTCTCGCCATACCCGCCCCCAGCTCATTTTTTAACTCCACCTACATCGCCGGAGTATCCTAGCAGGTTTTATCCTCTATACCAATACAGAAAGAATACGAGGCATCTCTCCAGATTTTTTCAATTTCCGGTGATTCCATCGGGCCGACTCCCAAGAATATAGGCGCCAACCTCAAGTTCCAGGTGGTACCGCCGATCCCATTCCGGTGCCGGGGCGAATCGCCACACCCAACTATCACGAGGCGGCTCCAAATCCTCCTCCCCAAGAATAACCTCCCGCTCCACCTCGCTTTCATTCAATCCCCGCACCACCAGGGCGCGGTCGCCAATGATGATGCGCACTCCGGGGAGGTTCTGTAGCCATTCGAGATGGCGCAGCGCCGCAGCCCTCCGAAGGTGCAGGGAAAACTCCTCGTTCCGGGGACGCCCTTTTTCCAGCCACTTGGCAGGCAGGTAACCGAGCTGGGAGGCAAGATTTACGGAGACGGTGAGGTCGCAGCCCGAGGCGAGAGCGGGGGGCAGGGTTGGCGAGGCCTGGCGAAACAGGGCCAGCGCCGGTTCGTCGTCCAGGGTGTTGCCTTGCTGGTACAGTTGTTCCACCGCTCCGGTACAGTCGAAATCAAGACAGGTGATGTTGGGGGCCACGGCCTCGGCCTTGCGCCGGTTTTTGGGCAGGTGCAGGATGTCGGCCAGGACCACCTGCTGGAAACGGTCGGCCAGCTCAGCCAGGGGAACATCGTTGATCAGGCCGCCCCCTAAGATCAGGGCGGTGCGGTGCTGGGGGCAGGAGTCGACCGCAGCGAGGATGGCGGCGCGGCTCCGTGTGAGGTGCGGTTCCCAGCCGGCGTGGTTGCGTCGGTAACGGGCTTCGATGGCCAGCTGTTCGCGGAGAAAACCCATCCTCCGGAGAGAGCGGGGACAGGGGGTGATTAGGCTTTCCAGCCAGAGAGCGATCAGCGACATAATGGGGCGGGGAAAGATGGGGAGGTCACAGGCAAGCGCGTATACCTTTGGGTGAATGAGTAACCCCCGATGGTGCGCAGATCTTATGGGATGCGTCGGGGGTGTTGTTTGCAAATGAAAAGCAGGAGTGGCGGCAATATGTTCGATTATCTCTTTTTATTTCTCATAACAAAAATAGACATAAATATCCAGATGCTGTTTCTTACTGCAGAGAACATAACATGGACTCGCCTGCGCTGTTTTCGATCAGGGAAATATCAATCATCTCTGGTATAATAAACCCATGCGAACCGAAGAGTTCGGTCCGGAAAAGGTTTGGTGGGAGAACCGCAAAGAGGACGAATACGCCTGGAAGGTGGCTATCGAGCAGCTCAAGGCTTCCGGCTACAATCTCGATATCAAGAACCCCCATGTCGGCGAGCTGGAAAGCCACGATCCTGACGAGATGCTGATGAAATATAAAAAGATTATGGCAGAAGTCGCCGAAACCCGTGAGGCGTTGAAAAACCAGCTTTAGTCCTGTCTGGGGAAGACAAAATGAAGAATGAAGAAATGAAAAGACTCAAGCACCATCCACCTGAACAGGGTGAGATTATTCTTTTTCAAGATAAAGACGGCCGCAGTTCACTCGAAGTTCATCTTCAGGATGAGACGGTCTGGCTCACGCAGAAACAGATATCCGAGCTTTTTGAGACGGAAAGAAGCGTTGTAACCAAGCATATTAACAATGTTTTTCGCACCGAAGAACTGGAAAGGGATTCAGTATGTGCAAAATTTGCACATACTGCCGCAGACGGCAAAACATATCAGACGAACTACTACAATCTGGATGCCATCATTGCCGTGGGATATCGGGTCAATGCCAAACGCGGCACCCAGTTTCGTGTCTGGGCTACCAATGTTTTGAAGCAGCATCTTATCCAGGGCTATACGGTGAATCAGCGCCGTCTGGCTGAGAAGGGGCTTAGCGAGATGGAGCAGGCTGTGGCACTGCTGTCCCGCACCTTGCAGCGCCATGAGCTGGTGACGGACGAGGGCAAGGCGGTTCTGGAGGTGGTGAACCGCTATGCCAAGTCCTGGTCGCTGCTTCTGCAATACGATGAAGACAGGTTGGAGTTGCCAAAGGATCGGCACGGAGCGGGAAAATCCCTTGATTATCACCAGACCCGGGTAGCCATCACCGCCCTGAAGTCCGAGTTGACCAGACGGGGCGAGGGTACCGATTTGTTCGGTCGGGAGCGGGAGCACGCTCTCCAGTCCATCCTCGGCAATCTCGACCAGACCTTCGGCGGCCAGGATCTCTACCCCAGCGTCGAGGAAAAGGCGGCCCATCTCCTCTATTTCGTCATCAAGGATCACCCATTCAGTGACGGGAACAAACGCATCGGCTCGTTCCTCTTTCTGCTCTTCCTGCGGGAAAACCACCTGCTCGACAGGTCCGGCATCAACGATAATGGGTTGGTCGCCCTGGCCCTGCTGATCGCCGAAAGCGATCCCAAGCAGAAGGAGCTGCTGATCCGTTTGACCATGAACCTGCTCGCCTCCGGCGAAAGTGGGGGATGACCTGACAACGGTGAACCTGCTGAGTGAACATCTCGATATCTGAAAGAAAATTAGGGGGACTCCCCAGTTTCTTTTGCAATCGCAAAGTTCGGTTGTTGAGGCCGGCGGAATGTATTATTTTTCAATGAAATATCAGGGCGATTAGCTCAGCGGGAGAGCACTGCCTTCACACGGCAGGGGTCACTGGTTCGATCCCAGTATCGCCCACCATTGAACACCACGGGAGCATATGATCACGGTTTTGATTCCGGCAAGCACTCCCCGGCCTTTTCTCATGAAGACCAAGGAGTCTGCCAAGAGGCCCCATCCCACCCCGGCAAATGGGGGTACCGTGGCGCAGCCCTGATTCAGCGGTTGACAACAATATTCGCCGTTTGCGAATTCAGCTCGAAAACGATCTTCACCTTGCGGCTGCGCAGTTGCTGCATGACCTGTGCGACCTTCTCCTCAAGCGTCCCCCCGGCCTCACCCCAATCGGCCCCGTCCCGGGTGACAAACTCCTGGATCACATTCTGTAGCGTCTCCGGGTCGAGCCGCTCGTAGGGGACATCGATGCCTTTTTCCTCCAGGCCGACAGGTTTATGCTCTGACACGTCTCACCTCAACAGAACCATGCTTAATGGGAGCAGGGTCAGAAAAAAACCGATCCCTGCCTGGGAAAACGGGGAAGTCAGGCATAATTTCTTATCCCCATTCATAAAAAAAACAATCCCCGTTGCCCTGTTCCGGCCGACAATCTGTCGGGTCAATAATCATCCCCGCCATTATTTGCCGAGCAGCCGGACAAATTCCTCCGGCATCCCGAGGTCAAAGCTCATCTCCTTGCCGCTGTAGGGGTGGATAAATGATATCGATCGGGCATGGAGAGCGAGGTGTTTGCAGGCCAGTGGGGTGTTGCCGTATTTCTTGTCCCCTGCGACGGGATGGCCCTTTTCCGCGAAATGCACCCGAATCTGGTGCTTGCGGCCGGTGAGGAGATGGATATCCACCAGGCTTAATCCTTTGTTCTCTCTTAATACTTTGTAGGCCGTACGGGAGAGCTTGCCCTTGGCTGGGTCCGGGGTTGAATAGACCTTCTGCGCTGCATTCTCGGTCAGGTAGGAGGTGATCTCTCCCTCTTTGGGGGTCAGCCGTCCGTGGACGATGGCCAGATAATGCTTGTCCGTATCCTCCCAATGCTCCTGCAGGTATTTCTTGGCCTGTTCGCTTTTCGCAAAAATCAGGATGCCGGAGGTGTCCTTGTCCAGGCGATGGACCACATACACCCTGTTTCGCGATTTCGGATCGCCCTTGCGGACATAATCATTGAGCAGATAATGGGCTGTTCTCGATTTTTCCCGATCGGTGCCGATGGTCAGCAGCCCGGACGGCTTCGCGACCACGAGAATATCCTTGTCTTCATGGAGGATGGGCAAGCCGCGCGGTTGACGCTTTTTGGTCGGTTGGGGGTCTTTGTGCGGTTGAGCCATTGTTGTGCCACCTTCCCCTTGTTTATTTCTCCGGTCCGATGCTTCCTGAGCTCGTCCACTCTCGGAATTACAGCTATCATGAATCGAGTGTATTATTGCTTCGTTTCGGGTATATTATTTATTATGCGTACGAAAAGCCTGAAAGAAACCAATCCTTATCTGAAAAATCTGCTGGTCCGGGAAAAAGGGCTGTGGTCCAGCGTCTCATCATCCTCGGCCATCGAAGGCGTTTATGTCGCCAAAGAAAAGGTCACCGGATCAACGGTTATTTCTCCTCATAAGCCTGAAGAGTCCGAGCAATCACCGCATTGAAGAATTTCTCCATCGGCCGGTAGTCTCTTGCCATCCCCTGGCGGACGGCGGTAAAATATTCCTCTTTTCTTCCCCCTTCAAATTCACTGAAATCCAAGGGCGGCAATCCGGCCTGCAGGGCCATGAGTGTTGCCAGGAGTCGCGATAATCTGCCGTTTCCTTCCCGAAAGGGATGGATGAGTAAAAGTTCCGTATGTACAATCGCCAGGGCCTGGGCCTGCTCCGTTTGGTTTTTGAAGTTGCAGGGGGTAAATCGGTTCAGTTCGTTTTTCTCAAAATCCGCCATCAGTTGCGGAATAACCCTGGGCAAGGCAAAAGTGAAGCCCCCTTTGCTCATCGTCACCTGACGGTACTTTCCAGCCCACTCGTAGACCGTACCGAGCCACTTTTTATGCATGGAACAGATATCGGCCGTAGTGAAACGGTGATTTTGGTCGTATATCTCCGTTAACCTATCAGTGACACGATAGAGTTCCCTGGTTTCAACTTCTTCGATGACCTGCTTATCCCGTAGATGAAGGGAATTTTTGAGCACCAGCCCGTGCGACCCCTCCTCGTACTGATCCTCAGCCAAACCCGTGGTTGTATATCGTCCCGACTTTTTCATGCTATGTCGCTTCCCCTAAAGGAGTGTGACAGCGCCTGAGCAAATGTGGCCCCTTATGGTTTTTCATGAAAGACGATCACCGCCTCCTTGTCCCGGCCGGCGATCTGGCGGGCTACCTTGGCCGGGACCACCTCGTAGCCGGGGCCGAGCCTGACAATGGCCAATTGGCCGCGGCTGAGCTGGTCACCCATCTCCTCGGAGACGAAGATCCGCTTGATCTTGTTCTGCTCGGCAAAGTGGTACGGCTCGCCCCGGCTATCCTGGGGTAAGCGGTTGGTCTCGATGAGCTGTTTTACCTGGGCCTTCTGCTCCCGCAGCCGGGTCTCTTCGGCGCGCTGGAGGTTGAGCTCGCGGTTGCGCTGCTCCTTGGCTGCCTGTTCTTCCCGCGCCGCGTTGCTCACTGCGGCGGTTGGCTGGCCGTTGTTCTGCTTGCGGCTGATTCGTTTTTCGTGTTCAGCCTTTTTGGCCTGTTTTTTACTGGCCAGCCCTGCCTTGAGAAGCTGTTCCTGCAGAGGGTTTCCCATGTGCTTTTCCTTGCTGTATCAATACAGCTGTCAGTGACAGCGTTTTGTTTTTTTTCAGTCAGGCATGAACGAATCGTTGTCCGGCATTTGACCATATTCGCCGGGGGATGCAAAGTGATATGATGGGGGGAAAGGGCATGGCGCCCTTGCCTAAAATAAAACCAATGCAGCAGAAAGCAAAAAACAATTGGCGTTGCCGCGCAAATATGAATACAAAAGCAACCATGAATCAATATCAGGAAATCATTGCCCAAGAGCTGAAGATCAAGACCGGTCAGGTGGCGGCCGTGGCCACCCTGTTAGCTGACGGGGGCACGGTGCCGTTTATCGCCCGCTACCGGAAAGAGGCCACCGGCTTGCTGGATGAAATCCAGATCGCCGCGGTTCGGGATCGGCTCCTGCAATTGGCGGAACTGGACAAACGGCGGCAGGCGATCATCGGATCTTTAAGCGAACGGGAGCTGCTGGAGCCGAAGCTGCACCAGGCCCTTCTTGCCGCCGCCAATCTGACCATCCTGGAAGATCTTTACCTGCCGCACCGGCCCAAGCGCAGGACCAGAAGCATCATTGCCATGGAAAAGGGGCTCGAACCCCTGGCCCGGGCCATCTTCCGTCAGGATCAGAGCCCGCTCAATCCGGCACGATTCATCGACCCGGCCAAAGGGGTAGCTACCGAGGACGAGGCCCTGGCCGGAGCCCGGGACATCATCGCGGAATGGATCAACGAAGATCCTGCGGCCCGGTCCGGCTTGCGCTACCTCTTTACCGGCAAGGGGGTGATCGTCTCCCGGGTGGTGAAAAAGAATCAGGAGGCGGGGGGGAAGTTTCGGGATTATTTCGACTGGCAGGAACCGGCAGCCAAGGTGGCGGGGCATCGTTTGCTCGCCATGCTGCGGGGGGAAAACGAAAAGGTGCTGACCCTGGCGGTGCGCCCCCCGGAAGAGGAGGCTTTTGCGCTGTTGCGGAAGAGATATGTCAAGGGCGGCGGGGCGGCGGCGGAGCAGGTTAATCTTGCCGTTCAGGACAGCTAAGCGGCTCCTTGCTCC
>DUZW01000039.1 GCA_013349295.1 Deltaproteobacteria bacterium
AGTCATGGGAAAACCACAACCACTTCCATGGTCGGCTGGCTGATGGCCGAGGCAGGTCTTGATCCCACCGTGGTCATCGGCGGCAAGGTGAATAGCTTGGGCACCAACGCCAAATTGGGCGAGGGTGAATTCCTGGTTGCCGAGGCGGACGAATCCGATGGTTCTTTTTTGAAGTTGTCGCCGGTTCTTGAGGTCGTAACCAATATCGACCTGGAACATCTGGATCATTATAAGGATATCGAGGAGATCAAGTCCGCTTTCTTGGAATTCATCGAGAAGCTCCCTTTTTATGGGGCGGCGGTTGTCTGTCTGGATGATGCGAACGTTGCTTCGGTTCTTGCCCAAATAAGGAAAAGGGTTATTACCTACGGCTTGACCAGTCAGGCCGATGTTCACGCCAGGGCGGTTGTGGCCAATGGGTTGGTTTCTATTTTCGAGGTCTGCCGAAATACTGAGGTGTTGGGTGAAATCACGCTCAATGTTCCTGGACAGCACAATGTCTACAACGCACTGGCCGCAATAACCGTGGCTCTTGAGCTTGATATCCCTTTTGGGGTTATTCGCGATGCCCTGAAAACATTCAGCGGTGTGCAGCGGCGCTTGCAGATCAAGGGAGAGGTTGATGGGGTCTTGGTCATTGATGATTATGGGCACCATCCCACCGAGATCAGGGCAACACTGGCGGCGATGCGCTCGGCCTGGCCGAGAAGGCGGCTCATCGTCATGTTTCAGCCCCATCGCTACTCGCGGACTGCCGGGTTATTCAAGGAGTTCAGTACCGCCTTCCACGATGCGGATGTTTTGTTGCTCACGGAGATTTATGCGGCGAGTGAGACTCCCATTGAGGGGGTAAGTGGGTCAGCGCTCTTGCAGGAGATTAACCTGCATGGCCAGAAAAACGCTCATTTTGTTGCGGATGTTGCTTCCTTGGCGCCCACGGTGCTGGCCATGGTGCAGCCGGAAGATATTGTTCTGACGTTGGGGGCCGGCAATATTTACCAGGCCGGTGAGGAACTTTTGCGCAAATTGGAGCAGGGACATGCTGCCTGCTAGAGTCTGTAGCCTGCAAGAACGACCCGGCTGTGGAACCATGAAATTCCAGGGGTTGAGGGTGATGGGAAACGGGGTGGACAAAGAATGGCCTGCGCAACTGCGCGATCTCTGGTCCGGCGAGATCGAATGGAACAGCCCGATGGCCCGGTGGTGCACCTTGCAGGTGGGTGGCCCGGCCAGAGCCATCGCCGCGCCGGCAAGTCGGGAAGAATTGCAAAGCCTTCTCGGTGTGTTGGCGCAGCTCGGGGTTTGCTGGAGGGTCATAGGCCGGGGCAGCAACCTGCTTGTCTCAGACGCGGGTTACGAAGGGGTTATTGTTCTGCTGGGACGAAAGTTCTCGGCCATTGAGACTAGGCCCGGAAGAAAGGCTGGAGAGGTCATGGTGCGGGTTGAGGCTGGTTGCAGCCTGATGAAATTGGTCAACTGGTGCATCGATCAGGGATTGCAAGGGTTGGAATTTGCCGCGGGCATTCCTGGGTCGGTGGGTGGGGCGGTGGTGATGAATGCCGGCGCCTGGGGTAAGGAGATAAGCGATGCCCTGCTGGCGGTGACTTTTTTGCGCGGATCAGGGGAGTTTGTAGAAAGAGCAAAAGATGGTCTGGCCTTTTCATACCGGCATCTTAAAACAGAGGGAATGGTAGTGGTGGCTGCGGAGTTTTTACTCCAGGCTGGGGATCGTCAGGCCATTGACAGAAGATGCGGCCAGATGATGCGTGAACGGAAAGAAAAACAGCCGCAGGGTCTGGCCAATGCCGGTTCTTTTTTTAAAAATCCGTCGGGCTTCCCAGCTGCGGGAAAACTGATTCAAGATGCGGGCTTGAAGGGCATACGGGTGGGTGGCGCCCAAGTTTCAGAAGTGCATGCCAATTTTCTGGTGAATACCGGTTCGGCCACTGCCCAGGATTTTTTGGATTTGATGCGGCTTGTGCAGGAAACGGTGGCCGAGCGGTTCGGTGTCCGGTTGGAGCCGGAAGTGCATATTCTCTAGGCTGTAAGGCCAAAAAGGGGCGGGAACGGGTTTGCAAAAGGGAAAGTCCATACAGCAGCGCTACGGGGGGGGCAGGAAAAGCCGAACCCTGGATCTTAAGAAAAAACTGGCCATTCTTGGGGTTGGTTTTCTCTTGCTTGTTGCTGGCTTTGCCGTGGTCGGTTTTATCGTTTATAAAGCCTTGGGACGTTCGGATTTTTTTCAGATAACAGCCACCAACATCCAGGGCTGCCGCCGAACCACCAAGAATCTGATTCTTGAAATGAGCGGGGTGGATGTTCACAGCAATCTGCTGGCGCTTGATATCAAGAAGGTAAAGGCCGGGATCGAGGCCCATGAATGGGTTGAATCGGTGGAGATTGAAAGGGACTGGCCAACCCGGTTGACCATTGTTATCAAGGAGCGTCTGCCTGTGGCAATTGTCAGTCTCGATAATGGCTTGTTCTATCTTGATCAGAACGGAGTGGCCTTTGCCCAAGTTTTACCGCCCGAGGATATGGATTATCCCATCATCACCGGGATGAAAAGAGATGAATGGCCGAGAAATCTCAAGGATTCGCAACTCGGCGAGGCCCTGCATTTTATTAAGTACGCGGGGCAGGGGAGTTCCATTCTGCCAAAGCAGAATATCTCGGAACTCCATGTGGGCGGCGAGGAAAATATCGTCTTGTATTTGGTGGATCGACCTTTTCCCATCCACCTGGGCTCTGGAAATATCGGCACCAAATATTATTGGCTTACCAAGGTGCTCTACAAGTTATACAAGAGCAAGGAGTTTGAAAAAGCCGCTTATGTCAGAATGGACTACGGGCGTAACCAGGTGTTGGTCGGGTTTGACGAGCCGGTATAGGGTGAAAATGGTTTTACCAATCGGCGGTAGCAAGGCGAGGCTTTCGTAAACAGCGGAAACCTCCACCGGTTCGGAGCAAAGAAGCAACGGGTTGGTTTGTCATAACAGTTGGTGGCGCATTATTTGCGAGATCGATCAAAGGTGAGCAAATGGCACATGAAGAACGCGGCGATCTGATTGTCGGGCTGGATATCGGCACCACCAAGATTTGTGTGGTGGTGGGCGAGGTGCATGATAACCGAGTTGACATCATCGGCATCGGCAGGCATCCGTCGGTGGGGTTGCGCCGGGGGGTGGTGGTCAATATCGAAAGCACCGTCCATTCGATCAGGCAGGCGGTTGAAGAGGCGGAACGTATGGCCGGTTGCGAGATCGGTGCGGTGTACGTGGGGATTGCCGGCAGCCATATTAAGAGCTTCAACAGTCACGGTTTGATCGCCATTAAAAATAATGAGATCAGGCAGGACGACATCGACCGGGTGGTGGATGCGGCCCGGGCAGTGCCCATCCCGCCGGACCAGGAGGTGATCCATGTGCTGCCCCAGGAGTTTATGGTGGACGGCCAGGCCGATATCCAGGATCCAATCGGCATGACCGGCGTTCGCCTCGAGGCCGATGTGCATATCGTGACCGGCTCGGCAACCGCTGTGCATAATATTGTCAAATGCTGCAATCGGGCCGGACTCCAGGTGACTGATGTTGTGCTTGAGCCATTGGCCTCGGCCTGTGCGGTTTTGACCAGAGAAGAAATGGAGTTGGGGGTAGGCCTGCTTGACATCGGCGGCGGCACAGCCGATCTGGCGATTTTTGCCGATGGCACCATCAAGCACACCTTTGTTCTTGGTCTCGGCGGCCAGAACCTTACCAACGACCTCTCCATAGGGCTGCGCACTCCGCAGAAAGAGGCGGAAAGACTCAAGGAGGAGTATGGCTGCGCCTTGGCATCTCTCATCGACAAGGATCAGGTCATTGAGGTTCCCAGCGTCGGAGGGAGAAAGAATCGGAAACTTTCCCGCCGGGTTATGGGAGAGATTCTTGAGCCCCGGGTTGAGGAGATGCTCACGCTCATCAATCAGGAGTTGCTGGATTCCAAGTATAAGGAAATGGTCAATGCCGGCATTGTGTTGACCGGCGGCTCGTGTCTTCTGGACAACATGGAAGAACTGGCGGAACAGATCTTTGATCTGCCGGTGCGCATTGGCCGTCCGGAAAATATCGGCGGGGTGGTGGATGTGGTGGGTACGCCGCAGTGGGCAACCGGCGTTGGTCTGGTAATTTATGGGATGAAAAATGGGCCGGGCGAGAGATTCAAGCGGACCAAGGGTGGTTTGGTAGGGAGAGTCACCGGTCGGGTAAAGGACTGGTTTAAAGGGATAGTATGAACATGTTCATCAAGCGTCAGGCGTTGTTGGGGAGTAGGTCAAAGACCTTGAACAGGGAGAGAAGGATATGACTTTTAAATTCGCGGAAACAGAGTCACGGGCAAGAATCAAGGTTTTTGGCGTTGGCGGCGGCGGCGGGAATGCGGTCAATACCATGGTGGACAGCAAGATTCTCGGGGTGGAGTTCATTGCCGGCAATACCGATATTCAGGACCTGGAAAAATCCAAGGCCGATGTTCAGGTGCAGCTTGGCAAGAGTATCGCCAAGGGACTTGGGGCCGGGGCCAACCCTGAAAGGGGCAGAGAGGCGGCGGAGGAGTCCATCGACGAAATCAGAAAGCAGTTGAAGGATTGTGACATGGTTTTTGTCACAGCCGGATTGGGAGGCGGAACCGGAACCGGCGCGGCGCCGGTTGTTGCCCGGATTGCCAAGGAGTTGGGCGCGCTCACGGTTGCGGTGGTGACCAAGCCTTTTGCCTTCGAGGGCAGGGCTCGGATGAAAAACGCGGAACTGGGCTGGAAGAATCTGAAAGAGCATGTGGACACCATTATCACCATTCCCAATGATCGCTTGATATCCCTGAGCCAAAAAGGAACCCGTTTCATCGACGGGATGAAGATGGCGGACGATGTTCTGGTGCAGGCTGTAAAAGGCATCACCGACCTGATCAACCTGCCCGGCTATATCAACCCCGACTTTGCCGATGTGCGGGCCATCATGAATGAAATGGGGCAGGCGCTCATGGGGTCAGGCTATGGGGTCGGCGAAAACCGGGCGGTGGAAGCGGTGAATATGGCGATTAACAGCCCGCTTTTGCAGGATATCAGCATTGACGGCGCCAGGGGGGTATTGGTCAATATCTCGGCCAGCCGGGAAACCCTGACCATGCCGGAAGTGACCGAGGCAACCACAAAAATTTATCAGGAAGTGCATGAGGACGCTAATATTATTCTGGGCGTTATCTTCGACGAGAGCCTGGGTGATGAGTTGCAAGTGACGGTTATCGCCACCGGCATCCGCGATACAGTGGATGAAGTCGAAGAGCTGGCCGACAGGGTGCAGCTCATGACGAAAAAACGGGAACCAGCCGCGCAGCCGCTGCCGTTCAGAAAAGGCGAGCAGGGCATGGCTGCGGGCCGCGCCGTGGCGAACGGCATGAATAGATCCTATGCCAATAATATTCGCAACGAGCAGGACTATGATCGGCCAACCTTTCTGCGCAGAAATGAAAGCTGATAAAATTGTAATTACTTAAAAAATAAAGGAAAGACGCAGAGTTCTTTTGTCAAAAGTTAAATTGTCCGACTTTGCGTCTTTGGCTGCATGCTTTGTGCGTTTGCCGGCATTGAGCAGATATCGTATTACGATGCCATTATTATGAAATGCCAATAAAAAGCGGGAGAGCAACGGCTGCCCGCTTGCAACTACTGCCGGGGTGTTTTGCCTTCCTTCGGCAGGTTTGAAATGGACTCCATGCGCCAGCGCCAACCTGTATCCGGTGATTTTCTTGCTAGCGAAAAAGGGACGCAGCGGAAGAAATGGAAGGGGCTGCTGCCGGTTGCTCTCATTTTTCCAAACAGGTATGGACTTGGTAATTCCAACCTTGGGTTCCAGCTTGTCTACGCGCTGGTAAACAGCCTGCCCGGCTTTGTTTGTGAACGGTTTTTTTATCATGACAACCAGCCCCCGGTTTCTCTGGAATCGGGACGACCACTCCGCGATTTTCCGATCTTGCTCTGTTCGTTGAGTTTTGAACAGGACTTCCTCAATCTGTTGGCCTTGTTTCTTGCCGGTGGTATTGAACCGTTGGCTGAAAAGCGCACCGCATCCACACACAGGTTTCGACCTGGTCAACCCCTTGTCATCGGCGGCGGAGTCGCTTCCTTTATCAACCCTGAACCTCTGGCTCCCTTTGTGGATCTTTTTGTTGTTGGAGAGGCAGAGCCGATACTCCCACAACTCATGGAACATCTTGCCGAGCACCTGACGAGCGACCATCCGGAAGTGCTGCTTAGGGGAGTTGTCGAGAAGTTCATCGGTTGTTATGTCCCTCGTTTCTATGCGATGCATTATGGGGGAGACGGTATCTTGACTCGCATTGAGGCTGACCGGGAAGTCCCGGCTCGGGTGAGTCGCATTGTCCTGGATAAATCCCAGGTGGCCGGGCATTCGAAATTGCTGTCGCCCGAAGCGGAATTCTCCAACCTTTTTTTGACCGAGCTTGGTCGTGGCTGTAGCCGTGGTTGCCGGTTTTGCGCTGCCGGATTCGTCTATCGTCCTCCCCGTCTCTGGCAGGCGGAAAGTATCCTTGCCGCTCTAGCGGAACGGCCCGATGACATAAAACGGGTGGGGTTGTTGGGAATGGAGATGGCTCGAGGTGAGGATCTCGCGCGAATCGCCGATTATCTGCTGGGCGAGGGGTGTACGCTGTCTTTTTCATCCTTGCGGGCAGACGCCATCAGCGATGAACTCTGTAGCCTGCTTGCGCAAAGCAAGCTGAAAAGCGCGGCAATCGCGCCGGATGGTGGTTCGGAAAGGCTTCGCCGGGTAATCAATAAGGGGATCAGTGAACAGGATGTATTATGTGCGGCCGAGGCCTTGGCTCGAGCCGGGATCAATCATCTCAAGCTCTATTTCATGATCGGTCTGCCCACGGAAACTGAGGACGATCTGGCGGAGCTTCTGGTCCTGACGGACAAGGTTCGAAAGACCTTGCTGGGAGTTGGTCGAGAAACGGGACGCATGGGCAATATAACGCTCAGCGTCAACAGTTTTGTGCCCAAGGCATGGACCCCTTTCCAGTTTCATGGGTTTGCCCCATTGACAGTACTTAAAAACAGCATAAAATTTCTCAGAAAAGGAGTAGTTGGTATGGCCAATACCCGTCTGGTCGTTGATCAGCCGGGGAACGCATTTTATCAGGCGGTGCTGGCCCGCGGGGACCGCAAGGTCGGTTTGGCCATGTATGCCATGCTGCAGGGTCAGCAAAACTGGCGGCAGACCATGCAGGGCTGTGGAATTGACCCAGAAGGCTATGCCATGCGCCGGCGTGGCCAAGAGGAGCTTTTCCCTTGGGAGATCATTGATCATGGGATCGATCGGCGGTATCTTTGGGGAGAATATCAGAAAGCCTTGGAAGAAAAATCAACGATTGCCTGTGACACAGCACAGTGCAGGCGATGTGGGGTATGTCATGGTTGAAAGAAAAAAGATCCAGGGTGATGCGGCCAGTATCGCAAGTCTGAAGCCGTTTCGGCTGGTGAAATTTTTTTCTTACAGCGGTCTTGCGGTTTTCCTCCTTTTTACCTTGGTTCTATCCTGGATCATTTCGAATCATGCAAAAAAGGTTCTGCTTGAACGGAGCGAGGCCTATGCCTTTGTTGTCGCCGAGAACCTGAGTCATCAGGTGTTCCAACAGTTTGTCCTGCCCACGGTGCTGCGCTATGGGAAGATCGCCCTGCGCAAACCCGAGCAGTTCGCCCGGCTTGATGCCGTTGTCCGCAACGCTACCCACGGAATGCGGATTCAGGCGGTCACCATTTTTGATTCCAGGGAAAACATCATTTCCTACAGTACGGTGGCTCCCCGTATTGGTCGAACCGGTGAAGGGGGCATTGAATACCGTAAGGCGCTGGCTGGGAATAACAATTCCGTTGTCCGCTCAACCGGCTCCCTGTTGAATCTTCTTCCCGGAGCGCGGCCTATCTCCTCGCAATTGAGCACCTTTATCCCCTTTCGCCAGTATCAGGCGAATAACCAAAAGGGGGACGTCATCATGGGTGTTATCGAGGTAGTGCAAGATCTCTCCGAGGATGTCGTGGCGATTACTAAATTGCAGGGCTCCATCATCCTCACCTCCATGGTGATTATGTCGGCCCTTTTTGTCGTGCTCGGTTTTATCGTCGCGAGGGCGGATCGAATCATTGATGCCCGCGCCGAAGAACGCCGACGCCTTGAGCAGCAGTTGCATCAAAGCCAGAGGCTTGCCACCCTCGGCAAGATGGTGGCCTCGGTTTCCCATGAAATAAAAAATCCGCTCGGCATTGTCCGCAGTACCGCGGACATTTTAGGGAAACGTCTGAAAAGCGTGGCGCCTGGCAATGAACATCTGGCAGAGATTATCGTGGAGGAAACGGGGAGGCTTGATGGTATTGTGCGCGAGTTTCTGGATTTTGCCCGTCCTCAGGAACCGAAGATGGAGCCGACCTCGGTAAATGATATCTTCGGCAAGATTCTCAAGTTTATGGAGCCGGAGTTGGAGCGGCACAAGATTGTCCTTGAGACCTCGTACGCACAAGATATGCCGCAGATATCCCTTGATCAGGGATTGGTGTACAGAGCCTGTCTCAATATCTTGGTCAATAGTGTGCAGTCCATGCCGGAAGGGGGAAAGCTTGCCGTTGCGACTTGCTATCAGAAAGAAACGGGCATGGCCAAGCTCATTGTCACCGATAGCGGGGAGGGGATGTCCCCAGAAAAACAAGAGCATATCTTTACGCCGTTTTATACCGATAAAAACAGGGGGACGGGCCTTGGTCTGGCCATCGTCAAAAATATAGTCGACAGCCACCATGGAACAATCTCAGTGGACAGCAAAGAAGGGGAGGGAACCACCTTTACGATTGCCCTCCCCGGGTGATCAACTTTTTGGGTCAGTCTGTTGTGCTTTGATTTTTTTCTTGAGCAGATCGTGGTCGCGGCGAAGCTCCTCATAGGTTTCCATGGCCTGTTTTTCCGCCTCACCTTGATTGTTTTTGAGCTGCTCCACCCGCGCCTTGACTTTTTCCGTTTTTATCGTCAGATCTTTGGTTCCAAAGATGGAAGATGCGAGATATTTGCAGGAAAATTTCATGAGGGCGATATCGTCGGTTTTGATTTTCGTTAGGGTTTCCTCGTCGACATCATAGGTCTCCAGAAAGGAGCTGTTGAAAACAAAATCCCGGAATTTGTCAAGGTCGGTACTGGCCATGAAAAACATCTTTTGCGCCAGTTCGCTCAAGGTGGCCTGTAGGCCGAAGGACTTGCGCCGCATGACAATTTCCATCCATTCCCGGTTCATTTCGTCTGACTCATCAATCCCCTGATCAACACGCCACTCGCGAATGGTTTGCTCTTTCGGTTCTTCGTGGCCCTTGCAGTAAGGTTCTTTGACGAGGAAATAGAATTCCTCCGCAGCTGATCCCTCATTGCCTGCCGCATGGAAATAAGACATGCCTACAGGATAATAGCGGCAGGTAGTAGGCCGGTAAGGATAGATGGTGCAGCCTTCTTCAGTAACGAAGGGGCAACGGCCATTTTCATCGAGATGAATTTTTACTCCGGGCAGGTCTGTCTTTTCAAGGAAGACAGGGGTGGTGAAACGCAAAAGAAATTCATCGGCGGGGAGGTTTAAAGGCCGTCTGATTCGCAGGATGTCATAAGGAGTTAAGATGATATTAATATTGCCGCAGCAGTTGGTAAAGCAAGAAACCCCGGGATGACAACGAAATTTCAGGGTGCTGTCAGCCGTGAGTTTGGCGGGCAAGATATTGCTGGGGTTGTTGTCCGAAGCGAACAAGGACTTATCAAAGGAGTGGGATTGTGGTGTCTGTTGTGACTTGCTCATGGTAAGAACCTTCAAGGAATGTGTTGTTGTGGCAAAAGAAGCGACCGCGCATTGTTTCTCTCAGGATGTGAAGATCACGGAACCTGATGCCGGAGGTGGGGAAAGCTTCTTGTTTCTTTACGATTTCAATCAGTTATATCGATAAAGCGGGACGATACATGGGGCGAATTTGGAAACACAGTAACCACGGGAGGGCTCTGTGTCAAATTCATTTCTTCCTGGAAAAGAAGAGGCTCGGCGCGCATTAAAAAATGTGTGATTTCAATGCAAAAAAGTTTGGGGTCCATTTTTTAAGTTTTCGTCAGGATAAATTGCGAACAAGGGGGAAGGGCAGTCGGAGGGGGAGCAGTTGAGCTGAGGAGAAGGGGGCGTGTGAGGGTTCTGTGGAGGAGGATTCCGCAAAGTTTTTTTCTTGACTTTTATCAGGTGAGAAATTATACAGACCAGTGTTCTGAAAAATGAGTGGCTCTTCAGTTTTGTGCAATGTTGAAGAAAAAGTGCGTAAAATTGAACGCTTGGGTTCATGGCGAAAAAAGAAGCCCCTGTTTTCTGTATTATTTGCCTCGGTTGTCAGATGGTCGACGGAAGGGTCAGAGTTCGAAGCGGTTGCTTCGTGGTGGCCTGAACTGGTGGCTGTCATTAATAAGGTAAACGCGAATTTCGTAGGTTCGGAGTTCGGAAAATTCAATCCAAGTGAGGAGGTTAGTGAATGCCAAGTTACGTAGATCCTTCTAAATGTGACGGCTGCAAGGGTGGTGACAAAACTGCCTGCATGTACATCTGCCCCAATGACCTGATGGTCTTGAACAAAGAGGAGATGCGGGCTTACAACCAGGAGCCCGATGCATGCTGGGAATGTTACTCCTGTGTAAAAATCTGTCCGCAGGGCGCCATTGCTGTTCGTGGCTACAATGACTTTGTACCCATGGGTGGTCAGGTTCATCCGATGCGGAGTTCCGATTCCATCATGTGGACCGTTAAGTTCCGTAACGGCAATATGAAGCGCTTTAAGTTCCCCGTGCGGACCACCGCTGAGGGTGCTGCCAATGCGTATCCTGAGCTGAAATGCACGAACCTGGACGACGAGTTGCTCTCCACCGAGAAGCAGCTGCCCGCACCGACCATGGTTGCCAAGTAAGTTTTTTAGATAATCAACTGTTTTAAATACAATTTCTTAAGGAGATTTACTATGGCGTTACCTAATAAGCCGCTGGGTGAGTTGCCAGCCGTTGCCAATCCTGAGGTTGTCGAGCATGATGTTGACGTTCTGATCATCGGTGGTGGTATGGCCGCATGCGGTACTGCTTTCGAGATCAAGAAATGGGCACCCGCCGACTTGAAGATCAAGCTGGTTGACAAGGCATCCATGGAGCGTTCAGGTGCTGTAGCCCAGGGCCTTTCTGCTATCAACACCTACATCGGCGACAACAAGATCGAGAACTACGTGAAAATGGTTCGTAACGATCTCATGGGCGTTGTCCGTGAAGACCTGATCTATGATCTGGGCCGTCACGTTGATGATTCCGTACATCTTTTTGAAGAGTGGGGCCTGCCGGTTTGGAAGCTCGATGCCGAAGGTAACAACCTTGATGGCGCGCAGCCCGCTCCGAAACTGACCGAAGGCGGCAAGCCGGTTCGTACCGGTAAGTGGCAGATCATGATCAACGGTGAGTCCTACAAGTGCATCGTTGCCGAGCCTGCCAAGACCGCTCTCGGAACCGATAACATCATGGAGCGCGTATTCATTGTTAAGCTGATCCTTGACAAGAATAAGGCAAACCAGATCGCCGGCGCAGTTGGCTTCTCCACCCGTGAGAACAAGGTTCACGTTTTCCGTTGCAAGACCGCTCTGTGTGCATGCGGCGGCGCAGTAAACATCTTCCGTCCCCGGTCCACCGGTGAGGGTAAGGGCCGCGCTTGGTACCCCGTATGGAATGCTGGTTCCACCTACACCATGTGTGCACAGGTCGGCGCTACTCTGACCATGATGGAAAACCGTTTCACGCCTGCTCGTTTCAAAGACGGGTACGGACCGGTTGGTGCATGGTTCCTCCTTTTCAAGGCCAAAGTACAGAACGGTCTTGGCGAGTTCTACGCCAACAGCGATGCAGTGAAGGGCGAGCTTGAGAAGTTCATGCCTTACGGCGCTTCTGCCGTAACCCCGACCTGTCTGCGTAACCACTTGATGCTCAACGAGCTGAAAGCTGGTCGTGGCCCGATCTACATGGCTACCGACGTTGCTCTGAACGCATTCTTGGATGCGAAGAAGGCAGGCGGCATGGATGAGAAGGGCGTGAAGAAATACTGGAAGCATCTCGAGTCCGAGGCTTGGGAAGACTTTCTGGATATGTCCGTTGGTCAGGCTGGCCTCTGGGCAGGTGCGAACATCGAGCCCGAGAAGGTTGGTTCCGAGATCATGCCGACCGAACCGTACATGCTCGGTTCTCACTCCGGTTGCTGCGGTATCTGGACCTCTGGTCCGGACGAAGCATGGGTACCCACTGTTGACGGTCCCCGTAGCCATCAGTACAAATGGGGCTACAACCGTATGACCACTGTTGACGGCCTCTTCACCGCAGGTGACGGCGTTGGCGCATCCGGTCATAAGTTCTCCTCCGGTTCCCATGCCGAGGGTCGTATCGTCGCCAAGCAGATGGTTAAGTTCTGCCGTGACAATGCTTCCTTCAAGCCCGAACTGCCGAAGTCCGCTCAGGAGTATGCTGATGAAGTGTACGCACCGGTTAGGCGTTACCTCGAGCATGTCGGCGCATCCACCGCGGCTGACGTTAACCCCAACTACTGCAAGCCTGCCGGCATCATGATGCGTTTGATGAAGGCGACTGACGAGTACGGCGGCGGTGTTGCTACCTATTACATGACTTCCGGCAAGCTGTTGAACATCTGTCTGGATCTTCTCCGCATGTTGCGTGAAGATGCCGAGTTGATGGCAGCCGGCGACCTGCACGAGCTGATGCGCGCTTGGGAGAACTACCATCGTATCTGGTGTGTAGAGACCCACATCCGTCACATCGAGTTCCGGAAAGAGAGCCGCTACCCCGGTTTCTATTACCGGTCTGATTACCCGACCTGTGACGATGCCAACTGGAAGGCATTTGTTAACTCCACCTTCGATCCTGCAACCCAGGAGTGGAAGTGTGAAAAGGTTAAGTGTATCAACATCGTAGAGACCGAGCCGTGGATCTAGGCTTTATCTCGGACATGTTGTAACGGTAAATAAAAATCTCCAGGCACCCCCAAAGGTGCCTGGAGATTTTTCTATGAGCTGGCTTCATAGTTTTTTTGGCTGAGGAGGCCAGACGAGAGCAGGATAGTCCTGGTCGTTTGAGCCAAAAAAACTCGTTTTCACAGATAAATACTATTTTACTTAATGGAGGAAGGCATGACAGACGAACGCAGCGCACCCGCAGGTGCTGTACTTGTCGTTGGCGGTGGCATTAGCGGGCTTACGGCCGCCTTGGAAGCCGCTGAAGTCGGAAAAGACGTTTTTCTGATCGAGAGAAATGCGTATCTGGGTGGTCGGGTTGCGCAGTTGAACCAATACTTCCCGAAACTCTGTCCGCCAAGCTGCGGACTGGAGATCAACTTCCAGCGTATTAAAAGTAATCGTCGGGTCCGGGTGTACACCATGACCGAGGTCAAGAGTGTGACCGGCGCAGCCGGCAAGTATCAAGTCACTCTTGAAAGTAAGCCGCGTTACATCAACAACAATTGCACCGCTTGCGGCGCATGCGCCGATGCGTGCCCGGATGAGCGTGACAACGAGTTCAATTTCGGGATGAACAAGAGCAAGGCGGTGTACAAGCCTCATGATATGGCTTTCCCGATGAAGTATGTTCTTGATAAGCCTGCTTGCAGTGCTGCCGGGTTACAGGCGGTTAAGGACGCCTGTAAATATGATGCGGTTGATCTGGATATGGCGGCCAAGGAGTTTACCGTTGACGTCAGCGCCATTGTTTGGGCTACGGGCTGGAATCCCTATGATCCTACCAAGATGACCAACCTCAAGTACGATTCCAGCAACGCGATCATCACCAACATGATGATGGAGCGTCTGGCTGCGCCCAATGGTCCCACCGGCGGAAAAATTCTCCGGCCCGGCGACAACAAGGAGCCTGCAAGTTTTGCCTTTGTCCAGTGCGCCGGTTCCCGTGATGAAAATCACCTGGAGTACTGTTCCTATATCTGCTGCATGGCATCCATGAAGCACATCAATTACATCCGTGAGCAGTATCCCACAGCAAAGATCACCGTTTTCTACATCGATCTTCGGACCCCCGGTAAGTATGAGAAGTTCCGCGAGAAACTGATGGCGGATACGAATATCACCTGGGTAAAAGGCAAGGTCGCAGATATTGTTGCCGAGGCGGATGGCGGCGTGACCCTGATTGCTGAAAATGCCGTGACCGGTGAGAAAATCAAGGAAACGGTCGACCTGGCCATATTGGCCACCGGGATGGAGCCTGCGGCCAAGGCCCAGGCGGCAGCGCTTGGACTTTCAGTGGACAGCAATGGATTTATTCTGGCCGATGCTGAAGGCGGGATGGTTTCCGCAGGTTGCGCCAAAAAGGCAGCCGACGTAGTAACTTGTGCCCAGAGTGCAACTGCAGCAGCCATGAAAGCTATTCAAGCGTCCAGGAGGTAAGGTGAATGGATAAAAAATACGGTGCATACATTTGCACAGGTTGTGGAATAGGAGATGCCCTCGACATTGCGGCGCTGACAGGTGCGGCGGGCGAGAACGGCATGCAGGCGAAGACTCACGAGGCACTTTGCAGTGCTGCCGGCCGTGAGCTGATCCAGAATGACATCACCAATGACGGGGTGAATACCTTGGTTATTGGTGCCTGTTCCCCCAGGGTCATGAAGGATGAGTTTAATTTCGGGGATGATAAGTACGTTACCCGTGCCAATTTGCGTGAAGGTGTAGCTTGGTGCGCAGAGGAAGTAACCGAGTCTCGCAGTGCCGACGCGGTAAAGGAATACGCTACGGAAAAGGGCCAGGATTATGTGCGCATGGCCTGTGTTCAGGCTAAAAAAGGTGATTGTCCCGAACCCTATAAACTTGAAACCCTTAACCGGAAGATTTTGGTTATGGGTGGTGGTATTGCCGGTATGACTGCTGCCATGAACGCAGCCAAGGCCGGTTATGCGGTGACTATCATTGAAGCCCAGGATAAGTTGGGCGGTAAGGCCCTTGGCTGGCGGAAGCAGTTCCCCACCTCAGCTCCTTGGACCGAGTTGGAAGAGCCCACTGTGCAGGCCATGGTTGACGCAGTCCAGGCCGAATCCGGGATTACCCTCAAGACCTCCACGGAAGTTGCCCGTATTGCCGGTGCTCCTGGTGCATACAAGGTAACCCTCAAGCCCGCAGGCACTAAAAGTGAGTGGGATGCGCCGAAAAAGGTTGGGGTTGATGAGCAGGATAAGATTTCCAAAGGTGAGATGGAAGATCCGAATGCAGGTCTGCAACCCTACATGGCAGATGATGCCGCTGCCGAAGATTTTGGTGCGGTTGTTCTGGCTACGGGTTGGAGTCCGGCTGATGTTTCCGAATATGCCCATCTGGGTTATGGCAAACTGAAGGGTGTTGTGACCAACGCCGAATTCGAAAAACTTGCCAAGACCGGCAAGGTCCCGGCAAATGTTGCCTTTGTTCAGAGTCCCGGCGGCGCTGAGCATGATCAGGATTTCCCCTATTGCAACTCAGTAACCAGCATGGTCGCATTGAAGCAGGCCAGATATGTCCGTGAGGATAATGCCTCGGGCAAGGCTTACGTCCTGTATCAGCACATGCGGACCCCTGGTAATATGGAGATGTTCTACAAGGGGGCTCAGAATAACGACGGCATCTTTATGACCAAGGCCACTGTGACCCAGGTTGAAGAATCCGGCAACGGGCTGGCGGTTCATCTTAAAGACACCCTGCTTAACGAGGATGTCACTCTGAACGTGGACATGGTTGTTCTCGCTGCAGGTATGGTCCCAACCACCTGCGATAAGCCGACTATTAATCTTGCCTATCGTCAGGGCCCTGGCTTCCTTGACCTGGACCTGTTCGACGGTTACGCAGATTCTCATTTCATTTGTTTTCCGTACGAAACCAGGCGGACAGGCGTTTATGCCTGTGGTGGTGTCCGCAAGGCCATGAATATGGAAGAAACCATTGATGACGCCTGTGGTGCAGCCCTCAAGGCGATTCAGTCCATCGAATCCGCGGATCGGGGTGTGGCTGTGCATCCTCGTTCCGGTGACGGCACCTATCCTGAGTTTTTCTTTCAGCGGTGCACTCAGTGTAAGCGTTGCACAGAAGAGTGCCCGTTTGGCGCGCTTGATGATGACGAGAAAGGTACTCCCAAGCCAAACCCCACCCGGTGTCGTCGTTGCGGTACCTGTATGGGTGCCTGTCCCGAGCGGATCATCGGCTTTAAGAACTATAACATTGACCAAGTCGGTTCCATGGTTAAGGCTATAGAGGTGCCGGATGATGACGAGGATAAACTGCGCATCATCGTTTTTGCCTGTGAGAATGACGCCTATCCCGCATTGGATATGGCTGCAATGCGTAAGCTTCCCCAGAATGCTCTTATTCGGGTTATTTCTGTTCGTTGTCTTGGCTCGGTGAACATGGCCTGGATCAAGGATGCGCTTTCCGCCGGCATGGACGGTGCGCTTCTTTTGGGTTGCAAGTTCGGGGACGACTACCAGTGCCACTTTGTCAAGGGTAGTGAGCTTTCTGATAAGCGTATGGCTAACATCGGCGAAACCTTGGGCAGCCTTGGTCTTGAGCCAGAGCGTTGCGCCGTTCGCCAGATCGCCATCAACGAGTATAGCAAGGTAGATGAAATCATTAACGAATTCGTTGAAGAAATCATCAACCTTGGCCCGAACCCCTTCAAGGGTTTTTAAGTAGCGGTCAGGTAAGGAAAATGTCGATCAGCAGACGATTGTGTCTGCTGATCGATTGATTTTGTGAAGGGATGCGTTTTGGCGCATGAGTCATGGGTCAGTGTGAGCTGACATTTTGAGGGTGAATTACTGGAGGCGTGTTATGGCTGAAGGAATGAGGGTTGAACCTGATTTAGAATTTATAAAGTATTTGAAGAATGCTGGCGGGGACACCTTGAAGAAGTGCTATCAATGTGCCACCTGTTCGGTTGTCTGCCCGCTGTCCAATGATAAAAAGCCATTTCCCAGAAAGGAAATGATCTGGGCGCAGTGGGGATTAAAGGACAAGCTGATTGCCGATCCTGATGTCATGCTTTGCCATCAGTGCGGCGATTGTACGGCCCATTGTCCGCGTGGTGCTAAGCCTGGTGATGTTCTTGGTGCTATACGCGCCTATGCCTATACCCATTATGGCTTTCCGTCAGGTCTTGCCAAATTGGTCAGTCAGGGGAAAAATCTGCCGTTGATCATTGCCCTTCCGGCCATGATAATCCTGGCAGTGTGGTGGTTGTCCGGTGGGATGTCTCTGCCTGCTGCCGATGCCATCGATTTTGGCATGTTTTTTGATTCACACAAGGATCATCCGACCATTATTGCCGGTCTGACCTTGAACGTTTTGATCATTGATGCCATTTTTGTTCCCGCCCTCGGATTTGCGATTTTTGCCGCATATAAAGGGGTTTCCAGCATGTGGAATAATATGGTCGCGCAACTGGAGACGAAGTCGGAGTTTCGCCCGTCGGCTAAGCAATTTGCCACAGAGTTCTTGCTTCCCTCGCTCAAGGAGATTTTGGCCCACAAGCGTTTCAAGGAATGCGGTGCGAACCAGAACAGGGTAAGCGGTCATCTGCCTTTGCTTTTGTCCTTCATTGGCCTGTTCGTTGTTACCACCTACGGAATGATCCGTAAGGATATTCTCGGCATGTTCCTTGAGGGGATGCATGGGCCGATACCCCTTGCTGATCCCTTCAAATTGTTGGCCAATATCAGTGCCATTGCCCTGATTGTCGGGGTGGGTATCCTGTGGATGAACCGTGCGCATACAGAAGAAGAAAACAATGCCACCCCCACGTTTTATGATTGGTTTTTGATTGTTAAGATCATGGCCGTAGGTATAACCGGCCTGTCTGCGGAATTGACTCGGCTGATCGGGATTCCGGTTCTGGCGTATCTTTTTTATTACCTGCATCTTGTGGCGGTTTTGATGTTGTTCATGTACATGCCATATTCCAAATTCGCGCATATGGCATACCGTACTTTTGCCATGGCCTTTGAGAGATACCGCGAGAGCGGGTTTGTAAAAAATATTGAAGGGTAAAGAGAAGCGTATTACTCGGATCAGGCACTCTGTCGTAGGATGGAGTGCCTGATTGTCTTCTGTCTTAGTGAATGTCTGCGTCGGCGAAAAAAATAAGTTGATATTTCGGAATGAAGCGATTAGTATTGCCCGTCTTATCAAGCTGGCGTAGCTCAATTGGTAGAGCAGCTGATTTGTAATCAGCAGGTTGCGGGTTCGAGTCCCATCGCCAGCTCCACTGATTTGCAGCTGGTGATGGCTTGATACAGTCTTGATGCAGGAATGAGTGATCGGCCGCTGCCGTGCGGCTTTGTAGTTTTTGTGGAGGGGTTCCCGAGCGGCCAAAGGGAACAGACTGTAAATCTGTCGGCAATGCCTTCGGAGGTTCGAATCCTCCCCCCTCCACCACTTTAAGATGGTGGGAACACGGTAAAAGCAATGCGATTGTCGCCATATTCCTGCTTTTTTATTTGGTTGGCGATACGTCAAGCGGGAATAGCTCAATTGGTAGAGCATCAGCCTTCCAAGCTGAGGGTTGCGGGTTCGAGACCCGTTTCCCGCTCCAGAGTGACGCAATTACCTGGCTCAGCAAATGCATGAGCAAGTTAGTTATTGGTTTTGATAGTTTGGTTGCCCACGTGGCTCAGTAGGTAGAGCACTTCCTTGGTAAGGAAGAGGTCACCGGTTCGAATCCGGTCGTGGGCTCCATTTTGTTTGGTATTTTCAAACATTATTTTGTCGGGAAGTTGGGCGCAACCGTTGAGAATTCCGGGCTGAGGAGACAGGACATGGCAAAAGAGAAATTTGAACGCAAGAAACCGCATGTAAATATTGGCACGATCGGACATATCGACCATGGCAAGACCACTCTGACCGCGGCAATAACCCGTGTTTTGTCAATCAAGGGTTTCGCCAAGTCGACCGCTTTTGATCAGATCGACAAGGCTCCGGAAGAGAAGGAGCGTGGTATCACCATTGCGACCGCCCATGTTGAGT
>DUZW01000040.1 GCA_013349295.1 Deltaproteobacteria bacterium
TGTCCGGTGGCTTGAGAAGTTCCGGCCACCTGTGTCTTGGCATACCGACAACAGTATCCTGCCGGTCAGGGGCTAAAAACGGCTTTTTCAAGGCCGACTACTTAATTATCATGCGGAATGCTGACAGTGACACAAAAAACTGCACTAATTGCCTTGGTGGCCGATGAGCGAGCGCAGGCACGTCTTGGCCTTTGCTCGCTCATCGACAAAACAGCAAAAACAAAGTGTTACACCCACCAGATCTGCCGCTTGGCCGGGTTGCCGTTTTTTTCAAAAACATCGCCGGACTCCTTAAGCACCATGTCAAGCTCCTCCACCGTGAAATGGTAGCCGTCCTGCGCAGCAAGAGCGACAAACTCCTCCCGCGTACCGGGAACATCATATTTGGCCCGCAAATGTTTATCTCCGCCGCCGGCAACAAGCAATGCCTCTACGTCTTTTCTCGCCATGATCGTTCTCCTTATAATGAAATCAATACGTTGAAAAATCAGCTCTCGCTGTAATCGTTACTTTTCGAACTCTTCGTTTCTCTGCACTTTCAGTTACCGGATACAGAGGTCACGATACGCGATTGAACCTCCAGGGCCAGGGCGAGCATGCCGCCTATCTGCCCCATGGTCGGAGGGCTGATGGAATAGCTCTCCATGTCGCAGATATCCTGAAATGCATCCAGCCTCTTGAGCTCTTCGCCAAGCCCCGCCAGTTCGCCGGGCAGAAATTCGTCAATGGCCTCCACCAGATCGCGCATGGTGTGATTGTAGGGCAGATTGCCGCTTTTCATCAGCAGGGCCATGATCAGTTTTTCAATGGCCATGGCCACCAGATTATAAAGAATCTCAGTGGTGAATGTCTTTTTCCGTTGCGCATAGGCATTATTGGCCGTGGCCAAGAATTGATTGCCCTCCTTGAGAAACTCCTGCCATCCCTTAATGGGCTCCCTTTGGGGCTCGGGAAATCCTGACAGGGGAACAACCTTTGCCTGCCCTGATTCAGCCATGGTTCTCCCTCCTTACTTAAATTCGTCTGCGCTGACAGATGAGTTCCGTCGGTTGCCAGCCGAGCTTGCGATAAAATTCCAGGGCTGCGGTATTGTTCCGGTCGGCCAGAAGCTGCAGACGGCCAACCTTTCTGCTTGCAGCCCATTGCTCCATAGCCGCCAACAATGCCCGGCCCACTCCTTTTCCCTGCCATGGTTCGGCGACCACCACATCCTCCACCAGCAGGGCGAAGCCTCCCTCTGCCGTGGAGATGGTGAGCTGGCCGGAACACATGCCCATGACCCGTCCCGCAGCCTCGGCAACCAGAATAACCGCCGCCTCTTGGGCCAACAGCATTGCCAAACCCCGGCGCTGCCTGGCGGCATCAAAATCAAAGTCCGCCTCGATACCAAAGAGTATGCGGAGCAATTCCACCAAAGCATCGAGATCGTCAGGCCTGGCGGGTCGTATCACCGCGTGCGCCATTGTGCCCCTCCGCTCAGCCGCTGAATTCGATGCGGATGGAATCCTCTCCTTCCGGAACCAGGGTGTAATGCCCCCCTCGGGGACATTGCATGGCATGATTGCAAGCAACATCCTGCAGTCGCTCTATATCGCCATGCACCGTGGCCTCGTCCGCCTCGCTGTTCACATGGACCGTGATCTCCCGATCGTTGTCGGTGAACTGGAGCAAAAAGGAATTGTGCTCCAAAAAAACCAGATCATCATAGACATAGGAGATGCCCATCCCCGCCGCCTCGACAATGGTTTTCACCTTCCCCAGAGGCTTTAGACCCATTGCAAACTCCCCCCTCTTGTTATTTGTGCAAAATCTTCCCTGCAGATCATAACTCCTCGGACTTACTGAGGGTAAAGATGTCCCGCCATCCTATGCCGTAATCAGGTACTTGGCGGCAGGCTCGCCATCCTCAAGGCCGTCGAGGATCGCGTCGATGGCCTCTTCGCTGTCCACCCCCTTGAACCACCAGTTCTCCGGCTGGATCACCATGATGGGCCCGGACTCGCATTGTTTGAGACAGGTGGTGGCGCTGATCAGGCAGTCCAGCCCCCGGTCGAGCACCTCTTCTTCGATGTATTGCAGGAACCCTTCGGTCTGCTTGTGGCAAATGCCTTTCTTGTCGCCGGCAACCCGGAAACTCTGGCAAACGATGATCTGACGCGCTGGTATGGCCATTTTGGATGTCTCCTGTATTTTGAGAATACCGAGGCTCTTGCGAAAAGCTTTATTGTGCTTCGACGGGCTCAGCACGAACGGAAGAAACTATAATGATTTCAGACTGCTACCGTTCGCCCTGAGCCTGTCGAAGGGGGCTCTTTTTTTTCGCAAGAGACTCCACTATTTCCTGTTTTTTCCTTTCTTGCCGCCGCCATACAGCACATCCACCGAACCTTCGACATTGTCCTCAAGCAACAGCACGGTCAGACCGTGGCGGCCTAGAATATCCTGCGGCTTTTGCCCGGCGCTGGCGGCGAGAAGCACAAAACAATCATGTAAAATTTCCGCCACCTGCTGCCAGCGGCTGTCGCCGCTGCCGGGCTCGGGAAGGTCCCGGGTGTCGAGAAGGCAGGCGAGGCCGTCTTCCCTTGGACCATAGATCAGGGCCTTAATGGCCTGGCCGAGATGGAGATCGATATCCATGCCGTTTGAGCTGAGCACGGCCACATTGGGCCTGACCGCAGTCGGCCTGGGCAGATTACGGCCACCTTCTCCGACCGGGGCGATGCTCTCGCCCGGAGGTGCTTGCTCCGGCAGACAAACAACCGGGAGGTGTTGTGCCGCCTTCTTTGCCAGGGCTGCCATTGTTTCAGCCGAAGGCAGAGGCAGTTTTTCTTCCGGATTCAGCCATCCCTTTCCAGGCAGCAGACTTATGGACTCTGCCCCGAGGGCGGACGCCTGGCGGGAAATCTCCTCAATATCCTCATCATTAACCCCTCCATACACCGTGGTCCGAATGGAGACAGAAATGCCCGCCGCCTTGCAGGCCGCAATTCCCCTGGCCTGCTCTTCGATCAGAATCTCCGCCGCTTCCGCCAGCGGGATGTTCCGCTTACCCGGACGAATCCAGGTGTAGATTTTCCTGACTGTCTGGGGAGTAACCGCATCCACCAGCAGGGTAATCCTGCTCACTCCGTCTTGGGCCAACTGTTCGGCGTGCTCGGCCAAGCCGAGGCCAAGGGTGGTGATTCCCTTGGGCAAATCGGGATACTGCGCCCGCAGCATGGCCAGGATCTCACGGGTCATGGCCACGGTGGCCAGAGGGTCTCCCGGACCGTGAAGGTCCAACCCTTCGATCTCGTTTCCCTGAGCCAGCAAATCCGCAATCCAGGTAAGCGCACCCCGCATGGGCACTGCCTGGGGCAGTTTGTCCTCGCCGCAAAAGCGGATTCTGGCTGCAGCCTGAGGGGCCACCGGCACAATGAGCCACTGGGGACTCTTGCCGCAGCACCCTTGCTTGATCTTTGGAAAATGAACAATGGTCACGCCACCCTCCCGTCCAACTGGGGACAGATTTCAAATCTGTCCCCAGTTGCACCAGATTTACAGTTTCAACTACAGGACCAGCTCAAACTTCGGCTCAGGAGCATCCCGATCCTTACGGTCAAGCAAAACGCCGAGGATCTTCTCCAGCAGCCTGAGACCGCCCTTGTAGCCCACGGTGGGGAAGTACTGGTGCCCCTGCCGGTCCAGGATGGGGAATCCCCAGCGCACATAAGGAATGTCCTCGTCCCGAGCAATATACTTGCAGTAGGTATTGCCGATGAGCAGGTCCACCGGCTCGTTCTTGATCCACTGGTGGAGCAGGAACATATCCCCCTGAGCCTTGACGTTGACCTTGCAGCCCATGTCCTTGGTGAGTTCCTTGATCCTTTTTTCAAACTTCTTACCCGGCGTGCCGGTGACGATGTGGATCGGCTTCATGTCCATGGAGACCAGGAACTCGGTCATGGCGATGAGCTGATCCGGGTCGCCGACCAGGGCCACCTTCTTGCCGTAGAGGTACTGGTGCATGTCCGAAATCATGTCCACCAGCTGCCCGCGCTCGTGGGCAATCTCCTCGGGGATGCTCACCCCGGCGATGGTCCGCAGGGCGTCGATGAACCGGTCCGTGGCCATGAGGCCAAAGGGCATATCCAACACCGAACAGGGAACCTTGTGCTGCTTGTCGAGATCACGGGCCGCATCGGCGGAACACCATTCCCCCAGGGCCAGGGTCCCCTTGGAATCCCCGGTACTTTTCAGCTCGGCCACGGTGGTGCCGCCTTCCGGAAACATCTTGTACTCGCCGGAGAGCGGGCCGTTGAGCACACCGGAGGTATCCGGGAAAAGGATGGTTTTCACCCCGATCATCTTGGTGATCCGCTTGATCTCCTCCATGTCCGCAGGCTCCATCCAGCCGGGGATGATGTTGACCTTGCCGTTCTTCTTCCCGGTTGATTCGGCCATCCCGGCCATGGCCTTGACCATGTTGGAAAAGCCGGTGACGTGCGATCCCGCGTAGCTCGGAGTGGAGGCGCTGATCACATACCTGCCCTCGGGGATTTTGCCTTCCGACGCCGCCTTTTTCTTGATCTGGGGCAGGTCGTCGCCGATGGTCTCGGAGAGGCAGGTGGTGTGGATGGCAATCACCTCGGGGTTATAGACGGTGAATATGTTGTTGATCGCCTGCAGCATATTGGCCTGACCGCCGAAAACCGAGGCTCCCTCAGTAAAAGAGCTGGTGGAGGCGGAGACCGGCTCCTTGTAATGCCGGGTCAAGGCGGAGCGGTGATAGGCGCAGCAACCCTGGGAGCCGTGGCTGTGCGGCAGACATCCGTGGATGCCGAGGGCAGCATACATGGCGCCGATGGGCTGGCAGGTCTTGGCCGGATTGATGGTCAAGGCCGTGCGCTCTGTAATCTCTGTGGGTGTATGTCGTAAGAGCATTGTCGTATCCTCAAAAAAACAGATTAAAGGGGGGAGGAAGGATAAAGGTTAAAGGTGAAAGGTCAAAGGTGGAGGGTCAAAGACTGAAGGCTGTGGCCGGAAACACGCAACTGTGTTGCGGCACGCACTGCCTTTCTCCTTTATCCTTTTTCCTTTCTCCTTCTCCCCTTTCTCCTTCTTCCTTCTTCTCACTCCCACACATAGGAGGCGGAGAGTTCCGGGTTCTTCTGCCAGGGAGCCTTCATGAAACCCCAGACCTTGGAGTTCACCAACCGATCGATCTCCTTGTAGAAGTTTATCGCGCCCTGGAATCCGGCATAGGGGCCGCCGGAATCGTAGCTGTGGAGCTGCTTCATGGGCACGCCCAGCTTCTGGATGGAATATTTCTCCTTGATGCCTGCGCAGAAGATATCGAGCTTCATGAGTTCCACCAGCTTCTCCGCTTCGTACTGGTTCAGATCGTCGATGATCAGCGTGCCCTTGTCCATGTCCGCTGCCAGGCCGTCATAATGTTTGAACTTATAGCCCGCCTTTTCGAGGGCCTTCATTTCCTTGTCGCTTTTGCGCGGCTTGAAACGAGTTTTATCCGGTTCAACCTCAAGTTCCTCGATGTTGCGGCTGTCCGCATCCAACTGGATATTGGGCAGCACCTGACGCCCCTCATAATCGTCCTGATGCCCGAACTCATAGCCCGCCGAGATGGTTTTCATCTTCAGCTCGTCAAAAAGTTCCTTGTAATGATGAGCCCTTGAGCCGCCGACAAACATCATCGCGGTCTTGCCTTCGGTTCTGGGGGTGATCTCGGCCAGAGCCGCTTCCACCTCGGGCATCTCCTCGGCGATGACCTTTTCCACCCTGTCGATGAGCGCTTTTTCCCCGAAATACTCGGCGATCTTGCGCAGGCTCTTGGCCGTGGCCTTGGCGCCGATAAAGTTCACCTTGATCCAGGGAATGCCGTATTTGGTCTCCATCATGTCCGCCACATAGTTGATGGAGCGGTGGCACATGACCGCATTGAGATCCGCGGTGTGGGAGGAGGCAAACTGGTCATAGGTCGAGTTGCCGGAAAAGGTCGAGATGCAGGTGATCCCGCATTTCTGGAAGATCCGGTCGATCTCGAAACCGTCGCCGCCGATGTTGTACTCGCCCAAAAGGTTGATCTTGTACTTGCCCGGTTTCACCTCGTCGTTCTGCCCCACCAGATGGCGGAACACCTGATTGTTGGCGATATGATGGCCGGCGGACTGGCTCACCCCCTTGTATCCTTCGCAGGAAAAGGCGTAGACGTTGCAATCGCCGAATTTTTCTTTCATGTTCTTCGATACGGTATGGATATCGTCACCGATCAGCCCCACCGGACAGGTGGCGAACACGGCGATGGATTTGGGATGAAAGAGGTCGTACGCCTCCTGGATCGCCGCAGCCAGCTTCTTTTCGCCGCCGAAGATGATGTCCTGCTCCTGCATATCCGTGGAAAAACAGTAGTTCATGTAGTTCTCACCGTCCGGGCCGGCATCGGTCTGGTTGCGGCGAGTCAGCCAGGCATAAAAACTACAGCCGATGGGGCCGTGCACCAGGTTGACGATATCGCGGGTCGGCCCCATGATAACGCCCTTGCAGCCTGCATAGGTGCAGCCGCGCATGGTGATGATGCCGGGAATGGTGCGCACGTTGGCGGTGAGCTCCGGGGTTTCGTTCTGCTGCGCCTCGTTGATCATGATCTGTTTGGCGCGTTTACGGGCCACCTTGGGCGGGTACTTCTCAAGGAGCGCCGACTTGACCTCGGCAGGACCCCACTGCACCAGCTTTTTCTTTGCTGCTGTTGCCATTGTATTTTCTCCTTATAACTATCCGGCATAATGCCGGAAACGGACGTAAATCACTGAACCGTAACTGTCAGCAGTGCCCCAGATGCCAGGAAGAGGCCTGCGAAGTGTGCTGCCTGCACACGGGCAGGCCGATGACAACGCAGATGGGGTGCTGCTGGATAGTTACCTCCTTATGAGATGGCCTTGAGGCCCGTCTCGCCTGTCCTGACCCGGACCGCATCGGTGAGCGGCAGGACAAAAATCTTGCCGTCGCCGGGCATGCCGGTCTGATTCGTATTGATAATGGTCTCCACCACGCAGCCCACCATCTTGTCTTCCACCACTGCGGTGATCATCCGTTTGGGGTAGAGCTTGCCCTTTTCGCCCAAAAGGGCGGCGGCCTCCTCGTGCCCCTGCACCGTCCCTTCAAGGATGGCCGGGCTGACAAAACCCTTGCCGCGACCTTGGGCCTCATGGGCAAAGAAGGCATCCACGCCGCAGTCGGTGAGGGCCTGCTTGGTTTGGTTCATCATGTTTATGCGCACGATGGCGATGACCTCTTTCATGACGCCCCCCCTTCCGAGGCATAGGCGGTCTCCTTTACCCCGGAGCTGATGGTGTAGGATTCCTCGACATCGGAGACAAAGATCTTGCCGTCGCCGAATGCCCCCTTGCCTGTGGAGCGGGCCGTATTCATCACGGTATCGATGAAAAAATCCTTATCCGCCGGATTGATAACGCTCATCAACATCACCTTGGGCAGCTCGTCATAGGTGACCTCGCCGATCTTGATGCCGCGCTGCTTGCCGCGCCCGGCCACGGAATATTTGGTAACCGCCGGAAAGCCCGCCTCCATGAGGGAAGCAAGGACCTTGTCTGCTTTTTCCGGCCGGACAATTGCTCTAATCATAGTCAACATAATTTTTCTCCCAAAAAAATAGGTAAAAGGTTCGGAGAATACGTTGTTGCCTTTCTCCTTTAACTTTGCGCCTGTCAGTTCATCAACCCGTAGTCCATGAGGAGCTTCTCCAGTTCCTCGATCTCCAGGGGCTTGGGAATCACGAACATCTTGTTCTCGTCAATGGACTTGGCCAGCCCCCGGTATTCGTCGGCCTGCTTGGCATCGGGCTTCCATTCGATCACGGTCTTCCGGTTGATCTCGGCGCGCTGCACGTCGTTTTCGCGGGGCACGAAGTAGATCATCTGGGTGCCCAGCTTCTTGGCGAACTCCGAGATCATCTCCTTCTCGTTGTCAACGGCGCGCGAGTTGCAGATGAGCCCGCCCAACCGCACCGAGCCGCTCTGCGCGAACTTCATGATCCCCTTGCTGATGTTGTTGGCCGCGTACATGGCCATCATCTCGCCGGAGACGACGATGTAGATTTCCTCCGCCTTGCCGTCGCGGATGGGCATGGCGAAACCGCCGCACACCACGTCACCCAAAACATCGTAAAAGGCATAATCCAGACCTTCACTCTCTTCATAGGCGCCCAGGGACTCCAGCATATTGATGGAGGTGATGATGCCGCGTCCCGCACAACCGACGCCGGGCTCGGGGCCGCCGGACTCAACACACCATGTGCCGCCGTAGCCTTTTTTGCGGATATCGTCGAGCTCAACATCCTCACCCTCTTCGCGCAGGGTATCGAGTACCGACTTCTGGGCCAGGCCGCCGAGCAGGAGCCGGGTCGAGTCCGCCTTGGGATCACAGCCGACAACCATGACCTTTCTGCCCAATTCCACCAGGCCGGCAACGGTGTTCTGGGTGGTGGTTGACTTGCCGATTCCGCCTTTTCCGTAAATTGCCACTTTGCGCATCTTGAATCCTCCTTGCTCTTTAATGAATAATTGGTCTTCAAAGCCCAATTGGTTTGTGTTGATGTTATCTGCCTCTAACGCAAGGGGTGTGCCAGAGCGAAAGCTTACGGCTCACATTTCAAACAACCAACTGATATTGCTGACTTTATTCTGAACGAGAACACTGGGGCGCGTCATGGTGTTCATTCCTTTTTGTAAATTTCTCTACAAAAAGGAATGCGGATGACAGACATGATGAAACGATGCGAAGCAACACACCTTTATTACGTTTATGTAATTAAATTGAATTTTTTCTTACAAAGAAAGTGCCTTTACCACAGTCAGGCGACAAGCCATCCTCAGCCGGAACAAACTTTTTTACTCTAAATTTCAATATGTTAAAGCAGCGCAAAACTCGAAATGTTACATTTTTGAAACACTGGAACAATAATTGCTTACAAATCACAACAAGAATGTACACCGGAAAAACTTTATCTTTGCACGACCGCACACCGAGGGAGACAAGAGCATGACCCGACCCGACTATCCAACCGAACGCCTTGAGCTACAGGCCCTCTACCAGATAAGCCAGCTCATCGGCTCTGCCCTGGACATCAAGAAAACCCTGTCCGAGGTATTGCAAATCCTGCACGAAACCCTGCGCATGGAGCGAGCCACCCTTGTCCTGCAAAACGAAAACGGCGAGCAGCTTTCCATCGCCGCCTCTTACGGCCTCAGCAAGGAAGAGGAAAAACGCGGCATCTACCGGCCAAACGAAGGAGTAATCGGCAGGATCTTTCAAAGCGCCTATCCTTTTGTGGTGCCGGACATTCACAGCGAACCGCTTTTTCTAAATCGGACCGGCGCCCGCGCCAATCTTCCCAAGGGGGAAATCTCTTTCATCGGCGTACCGGTCATGCTGCCCGAAGGGCCGGTGGGAGTCCTTTCCGTGGACAGACTTTTCGGCCCGGAGATCTCCTTTGAGGAGGACATCCGCTTTCTCACCGTGGTAGCCATGCTCATCACCCAGTTCCTCCGGCTGCACAAGGCGGTATCCCACAGGCAGCAGGTGTTGGTGGAGGAAAACCTGCTCCTCAAAAACGAGCTGCGCAGCCGCTACAGCCAGCACAACATCATCGGCCAGTGCAAGCGGATTCAGGACGTGTACAACTACATCGACAAGGTGGCGCCCAGCCGGGCCACCGCCCTGATCCTTGGAGAATCCGGCACCGGCAAGGAGTTGGTCGCCCGGGCCATTCACCAGGCGAGTCCCCGCGCGGACAAACCTTTCATAAAGATCAACTGTGCGGCCCTGCCCGAAAATCTCCTGGAAAGCAAACTGCTCGGCCATGAAAAAGGCGCCTTTACCGGGGCCGTCAATCTCAAAAAGGGGAGGTTTGAACTGGCCGACGGCGGCACCATTTTTCTCGACGAGGTGGGTGAGCTGCCGCTCGCCTTGCAGGCCAAGCTGCTCCGGGTATTGCAGGAACAGATGTTCGAGCGACTGGGGGGCACTCAGACAATCACGGTCAATGTTCGGGTCATTGCCGCCACCAACCGCAGCCTGGAAGAATGCGTCGAGCAGGGGAGCTTTCGCGCGGACCTCTACTACCGGCTCAACGTAGTCCCCGTAATCCTGCCGCCGCTCAGAGACAGACGGGAAGATATCCCCCTGCTCCTGGACCATTTTCTTCGGGAAAGCAACCGGATGAACAGCATGGATGTCCGTCTCTCCAGCCCGGTGCTCCACATTCTTTGCGGCTACAGCTGGCCCGGTAATGTCCGCGAGCTGCAAAATCTCATCGAACGGCTGGTGATCATGGCGGATCGGGAGACCATTGTCTCCCGTGAGCTGCCAAGCTACATCACGGCGGAACCGGAAACAGCGGGAACAGCCGCGCCTTTCTGCCGTATCACCTCGCCGACCACCGAAAGACCGGACTCAAACGGCGAAGCCGTACCCGGAAAGGCCCTGCACAAATCTTTAAAGGATATGGAAAAGGAAGAGGTGGTTGCCGCCCTGCAAAGACACGGTTGGGTGCAGGCACGGGCAGCACGGGAACTGGGGCTTACCCAGCGGCAGATGGGCTACCGGATAAAGAAACACGGAATCATCACCCCACTGCCCGGCCAGAACTATTCAGAGATACCCCAAGGTGTTTTTGGCGAAGGGCTGAAAGGAAACGAACAAAGGATGTGAGCTGGACCGGCGGCAGAAAAAAAGGGATTATCGCTCTTCTCGCCTGCCCCGAGGACAAAAAAAAGCTCCCTGCCTTGAACAACAAGACAGGGAGCTTTGAAAAAAACTACTTCTCTTTACTTCGCGGCTGCGGGAGCCACACTGTTCAGCTTCTCCTCAACGCCGAAGGGGTCCTTGAATTCAACGTCCTTCTGCTTCATGAGCTTTTTCTTACCCCGCTCATTGAGGTACTTGTCGAGCTCGAGATTCACGGTCATCGGCACATCCTCGCCGGCCTTGGTCAAAGCCTGACGCAGGAGCCCTTCCGCCTTTGTGGCAAATGCGGTGGAATCGCCCAAGATCCTCATCGCCTCGGTGGGGTTATGGAAACCCACAGAGTTCTCCGCCCCGATAAACAGACTGCGGAAGAAGGCCTCCATGTAGAAATCCTTGGCCTGCTCGTAGAGCTTCTGATCGATCTCCTTGCCTTCCGCCTGCAGGGTATGAACCCGCTCAATAAGCTTGGCCACTGTCGCGGTGGCGTAGCCGGAACGGATCATCATGGAAGCGGTACGATCCTGGATGGCGGTAACCTGGTTGCGCAACCACTCAGGGGTTTCGGTATGACACTGCTGACAAGCCTTCATGTCGTTCTTAAGCGGGCTGGTCACCCGATGGTCGGAAACCTTGTTACTGCCGACCTTGGTATAAGGCATATGACAATCGGCACAGGCAACTCCGGCCATCCAGTGCACGCTGTTCCTAGAATAAAGCTCGAACTCCGGATGACGCATGAAGGGCATCTTGTAACCGGTAACCTTCTGGGTCCACTCACCCACGGTCTTGTCGTTACGGATCTGCTTGATGATGTTCTCCACCGAGATGTCACCCATGGTGCTGCCCTGCCACGGGAAGTAGATACCAACCGACTTCTTCTCCTCGTTCTTCTGGATGTTGTAGGTGACGTGACACTGAGCACAAACCAGAGAGCGCATCTCCTGGTGAGTGATCTTGGCGCGGTCGACCTTCATCTCATCAAGCGCCTTGCCCAAGGTAAATTCGCGAGAAAGCTTGAGCGACATATCCTTGCTGTCGTGGCAGTCGATACAGGCAACGCCGAGCTCCTGATGTTTTTCCGGGATCATGTGACGAACTTCATCCCAAGGCTTGCTGTAATAATCGAGACCCTTTTCCTTTTCGAGCTTGACGGCATAGGGGGTCTTACAGGTGAGACAGACGCCGCCTGCGCCGACGCGCGAGGGGTCGATATCAACCTGATCCTTGAGCATGTAGGCGTGACCGCGAGGCTCATTGTATTCCACGCCGAAGCCCCAGCCGTTGAAAAGCAGGGCCATGTACGGAAACTCGGAGAGCTTGTCATAGGTGATGCCGTCCGCGTCAAAGCCTTTCTTGTACTTACTCTTGCCGGTTGCTGTCGGCTCGGCGGTTTTTTTCCAGAGATCGTAGTGAACCGGATAGGCCTTGCCCCACTCCGCCGGATCCATCTCGCCTTCGGCAATCTTCACCGGTCGAACAGCCTCTACCTTCTCAGGCCCCTTACAGCCTGTCAGCAGCGCGCCACCGGCTACCATCAGGACCATTGGCAACAATAATTTCTTCTTCATATTCTCCTCCTTCTGTTGTCTTTGCGTGCGTTACAGTGTTTGAATCTGACCGACTCCCCGATGCGCAATCCGACGATGGCATTGCCAGCAGAGCCTTTCCTTGTTGATGTGAGCAACGGTGCTCTCGTGACAGCGGATGCAGTTGGCCTGCACCACCTCCTTGCCGTGGGCGCTGATCTCGATCCTCTCGGGCACCCGGCCGGAATAAAAAGCCAAGGTATCCTTCATGCCGTCGATACTCTTCCAGACATAATGCGCAGCCATGTTCTGGTTCGGCAGATGGCAGTCCACGCACACCTTTCGCCGGTGAGCGCCTGCATGCGCCCAGGCATCATACTCCGCCTCCATCACATGGCATCCGGCACAAAAGTCGGGAGTTTCCGATTTCGCAAGAAGCCGGGGAGGCCCCAGCATCAAGAAAATCGCAGCAAGAATGCCGACTACGAGAATGACGAGAGCAATAGCCCAGGCCCTCCTCCCCTTCATGTTCCCCATTGGTGCACCTCCTTGTTTTTTGCCGCGCAAACTTTGCGAGCGTTTCTTCCTCGTTCCCCTAACAGGTTATCAAAAAAAACTGATTAACAAGAATTTTTTTTCAATAAACTGTGCGCGCCCAAAAATGCATCGCCAATTGCAGCACGCGTTCCCTTACCGTAATGGCATGGAGTCGCGAAATGCTCTTCTCCGACTCCTGACCCCAAAAAAGCCGACACGGCTTTTTTAACATCCTGCCGACACACTCGACCTTGCCAAGCATTGGGCAATTTTTTTCATCAAAACCCACCGGATACCATTCCTCAAAACGTTACGAATGAAACACGACACACCTTGGGATTCTGCAAAATGAATGCCAGCATTTTTTTACTGTAAAATCGGGGAAAATCGCTAAAAATGTTACCAAAGCTAAACAAGAAGATCTGATTGACTGCTACCAAACGGTGACATATACTCCCCCCAGAGAGAAATACCCTGGGAGCCGCATTCAACCAAATTTCCTTCCCCAAACGGAAGACCGTGCCTTTTCCCGTGCTTCGCCGACCGCCATCTCCAACCCTCCAATAAAAAAGGAACGGATTATGCATTATCGCAGGCTGTCACACTCAGAACCACACGGAGGAGAAAAGACAATGAGTCTGCGCAATAAATTTATCCTGCTCATCAGCAGCGTGGTCATGGTTTCCTACGGCATCACCTTCTACCGAACCTCTCAGTTCCAGCACGAGCTGGTTCTTTCCCAGGCAGTGGATCAGGCGCGCATGCTTTCCAAACAGGTGCTTCTCACCCGAAAATGGGTGGCTGACCACAACGGCCTTTTTCTGCTGAAAAGCCCAGGGGTCGTGGCAAACCCCTTTCTTTCGGAACCGGAGATTACCGACACCAGCGGCCGTCGTTACGTAAAACGCAATCCTGCCATGGTCACCCGCGAAATCTCCGAATATGCGGCCTCTGACGGCATTGCCAGCTACCGGGTTACTGCCCTCAAGGTGATCAACCCGCTCAACAAGCCTGACCCATGGGAACAAAAAAGCCTGCTGGCCTTTGCCGACAAAGAAACTTTCGAAATGTTCGAGGTCAACAACCAGGATGGCCGCCAGATCCTCCGCTACATCAGCCCGCTCTATATGGAGACATCCTGCCTTGAATGCCACACAGAGCGAGGAAACAAAGTGGGCGACATCCGCGGCGGCCTGAGCATGACCATTCCTCTGGACCGGGCCCTTGCCGACATCAACAGGAACAACCGCATGCTTTTTTTGATTTTCGTGGCCACCATCCTGGTGGTGGGACTCGCCCTCTACCTGATGGTCGATCTCCTGGTGGTGCGCCGGCTGAGCCGACTTTCCCAGGCCATGGATCAATACCCTCAACACCCCCCTCTCCCCGCCCTGCTACCCGACGGTAACGATGAGGTCGGCCACCTGAGCGGCAAGTTCAGGGATCTTTGCGGCAGACTGGAAACCTCGCAGGCAGAGCTGGACCGAACCAGGAAACAGGTGTTCCAGAGCGAAAAACTGGCGGCCCTGGGACGACTGGCCGCCGGGGTTGCCCATGAGGTGAACAACCCGCTGGGCGGCATGCTCAACTGCATCAAGAGCATGCGGGAAGCCCCGGAAGATAGCGCTTTGAGCCAACGCTACCTGGAGCTGATTGAGAAAGGGTTAAAACGCATCGGCAACACCGTGCAACAACTCCTCAACTTCGGACGGAGAGAGCCCCTGCGCTACAGTCCCGTCGCAGTGGATTCCCTTATCAAGGAATGCTTCCTGTTGCTGGAGTATGCCCTCAAAAAAATCACGCTGCACACCGAACTTACCCTCAGAGAGAAAAAATACCCCATCGACTCCGGGGCCTTGCAGCAGGTCATCGTCAACATCTTTCTTAACGCCGTCCAAGCCATGCCGGAGGGTGGATCCCTGACTCTGAAAAGCAGTGAAGAAAACGGCCAAATCCGCCTCATTTTCACCGATACCGGCACCGGAATCGCCGAAGAGGATCTGCCCAAGATCTTCGAGCCATTTTTCACCACCAAGGGCGTGGGCGAGGGCACCGGCCTCGGGCTTGCCGTCACCTATTCCCTGGTGCAACGCATGCAGGGAAGGATTTCCGTAACCAGCAAGACGGGTGAGGGCTCCTCCTTCATCGTCGAACTACCCGTTGAACCAGGCACACAGGATCAAGAAGGAGAAAAGAATGTATAACTGTAAAATTCTTCTTGCTGAAGACGACGAGATTATGCGCATCACCCTTTCAGACCGGCTGCGCAAAAACGGCTGGCTGGTGGATGAGGCCTGTGACGGGCGCGAGGCCCTGACGCTTCTCAAAAAAAATTCCTACAACCTGTTGATTTCCGACATTCGCATGCCCCATATCGGCGGCGAAGATTTACTGGCCGAGGTGCTCCTGCACGCCCCCTCCACCGACGTGATCTTCATGACCGCTTATGGCAGCGTCGAAGACGCGGTGCAATGCCTGAAAAAAGGGGCTGCGGACTATCTTCTCAAGCCCTTTGACATGGATGACTTGGTAATCCGGGTAAAAAGACTGATCGAAAACCAGGCGATCAAGGTGCGGTGCGCCTCCCTGGAGCAGTGCTGCCGGCAGTCGCAAAAACCCCTTATCGGCAGCAGCCCCCCGATTCGCGCCCTGTTGCACCTGATCGCCCAAGTAGCCCCATCCGACGCCACGGTGCTGATCACCGGCGAATCCGGCACCGGCAAGGAACTTGTTGCTTCAGCCATCCATTACAGCAGCCCCCGAGCGCAGGGTCCATTTGTCAGGGTAAACTGCGCCGCCATACCGGAAGGCCTCATGGAATCCGAACTGTTCGGCCATGAAAAGGGAGCCTTTACCGGGGCCGACACCAGAAAGATCGGCCGTTTCGAAATGGCCACCAACGGCACAATCCTCCTCGATGAAATCGGCGAACTCCCTCTGCATCTCCAGGCCAAACTGCTCCGGGTTTTACAGGAACGCGAGATCGAGCGGGTGGGAGGCGGGAGCACGATCAGGATTGACGTCCGGGTGCTTTGCGCCACGGCGAAAAAACTTCTGACCGAAGTGCGGGAAGGACGCTTCCGCGAAGACCTTTACTACCGGTTGCAGGTTATCCCCATTGCGGTACCACCCCTCAGGGAAAGAAAGGAGGATATCCCCGAACTCTGCGACCTCTTTTTCAAGGAATTCGACAAATCCCACAGCAGGACCCAAACCCTTTCCCCTGCGGCTCTCAAGATCCTCATGGCTTACGATTACCCCGGCAATGTCCGGGAATTACGCAATATCATCGAGCGGGTCACGGTGCTCAACCCCTCCACCGTGGTTGAACCCTGGCTCCTGCCCGCCGACCTGGCCAAAGGATCACACGAGAACGAAGACCATGGCCCACTTCCCATGAAGCTGGCCGATGCCATTGCCGCAGCCGAACGAAGCTGTATCATGCGCGCCCTGGAGCAGACCGGAGGTAAAAAGAGCGAGGCGGCACAACTGCTCGGCATTTGCCGCAAAAATCTCTGGGAAAAAATGAAGACGCATCGAATAGAGGACTAACACCCTTTATCCATCGGTTCGCAAGGGACCTACACGATGTCCAACCCTTCTCAAATCCTCACCGGAGAAATTGCAACGGTGAGCGGGTTTCAAGAAATGAGCTTTAGATAATCAGCAAAAAAACAAGCGAAGTCGTTTTCGATCTGAACTTGCAGTCGCATGGCATCCCTGACGAGATCCGCAGGCTTGACCACCAGGGAACGGAAAGAGGCAAGCCACTGCCAATCCTTCTCGAGCCAGGCGGTGACATCCTCGGGCGATGCGGCGTGATTGTCAAACTGCACCCCGAGAATATGGGGGCGCTGCTCAAGGGAAAATGCCTCCACCTGGCACTGTTCCGAAATAGCGAGCAGGGAAAAATGTTTCGGCAGCGGCTCCAGAACCGTCTGAGCATGCCACTTGAACATGGGAATGGTCTTACCGAGGTTTTTAAAGGCCGGATGTTCACGCCCATCATGGGTGATATGCCCCTGAACAAAGCCGATACTCGGCTTGAAGTTCACCCCTACCTGGGCACCGAGAATTGAAGCCAGCAGTTGGTGGCCGAGACAGAAACCCAGGATCGGCTTGTCCGCATCAATGGCCCTTCTGATAAAACGTTTCTCCTCCACGAGAAAAGGATATTTCTTTTCCTCGTCCACATTGGGAGCCCCCCCCAGAAGAATA
>DUZW01000041.1 GCA_013349295.1 Deltaproteobacteria bacterium
AGAAATTTCCCACCGAGATACTCGATATGCTGCCGGGCGATGAAGCAGGGGTCAAGGGGGTGACCATCATGGTCACCGGCCACAACGCCTATGGATTGCTTCGCTCGGAAATGGGCATTCACCGGCTGGTGCGCATCTCTCCCTTTGACGCTGGGGGCAGACGGCACACCTCCTTTGCTTCTGTTTTCGTTTTTCCGGAACTTGACGACAGCATCCAGGTGGATATCAACGACAAGGATCTGCGGATCGACACCTACCGGGCCAGCGGCGCAGGCGGCCAGCACGTCAACAAGACCAGCTCGGCCATCCGCATCACCCATCTGCCCACCGGCATCGTGGTCCAGTGCCAGAACGAACGAAGCCAGCACCGCAACAAAGACACGGCCATGAAGATGCTCAAGGCCAGACTGTACGAAAAAGAGCGCGAGGCGCAAAAGGAACAGCACCAGGAAATCTCCGGCGAGAAAAAGGAGATCGCCTGGGGCAGCCAGATCCGTTCCTATGTAATGCAGCCCTATCGGTTGATCAAGGACCACCGCACCAATTATGAAGTCGGCAATGTGGACAGCGTGATGGACGGCAACCTTGACCCGTTCATCAAGGCCTATCTGCTGTGGCAACGATAGGAAGCAGTCCGAAAAAACCGGTATTGGCCGCGGCGATACAGCAGCCGACACCCTGGTCCGCTTCATGACGGAAAAACCCTTGCAGTGCGCAAAATGTGGGGCCTGCACCGTGGTCTGTCCAGCCTTTCTGGCCGGGGGCAGGGAATCTCTCTCTGCCCGCGGCAGACTGCATCTACTGGAACGGCTTGATCCCGCCCAGGCATCAACCGCCTATGCGGAGATTCTTTCCCAATGTCTGCTCTGCGGGGCCTGCCGCTCCGTGTGCTCAAGGAGGCTCGACCCGCCCGCCCGTTTTATTGCCGCCCGCAAACAGTTGGAAAGAAGTGCGGGCCATCATGTCTTGCTCAGAGCCATCACCCGGAAAGCCTTGGCCAATCCGACCCTGCTGGCGACAATCGCCGGGCTGGGCCACCCCCTGTTGGACCGGTTGCCGGCCGACAGCGGATTAAGACTGCGCCTCGGTCTGCCGCCGGAGGGCGCCACCTTCCCTCCCCTCCCTGAAATGCCACGGAAAAAAGCCGCGCATCCGGCCCTGGCCTTTTTCCCGGGTTGTTACGCCACCCATCTGCACAAGGAAATCAGGCAGGCGACGGAACGGCTTGCCGAAACTTTCACCGGCAAGCCGCCGCTGACACCAAAGCAACACTGCTGTTGCGGGCTTGCCGCGGAAAACGGTGGCGACACCGCCACGGCCAGGCGTCTTGCCATACAAAACATCAACGCCTTTGCCGAAAACAGCCTGCCCATCCTGACCTCCTGCGCTTCCTGTTACAGCCAGCTGCGTCGCTATCCGCAGCTTTTCGAGGATGACCCCGAATGGCAGGAAAAGGCCCAGACCTTTGCGAATCGGCTCCTTGAATTTTCGACCTTTGCGACCCAAGCCATGGAGACGGATCCATCTTTCCGCTTTGCCGGTCCGGCCAAGGCCCGCACCGTAGTTTACCACGACCCCTGCCACCTGAGGTTTCAGCCCCAACTCACCGACCCGCCCAGGAAAATCCTCCGGACCATTCCCAACCTGCGCCTGATCGAACTCCCCGACGGCCCGCAATGCTGCGGCCAGGGAGGCTTGTTCCATCTTGCCCAACCGGAGCTGGCGGGAAAAATCAGAGACCGCCTGCTCAACCAACTGGAACAGGCCGCCCCCGATCTGGTAACCACCACCTGCTCTGGCTGCCTCATCCATATCCGGCAGGGGGTGGGCCATGATCCGGCACGCCCCGAGGTTCACCATCTGGCGATTCTCCTGACAGAGCTTCTGTAACAAAATTTACCGGAACTGAACGGAAACTCCCTGACTAACTGTGCAGCAGTGCCGAAAATGCGCGGAACAGTTCTGCGAAGTGTGCTGATTACACATAAGCACACCGATAACAACCATTGCTGGTACGGCTGGATAGTGAGAAAATTTCTTCACCATCTTCCTGCTGATCCTTGCGTATTTTTTCCGGGCAATATAATGTATCCCCCGGACAGGATTTCCATTTCAGACTGATTGCCGGATGTGCGCATCGGCTCCCATTTTTTAGATTATCCTAACAAAGGAGACAGAGACAATGGCTTTGACAGCACGATGCTTTCCCCGCTGCCTTACGATAATTTTCGCAACCCTGATTCTTGCGGCTCCCTGCCAGGCCGGGGTTGACTGGGAGGTAAGCAATACCGTGAAAACCCCAGCCGCGCCCTTGGATGTAGCCGCCTCGCTGGACGGAAAATGGACCTTTGTTCTGGCTGAAGGCGGTAAACTTCTTGTCTATTCAGAGAAGGGCGCCCTGGAAGAGACCATTAGCGTTGACCCGGCCATGGACCACATTGCCTCCTCCGGCCTGCAAGCGGCCAATCTCCCCGACAAGCTCTATCTGGCCAGCGGCAAAAACAAGACCGTTCAGACCGTTACCCTGGATTTTTCCATGCCGATCAACATCCAGGGCTCCCCGTTTCTCGGGCCGGAAAACGGACCGGTGGTCATTGTCGCATTCAGCGATTTTGAATGCCCCTATTGCGGCACGGTAGGTGCCCTTTTTGAAGAAATTCTGGCCAAATACCCCAAGGAGGTCAAGGTCGTTTTCAAGCAGTTCCCCCTGGCCATGCACAAACAGGCCCAGTCCGCCGCCCTTGCCTCCTTGGCCGCCCATCGCCAGGGCAAGTTCTGGCAATACCATGACCTGCTTTTTGAAAACCAGAAGTCCCTTTCCGAGGCAAAATACACTGAGCTTGCCAAAAAACTTGGTCTTGACCTGGATAGATTCAACAAGGATTTCAAGTCGCCGGTCGGCCTGCAGTATCTCGAACACGACATGGCTGACGCACAACAGGCCGGGGTTCGAGGCACCCCGACTATCTTCGTCAATGGACGCCGCCTGAAAGAACGCAACATCAAGGAACTTCAGCAGATGGTCAGCCAGGAACTGGGCAAACGCAGCAAAGGCGGAGCACACCGTTGATCAAACGCGAAATCTCCCTGGCCGATAACAACACCGCCCTGCTCCTTTACGGAGACCTGAACAAAAACCTTACCGCCATTGAGGAGGGAACCGGGGTCACTATCCAGGTGCGGGGCAGCAATCTCACCGTCACCGGGACAAAACACGAACTGGAGCTGGCGGTTTCGGCCATCAACAAACTCCAGGAGCTGATCCGCTCCGGTTATCCGGTGTATCCTTCGGATGTCGCTTATGCCCTGCGGATCCTGCAGGCCTCGCCCAAAGCGAATCTCAAGGAAATCTTTCTCGACAAGGTGTATATCACCGCCGAGCAGAAGGTGATCTCGCCCAAGAGCATCAACCAGAAGCTCTATATAGACAGCATCCGGAACAACGACATTGTTTTCGGCATCGGACCGGCGGGCACCGGCAAAACCTATCTTGCCGTGGCCATGGCGGTTTCCGCCTTTGTCAGCAAGCAGGTCCGTTCCATTATCCTGGCCCGCCCGGCGGTGGAAGCCGGCGAGCGGTTGGGCTTTCTTCCCGGCGACATGGCCCAGAAGGTCAATCCCTATCTCCGCCCCCTGCACGATGCCTTAAACGCCATGCTGGGCCAGGGAAAGGTAGCGGATCTGATCGAGGAAGGGTTGATCGAGATCGCCCCCCTGGCCTTCATGCGCGGCCGGACGCTGAGCAATGCCTTCGTTATTCTGGATGAAGCCCAGAACACCACGCACGAACAGATGAAGATGTTTCTGACCCGACTGGGCTTCAACTCCCAGGCCGTGATCACCGGGGACATCACCCAGATCGACCTGCCGGACCGCCGACAATCCGGACTCATCGAAGCTGCAAGAATTCTCAAGGATATCAAAGGGATCGCCTTTAATCATTTCTCAGAGGTGGACGTGGTCCGCCACCGGCTGGTACAAGAAATCATCCTCGCATACGCCGCCAAGGAAACACTCCCCCCGCCCCGCCGGACAACACGCAGCCATTAGCCGGGGCACGGAAAAAAGGGAGAAAAATCTTTATCCGTAACTGTTCAGCAGTGCCGCAAATGCGCGAAAAAAGTCTGTGAAGTGTGCTATAGTACATGTACAGGCCGATGACCAAGCAGATGTGGTGCGGCTGGACAGTTACAAAAACACTGAGGAAGCCATGCCCGTACTCATCACCAGCCGGACGGCCAAACCCTTGCCCATCAGCCTGCAACAGCTCCGGCAGCGGGCCGAAAGACTGCTTTCCCTCTGTGGTTGCTCCCGGGGTGAACTGAGCATCCTGCTCCTTGACGATCCCGACATGGCGCAGCTCAACGAACAGTACCGCAACAAGTCGGGGCCGACCAACGTCCTGGCCTTTGCCATGCAGGAGGGAGGAGGAGAGCATCTGCCCGAGGAACTTCTCGGCGATGTGATCATCTCGCTGGACACCGCGGCCAGGGAGGCCATTACAGACAGGGTCACCCTGCACCAGCGGGTGACGATTCTCCTGATCCACGGAGTGCTGCACCTGCTGGGCTACGACCACGAACGTTCCCGCGCCGAGGCCAAGGCCATGCTCGAACGGGAAAACCAGCTTTTAAGTCAATTGTTAACCGAGGAAAGGAGAGGGAAAATGGTCAGTCTCGCCATCAATGTCGATCACGTCGCCACCCTGCGTCAGGCGCGGGGCATCACCGAACCGGACCCGGTACTGGCCGCAGGCATTTGCGAACTGGCCGGAGCCCAAGGGATTGTCGTCCATCTCCGGGAAGACCGTCGGCATATCCAGGACCGGGACGTGCGGCTGCTCAGACAAACCGTGAAGACCAAGCTCAACCTGGAAATGGGGGCAACCGAGGAGATCATCGATATCGCCTTGGAGATCAAGCCGGACATGATCACCCTGGTCCCGGAAAAACGCAAGGAGCTTACCACCGAAGGCGGACTCAACGTGGCCGGGCAGAAGAAAAAACTGCAAGAAGTCATCGCCCGCATGGATAAAGGGGGGATTCCGGTGAGCCTGTTCATCGACCCCGACTCCCGGCAGATCAACGCGGCCCACGAGGTGGGGGCGACCTTTGTCGAGATCCACACCGGACGCTACTGTGATGCCGCAACGGAACCGCTGCGGGACAAGGAATTCGGACTCATCGCCACGGCGGCGGAAGAGGCCTATGAAATGGGGCTCCGGGTCAATGCCGGACACGGCCTCAATTACCTCAACACCCGGCGGGTAGCCGGCTTAGGCACCATCGAGGAGTTGAGCATCGGCCACGCGGTGATGGCACGGGCAATCTTTGTTGGCCTTGATCAGGCGGTGCGGGAGATGCTGGCCCTGTTACCGGCGGGATAGCAACAAATATCGGGAGGCAGCATGGGCATAGCGGCGGATATTGTTATTATTGTGGTTGCGGCCCTGTTGGGGGCGCTCCTTGCCCAACGGCTCAAACAACCGCTGATCCTGGGCTACATCCTCGCCGGTATCGTGGTGGGGCCATACACCGGAGGGATCACGGTCGGCGGCATCCATGAGATCGAGCTGCTGGCCGAGATCGGCGTCGCCCTGCTGCTCTTTGCCCTGGGCCTGGAATTCTCTTTAAGCGAACTCAAACCCGTCCGCAACATCGCCCTGTTCGGCACGCCCATCCAGATTCTGCTCAGCATCGCTTTCGGTTTTGCCCTTGGCAGATTTTTCGGCTGGTCTCCGACCCAATCCCTCTGGCTCGGCGCCCTGATTTCCCTGTCCAGCACCATGGTGACCCTCAAAACCCTGACCGGCAGAGGGTTGATGGGCACCCTTTCCAGCCGGGTAATGATCGGCATCCTGATCGTCCAGGATCTGGCGGTCATCCCGATGATGATTATCCTGCCGCAGCTGGGAAATCCCGAGGTAGGGTTGCCCCTGCTGGCAATGGCGGTGGGAAAATCCATAATCTTTCTCGTGCTGATGCTCTATCTGGGCACGAAGCTCCTCCCCTGGCTGCTGGCCACTGTCGCCCAATGGAACTCCAGGGAGCTTTTCATCCTCTCCACAACGGCAATCGGCCTCGGCATCGGCTACGCCACCCATCTCTTCGGACTCTCTTTCGCTTTCGGCGCCTTTATCGCCGGCATGGTGCTCAGCGAATCCGATTATGGCCACCAGGCATTGAGCGACATCATTCCCCTCCGAGACATCTTCGGGTTGCTGTTTTTCACATCGGTGGGCATGCTCCTCGATCCGGCATTTGTCTTTGCCCACTGGGATCAGATCCTTTCCCTGCTTCTGGTTCTCGCCCTTGCCAAGGGACTAATCTTCTTCATCCTGGCCCACCTTTTCGGCTATGGCAACATCATTCCCCTGGCGGTGGGATTCGGGCTCTTTCAGGTGGGCGAGTTTTCCTTTGTCCTTGCCAGAGTCGGCCTTGAAAGTGGGGCCATTGATCAGAATCTTTATTCCCTTGTTCTCTCAGTATCAGTGCTCAGCATGATGGCAACCCCCCTGGTCTCAATCCTGGTCACACCGGCCTACGCCTTCACCAGGAGGTTCTCCAGCCCAGAACCGTTGCAAACGGAAAACCTCCCCAGCCACGGCCTCGCAAACCATGTGATCATCGCCGGTGGCGGCAGAGTCGGCCAGCATATCGCCCGAATCCTCACGGAACTCTCCGTCCCCTGTGTCCTCGTCGAATTGAACCATCAACGAATGCTTGAATGCAAGGCCGCGAATTTCCCGGTAATATACGGAGACATGAGTCAACTTACGGCAATCGAGGCCTCGCACATGACCTCGGCCAGACTTTTGCTGATCACCACTCCCTCGGTGGTGATCAGCCAGGCCATCGTCAAACAAGCCCATCGCCTGAATCCAGGCCTGCATATCGTTGCCAGGGCCGAGGGAGTGGCGCAAACCCGGACTCTTTACGAAAACGGGGTTTACATGGTTGTGTTGCCGGAGATGGAAGCAGGCCTCGAAATTGCGAGACAGGCCCTTTTGCACCTGGAAATTCCCGTGCCGGTTATCCAGCAATACACCGACGAAGTGCGGCAGCAAATGTACGCACCGATGTATTCCCAACAGAATTACCATCTCCTTACCAAACTGAACACCATCAAAAACCTGCTGGAGATTTCCTGGGTGGAGATCAACCCGCAAAGCACACTGATCGGCGAAAGCATCAAGGGAGCGGCTATCCGCAGCAAAACGGGCGCTACAGTGGTGGGGGTGATGCACAAGAAAGAATTTCACTCCAACCCAAAAGCGGATTATTGTTTTACAGCAGAAGATTTGGTCGCGGTCGTGGGGAATCAGCAGGAACGGTTCGCATTCAAAAAAATGGCGGACACCTTGACACCACCGCAGCCGCCAAACATCGACATGGAGAAGAAACTATGAAAAAGTCACGCTGCCTGTCTTTCCTGACTCTAATTGCGCTCGTGCTTCTTGTCCCCATGATCGGCCATACCGAGGGAGGCATGGAGCTCTCCCAGGGACAAACTATTTATGTCCCGGCCTATTCCCATATCTATGTGGGCAACAGAGAGAAGCCTTTTTTGCTGACCGTGACCCTCAGCATCAGGAATACAGACACCAAACACCCCGTCACCATAACCACTGCGGATTATTACGACACCAAGGGGAAACTCATTAGGAAATATCTGGAGCAGCCGGTCTCCCTTGGTCCGTTAGAATCGGTCAGATATATTGTTCCGCAGAAAGACAAAAGCGGCGGCTCTGGAGCCAACTTCGTAGTTGAATGGAAATCGGGAAAGACCGTCAATCCAGTACTCGTCGAAACCATCATGATCGGAGCGGAATCACAGCAGGGAATCTCCTTTACATCCCGCGGCCAGACAATCAGCACCACGAATTAAACTTACCCCGACCACTTCTGTGAAAAACCGTACGGGAAGGGCTTGGCAAGCGAAAGCTGCTTGCTTTGTTCAACTGAGCTGAAAAACTGCGACACGCAGCTTTCATTTCACTCCCATGCTGATCACAAACTGTTACTCATGGAGCCTCTCGGCAAGGGCCTTTGCAGTAAAACCCCCGCCGATAATGTATTATAATTCCCCAGCCCCCTTCTGCCCTGTGAATCCGACCCCTCTTGTCGTGATGGTTCACGGAGCAGAAGATCGGCCAGCCGCTCATCGGAACACAGCGGCAACCCCATTGCGTATCTCCTGAAATCGGCGCTCAAGTGTTTCCCGGTCCAACCCTCCCCCCATCTTTGCCGCCCGCTCGATCTCCAAGGCCAGGCCCGCCAGGATGCTCAGGCCCAAATTGCCGAGGGAACCCTTCAAACTGTGGGCCGCCTGGGACAGCGACTCGTGATCTTCTTGTCGCAAGGCATTTTCCATGGTTGCCAGAATACGCTGCAGAACCTCGCGGCTCGACTCGACCAGCATTATAATTTTTTCCGGGGCAATGCCGTAGGTATCGCGGAGATGCGCCTTGACCGTCTCAAGATTCACGGACTGCTCGCCCCCCGGAACATCTTGCTGATCCCCAGGAAGGGCTACTTCCGGGCGTCCCTGCTCGGCAAGATGCTTGGCATGGGACTGGAGAACGGCAAGAACCTCGTCGGGCAGGAACGGTTTGGTGATATAGCCGTCCATCCCGGCGGCCAGGCATTTTTCCCGGTCCCCCGCCATGGCCTGGGCGGTCATGGCCAGAATCGTGACCCGCTCTTGCCGGGGAAATTGCTTGGCCAAGCGTTGTTCAAGGGAGGGGGAGAGCGGATAATTGACAGGCAGACCCAGCTCCAGGAGACGGATACAGACGGTGGCCGTCACGCCGTCCATCTCGGGCATCTGGACATCCATGAGGATAATATCCGGGATAGCATCCGCCAAGACCTCCAAAACCTCCAGACCCGTACCGACAATCTTGACCTCATGGCCCGCCTGCTCAAGGAAGATACGGGCCAGATCCTGGTTGATCGGGTTATCCTCGGCCAGGAGAATACGCAGGGGAGCAAAGGTCGAAGTCACCTTGCCGGTTTCGCCGGCCTGCCGCGGTTGGCCGAGGAGGCAGGTTTCCCCCTTCAGAGCAGCGATTACCCGCTCGAACAATTCGGCCCGGATTATCGGTTTGGACAAACAGAAACTCAGCCCGTGCATACCGCAGGAACCGCAGGCGGTCCCCACCCCTTCGGTTTCCAGCATTATCAACGGAGGCAGGAGCAGACCCTCTTTTTTTATGGCCTCCAATAGTTGCAATCCGTCGTTGCCTGGCATCCGGCGGTCAACCAGCAGCAGGCCGTAGGCTCTCCCCTCGGTTGCCGCCTTGGTCACCAGACGGAGGGCCTCCTCGGCGCTGGTCGCAAAATGGGCCGGGAAACCGGCATCCGCCAGCAGCTCCTGGACCACTTGGCAGGTAAAGAGATGGTCGTCGACTATCAACACCGGCGTCGCGGCGGCATTGATCTCGACCGGCAGGAGGGAAGGCTCGGCCTTGCCCTGTTTCTTTCGAAAACGCGCGGTAAAAATAAAGGTGCTGCCGCCGCCCGGGGTGTTTTCCTGCCAAATGCGACCGCCCATGAGTTCGCAGAGTCGCGTACAGATGGCCAGGCCGAGGCCGGTTCCGCCCTGCTGGACACCGGATTCGTTGCTTCCCTGGGTAAAGCGCTTGAATATTTCATCCCGCTCCGCGAGCGGTATGCCGGTGCCGGTATCGATCACGCTGAAACGCATGGTCACCCAGCCGTTGTCCGTCGCTTCCGTGGCCGCCTGGATAATGACATGCCCCTGCTCGGTAAACTTTACCGCGTTGCCCACCAGATTAAGAAATATCTGCCTGAGCCGCAGAGGATCGCCGACCAGGACATTATGCACCTCGGCCGGCAGGCGGCAGAGGAGTTCCAGCCCTTTTTCCCTGGCCTTGACCGCCATGGTCTGGATGGTCGCCTCCATGATTTCCCGCAGATTAAAGGGAACGGCCGCCATGGTGATCTGGTCCGCCTCGATCTTGGAAAAATCCAGAATATCGTTGATCAATCCCAGCAAAGCCTGGGCCGAATTATCCACCGTGGTCAGGTAATATTTCTGGGGCGGGGTCAATGGGGTTTCCAGGGCCAGACGGTTCATGCCGATAATGGCATGCATCGGGGTGCGGATTTCGTGACTCATGTTGGCCAGGAACCGGCTTTTGGTCAGATTGGCCGATTCAGCCGCATCCTTGGCCAAAGTCAGTTCATGCTGGATTTTGTGAAGATTTATATACCCGCCGATCATCTCGGCGGTCATCCACAGCAGCCGGATATCTTCATCTTGCCATGCCCGTTTCTGACTGATGTCGTCGAAACCTATGAACCCGTACCAGTCGCCGGCGACAAAAACCGGAATGATCAGAATGGAATGGATGCCCTGGGGTGCGAGAATCTCCCTCTCTCCCTCGGGAAATGAAGAGATCAGACCCTCAATGGTACCGCCGACGGCTAATTCTTCCTGCCAACGTTGAAAGCCATCCCTGTACGGGAGATGCTGGAGCTCCGGGTTGCCGATTTCCGGCTGTACCCCGGGGGCGCACTTTTCATATCTCTGCCGCATGCAGAGTCCGTCCGCCGGGTCGGTAAAATTCTCAAAAATATAAACGCGGCTGGTCTGGCTGGCCTCAAGCAGGGCCTGCAGGGCGCGCTCCAAGGCCTCGTCAACAGTCGGACCTGGTCGGAGCAAAATCCGCGACAGGGCGGTGAGGCTGTTTTCATAGCGCAGACGGATGGCCAGGGCCAAAGCCATGTTTTTCTGGTCGGTTATGTCCTGCACGGTGCCCAACATCTTGGTCGGCATGCCCTGATCGTCAAAGAAAACAAACGCTTTTTCCCTGACATGGCGCACCTCGCCGGAAGGCAGAACAATACGGTGCTCAATGTCATGCGGCCCCTCGTTGCGCACCGCCGCTTGGTGCGAGCGGTCGACCCTCTCCCGGTCGTCGGGATGCACGGCCTGCATGAATGCCTCGTAAGTGGCGCCGAATTCCTGTGGGGATATCCCGAAAATCCGGTAAATCTCATCGGACCAGGTGAGTTTGTTGTTGCCGATCTCGTAAGCCCAACTGCCGATGTGGGCTAGGCGTTGGGCCTCGATGAGATTTCCCTCGCTGGCTCGCAAGGATTCCTCGCTCTGTTTCAGATCCAGAAAAAGCAGGTTGAGCGGGTTGACGAAACAGTTTTCGATGATGGCCCGATAGATCAGGTAGAACGCAATGATCTTAAAATAATGACCGACCAGATTCGAGAATCCGTAGTTGCTGATGTAAAAGGTGAAGCTGAGTTCCGCTGCGATGCTGAAGATAATCGCCCAAAAGAGATTGTTGAAGATGTTCCTTTCAAAACGGTCTCGGTGCTTGACCAGAAGGACGGCGGTAAGGAGAAAGATGGCTGAGATGAAGTATTCGCTGATCTTCTTGAAGGGAGTGAGTCCCTGACCCTCAACAAAACAGACCGGAAAGATCTTCCAGACAAAAATCGAGGCGATAATCAGCGCCGAAATGAACCCATACCCATACAGAATGGGAAGATAGGGCAGTTTCCGCTTGGAGCGGAGAAAATAAAAGGCGGCCAGCAGACTGATACTCTGCAGATAGCGGGAGGCGATCCATAACTGGCTGGCGTAATAATCGTAATCCGTGAAGATCGGCATGCCCTTGTAAGCCAGGGTGTGAACCAGATCGAGGATGCCGATGAACAGACAGACAATGCCGAGAAAGAATATATAGTTGTTTTCGTTTTGCCGCCTGGCGTTCCAGGCGATCATGAACACGGAGAACGCCACGGAGATGCTGAAAAATTCCGCAAAGGCATGAAAAAGGAGATAATTATAGAGGCTGCAGAGATAGAGGCCGACACCACCTGCCAAGAGAACCAAGGCACGGAGCAGCTTTTCGTTAAACGTTTGACTCATTACCGCATCCTTTTTTACAACTTCCGGGATTTCAGAGAATCGTTTCAGGGTCTGGGCTGGGGGAGCATCCGAAGGGACCAAGCAGGAAGATCACGTTCTCCGACCGAGCCTGCTCGATTTTCGAGACCTGGAGACAGGTATGCCGCAAGCACATCAATATTTTTTATTATACCAAAAATTTTAAAAAAAGCATCAGGCAGGCATGGCATTTCGCTCGTCGCGGCTCATCTTCCGCACCAGGATCTGGTGGGTTACCTTGTCGAAATAAACAACCGACTGCTCTTCCTCCAGGGTGATGGTCCGGGCCAGGCTGCCTATTTTCACCACCACGCCGGGGAAAAGACGGCCGTAGACATACACCACCTCGTCCACCATCTGCTCAAGTTCCTGCGCCAAGGCATTGTCTTCCTCGGTCAGGAGGCTGACCCTGTCCATGGCCTTGGGCATGAAGGTCTTGCACTTGGTCAGCAGGATGTTTTTGTCCTCGGGAAATTTTCCGGCCTGTTCCTTCTTCATCTTCTCAAGGGTGCTGATGTTTTTGATCACCTCATTCAGCCGCTCGGACCAAAGAAGAAGCTCCTCGTCAATCTTCTGTTTCTTCACCTGCAGGGAAGGAACGAGTCCGACACAGACCTCGGTGACCACCTCGGCTTCACACCCCAACTCCTTGACATGCACGGAGCCCGCGGCAATAATATTGCCGCCGATGATTGTCCCGTTCCCCTGGGTGGCGATCACATCCTTGCCGACACTGGCGTGCGCCTGCAGGAGCACATCGTTGACCCGGAGATAGCCCGCAGTTTCAAGCTTGGGGCCATTCTCGACAAAATCGACGGTGATGTCGCCCTTGGCCCGCAGTTTCGCTTCCTCGCCGACAACCCCGCCGATAACGGTCAGGACGCCCCCGGCCATAATCAAAGAATTATTGACCCCCTGCCCTATCCAGATATCACCCCGGCATTTGACGCTGAATCCGGGAAGGACCTCGCCGCTGATCGTCAGCTTGGCGCCGCCGAAAACGATGTTTCCAACCTTCATATCCACATCGCCGACAATGGAATGTTCGCCAAAAACCGAGGGCTTGCCGTCATCCATGACGAACTTGCCGTCAAGATCGGCAAATATTTTCGTTTCATCGGGGGAGAGCGTGACCCCTTTGCCGTACTTGAGCTTGCTGTCTTTTCCCGGCTTGGCCGGAATGCCGACCCCAAAGACATCCTGACCGGCCTTGCCCAGGGTGGGCGCGATTTTTTCCAACAGCAGCCTGTCCTTGGCGACATTAACTATAGTTCCGAGTTCGCGATAATCCACCTGATCCCTATCCGGGTCAGATTTTTGTGGGCCAGGGAGAACGGGCTTGACGTGCATTTTCACCCTGGCGTTCTCGCCGGGAACCGGAGGATCCCCCTTGGCCACGGTGAACGATCCTCCCCCGGCCGCTTCGGGGATCGGCAAAACACCGTTGACAATCCCGTTCTCGGCAAGTTCCTTCTGGAGCAGACCAGGGTCCAGTTGCGCTCCGGCCTTTGCGTCTTTTGGAGTAACAACGGCCTGGAGACGATCCTTGGAGACCCTCAGAATAAAAGCGCCATTCAGAACCTCTACCCCGCCCTTAAAAAGCTTTTCACTTGCCATTGCACATGCCACCCTCGGAAGAATAAAAAAGCGGGCTTGAGCCCCTTTCCCTTATCCTATCGGCCGGTAAGAAAAAAACTTCAAACTCGGCCATGTTGCCAATGGTTACACTATAGCACAACCGCTTCACATCATAGTTGTTTTTCAAGCGCCGCAATATGCTCATGCTCACCAAGCACGACCAGAATATCTCCGTGCAGGATGAGGGTTTGCGGTTTGGGATTGAACTGCATCTCCCCCTGTTCCCTCTTGATGGCGACGACAATAAGGTCGTACTCCTTGCGCAAACCGGAATCCATCAGCCTCTTGCCGGCAAGGGATGAATGCTGCGAAACCCGCAGCTCCTCAAGGCGCAAGCCCAACTCCCCGCCATGCACGGTGAGATCGAGAAAATCAACCACCGTTGGCCGCACGACAAGCTGGGCCATGCGGCAGGCCCCGATAAAATAGGGGGAAATCACCTTATCGGCGCCGGCCCGCAGCAACTTGGTCTCCGAACCGTCCGCCCCGCTGGAACGGGCCATGATAAAGAGCTTGGCATTGAGCCCCCTGGCCGAAAGAATGATATAGACGTTTTCCGCATCGGAAGATACCACGGCGATCAACCCCTTGGCATCCTTGATCCCGGCCTTGATCAGCATCTCGTCGCTGGAAGCATTGCCTAGCAGGGCAAGATAGCCGAGATCATCGATCTTCTGCACCTCCTGGGGATCGCTTTCCACGACAACAAAGGGAAAATTGTTTTCTTTAAGATTCTTGCAGATCACCTTGCCGATCCGGCCAAAACCGCAGACAATGTAGTGATTTTTCAAGGACGCCACCCGCTTTTCCATGTTGTTTCTCCCCATGATTTTCCGCAATCCCCCTTCAACCATGGACTCCGTGACCTCGCCCACCAGATAGAGGACAAAACCGACCCCGACCAGAATAAGGCAGATGGTGAAATACCGACCCGCCGAGCTCAAGGGAATGATCTCCCCATAGCCCACCGTGGTGATTGTGATCACCGACATGTACAGGCTGTCGACAAAAGAGCCGTTTTCAATCAGCATGTATCCGGAGGTGCCGATGCACAGAATCACGAACAACATGAAAACGGCGAAAAAAATTTTTTGCATGTGCCCCTCGAAGATTTGCCCGACTTGTCAGCCCGGAATACACTTTCAGACCGACATGATATTACCATAACCATATTATGCTGCATTTTTCCAATGGTATCAATGACTAAGAATGCAGACACGGGAAAAGCCTTTTTTCCGCCTCAGATCTTTCCGCTATTTCATTTCCCCAAGTCAAGTTTTCCCGCGAAACTTCCGATGAGTTAAGCAAAGACAAAGCGAATTGAGTCGCAAAACCATTCCAAGGAAGGAGAATGCCATGACTCCCCAAAAAGCCATACAAATTCTCATGCAAAGTCCTTTCTATTTCAAACTGGAACTGGTTGCCCGCAAATTGCTGATCAAAGAATTCTGCGAGCTGCATAACGCAAGCTGAACCTGCCTGACACCTTAATTTTCTCGGCAAGGCTCCTCTTCAAGCCTTGCCGAAGCTTGGCCCGCTCCACTCTCGGCCCGCGAGGGCAACCGCCCCCCACAACGCCCCTTGCTCTTCCCCGGTTAAAATATTTTTTCTGGCCGCAATCTTTTTTTTGGTATATAGTCATGAGCTAATTTCATTCTTGAGTGAATACTCATTCATGTCCATGGAGCGGGCCGCATCCGGCGTTCCCGCCAACATACAGTGTATTGATAAAGGAGAATCGTCATGGCGGTAAACATTCTGGCTTTCGGGCCAAATGGAAGCGGCAAGGGCACCCAGGGCGCCATTGTCAAGGACAAGTACAATATCGACCATATTGAATCAGGCGCCATCTTCCGCGAGCACATCAAGGGCGGCACCGAGCTGGGCATGAAGGCCAAGGCATTCATTGAGCGCGGCGATCTGGTTCCCGACGAGATCACCATTCCCATGGTTCTCGAGACCCTGAAAAAGTCCAAGGCGAAGGGCTGGCTCCTGGACGGCTTCCCCCGTTCTCTCGCCCAGGCCGAAGCGCTGGACAAGGCTCTGAAAGAAGCGGACATGCCCCTGACCTATGTCATCGAAATCCTCCTTGACCGCCAGATCGCCAAAGATCGGATCATGGGCCGCCGTCTCTGCGCCAATGACAACAACCACCCCAACCACATCGCCTTTGAGGCCATCAAGCCCGTGGAAAAAGACGGCAAGCTGGTCTGCCGGGTATGCGGCGGCGACTTGAGCGCCCGGGCCGATGACCAGGACGAAGACGCCATCGGCAAGCGTCATGATATCTACTACGACGAGAAAACCGGCACCATGGCAGCGGTCAACTACTTCAAGAAAGCCGGCGGCACCAAGGTGATCTCCGTGGATGGCTCCACCTCCATCAAGGCGGTAACCGAGACCATCATGGGCCAGTTGGCCTAAGCTATAGTCTCAACCGTTTAGCGCGTTAACTTTCAAAAAGGAAGGGGTGAGGACATATGTCCCCCACCCCTTCCTTTTTTTTGCATTCTTCCTACCGCAACCGGTAGATGTCTCTTAACGAATGAAGCATCTACGCGTCATGACTCTCCTTGCCAAACTCGCCCCACGCTTGCGCATAGAGGTTGTTGAGCCGACCTTCCATCTCCAGGCGACACCGCTCAAGTTCTTCCGAACCGGCTTTTTCCGGCACGGTCATGGGTTCGCCATACCAGAGATGCAACCGGGCA
>DUZW01000042.1 GCA_013349295.1 Deltaproteobacteria bacterium
CTCGCCCAGGCCGATTTGTACGGTGGGCAGGGTCACGGCCTTGCTTTCGCCCGGGCAAAGGAGCATGAGTCCTGTGAGCAGACCGAGGAGAATGGGCCAGGATGGCAGAGGGTTATTCCGCATGGGTATTTCCCTTTTTTTGTTTCACGCCGTTGGATATGCCCTGGGCAGCCTTGCTGAGGATGGAGGCAAAAGAGGCCGGCAAGGGGGTGAAGGTTTTCCTGCAATGCGCGGCGTCCTTGAGACGGTCGTTGGGGTCAAGGGTGGCAAGCAGGGTGATCTGCTGATCGGTGAGGCCGACCACCAGATATGCTCCTGCCACCTCCAAAACGCTTACCTGTTTTTTGGGGGCCAGCATTTGGCTGTCGAGGACCGTGATAAGACCTTCTTGTCTGGAGCCGACTCTGATAAGGCCCATTTTTCTGATCCAGAACAGCAGCAGGAGCATGAGGCCCACCACGATGATCAGTGAGCCAATGGTTTTGAAGATTGTCGTGGTCAGGGAAAGGGTTTCCTGATTGCCGGTGAGGATCGAGGAAGGGGCTGTCCCCCCTCCGGTTCCGTTGCCGAACTGTTCGGCGGCAAGGAGCATGAAAGGGCAGGAGAGGTTATGCAGCAGACTTATCCCCAAGGCGGTCAGCGCCTTTTTTCGGGAGAGTCCATGTCTGGATGATGGTAGCCTGATCTTCATAATGGTTCTGCCCACTGCCTTGCCGACAGGTGTCGGTCAGAGGATTCCCATCGGCTCAGCCGATGTTTTTGATCCGGTCTGCCTGGCTGATGATCTCGGTGATCCGCACTCCGAACCGCTCGTTGACCACGATCACTTCGCCTTTGCCCAGCAGCTTGTCGTTGACAAAAATCTCCACCGGTTCGCCGGCCGCTTTGTCGAGCTCGACCACCGAACCTTGGGTCAGTTGCAGCATCTTGTTGATGATCATGCTGGTCCGGCCCAACTCAACGGTGACGTCCAAGGGGATATCAAGCAGAAAGTCGAGGTTCTGGCTGCCCGCGGGGGCAGCGGTCACGCTATTGCTCAATTCGGCAAAGGCCGGGGCTTGCGCTCCTCCGGAACTTTCATGTTCGCTCAAGGCGGCAGCCCAATCATCACCGGCTCCCTCTGTTCCGGTCTTCGTTCCGGCGGCATCCAACGGGTCGTCAGCCATGGTGTTTCTCCTTTTGAAAGGTTAAAGGTTCAAGGCTCAAGGTGAAAGGTAAAAGGCTTGGCTTTAAACCTTTCACCTTGAGCCTTGAACCTTATTCCCGGTTCGGGTCAAGAACCTTCTTCTTGATGAGCAGCGCATTGTTGCCGCGATGCACCCCGGGGGTTCCCATGTATTTTCTTTCCCCGGCGACAAAAGCAGGCAGCAGGTCGTCGGTGCGGCGTTCCAGCTGGATGATGTCGCCGGCTACCAGCTCCATGACGTCGCCTGCGGAAATGGTGGCGCGGCCCAACTCCACCACGAAGTCCACGGGGATATTCTTGATGTTTTCGGAGAGGACGCGCTTGATGCTGATATCCTCGTCGCTCTGCTCCCGCTGGAAGGTGGTCAGCAGCTTGGCCTTGACCGACTCCAGGTTGCTCATGGGGATGCATACCGTGATGCTGCCCACGGCCCGGTCCATGTCCACATCGTAGCGGCAGATGATTACCACGTCTTCCGGCTGGCAGATCTTGGCGAATTGAGGATTGATCTCGCTTCTGATGTACTGAACCTTAAGGGGCTGCAGGGAATACCAAGCCTTTTCCAGATCGTTGAGCAGAAGATTCACCACCCGCCGGATGAGTCGTTGTTCGATGGCCGTGAAATCGCGGCCCTCAATGCGGATGTTCCTGGTGCCGGTGCCGCCCAAGAAGTTTTCCACCAGGGTGAAAACCAGCTTGGGTTCGAGGACAATGAGAGCGTTGCCCCGGAAGGGCGCCATCCGGAAGATCTGCAGGCTGCTGGGCACGGGCAGGGTGCGGACAAAGGCGCCGAAGCGCTCCAGCTCAATGGGGGCGGAAGTCAGGTCGATGATCCGGCGCAGGGTGGTGGAAAGCGAAGTGCGCACCGCCCGCATGAAAGCATCGGAGATCGCCTCCATGGCCGGCATCTTGACCTGGACAATCCTTTCCTGTCGGGAAAAGTCATAAGCCTGATAGCCAAGGGCTTCGGCATCTATGGGTTCTTCCGGCTCTTCGATTTCGCCGCCGGAAATTCCCTTGAGTAGCGCGTCAACCTCGTCCTGGCTGAGAATCTGTTCCATGGCGTTTGCTGGTATGGTGGGCTGTTTTTCGTGTGAACGGGCAGAAGCCGGAGTGGCTACTGCACGACAAATTCCGTAAAATAAATATTCTTGATATGGTCGGGCCGCATGATCTCGTTAAACCGCTCCAGCAGTTCATCCCGGACCCGGATCTTGCCCTCCGGGGTCATGACTTCTTCAAAGCCAAGGCTGGTGAGCATCATGATGACCATGTCGCGCAATTTGGGTGCTGCTTTGGTGGCCTTGTCCACGGCCTCTTTGCTTTCAAGTTCGAGTTCAATCTTGACCTTGAGGTAGCGTTTGCCTTTCGGGTCTGCCAGATTGACGACAAAAGGCTCCAGGACAAGCATTTCCCCGATCACCTGCGGAGGTTCTTTTTTTGCCTCTTGGTCGGCAACCTCTTCAGTCGCCGGTTTATGGGTCATGAATTTTGTGTAGGCGAAAAATCCTCCGCCGCCGAGGACGAGAATGCCCACGCCAAGGATGATGAAAAATACCATCTTGGATTTTTTTTTGGGAACCTGCTCTGTTGCCTCTGGGTCTTTTTCCACAGCCATGGTCGTGTCTCCTCAAGGAAAAAGGAAGGTCGGAAAAACCCGGAGCCTTCTCTTGATTTTGGTTGTAAAGCAAGCATTGTGCCGCGAGGCTTTTACTGAGTATAACAGTATATGTAAATTATCGGTAATTCAATGTATTTCTGGAAAACAGCCAGGGAGGCCGGTCTTTTTTAGGGGAGTGATGGCCGGAAATCTCTCGTCACAATTTTGACTTCAACCGGACTGAGCGTCAAAAAAACATCGACGATTGATGGAAATAGGTGATGGCTCCGGATCGAGAGGCGGTGATTGTGGAAAACTTAAGGTGTTAATTCAAAGGGTAGTGTTAAAGACTAGGGCCTAGGCAGGAGAGGAAATGGAACTCAGCGCATGTGAGGTTGGCCTGGTGGCGTGCAGCCGGTATGACCGGCGGTTGCTCAAAGAGCGGGTGGATACCCTGTGCAACGCCCTTGGCTTTAAAATTTCCGCGGGAAGCAGGGTGCTCATCAAGCCAAATCTTGTTTCCGCTGTGCGGAATAAAGGATTGGCCTGTACCCACCCCGAGGTTGTCGCCGCTGTGGCGGAGTGGTGTCTCGACCATGGGGCCAAGGTGCGGGTTGGCGATTCTCCGGCCTTTGGCACGGCCATGGGCGTCATGGCATCCTGTGGGATCAGCGAGGCACTTAAGGATCTGCCGGTGACCATGATCAATTTCGAGGCGGTGCAACCGCTTCGCCTCGCCTCCGGGCTGTCCGTCGGGGTGGCGCGGGCGGTTGGCGAGTGCGATCTGCTGGTTAATCTGCCGAAGATCAAGGCCCACGGCCAGCTGTATCTGACCCTGGCTGTGAAAAATTATTTCGGGACGGTGGTCGGTTTTCGCAAGCCTTGGCTCCATGCCCGGTATGGCGATATCGACAATCGGTTCGAGGGTATGCTTGTCGATCTCCTCGCCGTGCTGCCTGGTGGGATCACCCTGGCCGACGGGGTGGTGGCCATGCATGGCGACGGTCCGGTGAGCGGCACGTCCTTTCCTTTGCACCTGCTGGCCGGAGGGTTGAATCCCGTGGCCTTGGACACGGCCTTGCTTGCCGTGTTAGGGCTTCCCCCGGAAGCAAGTCCCGTCTGGCGGGAATGTTTTCGGCGCAATCTCAGCGGAAGTGAGCTCGGTGAGCTGTCTTTTCCGCTTGCCAGGCCGGAAGAGGTCGGAACGCCGGGGTTTCAGGCCCCTGCTCGCCTGAAACCGGTGAGTTTTCATCCCTGGCGGCTTGTAATGGGCGCCATAAAACGGATCATGGCTGGATAAGGCGCGTAGGGGTCGCCATTATACGGCAGGAAAGTCTTCTTTACTTTCCTGCCTGAAAATTTTATCGTGGGCAACACTTTTGATATTCATAAACCCTTTACAGGGGCAGCGATAAAGAGGAGCAGGGTGTATGTATAATCTGCGGGGAAAAGTAGGTTTGGTAACCGGCAGTTCTCGGGGGATCGGCAAGGCAATCGCTTTGCGGCTTGCTGAAAACGGGGTTGATCTGGTGGTAAACTATGTGCGCCACCGCCAGGATGCGGAAGCCACCGCTCGCCTCATCGAGGAAAAAGGGGCTCGGTGTCTGGTGGTCAAGGCCAACGTGGCCAATGATGAAGACCTGCAGGCCATGTTCGCTTTGATCAAAAGCGAGTTCGGTCATCTAGACTTTCTGATCAGCAATGCCGCATCCGGTGTTCTGAAACCGGCGCTTGAGCTGAGCAGCCGACATTGGAACTGGGCCATGGAGATCAACGCCCGGGCCCTGTTGTCGCTTACCCAGCAGGCAGTGCCGCTCATGAGCAAGGGGGCCAGGATCATGGCGGTTTCCAGCATGGGGGCGGTGCGGGCCGTGGAGAACTACACGGCGGTGGGCGCCTCCAAGGCGGCGCTTGAATCGTTGGTTCGCCATCTTGCCGTGGAACTGGGGCCGATGGGGATCAATGTCAATACCATCAGCGCTGGGGCCGTGGATACCGAGGCCTTGAAAAAATTTCCCAACCGGGAACAGATTCTTGACGGCGCCCTGCAAAGAACTCCCATGGGGCGGCTTACCACCCCCGAGGATGTGGCGGATGTCGCCTTGTTCCTGTGCAGTGAGCTGGCCGCCATGATTCAGGGGCAGACCATCGTTGTTGACGGTGGTTATTCCATCCGGGCCTGATCCCGATTCCATGGAGGCTTTCCGGACACAAGCGCGGCTCATCCTGGCCTCGGGTTCCCCTCGGCGGCGTGATTTTCTTGCCGAGTTGGGCCTTGTTTTTGAGGTGGCGGCCGCAGACATTGACGAAACCCCGCACTCCGGCGAGACCCCCATCGAGTTTGTTGCTCGGTTGGCCCGGGAAAAGGCGCTGGCGGTAGATTTTCCTGACGCCTGGGTGTTGGCCGCTGATACCGTTGTGGTGGTGGACGGGGAGATCCTCGGTAAACCAGGCGACGAAGAGGAGGCCTGCGGAATGCTCATGCGGCTCTCCGGTCGCTGGCATGAGGTGTGGACCGGATTTTCCCTTTGTTGCCATGAGACCGGCGAGCAGTGTACTAAAACCGTTTGCACCAGGGTCCGCTTCCTCACACTCACCCCGGAGTTGTGCCGGGCGTATGTCCGCACCGGCGAACCTCTGGATAAGGCCGGGGCGTATGGGATTCAGGGTAAGGGGTGTTTCCTGGTCCCGGAGATCAGCGGCTCCTATACCAATGTGGTGGGCTTGCCCATGGCCGAGGTTCTGGAAACGTTATTGCATCATAAGGTAATTGCGTTGATGGACGGGTTGTGAGAAAATTATCACAACCATGGATACCACTCAGCCGAATATATTCGTTGCCCGTCAGCCTATCTTCAAGAGGAACAAAGAGGTTTTCGCCTACGAGCTTCTCTTCCGTTCCGGCTTGACCAATTACTTCGACCCCTCGCAGGATGGGGAAGAAGCCACTTCCAAGGTTATCACCAACAGCTTTCTTCTGATCGGCATTGCCTCGATCACCGAAGGGAAAAAGGCCTTCATCAATTTCAGCGAAGAGATGCTGCTCAAGGGGTATCCCTCGCTTTTTCCCAAAGAGATTGCCGTGGTCGAGGTGCTGGAAACGGTGGGGGCCACGCCTGCGGTTGTGCAGGCCTGCGAGGCGCTGGTAGGGGCAGGGTATGTCCTGGCCCTGGATGATTTTCTCTATGAAGAGCGTTTTTTGCCGCTCATCAAGTTGGCCAGGATTATCAAGTTTGACATCCGGCAGATGAGTCTTGCCGAGCTTGAACGGCAGGCGAAGGTTGTTCGTCGCTACAACGTGAAGCTGCTGGCGGAGAAGATCGAAACCAATGAAGAGTTTGAGGCCACCAAGAAACTGGGCTTTGATCTGTTCCAGGGGTATTTTTTCAGCCGCCCCCATATCATGGAGGGGCGGGATATCCCCGGCTCCAAACTCCATTATCTTCAGGTGTTGAAAGTTATTCAGGATGAGGATTACGATTTCGCCGAGCTTGCTAAATTTGTCAGCCATGATGTTTCCTTGGCCTACAAGCTGCTCAAGTATGCGAATTCAGCCTATTTTGCCAGAAGCCAGAAGCTGCACACCATTGAGATGGCCGTGGCCATGCTGGGGCAGGTTACCCTGCGGAAATGGCTGTCGCTGATGATGCTTTCCTATATCGCCGATGACAAGCCCTCCGAGTTGCTGCGGTTGGCTGCCTTCCGCGGCAGCTTCTGCGAACTGATCGCCGATCAGCTTCTGGGGCGGCGCAAGGAGGCGGGTATGTTTCATACGGTGGGGATGTTTTCCCTGCTGCCCGCCATGCTTGATAAAGCCATGGCGGATATCCTGCCGGAGCTGGCCTTGCCCGAGGAAATTCATGAGGCCCTGCTCTCCGTCTCCGTGGGCGCGGCGGCCCCCCTTTCCCGCACCCTTGCCCTGGTAATGGGCTACGAGCGTGGTGACTGGGAAGCAACCGCCGTCCTGGCGGAAAAACTTCAAGTCAATCTTGAATCCCTGCCCTTGCTTTATGAGCAGGCCATTCAAATCGTCCAGTGCCAGCTTACTGACTGATGGCAGACATCTTTGAAAAATCGCCGATCTGCAGAAAGAGTCCGGCGATGCCGGTCAGCAGGTTCAACCGATTGGCGCGTACCTTTTCATCCTCCGCCATGACCATGACCTCCTCGAAAAAGGTGTCAACCGGCTCCTTCATCTTGAGGATCACCCCCAGCGCCTTTTCGTAATCGCTGGCTGCAAGCAAAGGAGTTGCCTCGGCACGGACAGCCAGATACGCCGCATGAAGCTTCTGCTCGGCAGACTCCGTGAGCAGTGTCGGTTGCACCGAGGTATCGCTGTTCTCCTTGATGATATTGATCACCCGTTTGAATGATCCTGCCAAAATGGTAAAGGCTTCCTGCTTGCTGATGGCCATCAGGGCGTTGATCCTTCGCCTGCAGTCGACCGGGTCATCGAAGGAGACCGAGGTGACCGCCTCAACCGCCTCGGCCGGGATTCCCTGGCTGGTGAGATCATTGCTGAAGCGGCCCTTGATGAACTCAAGCACGTTGCGGTGGGCTTCGTTGTGGTAGGCAGTTAATTTGTCTCCATAGAGGGAGAGCGCCTGGTCCACGATTTCTGCAAGGGAGAGGCGAAAGTCCATTCCGTTGATGATGTGCAGCAGCCCCAGGGAAAGGCGGCGCAGGCCGAAGGGATCTGCGGTGCCGGTGGGGGTTTGGCCGATGCCGAAGCAGCCGGCGATGGAGTCAATCCGGTCGGCCATGCCCACCAGCGCTCCAGGAATGGAAGTGGGCAACACCCCGCCTGCCCGGACCGGCAGGTAATGCTCCCGGATGGCTGCGGCAACCTCAGGTGTTTCGCCGCCGAGCAGAGCGTAATCGCGGCCGATGGCCCCTTGCAGGGTAGGGAACTCCCCCACCATGTCTGTGAGCAGATCTGTCTTGGCCAGGAGCGCTGCCCGTTCTGTCGAGGCCAGGTGTTCCGGCGCAAGCCTTTTGGCCAGCATGCCGGCCAGGGTGGTGACGCGCCTGGTTTTGTCGAGCATGGTTCCCAGTTTGTGCTGGAAGATAACCCCTGTGAGGTCATCGACCCGATCCGCCAGGGTCCTCCGCTGGTCTTCCTTGAAGAAGAAGAATGCATCCTCCAGTCGCGCCCGGATCACCCGCTGGTGACCATCGGCGGCAAGCTTTGCATCCTTGGTGTTCGTGTTGTTTACTGCGATGAAGTTGGGCATGAGCTTGCCCCCGGAGTCAACCACGGCAAAGTATTTCTGGTGTTCCCGCATGGAGGTGATCAATACCTCGCGGGGCAGGGCCAGGAAGCGTTCCTCAAAGGCGCCGCAGATGGCAAAGGGTTTTTCGACCAGATTGCATACCGTGTCCACCAACTCGTCATCGGGCAGGATCGTCCCGCCCACTTGCTGGGCCGCCTTGGCGATCTCGGCAAGCACTGCGCTGCGGCGTTCCTGAGGCTCCACCATGACCTGGGCTGTGCGCAGGGTTTCGACATAGTCGCTATAAGAGGAGGCCGGGACAGGGCCTCCGGCCATGAAACGGTGGCCGTTGGTGGTGTTGCTGCTGGTGATGGTGTCCAGGGAGAACGTGACGGTTTTGCCGGCATAGACGGCGAGCAGCCACTGGATCGGGCGGGCAAAGCTGGTGCGGCCTGCGCCCCAGCGCATGGATTTCGGGAAATTGAGGCTGGTGATAACCTCCGGCAGCAGCTCGGCAAGGAGTTCCTCGGTTGGGCGACCGATCTGTTCGATGCGCACCATGAGGTATTCGCCCTTTGGTGTTGCCTGTATTTGCAGGGCCTCGACCTCTACCCCGTTTTTCTTGGCAAAGCCGATGGCCGCCTGGGTGGGCTGGCCGTGCTGGTCAAAGGCCGCTTTTTTGGGGGGGCCGAGAACCTCTTCTTCCCGGTCGGGCTGGCGTGCGGCCAGGCCGCTGATCGACACGGCGAGGCGCCGCGGGGTAGCAGCGGTGCGCAGGGAGGAATAGGGCAGGGCCAGGGCGGTGAGCCGGTCGCCTAAAATTTTTTCCAGTTGGGAAAGGGCGGGCATGATATAGCCGGCCGGGATTTCTTCGGTGCCGATTTCAAAAAGAAGTTCGTGGTGCATGGGATGGTTTCTCGCGGTATTTTTTAGTGGTTGGCGTGGTGAAGGTGTTCAGGCCACAGCCGTCGTGTTCTCGTCCTGCCATTCCAAAGAGGCAAAGGTGTTATACCCTTGCGAGAGGTTTTCCACCAGTATGGAAAACCAGGCAATGGCCGGATGGTTTTCAAGTTTGCGGCCAAGGGCCGTGGTGATGCTTTCCACGGAAAGGGTGTGTTCCGTGCAGGATTCTTCGGAGGGCCAGCAGAGGTCGTGGGAGGTCACCTCTTCTACCAGCTGGATGATATCTTCGATCCAAATGAAGTGTTTGAATCGCAAGCGGATGGTGGCTCTGCCCCAGTGACCGAGGGAGCGGGGCAATCCTTGAGCAATCTGGGACGGAAGCGGTGGGGAAATGGGGACCTGGATTTCCAGGGTAAGGTCATCGGTTTTGTCCAGCGAACCATGCATGGTGCAGCGATATTCACTCATGCCCACCGATTGCGCCTGCAAGGAAGGTTTTTGTAGAAAATAGGGAAAGGTCATTTCCATGTGAGCAGCTTCCGCCTGAAGTTTGACCTTCATCTCTTCAAGAATGCGGTGAAAACTTTTCAGGTTGATCTCGCCGTGAAATCGGTTGAGGATTTCCACGAAACGGCTCATGTGGGTGCCCTTGAACTGGTGGGGCAAATTGACGTACATGTTGACCGTGGCCACGGTCTTCTGGGTTTTTCTGGCTTTGTCCAAGACCGTGACCGGGTAGGAGATGTTTTTAACCCCGACCTTCTTGATGTTGATCCGGCGGTAGTCGCGCTGTCCTTGGATATCTTTCATGTCGCTCATTAGCAAACGTTCCCCGGCACCGAATCTGCTTTGTCATCGGCCTGCTCATGTGCAATAGCACGCTTTGCAGACCTCTTTCGCGTATCTCCGGCACTGGTGAACGTTTGCAGCTTGAGTGGAAACCGTTTTCTTGTAGTTCTTAGGGGAACGGATACGCTCATTGGACAGGAGGACGGGATCGGTCTGTTTTTCCTCGTTGGCTCAACTCTCAGGCAAGATGTTTTTTTACCGCGGCCTTGAGTTCGTCCAAATTGGATGATTTGACGATGTACTCATCGGAAGCCCAGGTGGCCAGATCCTGTTTGAATTCCTGGTAGGCGGAGCTCAGGATTACCGGCAAGGCGGGGTTTATTTCCTTGATCTGGCGCAGGGCATCGATTCCGTTGATGCCGGGCATGTTGATATCGAGGATGACGAGATCCGGCGCAATGATCTTGAGCTGGGCCAGAGCTTCCTCGCCCGAGAGAGCCGAGTGGACTTCATATCCCTCGTCCTCCAGCTCTTCACGGTACAGAAGATGGATGCTGTCTTCGTCGTCAACAAGTAGTATTTTTTTCATTGATGGCCCCCTGTGCTCTTGCCAAAGGTTGTGTGGGTTGCTCCCCCGTACCTTAGGGCAAAAGCGTATCTTAAATTACAGATTCTTTTAAAAATTTGGCTGCTTCTTCCGGCGGGATGGAGTTGATGTAAAATCCGGAGCCCCATTCAAAACCGGCAATCATTGTCAGTTTGGGCATGATCTCAAAATGCCAGTGGTAATGATCAAGGGGTTGTGAGCGTAAGGGCGCGCCATGAAGCACGAAATTGTATGGAACATTGGGGATGCAGCTGTTCAGGCGGCGCATGCACTCGGAAAAGATTGTACTGAGCGCCTTGAAATGATCGTCGTCCATGGCAAGATAAGAAGAGGCATGACGCTTGGGCAGGATCCACATCTCAAAAGGCGAACGGGGCGCATAGGGAACAATGGCGAGAAACAGTTCGTTTTCGGCCACCACCCGTTGGTTCTGGTTGATTTCCTGTCGGATAATGTCGCAGAAGATGCAGCGTTCTTTGTATTTGTAATAAGAAAGACTCCCTTCGAGCTCCGAGCTGATCATGCGCGGCACAATGGGCAGGGCAATGAGTTGGGAGTGGGAGTGTTCCAGTGAGGCCCCGGCCGCGGCGCCGAAATTTTTAAAAATCATGACATAACGAAAGCGTGGATCCTGGGCCAGATCCAGCAGGCGATCACGGTACGCCAGAAAAACCTTGATCATGCGTTCCGGCGGCAGGTTGGTGAAGCATTCGTTGTGGTCCGGGGTTTCGATGATGACCTCATGGGCGCCGATCCCGCTCATCCGGTCATAGAGGCCATCCCCTTCCTTGTTGAGATTGCCTTCGATGATGAGGGCGGGATACTTGTTGGGCACAACCCGCAGGTCCCAGCCCGGTTTGTTGGCCTGATGGCCATCGGTATTGCTGTAATTCAAAACTTCAGGCGGTGTGGTATTCTCGTTGCCAGGGCAGAGGGGGCAGAATCCACCTCTGGTTTCACTTTTTTCAACAATGAAATCAGTGGGCCGTTTTCCCCTTTCGGTGGAGATAATTATCCAGCGGCCAATGATCGGGTCTTTGCGCAGTTCTGGCATCGCAGTCTCTTATAGGCCTTTTTGAGCCCGTTCCTGGTTTTCCTGGAGGGTCTTGCAGTCGATGCATTGGGTCGTCACCGGCCGCGCCTCAAGACGTTTAGTCGAGATCTCGTCGCCGCATTCATCGCAAATGCCATAGGTGCCTTCATCGATGCGCTCAATGGCTTCCCTGATCTTGGCAAGCAGTTTGCGTTCGCGGTCACGGATGCGGAGCTCGAAGCTCCGGTCGGATTCGGCGCTGGCCCGGTCGGTGGGATCGGGATAATTTTCCGTGCTGTCGGTCATCTCGTGGATGGTTTTTTCCGCCTCCTGCAAAAGATCATGACTCATGGTTTCAAGCTTTTGGCGAAAATACTCAAGTTGTTCTCTGTTCACAGTCGTACTCCCTTGGTATATCTTGGACAAGCGTTATCCGTTCCTCTGGTAACTGCCGCTTTTGCCCCCGATTTTCCTTTCCAGTCTGATGTTGTTAATGATCATGCCTTTGTCTACAGCCTTACACATATCATATATGGTCAGGGCGGCAACCGAGACGGCGGTGAGAGCTTCCATCTCGACCCCGGTTCTGCCGGTTATTCCCACAGTAGCGGTAATATCTATGGTGTGCGTTTTGTCGTTTAGATCAAAGTCAACAGTTGCCTTGTTGATGGCCAAGGGGTGAGCCAAGGGGATCAGGGAATCGACCTTTTTTGCGGCCATGATTCCGGCGATCCGGGCGATCCCGAGCACATCTCCTTTAGCAATATTCCCTTCCCGTACCAGCTGGAATGCTTGAGCCGAGAGAGATATGGAACCGCAAGCCGTTGCTTCGCGAACCGTTTCATTTTTGCCGCCCACATCCACCATGTGGGCATTCCCGACTTCATCGAAATGGGTGAGTTGGTTTGCCGTTAAGGTCTTGTCACTCATTGTCGCTGTCCCGCAAGGAAGAATCAAGAGTTTTCATCGGTAAATTTGTGAAAGATTTTCTTGAAAAAACCCTCTTCTTCCTGGGCAGCGCCGCTTTCTTTTTGCAGCGTGTCAAATTCCGTGAGCAGTTCCTTCTCTCGCGAGGACAGTTTTTTCGGGATGAGCACCTTGATCTCAACGATCATGTTTCCGGGGCTTCCGCCCCTGAGGGAAGGGACGCCTTCGCCTTTCAGGGTGAAGACCTGCTCGGGCTGGGTTCCCGCTGGGATTACCAGTTGTATGGCGCCGTTAATGGTAGGCACTTCCACGGTGGCGCCCAGTGCGGCCTGGACCATGGTCAGGGGGAAGAGGCAGTGTATATCGTTGCCCTCCCGCAGGAAGAATTCATGGGGTTCCACATGCATGATCACATACAGATCACCCGGCGAACCTCCCTTGCGTCCGCCTTCGCCCTCGCCCCGCAACCGCATGCGGGCGCCGGTATCAATCCCGGCCGGGATCTTCAGCGACACCTTTTTTGTTTTCTTGGTTAATCCGGCGCCCTGACAATCATTGCATGGTTCGGTAATGATTGTCCCTTCGCCATGGCATTTCGGGCAAGCGGTCTGCACCCGAAAAAATCCCTGGGCATGTACCACCTGGCCATGGCCCTTGCAGGTGGGGCAAGTGGCCGGTTTATGGCCGGGACGCAAGCCTGTGCCATCGCAGGTCCAGCAGGTTTCCCGCTTGGTGATCTCGATCTCTTTTTCCGCGCCATGCACCGCATCCATAAAGCTGATGCCCAGGTCATAGCGCAGATCGTTTCCTTGGATGGGGCCCTGGCGCCTTTGTCCGGAGCGGCCCCCGAACATGTCGCCGAAAATATCGCCAAAGCTTGAGAAGATGTCCTCAAAATTGCCTGGTCCGCTGTAGCCGCTGTCTTTCAGGCCGGCAACCCCATAGCGGTCGTATATCTTCCGTTTTTCCAGATCGCCGAGAATTTCGTAGGCCTCGGCTGCTGCTTTGAATTTATCCTCAGCCGCCTTGTCCCCCGGATTTTTGTCCGGATGAAATTTCATGGCCAGTTTGCGGTAGGCTTTTTTTATTTCATCGGCAGTCGCATCCGTGGAAACCCCGAGTGTTTTGTAAAAATCGGTTTCCATCAGTTATAAAATGGTCTGTTCTGGCTGTTCGTCACTCTTCTGCGCGGTGGGGACAGAAGTGTCTTCCTTGGTGGCGGTAAAATTTCTGATGGTGGCAAAGCTCACCTCTCCCGAGGCAATCTCGCGCAAGGAAGCGACAATTTCTTTGTTTTTGCATTTTACCAGAAAAGGAGCGCCCTTGCGGTGTTGTTTTATCCGCTCAACGGCAAGATGGATAAGGGAAAAACGGTTTTCATTGCCTATCTGACTCAGGCAGTCTTCGACGGTGATACGTGCCATAAAACAACTCCTCCTGTGGGAAATCTCCCGTTGGGTATCGCGGTAGTATAAACTTCAAAAGTATAATCCATCCCGGTTTTTTGGCAATCATTTTTTCTGTGGCCCGCTATTTTGTCCGGAAATTAAAAGGCTTATGTCAGGCGGCTTTCAAGTGAGCATGCATATCCCGAAGGTTTGATCAGGGAGGTGCATGCGAGAAATTTTGTTTTGTGGCATGGAAAATGCTTATATCTAAGGCGAGAGTGAATAAGAGAGGTGTACGTGAAGGCCGGCTCAGAAAAAAATTCCGTGTTTGACCTGATTTCTTGCATGTTCAGGGGGCATACGGGAAAAAAATTCCCATACCGGGTGGCGTGTTAGAGTGTCATTTTATTGACTTGAATTTGTTTTGTAGGGCAACCCCACAGAGGGAGAGAGTATGCGGAAAATCATGGCAGTGTTGTTGCTTGTCGGTTGCTGTGGCTGTTCCGGGGGGATGTACACTAATCCGCTCGAAATCGAATTGCGCCTTGCTTCGCCGATGTTTGGGGAGAGCAGACAGGTACCTGTGCTGTATCCCGGTGGTAGGGGTGTTGTTTCGGATGATCCCATGGTTCAGGCTTTTGGGCCTTCCTGGCGGAGCTTGGAAAATGATTATCCAGCCTATAATTTTAATCCCTGACAGGGGGAGGCGGAAATGTTGATCCCGAAATTGGTTGTGGTTTTGCTGGCCTTGGCTGGTATTGTTGCCCCCGTGTTGGCCGATGACGGTCAAAATCCCGATGGCTCGGCCAAGGGTGGAGTGTTTCAGGAGCGACAGCGTCCAACGCCGGATTATCGTCCCTATTTTTATAATTACCCCCATGCGATACCGGCTGATTATGTGTTTCGCACGGGGCGGGTTTTCTCGCCGAGAAATATGTCGCAATCATTTTTGACAGGGGTTGGTTCCGGCCAGCCTGGAAACTCGGGTGAGGGCGCTGTTCTGCAGGCCAGGATCAATCAGCTTGGCAAGGCGCTTATTGCCAATGCCGGCGAGGTAGTGGGCGATGAATATGTGGTGGCGGTGAGCACGTTCGTCAGTCTTGACAATCTGTATGCGACCTCTTCCCTCGGCCGGTTTCTCGGTGAGCAGTTGCTCTCCACTTTGCAGCAGGCCGGACTGGAGGTGATTGAGGTGCGTAAAACGCCGGGTATGATGGTGAGTCCTTATCACGGAGAGTATGCGTTGTCTCGGAGTATGGATGAGATCAGCCTTGTGCAGACCGCTCAGGCCGTGGTGGTGGGAACCTATGCGGTGGCCGGCCAGGAAATTTTTGTG
>DUZW01000043.1 GCA_013349295.1 Deltaproteobacteria bacterium
CGATCTCTCGCGACTTTCAGGAGGTTCTTGAAAACGAGGTCCCCTATCTTGAGGCGGGTGAACACTACACCGGACATGCCGCACCGCTTACCATGCTGGAGGTGCTGCAGAACGATATCCTGCATCTGACCGAGCGCTCTCAGGCGAGCGGGAGCGAGCCTCCCCAACCCCTGAGAGGAGATGATGCCTCTCTTTTCATCCATGCCTGCCATAGCCGTCTCCGCGAGGTTGAGGTGCTGCAGGATCAACTGCTGGCCCTGCTCCATGATGATCCCGCTCTTACCCCCCGTGATATCGTGGTCATGCTGCCCGAGGTCTCGGCCTACGCCCCGCTCATCGAAGCGGTCTTCGGTCTTCCCTTTGAGGACAAACGCTTTATTCCCTATCGGATCGCGGATCGCTCCCTGTTCAGCGGGGCGCCGCTCATTGATGTTTTCTTCCGTTTTCTGCAGATGGCCACGGGGAGAATGTCGGTTTCCGAGGTCATGGAGCTGTTGGCCTGCGAGGCAATTCACCTCAATTTCGGCCTAACCCCTGAAGATCTGCCGAAAATCAGGCTCTGGGTGGAAAAAACCGGGATTCGCTGGGGGATTGACGAGCTGCACCGGGAGAAGCTGCAGCAGCCGAAAGAACGGCAAAACACCTGGCGGTTTGGCTTTGATCGCTTGGCCTTGGGCTATGCGGTTCGCAGCGACTCCGCATTTTTGGGCGATATCCTGCCCTACGAGGAGATTGAGGGCCAGGCGGCAGAGCTCGCCGGTCGCTTCATCCATTTTTGTGAGTCCCTGTTTGCCCAAGGGGAGAAGCTCGCCTCCGTCATGGAGATACCGGCCTGGCAGGATGTTCTTAATGATTTGCCGGCAGCCCTTTTCCTGGAGGATTCTCCCCAGGCCTGGCAACTGCAGAAGATCCGGGACAGTTTGGCCCAGATTGCTCTTGAGGCGCAAGATGGTGGCTTCAGTCAACCCCTTGACCTGAACGGGATCACTATCCTCCTTAAGGAGAAACTGACCGGCCAGGCGACACCCCAAGGCTTTCTTGAAGGCGGCCTGACCTTTTGCGGCATGCTGCCCATGCGCTCGATCCCCTTTAAGGTTATCTGTCTGCTCGGCATGAACGACGGGGCGTTCCCCCGGATGGAACATCCCCAGAGTTTTGATCTCATCGCCCGATACCCGCAGCGGGGAGACCGGGCCAAACGCAACGATGACCGCTATATCTTTCTCGAAGCCTTGCTTGCCTGCCGCAGCAAATTCTTGCTTTTTTATCTGGGCAATAACCTGCGCGACGGCAAAGCGCTGCCGCCCTCCGTGGTGGTGGAAGAGCTGGTGGACTGTCTGGCGGAGAGCTTCAGCCTTGCGTCTGACCCCTCCGGCCCTGACCCTGGTTTTGACGAGCGGCGGAAAGCTTTGCTGGCGCGGATTGAGGTTCGCCACCCCCTCCAGCCTTTCAGCCAAAGGTATTTTTCCGGCGCGGACGAAAGGCTGTGCAGTTTTGCTGCGGAATACTGCCGGGCTGCCCAGGCAAAACAATCAGGGATTCGGAGCAGGCATGCCTTCCTGCCCGGCCCCATGCCGCCCCTCGTCACTGCCCCTGCCTCGGTTTCTCTCGTTGAGCTCTCCCGCTATCTTTCCCATCCGGTCCGCTGGTTTCTTGAAAACCGGCTTGGCCTTTTCCTGCAGGAAAGAGGCCGCGAGCTCCGGGACCGTGAACCCATCCATCTCGATAGTCTGGAAAAATACCAGTTGAGCCGGGATCTCCTGGCCATGCAAGGGGAGGGATTGTCCAGCCCGGAAATCCTGCTCGCCCGCTGGCGGGGGGAGGGGCGGATTCCTTTGGGTCAGGCTGCGCAGGCGGTTTTTTCCGAGATCAAGAACACCGTGCGCCCCATTGTGGAGCAGCTTCTTCATTACAGGCCTGGTCCGGCGGCGCAAGAGCTTCCGCCCCTGCGCCGGGAGATCCGTCTTACCCCTGATTTTACCCTGCACGGTGAGTTGCATTCCAGATATCCCACCGGCCATATCTCTTGGACCAACAGCCTGCTCCACGGCAAGATTCTGCTTCCGCTCTGGCTGGAGCATCTTTTCCTTTCGGCCATAGCCCCGGATGACCAGCGTTGTGAAACGATTGTGATCGGCAGGGGGCGCGATAAAGGCACGGCCCAGGTGTTGCGCTTCTCTCCGGTCCCCGAGGCAGCAAGCGTACTCCGTGATCTGGCCTCCCTTTTTGCCGAAGGATTGAGTGCGCCCCTGCTGTTTTTCCCCAAAAGCGGACTTGCCTTTGCCCAGGCCATGTGTGCCGCAAAAGGGAGCGAGCAGGAAAAAATCATTGCTGCCCATGGCAAAGCGGAGGAGGAGTATCTCGGCAATGAATTTGCCATGGGCGAGGGGGAAGACCCATACTGCCGCCAGCTTTTCGGTGAAGCCCTGCCCGTTGCCCCGGGCTATGCCCTGTATGCTGCGGCCAACTCCCCGCCCTTTGCCGAACTTGCCACCCGGATTTTTACGCCCATGCTCAACCAGATGGAGGAGTTATGAGTCGGAGTTTTGATCCGCTTCTCATAGCCGGCACCGGCGTGCAGCTCATCGAGGCCAGCGCCGGCACCGGCAAGACCTATTCCATCACCTCCCTCTACCTGCGTCTTTTGCTGGAGCGGAGGCTGACCGTGGAGCAGATCCTGGTGGTCACCTTCACCGAGGCGGCCACCGCCGAACTGCACGAGCGGATCAGGACCCGGCTGCGCTCGGCACTGCAGGGGTTTCAGGAGCAGGACGGCGGGAACGATCCCTTTATCTGCCAACTTCTCGAGCGCAGCTCCGATCTTGAGGCGGACCGCCGTTTGCTCGCCCGGGCGGTGAGCGATATCGACAAAGGTGCGGTCTCCACCATCCACGGCTTTGCCCACCGGGTGCTGCAGCAGCATGCCCTGGAAACCGGTCTGCTCTTCGAGCTGGAGCTCACCGGCGCCACCCAACTCCTGGTGCAGGAGATCGCCGACGATTACTGGAGCAGCTTTTTTTACGCCCTGGATCATCGGCTCGCCGGCCTGGCGCAACAAGGGGTTACTCCCGGCCAGTTGCGCTCCCTGACCCAGGAGGCGATCCGGCACGGAGATTTCGCCATTGTCGGCGAGCTCCCTTCGGAGGAAGAGCTTTCAGGCTTGGTGCAGGAGTATTGTCACCTCTACACCGAGGCGCGTGTTTGCTGGCAGGAGCAGCGCGAATCCTTGTCTCAATACTTTGCCCAGGCCGAGGGGCTGACCAAGCCATTCAAGACACTGCTGGACAATGGTCTGCTGGACCGGCTTGCTGATTTTTTTGCCGACGACGAACCCGTTGCCTTTGCCGTGCCGCGGCATACGGAACAGCTCGGCGCAGACAATATCTTTCAGCAGGACGGCAAGGTCTTTACCGCCACGTCCCTGAAAAAAGGGGGGGTGCAGAACAATCCCTTCTTCGAGATATGGGGCAGGTTGCTTGTCCAGGCCGAGGCTATGGCCCTAAGCAGTAAGGCCCGGTTTCTGGGTGGGGCGGCGCGCTTTATCCGGGCGGAACTGCCCAAGCGTTTGTTGGCCGGCCAGCAGCAATCCTTTGACGAACTCCTCACCGGGCTGGACCGGGCCTTGCGGGGGGCGCAGGGCGCTTCCCTTGCCCAGGCGATCCGCAGCCGCTTCCCGGTGGCGCTCATCGATGAGTTTCAGGACACCGATCCGGTCCAGTACCGCATCTTCCGGACCATCTACGGGCAAGGGGGCAAGGAGGCGCTTTTCCTGATCGGCGATCCCAAGCAGGCGATCTACGGCTTCCGGGGCGCGGACATCTACGCCTACCTCGAGGCCGCCGGTCAGGCGGAAGCTGAAAAACATACCATGACCACCAACTGGCGGGCCGACCGGACCATGGTCGCAGCGCTGAATGGTCTCTTCGGCGGATTGGCCCATCCCTTTGTCGATGGCCGGATCAGCTACGCCCAGGTCGAGGCGCGGCCCGGGGCCGAAGATCTCTGGCAATCCCCAAGCCTCGGCTCGGGCCCCCTGCAGTTTCTCACCCTGCCAGAGGGGCTGTGCGGGGTCAAGGGAAAGCGGCTGGTCAAGAAACAGCTCCTCCCGCTGATCCCCGATTTGGTGGCTGGCGATATCGCCGCGCTCCTTGCGGGGGATACGAGGATCGGGGCGCGCTCCGTCCGGGCCGGGGATATCGCGGTGCTGGTCCGCACCAACACCCAGGCGGCGGAGATCCAGGCGGCCTTGCGAGGCCAGGGGATCAACGGGGTCCTCCAGAGCAAGGCCAGCGTCTGGGCGAGTACCGAGGCACAGGAATGCTTAAGGCTTTTGGCGGCGGTGGCGGAGCCGGGCAACGAACAGCTGCTCCGCAAGGCCCTGGCCACCACGATGCTCGGCTTTACCGGCAATGATCTGGACCGCCTCAACCAGGCGGAATCCGAGCTGTACGCACTCATGGGGCGGGTGGCTGCCTGGCAGGAGATATGGCAGAAAAACGGGGTCATGCGGATGCTTCTGGCCGCCTGGCAGGAACATGGGGTGACCGGCAGGCTGCTGTTGCTCGATGACGGCGAGCGGAGACTGACCAACCTGCGCCATCTTGCCGAATTGCTCCAGGAGACCGAGAGCCGAAACCATTTCAGCCCGGAGATGCTGGTGGACTGGCTCAGCCAGACCCTTAGCGCAGGGGAGAGCGGCGAAGAGGCGGAGCTGCGGCTGGAAAGCGACGAGGATGCGGTACAGCTGGTCACCATCCACCGCAGCAAGGGGCTGGAGTACCCGATCGTCTATTGCCCCTATCTCTGCCTTGGCGGTTCCGGCTCCTCCAAGCAGCCCTTTGTGAGCCTGCACGATCCCGAGGCAGGCTGGCAGGGGCGGATCGTCCTCTTTCCCGATGAAGCGGCCCGGGCGCTTGCGGCCGGCGAGCGTTTTGCCGAAGAGCTGCGCCTTGCCTATGTGGCCTTGACCCGGGCTCGGCACAGCTGCCATATCCTCTGGGCGCCGGTCTCCGGCTACGATGCCAGCGGACTGGCCTGGCTCCTCCATGGCGATCTGGGTGAGCCCGACACTGCGGCCAGCCCGGAGGGGTTGCAGGAGCAGCTCAAGGATTGCACCGGCCCGGAGCTGCTGGCCCGGCTGCAGGCCCGGGCCAAGGCAAGCGCAGGGTGGCAGGTGCGGCAACTGCAAGCGGCAACAACCTCGTTGGGCCAAGCAGCCAAATCGACTGCTCCGGTGGAGCTGACCTGTCGCACCCCGGCCCGCAAGCTGGCCCAGGTTTGGCGGATCGGCAGTTTTTCCCATCTCACCGCGCAGAGCAGCCATGACCCCGGGGAACGGGAGCCGGAAGGCTCGGTGGGAGAAGGGGCCGAGGTGGTCGCGCTTTCTGAGCTGGTGCCGGATATTTCCCCTGCTGCACTGATTCCCCTGGCCCAGTTTCCCAAGGGACCGGTGGCGGGCAACTTTTTCCATACCATTTTTGAACGGGCCTCCTTTCCGCAAGAAGATCCCGCCTTGTTGCGGGAACTGGTGCGGGAGCAGCTGCGCTTTTACGGCTATGCAGAGCAGCAGTGGCTTGCCCCGGTCTGCCGGGCATTCGGTGAGGTGCTCAAAACCCCGCTCTGCGCAACGGATTCCTTTTGCCTTGGCGATCTCACCGACTCCCAGCGGCTCAACGAGATGCCTTTCACCTTCCCGGTGGGCGCAGGGATGGGCGAGGATGCCAGCCTCTCCGCCGAGCTTCTGGCCCGCCCGTTCATCGACCATCCCCAGGGGATTCCCGCCGACTATGTCGAGAGTCTGCGGGGTTTACGCTTTATCCCCCTGCGCGGCTTTCTCAAGGGGTTTATCGATCTGGTCTGCGTTGTGAACAACAAATGGTATCTGCTGGATTACAAGAGCAACCATCTCGGCCCCAGCCGGGATGACTACGCCCGGGAAAAACTGCCTGCGGCCATGGCCCACCACCATTATTTCCTCCAGTACCACATCTACGCCGTGGCCCTGCACCGCTACCTGAGCTGCCGGTTGCCCGGCTATGCGTACGAACGGGATTTCGGCGGGGTCTTGTACCTGTTTTTCAAGGGGATGCACCCGGATTCCGGTGCGGAATTCGGGGTGTTTGCTGACCTGCCGCCCCTGGCCCGCATTGAGCAGCTTTCCGCGATATTCCAGAGTCTGGCAGGGGAGACCTCCGCATGATCAGGGAGATTGAACAGCTCATCGCCGGTGGCATCTTGGACCCCTTCGACCGCTATTTCGTCAGAACCCTGCAGCGGGTCGCCCCTACTGCGACCACCCAGGCCCTGGTCCTTGCCGCCTTTACCCGCAAATCGGTGGCCAATGGCCATGTCTGCCTTGATTTGCAGCGACTGGTGGAAAGTTCCCTTCCCCCGCAGGCAGAGCTGGTCGCGGAGCTGAAGCAAAGCCCTCTGGTGAGCCGGGATGGGAGCCTTGCCCCGCTGGTGCTCGAAGGGGAGCGGCTCTATCTGCAACGCTACTGGCTCTATGAGGAGGATCTGGTCCGGGAGATTCGCGCTCGGGCTGCAAATCCGGCACCGGTGCAGGAGGAGTTGTTGGAAAACTGTCTTGCCCAACTTTTTTCCGGCACGGCGGAGGATGCTCCGCAACGCGAGGCGTGCGCAGGGATCTTTCGCCAGCGTCTCGGCCTGATCACCGGCGGACCCGGTACCGGCAAAACCACCCTGGTCACGAAATATCTGGGTCTGCTCCTCCTCTATGCCCAGGCATCGGGGGAACCACCGCCGCGCATCCTGCTCCTCGCCCCCACGGGCAAGGCGGCGGCCCGGCTCACCGAGTCGCTGCAGCAAAAAAAGGAGGAGGGGGTGCTGCCGGAGCTCTCTGCCGCCATGCCCGCCAAGGCCTCCACCATCCATCGGGCCCTGGGCTATCGGCCGGAGAGCCCGACCACCTTCCGTTATAACCGTGAAAACCCCTTGCCCTGCGAGGTGGTGGTGGTCGATGAGGCCTCGATGATCGACGTGGCCCTCATGGCCAAACTGTTCGAAGCGGTGGTGCCCACGGCCCGGCTGGTCCTGCTGGGCGACAAGGACCAGCTTGCCTCGGTGGAGGCGGGCTCCATCCTGGGAGATATCTGCGCGGCGGTCTTGGATGGAGCAGGCAGCGGGGCAGGAGAGAACCCTCTGGCCCGGTGCGTTGTCCGGCTTACGGAAAGTTTCCGCTATTCTTCGCAGGAAGGGATCGGCGCTCTGGCCAGGGCAATCCATGCCGGCAAGGCGGAGGAGGCAGTTTCTCTTGCACAACTCGGCTCACCGGAGGTTAGTCTGCTGCCGCCTCTGCTGCAGGTAGATACGACCCATCCCCTGGCGGAGATGATCCTGGCCGGGTACCGCCTCTTTCTGGAGGCGACCGACCCGCTTGCGGCCCTTGAGCTGTTTGAACAATTCCGGCTGCTTTGCGCCCACCGGACCGGGCCGATGGGGGTCCAGTTTTTGAACAGGTATGCGGAAAAGGTTCTCACCCTCAAGGGGTTAATTGAGCCCAACACCCCGTGGTACAAGGGGAGGCCGGTGCTGATCCAGGCCAACTCCTACCCGTTGCGTCTTTTTAACGGCGAGACCGGCATTATTTGGGACGCGGAGGATGACGAGGGGCTCAAGGCCTTTTTCTTTTCGGAAAACAGGGAAGGGGTTCGCTCCTATTCCCTGCGCCAACTGCCTGCGCACGAAACAGCTTTTGCCATGACCATACACAAGAGCCAGGGCTCTGAGTTTGACCGGGTTGCCCTGGTCCTGCCCGGAGAGGATTCGGCCCTTTTGAGTAGGGAGTTGCTCTATACCGGCATCAGCCGTGCCCGGCGTCAGGTCGCTCTAGTGGGTAGGCCGCAGGAGATCGAGGCGGCGGTGGGCAGAAGGGTGGAGCGGGCCTCGGGACTTGTGGGAAAATTGAAGGGCTGAATGGGGGGCCGATTTTCCCATGCTATTGAAGCCGGGAGTCGGCTGAGATTTTGATTTACTTTTCTGCCGATTTTCCATACCCTATCACACAATATCGCAATAAGTGGAAATCAACCTGTGGAAATGTAATAAGCGGATAGAAAATGGGCTGGTTTTCCGTGTTTCGATCTTTAATATGAGAATAAGTGGAAATTCTGTCCATCTATAGGGGGTGATATGACGGATAAGTTTCCACTTATTACACTGTTATGCCTCGGCAATGAAGAGAGACAATGTCAATTTTTAAGTGGCTTATAGAAAACCGAGAATGGATTTATAGTGGCCTGGGAGTTTCTATTGTCTGGGTAATTAGTAAATTGTTATCCGACAATGTATTCCAGCTACAATACAATGTTCGTTGGCTAGTATTGCGTTCGTGGCTCAAAGCTAATTTTACTTGGATCTTTAGTGGACTTGGCGTGTTTCTTGCCACTTTAATGTTTAATTTATCATTAAATATCTCTCAACACAAAGAAACACTAACGAAAGGGCACAATGAATCATATGAAGCGCAACTAAATAATTTAAATTCAATCCAAGATAGCTTGGTTAATTTAAATAATTTTGTTGAAAGCCAAAAAGAGAAGCTGCATGAATCTGAGAACTTATTGGAATCAATAAGAAATGAGCACGCCACCCTTAAGCCAATCGTTGAAGAAGAAAGAGGTGTTGTTGATAAAATATTTAAATTACAAGAGATGAGGAGTAAAAACTATATATGGAAAGAAAGAGTTATATCGTTTTTTACTTGGAGTAATTGCATCGTTGATGGCCTCATTTCTGTATGCATTGTTTAGTAGGGTGTTTATAAAAAAACCGAGCACACCAATTAATTAATGATGTGCGGCATAACCATGCAATTCACCGGAAAACTAGGCCTGCGGCCTATTTTCCGGTGATCGCAGCCGTTATGCCCACCACTAATATAGGGAGAATGCTATGGATGATGACAAGGACAATCACTCGATTCATACTATAAAGAAGTTGTCCGAGGCAATTTTTAAGCCCAAATTTATAATTCTTGTTTTCTTGCTCTATGGATTTATGGCCCTACCACTTTACATGGAGAAGTACGAAAATTCATTTTCATTATTTATCAAAGAAGGAGGATTAAAGTTTATTAGTTTTTTCGGCGCAACGCTAATAATATCCTTTTTGACATTTGAGCTTCTGAAAGTCCTGAAGGAGAATAGAGAGGCGAAGTTTTCTGACGTTGATGCAAGAAGAAGGCATACATCCGATTCGCCAGAATTGATGAAAGTGTTGAGAGAACTTGAGGAACTTAAAAATCAGCAGGCAAATATTGACCCAAATAAAATAAAAGAATTATTAAACGAGACAAAAAGAAAAGCTGTCGAAGATGAGGCTCAAAAATATAAAAGCTTTTCGAGTTATTTTAACACCATAAGAAATCTGCTCGAAGATAAGGCTACTATAGCTGATGAAAAGGCCTCAATTCTTTTGGACAAGGGCATTTCTTATTCAAAAGGTGGGATTTTCTTTTTTATAGTTTCAATTATGGCCTGGCAAATTCTGTCTTGGTCAAAAGGTTTCCAGGAGCAATTTATATATGGAATAGTATCATGCTCACTTCTATTTGTATTTATAGAATTTTTAAGTGCATGGTTTCTTAAGCAATACAGACATTTCGTCGATACTTCAACTTATCTCATTAAGGTCAAATCAATTTTTGACAGGTATATGCTTAGTTACCTTCTATGTACTAATGACTTACCTGAAAATGCACTTGAATCTCATAATATATTACTTGAAACTCTCGGTGGTGAAATAAAATGGCCTGAATCCTACTTGCTTAAAAATGCTGATATAAGCTTCGCAAAAGAAGCATTAGATACAATGTCTCACTTTGCACAAACAATGAAAACAGAAGCTAAAGGTATTTCAAGAGGAAGTAAACAAAACCAGCAGGCATAACAAACAGCTTAAGCAGACCGCGTAAACGTTGGCGGCGCTACGCGGCAAGTACATTGGCGCGGTCTGCTTAGCCGAGGCGTTATACGTTGAGGTAACCAAAGTGCCGATGCGCAAGACTTTTCCCAAGGATTCAGTGTGTAAGCCCTGCTGGGAACTCAAATACTGTCCTTATGGCTATCTTGTGGAATACTTTCCGCTGTTTCATACATCTGATACACCGGACAAATTCGATATAAGAGAAAGGTACGAAGAGCTTCTTGATGAAATGAAAGACAACGGTGCTAGAACTCCGGAAGAGGTTCACGACTACTTCCGGCGCATGAGCATTCTGGATCCGGAGGCAAACGAGTACATTGCCCAATATGAACCCGAGGATGTTGCGTGCCGCATTTACGGCCATACCTGCCCTGTGTTTTTCCATCAAAGCGGTGCTTCAGAAACCAAGGCCTACCGGGAGGAAGGCCGGAACATTTCAAGAAAAGTCATGCTCCAGGTGGTACGGAGGGACGGGCACATTTGCCAGAAATGCCGAACAAATGTGCCAGATGACGAGATAGAGTTCGATCACATAATTCCAGTCTCGAAAGGCGGTCCAAGCAGTGTGGAGAACCTGAGAGTACTTTGCAGAGCCTGCAATCGGAAGAAGTCTGATTCTTTGAAGGAGCACCTTAACTATTAACGGGCCGACGTATAACCCGCCGTTCGAGTGGGACGGCGCAAAAGCGCGCCGCCCCTCAACTCTACGTTAGCGTTCAAGGGAGGGCAAATGGATCTTGTCACAATAAAGGCGGCATACACATCGGCAAAATTTGCAAAAGAAGCATTAACCACTGTCCTTGATTATAAAATTGACCAAAAATCCAAAGACAAAATCAACGAAGTACTTGAAAAAGTTGGCCCAATTCAGGACACAATTTTTGAACTCAGAGAGGAATTGTTCAAACTCCAAGATGAAAATCGAGATCTAAAAAATAGTCTGCGTGAGATTAACAGGTGGGAAGAACGTATAAATAAATTAGACCTAAAAAAAACTAGTGGGGGTGCAACCGTCTATGTTTCAAATTCAGAGACACCTTATTATGTTTGCCCAAATTGTATAGAGAAAAAAGAAATACAGCCCCTTCAGCCATACGCAGCAGGGTATATGGGCGACTTTAAATGCCCTGGTTGTGACAAAAGCTACCCAATCGGAAATGACAAGCTTAGCTTATCCCCGTGATACGAAATGGGGGACGGAGCCCGATATTTTGATGTCTCCCATCAATCCTTTTCTCGAAAACCGGGCTCCGTCCCCCATTTTTGTTCGGAAACAAAAGAGCCCTTTTGCTCCAACGATCTTCCCGCCGGGCCTTGCTTTTCCGGGGACCACGTGAGCCGAACAGAGCTGCACGTCATTTAAGGTGTTTCGAGGCCAGCGGGTTGGCCCAAACTCAATCTTCCGTGACGGGGATATCCCCGAAGACGGCAAATGGATGTCTGGTCGCCGGATCGGTCGGCGGACCACAAGAAGAGATTTAAAAAGATTAGACGGAAAGAAGGGTGACAAATAAGGCCGCCGGATGACGTCCGGGAGGTCGACGGGAAATCTCCGTTTTCCCCTTGACTTTACTTATCATGGATGTCCCCGGAATGTCTTGCTGCAAAGATTGATATCTTTTGGCGAAAAATAATTGACTATGCCATCAAATGGCAGAAAACTAAACCCGAAAGGGGGATGGTGTTGGCAATTAAATATACTGTCCCTGAAATACCGTACGCCGCCAATGCCGCAAAGGCTGCTAAAACTGGCTGAGATTCGTTGGTAATCAGAAAATGATTTATTCATTCTCTAACATGGAAAAAACCATGCTAAAATTAAACAAAAGTAGTAGTCATTTTCATCCATTGACTCAATAAATTTTTTTTAAGTTACTCACAAAAAAACAGCAGAATACATATCAAATTAATTTTCGGTAATATTCATTTTATGAACTGGTTTAATCAATTATCTAGTGGGAATAAAATAGCGTTAGCTGGAGTAGTTGTTGCCATAATTACATTAGTTGCATCAATTTTTAATTCACCCAACAGTTATGATAAGAATGTTTATAACATTAATGGCGGATTCAATAAAGTTGATGGCGACTTCACGGGAACAATAAATAATTACAATATAAACAAAAATGAATTAATAAAAATTTTAAAAAGCGATAATGGTAGTGAAAATAATGAAGAAATATATTCAGACATATTCAGATATATAGCAAAAAAAGAATACGATATAGCAATTAAAAAGGTCATTTCTGCGGAAAATAATAATAATATAAGCAAAAAAACAGCAGATGAAGCCAAGGCATGGATAGAGCGATTTGTTTCTGTGCAAGAGCTACCAAACAGAATTAATGCCATAATATTTAAAGCAACCTCCCGTGATTTTAATATTGATAAGGCAGGTGAATACATAGAAAAAAGTCTTCCAAATTTCACGTATACAACAAAAAACGAATGGATTAAGCAAGAAAATTACGGAAAAACTATTATAGTTTATATGGAGCCTGAATACAAAAATGTTGCCAATTTCATAAAACAGATTCTCTACAATAAAGCTCAAGTGCAATACTATAAAAACACTATATATATGGGACTGGAAAGTAGAGATATTGCAATTTTTATTGGCGATGATTATAAGGATATTTTTCATGAAAAAAATTAATAAGTTGCCCATTACGTTAGCAATAACATTCTTTTACTTGTGCTTATCTAGCATTTCAAGTGCATCAGATATAACGATGACACTAAGAACTAATGTAAAAGATGAGAAAGTATTTATGGATGGCAAGCGCATAGAAAATACGCCAGTGGATGTTACGTTATCAACAAAAGTAAAAGAATATATTTTTCATTTTGAGAAAAAAGGTTACCATCCTGTCACAATTAGTATTAATCCACTTACGGCACCTGAAATACTATCAATTGGAATGCGAGAGGATAACAGAGAAGTCTATTCCGTTACTTCTAAAAATCAAACTAAAAAAGTAAATAGAATTGCCTCTTTTGCATCAAGGTATGGTCGCATTTTATTTACGGATGATGAACGTTATATTGTAACATCTACGATTGAGGAAAAGTCTGGTCCAGATCAACTACGAATTTATGATGTAAAGAATGAAAAAGAAATTTGTACTGACCTTACCTCTACATTAAATCATGAAGGCAATTGTGATTATGTTCCTTTTTCATTTTTAAGAGGAAATGAAGTTATTGGCAATTTTGGAATATTAGATATAACAAAATGCAAGCTAATAAAAAAATTTGATTACAATAGAGATGATAAGTATCCAAAGTCTGATCCCAATGATCCTAATAAACATGAAGCCTTTGTGATTGGCGGTAAAGGCCATGAATTATATGTAATAAAAAGGGGGGATAGGAAAATATTTGACATTACCAAATCTGAAAAGTACATTGATAATTTCGGATCTGAGTGGAATATATACGGTGGTTACAAGGATAACTTCTTACACAAAGAAGGTTATGTTGTTCTGAGAAAAGAAGTTGAATCAACGAATGATACTTTTATTAAAATATTTGATCCAAATAAAAAATCTAATGTATTAAATATAAAAAGAAAATATGACGATGTATCCGTCGTGGCAATTAATATATCAAAAAATATCTTAGCCCTTAAAACCGAAGATGCAAAATATGGGTATGTAGAAATAATAAATATTGATGATGGAAGTGTAATTAAGAAAATATACACAGATGCCTCTATATTTTCCTTTTCTAAGAATGGGAGTAAATTAGCTGGAACTGCTTATAATCCAGAAAGCAATTCAAAGACAACATATGTATGGAATGTCTCTAGTGGATATGTCGAATATAAATTTACATCACCAAACTCGCAATTTGCCGCATTGAATCGGGATGGAACCCTTATTGCTATTAGTAACTGGAAGGGCTATATCGATATATGGTCTCTCAAATAAGAACATTTAAACCGTTTATTTATACGGTTCGTCACGCAAATGTGTGCATGGTTTTCGGTAATGGCAGATCAGCCATGCAGTGATAAAAATTTCGGATATAGTTTGTCGCTGTTTTGAATCCGTAGGCCTTAGGAAATTAATGGGGGACGGAGCCCATTTTTTGCCAAGCTCTATCGTCCACCTGAACATCAGAAATCACCCAAAAATATTCGGGATCACAAGTAATTCTGGGGACACAATACGTATTTAAAATTTAAGAGTAAAAAAAAGGGAACTCCTCAGTTTTTTTAGAACAGATCAACACCTTCGAGTACACCGCTTAGCGATACACCTCGTCATGGCTGCCGACATCAAGCAGGATAATCTCTTGGTCTGAAATCAGGAGGGTCAGGGTAAGGCGGTAGCTGGAGGTGATGCTGATTGCCTGCACTCCCTTGAGCTTGCCGCCAAGGTGGTGGTAGCGCAGATGCGGCTGAAAGGGATCGTGCTCAAGATCACTGAGAATTGCTGCGAATTTTTCCCGCAATTCCTGGTGTTGTTTGAGAAACTTCCGGGCCGAGCGGGTGAAGCCGGAGGTCCAGACGAGAGTGTACATGCCTCAACGTAATTCTGGGGACACAATACGTATTTAAAATTTAAGAAGAAATTAGGGATACTCCCCGGTTTATTTAGCAGGTCTGTAAGTACTTTTGGCAGTGTCAGGCGAGAAAGATTGCTTAACTTATAGAGA
>DUZW01000044.1 GCA_013349295.1 Deltaproteobacteria bacterium
ACGGGCTGCTTTTTTCACCTCGGTCTGGTCGCACACCCACTCGGCCGCGCCAACAACCTTACCCTGCTCGTCACGGAGCGGTGTGGCGGCGTAGGAAATATCCAAATCAACACCAACCGCCGGATGGGCATCGGTTACGCCGTTTGCCTCCTGACCGTTACGCATGGCCTGGCCGCAGGCGCATTTGTCGGTCCTGCAATCCGAAGTTTTGAAGTGGTCGTAACATTTGGTGCCGAGAAGCTGGGCCGGAGTCTTTCCGCCAACCTTGGCCCCGAGTTCATTCATGTAGTGGATGGTGAAGTCGGTATCGATGATCATGGCCGGGGCAGGCATGTTATCCAACAGCATGACCAGGCGGGAAATGGTGCTGTTGATCCCCTCGATTATCTTTCTGAAATCACCTTGATGCTTGGCCGCATCGGCACGAACGGTCAGTTTCCCTTCCTGAGCCGCCTTGGAGAGCTGGTCGGCATCCTTGGTCATCGCCCTGATAGCCGTCACCATCTGGGCCATACCGGCCTGCAACATGCCCGTCTCATCACGGACGGTGGTGTCCAGTTGCACCTCGGTGTTGCCGGCGGCAATCTGGTGGACCGCCTCCACACAGGTCACGATCGGCCGAACGATGGAGCGAGTAATGAACCAGGCAAACGAGACTCCCAGCAATAAGGCCATGATAGCCAGGCTCACGATGGTGAGTCTGGTTCTCTTGACTGTTTGAATCATCTGCTCCTCGGAAAGGATATTATCCTTGGCCATGCCGGTCATCTTGTCCAGAAGGCCCTGCACCGTTGCCAAATTGACTTGGGTATCCGTGGCGTAGATCCGTTGGGCCTGCTGCCGTCCGTCCGGACTCTCCTTCCGCGCCAAAGCTTCTTTGATTTTACCGGCCGATTCATGAAGTTTCTGATGAGGTTCGGCAAGTTCCGCCAAGGGCTCACGGAGAAGAGGCAACAAGGCTTCCGCCTCATTCCTGCCTTCACCGTAATACCACTTGCCGAATCCGCATTTGGTATGATCGAGCTGCACCTCCAGTTCACGGACATTATCATCGTACACATAGGCAGCCACCTTCTTTGCCCAGTTCAGATGGTCAACCTCCCGTTGCAGCAGCTCACCGCGCAGGGCGTTGCCGCCCGCCACCTCGATTCCCTCCCGCAACAGGTTGCCCAAACCCAGGAAAGACCAGCCGCTCACGACGACCAAGAGGAAAAAAATAATCCCAAAACCAAGCATCATCTTCTTACCGATCTTCAGATCATTCCAACGCATAGCTTCGCCTCCTATTGACGCCATGGAGTGCACAACACAATACGGGTAACATCCATATCTCCATGCTATGAAAATTCAGCCGGCAATGTCAAACATAAAAAAAACGCGACAAACCAATGAGTTGACTACAGTTCATGCTAGGGTTGTCTGACACCAGGGGAAAGACGGCGTTGACCTGCTCCGGCCTGCCGACATGCTTGATGAGATGAGGGGAGGACGCCGGGCCATGAGCGTGTTAATGCCGACCAGGCATAAGACTGGGGGAGACGAAGATATCGCCGCCCTGCTTAGGGTAGTGTTTCCTTTGATTGAGAGCGGCTGTTGCGACACCGGATTTTCCTGGGAAGATAGACAAAGATCCGGCTATGCCTCAACGGCGTCGTTTAGGACCAGGGGCTGACCTAGCAAGGCCGCAGGGATACTGTTCCCTTACGACAGCCGGCAAGGTTGCATTGAAACAGTAAAAAAACCTGGGTCACCACGAAAAACGCCCCGACACAGGGGCATTTTTCGTGAAAATAAGACAAACATCACCCAGGTTCAATATCGCTCAAAATCCCCTCCCCACAGACGGGCAGAGACAGCTTGACTCCCTTACCCTTGGAAAAGGATTTTTTCGCCGGAGGGGCAGCAAAGGCAGAGACCTGCCCTGTCTTTTCCCTCTATTCTCGGTGCCCCCCACCTTGAAAAAGGCGATTGTCTCCTGAAGATGAGCGGACTGGGCGGTCAGCTCCTCGCCGCCTGACAGACAGATGTACCACAGAACACCTCTCATCTTTTTTCATGCCATAAACATTAAGCAGATGAAGTCAACACGGAGAAAAGGACAAGAAGAAAGTAAACAGGAAAGTTAAGGTCGGGCGTATCGATCCGCGAGGGCAAGAAAACGTTGGCCTTCTTCGAGGCGACCATGCTTGAGACAGCCGTTCCCATAGATTACCGCCTTGCGGACCAGCTCTGCACTGGCAAGACGATACTGATCCGGAGTGAGAGAAGCAGAGGAAAGGAGATTTTCCATGGCCCGAATGCGGAAGCGATCCATACCGGTTTTAAACTGCACGGAGACCTGATCCGGCCTGCCGCCGTGCTTGATGGTCAGCGGCGCGTCAACCAGATGAAAAGGATGGCGAACGCTGGCCCTGAGCCAAAGTTCGTAATCCTCGCAGCAGGGATAACTTTCATCGAACAGGCCGATCCGGGCGAACAACTCACGCCGGGCCATGACCGTGGACATACCCACCACGCACAACTCGAGAGAGCGGGCAAAAATATCACCGCTCTCCTTGGCGTGATGTTTCTTTTGATTGAGATGGTGGCCGTTGCGATACCAGATTTCCTGGGTGTGGGAGATGAGCAGTTCAGGTTGCGCCTCCATGGCGGTCACCTGCAGGGCCAGTTTATGGCGAACAAAACGGTCATCAGAATCGAGAAAAGCAATAAAGGGATGACGGGCCGCCATGATCCCGGTATTGCGGGCCGCGGCCGGGCCACGGTTCTCCCGGCGCAGAGGAATGACAGCCGTACCGTAAGAGGCAAGCAGCGCCTCCGTCTCATCGGTGGAGCCGTCATCCACCACGATAATTTCAAAATTGGTATAGGTCTGGGCGAGGATCGAATCGATGGCTTGAGCCAAAAAACCGGCCCGGTTATGGGTGGGAATGATGACGGAGACCGGGGTAGAGGGAGAAGACATAACTGCAAAACTCCGCAACGAAAACAACAAAAACGATCAGGCAAGCCAGGGTGGAAGCTGTATTTTTTTTGTAAATTTCATGCCAAAAACTATCAATCAATATACAACAACTCCCCGGAATGTTCGACGATCTCGGCCCCGCTCTCAAGATGGCGGAGAACAATCCCTCCGTCCGGGGCAAGCCCCAGAACCTCAGCCCGATACTGGGGCTGCTGCTGGACATCAAATCCGAACCAAACCCGGCGGCCCACGGTATCGCTCAACTCCCGCCAGGCGGCAAGCAACAGGCTTTCCGGAAGCTGCGCCCCGGAGCCGTCGTCGGCGGCCAGACGTTGGGCTTCATCATAACAGAGCAGACCGAAAGACCAGGCAAACTTGGCCAGCAGGCGGGCGGCAAAACCGGTCAGCTCGGTGTCACACCCGAGGATTTCCTTCATGGACACAGCCGAAGCAGTCAACTCGGCGGGGAATGCCAGATTGTTGATATTGATCCCCGCCCCGACCAGCACATATTCTTCGGCAAAAATAGTGCTGGTAAACGATTCACAGAGTACCCCGCAAATTTTGCGCCCTGCCACATGCACGTCATTGACCCATTTAAGACGCGCATCAATGCCATAACTCCGGATCGCCTCGCAGCAGGCCATTCCTGCGGCAAGGGGATAAAGGCGCATACTTTCCGGCAGCAGGGTGTTGGCCATGACCAAGGTCAACCAGAGCCCGCCGAGGGGGGCGTGCCAGGTGCGCTGGAAACGACCGCGGCCTTCGGTGAGTTCATCGGCAAGAAAAACCATGCCGCTGGGGCAAGATCGACTGCGGGCCTCATACTCGTTGATCCGTTGCCGGGCAAGGGGCATCAGCCGTTCGGCATGGGGAAGGTGATGGATGGTGCTGCCCACCGGAGCGCCATACCGATACACGGCGTGGACGATCTCGGACGGATAATGGGCCAGACGTGAAGGAATCTCCTCATCGGAGATGAGTTGCCGGACGGATTGAAAGGAAAGAGGCTCAACCATTGATATCTGTTTGACCAAAACCAAAAAACAGACTCGAACATCCCCAAAAGAGTAACCGTCCAACAGTGCCGCAGATGCGCCTGTCAATTGTCGGCAGAAGTGTCCGACAAAGAGGCCTGCGAGGTGTGCTGGTGCACACGAGCAGGCCGAGGCCAAAGCAGAGGTGATGCCGCTGAACGGTTACTATTCCCATTCCGCCTTGACACGAGTGATGATCTTCTGGATCGTGGGAAGCTTTTCCTGGGAACAGATGCCCAGAAGCGGCTCACCTTGGGACACGCTGATCCCAGGCTGGAAATAAACGGAATGGATGATCCCCGGCTCTCCGGCATAGTAAACCGGGGTGTCGCGCTTCATCAGGGACATGGTGAGAATCTCGTCGCCGGGCTTGATGGAGACCCCCCGCTGGCCATGCTTGTCGATTTTGGCCTGTAGGTCGAGGGAGAAGAAATACTTGGCCCGCTCGGGCGCGTTAAAAGGCTCAAGAACCTGACGAAGAATATTCTCAATGATCTCTCTTTTTTTCAAAGGATGACGAATGGTAAGAATCTTCTCGCCCGCCTCGACAAACTGGCCCTCCAGATCGCTGCGGATAAAGGAAACCACACCGTTGCTCGAAGAAAAAATCTTCTTCTGGTTTCCCTCCCGCAGCAGTTCATAAAGAAGGGTACCCCGGACATGGTGCCACTCACCGGAAGGTCCTTCCACTGCAGCATCTTCCCTCACCCGGAACCGGACCTGGCCGGTATGGATGGTTCGGACGTCCACATAGTCAAAGGGATCGGAACGATACTTGCCAATTATTGCGTCAAAATCTATTTCGTCAGTCATGATATATGAGGAAAGGTTAAAGGTTAAAGGTGCAAGGCCAAAGGTCTCATTCATCTTCTCGCAGAAAACTGCGCCGTGCTTTTATAAGCCCGGCAAGCATTGAGGAAATTTCCACGGTTTCCTGCCGCCACTCCTTGCCTTTCTGGTTTTCTATATAACCGATGTCCATGCCGATGTATATCTGGGTGCGAAGTTCTCCGCAGGAACCCTTTGCATATGAGAAAAAATTAATACTCTCTTTTATCGATTCTCTTTCAAAGCCTTCCGCAATGTTGCTTGGGATGGAAAGCCCCGCCCGCGTAATCTGATCCCGAAAGCCAAAATCCTTTAGCTCCCGAAACGCCTTGTACAATTCAGCACTCAAGCGGGCTGAACGCTTCCAGACCTCAAAGTCTTCAAAAACCTGCGACCCTGACAACTTTCCTTCCCTCAAAACCTCTGTCCTTTGCCTTTAGCCTTGAACCTTTGACCTTAGCGGTAGTACAGATTGCCGCCGCCCATGGTCAGCAGGGACTTATGGAGATTACGCCGGAACTCCCGGCGGTCCCAAATGCCTTGGATATGTCCACGTTGCAGGGCGTTACGAGCGTTGTGGTAATCGGGGGGGATGTCCGCCCCGGTGGTGTCGCGGATAACCCGAGGTCCGGCAAAACCGACCCGACTGGAACGAATAGCGAACTGATACGGCGAACAACCGAGAAAGCTCGCCACCGGCCCGGCATAGGAATTGTTGTCGTAGACCACAATGTACAGCCCGCCGGAGTCGATATATTCCCGCACCGCCATGGTGCACTTGGGCATCTGCACCACGCCCAGGGTTCCCTCGTGGATGCGGATGCCACCGGTGGTGTGCACATAGGACAGAAGAGGCCGCCGTTTCAGCTTGGCCGATTCGCAGGCCCGGACGAATTTTTCGCCCTCGGCGGAGCCGACGGTGCCGTTTCTGAAATCGCTGTACAGCATGGCCACCACCAGGTCAACGCCCATAACCCTGGCGTCAAAGGTAATGATGCCGCTCCGCCGACCGGTTTTGGCAATGGCTGCTTGCAACCGCTTTTCAAAACCTGGATACGCCAGGGGGTTGCCCGCGCAGATCCCGGAATTGAATTCACGGATGGAATCAGGATCAAAAAGATGCTTGAGATACCATTGATATTCCAGGGGAAAATGATGGCCGCAATTTTCGCAGACCCCCCCGAATTCGCCATACAGGTCGGGCACCCAGAGATCCTTGCACCCCTGTTTCTCGGCATTGGGGCAGGTTACGGTGCGATCCTCGTTGGCCAAAGGACTGGTATAGACATCCCCGAATTCGATGGGATCTTCTCCGCCGCCGCTGACAGCGACAGGAGGCTTACCCGGACGCATGCCCGGTTTTCGCGCAATAAAATCATAGGCTGCACTGAACGGAGAGGAAACCTGCTTGAGCAGCACGGAACTTTCGCCGGAGACATCCTGAAAAACCTTTTTCACCTGTTTTTGCTGACTTTTCAGCAAATCATAACGGAAGCTGTAGTACAGCTTGGCAACATTCTTTTTGGCCTGCTGGAAGAGAGCCGCATAGGAAGTCTTCTCTTCGGAATAGGCCTTGCGCGACATGGCCCGATATTTTTTCGAACGGGAACTGAGCAGTCGCTTGACTTCATCCTCGTTGAGATCCCAGGAAATCACGATATGCGGTTCTTCAACAACCTGCTCGTCCGCCTTCTTCATTTTCAATTCGTAGGCACGAAAAGCTCTAAGGCTCTTGGTTTTCAGCACGACCTCGTCGGTGGCCCGGATGATTTCGCTCTTAAGCTGGCGAAAAAAGGCAAAGTCGTCCCGCTTGGCCCCCAGGGAAGGCTCGTAGACAATCCGATCGATGGTCTCGAGCTTGAGATTTTCTTCCGCCGTAATGTGCAGACGTTCGGCGCAGGCCTCCACCAACTCCTTGGGCATCTTTTCGCCTTCACGAATCTTGCCCTCAATGGCAGCCGCGCCTTCCGGGGAAATAACCGAATAGTAGCCATGGGAAAACATCAGCCGGATATCGGCCATACCCACGGCCTCCGCCCCGCCGGAACCGCCTTCCGAGGTAACGGAAATCATCGGCACCCGCAATTTGGCCATGGCGTATAAATTTCTCGCGATCTGCTGACCGGCGCCGGGATAATCCTCAACAGGAAAAGAACCGGGGGTGAAGATGTAAAAATGAATGGGAATGCCTTCTGTTTCGGCCACCTTCATGTAACGGAGGGCCTTCTCGTTGCCCCAGGGCTTGCTGCAGCCGCCGTTACGGTATTCTTCGCCATGGCCCTTCTCGTGGCCGATGACCATGACCTGCTGCATGACCGATTTGTTTTTTACCCGACGCATGATGCTCGCCCTGGCCGCAACCATGGAAGGATCGATGCTGACCTCCTCGGCGCCGCCGAGTTCGGTATAATCCTCATAGACATTCTCAAGGATGTCTTTCAGGGAAAAACGATGGGGATTGCGGACAATGCGCACCCGGTCCATGGAGGTCAGGGTCTCTTCGCAACGCCCCTCCAGAAAGGACAGAGACTCCTCAACGGCCCTGATTTCCTCGGTCAGCTGCTCTTCCGTGTATTCATAGAAGCTGTCCCGCAGGGTGACAAATTTTTCGCGCAACCCGGAGAGATTCCCCCACTCAACGCCATCCTTGATCTGGCTCAGGTAGTTGGTGCGTTCTTCTATCTTGAGCAGCCGCTTTCGTAAATCTTCCATAGAGTAATTTCCTGCACTATTGACAGCAGCGCAAGCGGCGCTGCCGGCTCATCAAAAGGTGAGCAGTCGGGCTATGTTTTCTTGAAGATAGGGGAGGTTGGTCATGATCTGGCCACCTGTAGCGTTGCTGCCTTCGATGGCCACCTCCGCCAGAAATTTCCGCCCCCGTTCCTTGGCTTCATCCATGGTGTCGCCCCAGACCAAGGCCAGGGCCAGGTTGGGATCATACTCGCTGGGGATCGCATAAGGACGGTCGGTGGGCACATGACTGTATACCACGGACCAGTCGTTTTGCGGGTAGGCAAAGCGGGAAATGGTCCCGATCCAGGGAGCAAAGCCGCGGGCGGTATCTTCCGCGACAATCCGAAACTCGATGCTCGCGCCCCGTGAAGCGATATCGCCCTGGCCGTACCCCATTTTGTCGCCGAGGGCCAGACGGATCTGCTCGCGGATGAGGTTGGGATGTTTGTTGTTTATGTAACTGACCCGGGCGGAGACATCGTTTTCCACCTGGATTCGGGTATTAACCTCAAGGAGATAGGGTTGGCCATCCCGGGTGACGATCCACTCCCAGGTGCCGACGTTATCGTAACGGACGTGGGCGGCAAGCTTGAGCGAGTATTCGACAACCTTGTCCAACACTTCTTTGCCGTCAAAATCATAGGTAAAACAGGAGTTGTCGAAGCCGGGCGCGGCCTCAAGCCGCTTCTGACGACCGGTGCTCTGGATGGTACAGTTCCTGGTGCCGAAATGCACCCGTTCACCATGCCTACTGCAAACCAGCTGCACCTCAAGATGGTTAAAATCGCGGATCCGCTGTTCAATGAGCACCCCGCCATCCCCGAACTGACGCTTGGCATAGTTCTGAACCTGGCGGTAAATGCGACGGAAGTGCTCGATCTGGTGTACTTCCTCGATCCCCATACCGCCGCCGCCCGCCGCAGCCTTGACCAGAATGGAGGGGTTCTTTATTTTCTGGCCGTCCTGGGTTTCCAACAGATGGAGGGCGATGTCCTCGGCCTCCATCTCATTATAGATAGGGCCGTCGGTGCCAGGGATGGTCGGAATCCCCAACCTGTTGGCAACCCGCTTGGTATTGATCTTGTCGCCAAGATCCTTGACCACTTCCCATTTCGGGCCGATAAAAGTGAGGGGCCGGTTGCGGATCGTGACCCGCCGGGCAAAACGGAAATCCTCGGAGAAAAAACCATAACCGGGATGAATGGCGGTACAGTTGGTGTGGTCCGCCACGGAAAGGATATCGTTGGGATCGGTATAGGCAGAAACACGCCAGGCCCGGCGGACATTGCTCTTGCTGTCCAGGTTGCGGCGCACATGTTCGGATTCCTCATCCGCCGCAGTGTAGATCACAGTATAATCAAGGCCCAGATCTTTACAGGCCTCCATGATCCGCAGGGCAATCTCGCCCCGATTTGCAATCAAAACCTTGTCTTTCAAGCGAACCCTCGATATCGGTTGCGGGGCAGGCTGCACCGTTCACCATATCCCCATAGAACAAAAAAGGAAAAAAAGAGAACGATCATTCCGCCGTTTCCGTCGTTTCCATTTTTTAGTTTTTACTAATTTTCAAGGCAAATGAAAAGGATGAATTCCGATGGTCTCGTCACAAGAGGAAAAACAACGGCAAGGCAGCTGGGCTTTGTTGCTGCTGCCTCAAGTCTCCCTCCGAAGAAAAAAGCACCATCTTTCTGATGCGCATTTTGTTGAAACAGCATGGTATAATATGATATAATAATTCTGTTTTTGAATTCTTCGTTCAGGAAGGCCATGCATTCCTTGGTCAAAGTGTGGCCCTTATACCGATTTTAAAGATAAACGTCAATTTTTTTTCTTGACACCCCCGGCTATTTCCTTTAGCCAGTGCATGTTGCGACCGATTCCATAAACCTTTATAATAAAAAAGCGTTAACGACAACCGTACCCCCTGGAATGCCGTATTCGGCATAAAGAGCCGTCACGAAACAGACATGCAGCAGCCCGCTTGCGCTGCTTGTTACGACGAAGATTAACGGCTCCTAAACCTTTTCCACCGGGCAACACCGCCCCTAGTTCACCGGCAACGGTACACCAGGTCCGTTGTCATACCCAGATAGGACTCTTACCCCCGCATGGACACATCCGCTCCGGACACCGGTGACTCGCCTTTCAAACGTATCCTTAATTTTTTCGGCATCAACCGCACCCCAGACACCACCGAAGACATTGAACAAGAAATCCAGGAACTTCTCGATGACGGGGAAGAACAAGGATTGATCACCCGCGAAGAAGGGGAGATGATCAGCTCCATCCTGGAGTTCAGGGATACGCTGGTCCGCGAGATCATGACCCCTCGAAGCGACATGGTCAGCGCCGAAGCAAAGGTCTCGGCGGCCGAACTCATCCAGCTGATCACCGACGAGGGCTACACCAGAATCCCCATCTACCAGGATTCCCCGGACAACATCATCGGCATCCTGCACGCCAAGGACCTGCTGCCTTTCTGCCTCAACGCCGCCAAGATGCCGGCGGCATCGGAGCTGGTCAAACCGGCTTTTTTCGTGCTCGACACCCGCAAAATCGTCAACCTGCTCAAGGATTTCCAGAGCCAGAAAGGCCATCTGGCCGTGGTCACCGATGAATTCGGCAGCGTCCGCGGCCTGGTGACCCTGGAAGACGTGCTGGAAGAAATCGTCGGCGAGATCCGCGACGAATACGACAAGGCGGAAAAACGCTGGAAGGTGGTAAACGAACACATGCTTCTCACCGATGCCAAGGTCAACCTCGAAGAAGTGGAGGATTTCTTCGGCATTACCCTGCCTGAAGGCCCTTACGAATCGGTGGGCGGCCTGATCATTCACCAGTTGGACCGGGTACCGCCGGTGGGCGCCACCATGCTCATCAATTCCCTGGTCTTTGAGGTGGTTTCTGCGGATCGGCGGCGCATCCACACCGTAAAAATCCAGAATAAACCCAGCTGATGCCTCCTTTTTCCACACGCTTCCAAAGCAAAAGCCACTTCGGCAGGAGTTGCCTGCTGGCGTTGTTATCGAGCGCCTTGTTATTGTCCGCCTCGCCAGGGGTCATTGCCCTGCCCCAGCTTGCCTGGCTGGCGCTTGTGCCCCTGTTCTGGAGTCTCCGTAACCACCCCCCGCGCAGAGCCGCTCTTCTCGGCCTCATCTGCGGCCTGGCTTATTATTTACCCCTGTTGTACTGGATCGTCATCGTCCTGGCCACCTATGGCCAAGTGCCTCTGCCCATCGCGATCCTGGCCCTGTTCTTTCTGGCCCTGTACATGAGCTGCTATCTGGCGACCTTCGCCTTTCTCTGCGCCAAGACAGAACCGCGCTTCTCCTTGCTCCTCTTCGCTCCGGCATGCTGGGTGGCGCTCGACCTGATCCGGGGGGTTCTGTTCACCGGGTTTCCCTGGCTTGATCTGGCCTACACCCAGTACAATCTGCCTCAACTCATCCAGGTTGCCGACCTGGCAGGCCACCATGGCCTCACCTTTCTCATGGTGCTGACAAACGGACTGATCTTTACCCTTGCCGCCTGGCTTGTCCGGCGCCAGACGGCAAACATCCCCGCGATCTTTTCCGCCATGGCACTCCTGCTGCTCGCCTCGGGTTACAGCTTCTGGCGGATGCACACCGTCCCGGCAGCCCTGGCCCAGGCGGAACACATGGAGGTGGCTGCGGTACAGGGCAATATCCCCCAAGACCAAAAATGGCAGCCTGCCTTTCAGCGGGAAACCATTGACACCTACCTCCGCCTGAGCAATGAGATTTTCACCGCCGAACAACCGCAATTGATTGTTTGGCCGGAAACAGCCCTGCCATTTTACCCCTACGAGCATCCGCTTTTCCTCAGGCTGCACGGCGAACTCACCCGACCACGCCAGACATTTCTTCTCACCGGCGCCCCACACAGGGAAAAAACCTCGCCATCCGGTCCGCTCACCTATGCCAACAGCGCCTTCCTTCTCGCCCCGGACGGACGAACCACCGGCCGTTACGACAAACAGCACCTTGTACCCTTCGGCGAATATATTCCCTTCCGCAGCATCCTGGGTTTTGCCTCGCCCTTGGTGGAAACCTTGGGCGACTTTTCCCCCGGCCAAACCGACACACCATTATCTTGCCAGAACAGCCGGATCGGGGTATTGATTTGCTTCGAAAGCATTTTTCCGGAGATTTCCCGCCGACAGGCAAAGGCAGGAGCGAATCTACTGGTCACTCTCACCAACGATGCCTGGTTCGGCAGATCAAGCGCTCCACGGCAGCATCTGGCCATGGGGGTATTCCGGGCGGTGGAGACCAGAAAAACCCTGGTCCGAGCGGCCAACACCGGAATCAGCGCCTTTATCGACCCCATGGGCAGGATACAGGGAGCCTCACCCCTGTTTGTCGAGTATGCCCGCTGTCAACCGGTCGCCTTGCTGGACGGCTTGACCTGCTATGTTCGCTGGGGGTATCTTTTCCCTTGGTTTTGCTTACTCCTGACCCTGGCTGGTGCAGGAGTAAGCAGGCGCAAGGCTCAAGGTTAAAGGCGCAAGGTATGATTTTTCTACCTTCAGCCTTTGACTTTGGCCTTTAACCTTTCATTTTCAGGAGAACACACCATGTCCGCGGAACTCAAACAAAAGATCCAAGATCTCAAGGGGCGCCTCATCTCCCTGAAGGAGCATCTTTGAAGTAGATTACAAGAGAGAAAGATTACAAGAACTGGAACAGCTCACCCTGGCCCCGGGATTCTGGGATAACCAGGAAAAAGCCCAGAAGGTGCAACAGGAACAGGGCGCCATCCAAAATATCGTTGAAGGATGGGATACCTGCCAGGCAGAACTTGAAGAGACGGAACTTCTGCTTGAACTTGGCATGAGCGAGGGCGACGAGGATACCCTCAAAGAGGTGGACATCTCCCTGAGCGCGCTTCTTGAACGGGTCGAGACCGTTGAACTTGAGTGCATGTTCACCGGCGACCACGACGCCAGCAACGCCATGATCACCATCCATGCGGGCGCGGGCGGCACCGAGGCCCAGGACTGGGTGAGCATCCTCCTGCGCATGTATCTGCGCTGGGCCGAGGCCAAGAAATTTCCCACCGAGATACTCGATATGCTGCCGGGCGATGAAGCAGGGGTCAAGGGGGTGACCATCATGGTCACCGGCCACAACGCCTATGGATTGCTTCGCTCGGAAATGGGCATTCACCGGCCGGTGCGCATCTCTCCCTTTGA
>DUZW01000045.1 GCA_013349295.1 Deltaproteobacteria bacterium
ATCCTTGAGCCACCGAATCTTGACGGCGGCCGACATTTGCGCCCGGACAAATTATACCACGCTGTGTCACACGTTTTTAATCTTTTTTCCCTCCACCACAAGCGGCATGCTGATGGATTCCCCCCCAGCCACACTCTGATCCCCCTCAATTTTTCATCTCCTGGCGCGCCCTGACACACGTGTCCTTATTAACCATGTGATAAAACACAATAAAGATATCGTTTTTGCCTTGTTTTTCATGTTTATACTGACTACATTCTTAATTTTCTCTCTTGAGATAAAAAAACACAAGGTCAATAATCATGCTGGCATGCACACGCGGGATGCATTCATGCTTACCGGTTTAATGATGGGCCGCTACCTCCGAGTCATTACGCTTTTTTTCCTCTTGGCAGCCCCTACAGCTGTCCTGGCCATGCCTGTACCGGTGGTTCTTACCCCGGAACAAGGCTCGTACTCCCTTTTGGCGAAACATCTCGAACTCCTAGAAGATTCGACCAGAAATCTTACCATCAACGACATCGTCTCCCGACAAACCGATGCCCGGTTTACCCCTTCGACCGCCGACACCCCCGGCTTCGGCTTTACCACTTCGGCTATCTGGACTCGCTTTTCCGTAAAGAACAATTTGCCCCATTTCGTGGAATATTTTCTGGAAGTAAAATACCCCCTTCTCGATCATATAGATTTGTATACCCCCACCGGCACAGACGCCTTCACCGTTCTCAGGGGTGGCGACAGCTTCCCGTTCAATCGCAGGAGCATCCAGCACAAAAACAACATTTTTCCGATCAGGCTTGCGCCCGGCGAACAGAAAACCCTGTACCTCCGCGGTGAAACGACAAGCTCTCTGAACCTGCCGCTCACCCTGCATTCCCCTGCCAGCCTTGCCGAGGAAATCAGTCTGGAGCAGACCCTGTTGGGCATCTATTACGGCATCCTGCTGGTCATGATGATCTACAATTTCTCCATCTATATCGGCCTTAAAGACAACACTTATCTCTATTATGTCCTTTTTGTCTTTACTTACATGCTCTTCCAGTTGAGTCTCAACGGCATGGCTTTCCAGTATTTCTGGCCAAATCAGGTGTGGTGGGCCAACAATTGCACACCTTTTTTTATTTTTCTCGCCTATATTTTCGCCACCCAATTCACACGGGACATTCTCGACACCCCAAAAAACGTCCCCCGGCTTGACGTAATTCTCCAAGCAGGCATTGTTCTTTCCTTACTCGGCGGCATCCTGACCCTTTTTATCGGCTACCATCAGAGCATCCGCCTGGCGACCCTGATGAGTCTTACCGTGGTTGCCTTGATCGTTTCAGGCTTTACCTGCATGATCAAAGGCTACCGCCCTGCCCGTTATTACTTCCTGGCCTGGTCTGTTTCCATGCTTGGCGTGACGATGTATGCCCTAAAAAGCTTTGGCCTCCTGCCCCACACCTTCATTACCCACTGGGGCATCCAGTTCGGTTCGGCCTGGGAGGTTATCCTGTTGTCCATGGGACTTGCCGATCGATTTCAGCTCATGGAACAGGAAAAGAAACAATTACAGATCGTCTATGCCAGACAGATTGAAGAAGCCCACGGAGAGCTGGAAAAATCATTTCTGGATCTTGAACAATTTAAAAACTCCCTGGAAACCCTGGTTGAAGAACGAACTGCCGACCTGAGCCGGGTCAATGAAAACCTTGCCAAGGAAGCCATGGCCCGACAAAAAGCGGAAGCACGGGCAGAAGCGGCAAGCAAGGCGAAATCCCAGTTTCTGGCCTCCATGAGCCATGAGATCCGCACCCCGATGCACGCCATCCTCGGCATGGCGAATTTGGCGGCGAAAAAGGCGGAAACACCCAAGCTGCAGCAATACCTCGCCATTATCCAGGACTCCGGCAAGGCCCTCCTTGCCCTGATAAACGACATCCTTGATTTCTCGAAAATCGAAGCCGGGCGCCTTGATATCGAGTGCGCCAATTTTGACCTGCGAGAAACCATGGAAAGCCTTGCCGACCTTTTCGGCAAGCAGACCGCCGACAAGGGCCTGGAAATGCTGATCAACGTGCGCCGCAATACGCCCACCGCCATAAAGGGAGACTCCCTCCGCCTGCGGCAGATTCTGATCAATCTTGTCAACAACGCCATCAAGTTTACCAATAAAGGCGAGATCGTCATCACGGCGTACTGTGAAAAACAGAAAGATGACGAGGCGGTGCTTCATTTTTCCGTTCGGGATACCGGAAGCGGCATCAACCATGACCAGATCAGACAGATCTTCAGCGCCTATACCCAGGCGGACAGTTCAATCCCCAGAGTTTACGGGGGAACCGGCCTGGGTCTTGCTATCAGCAGGCAGCTGGTCACCCTCATGGGCGGAGAAATCAACGCCGAGAGCGAGCCGAACAAGGGCAGCACCTTCCATTTCACCGTCCGCATCCAACTGCAACCTCAGGAAAAACAACACGCCTTGATTCTTCCTGCTTCGGTTTCCGGGGCCAGGGTTCTGGTGGCAACTGGACATCCGGCCCTGCGGGAAACCTTGCTGGAGATGCTCTCCGACTTCGGTTGCAGTGCCGAAACGCTCCCATCGGACTCACCGCCCCCCACTGCCGAACTGCCCCTGGATCATGCGATCGTTGTTCTCGACAGCACTCCAGCCGAACTCGATCTGCCCATTTTTCTGACAAAACACACGGCCAACCAACCGGACGGACTCAAGACTTCGATCATCATCCTCACTCAACCCGACACGGCAGCTGGGCTTGAAAACATCAAGGCCTGCCCCGGGGTGATCCTCCTGAACAAACCGTTTAGACAAACAGACCTGTACGCAGCGATTTCCACCTGCCTCGGGATAACAGACACACCGCCTCCTCCCCCTTCTCCTCCGGCGGAAAGCGACAAAAATCAGTTCAAGGCCCTGGCCGGCAAACAAGTGCTTGTGGTCGAGGACGACGTGGTAAACCAAATGGTGGCAAGTCAACTCTTGACAAGAGTCGGCATTCTGGTTGATATAGCGGGCAACGGTCAAGAGGCGCTTACCGCACTGCAAAACAAAACCTATGACGCAGTGCTGATGGATATCATGATGCCGGAAATGGACGGCCTGGCAGCGACCAGAGCCATCCGCCAAACCCTGCGTCTTGATCTGCCCATTATCGCCCTCACCTCCAACGCCATCAAGGGCGACCGGGAAAAATGTCTTGAAATCGGCATGAACGAATATCTGACCAAGCCCGTGGAAATTCAGCACCTGTACCAGACGTTGGAAAAACTGATCGTCGCATAAAAAAGAAAGCAGTCACGTATCCGCGGCACAAACTAAGGGTTACAGTATATCAATCGTTGTAATCGCAGTTTTTTTTGCAATTTCAACCAAAAATAATTGCCATGCGACCATGATCTCCACCACCATAACTACCTTGAACCTGCTCCTTGAGGAAAGCGCCCGAGTCTTCGGAAACCGCCCCGCTGTGGGCTTCGCTTTTCAGCCGTCCACACGCTATGAGGAATTTCACCTAAAAGCCCTGGAAGTCGCGGCCCTGCTTAAGGAGCGCGGCATCGAAAAAGGCGACAGGGTGGCGATTCTCGCCGACAACTCCCCCCAGTGGGGCATGGCCTATTTCGGCATCATCCGTCTTGGGGCGATCGCCGTCCCGATTCTTCCGGATTTTCCGGAGGCCGACGTCAAGCACATCTTGAACGAGTCCGAAGCAAAGATTCTTTTTACCACCCAGCGCCAGCTGGAAAAACTGTATGAACTTCCCAGGAACAGACTCAAGACCGTTATCACCTTGGATGACACCGCCGACCAGAACAAGATCGTGGTTACCCTGCCTTTCAAACAATTTCTCGCCGCCGCCGGAAATCTTCCGGAAAAGAAAAAAGCCCTGGCCGCGGACCTGACCACCCCGGACGATATCGCCTCGATCATCTATACCTCGGGCACCTCGGGCCACGCCAAGGCGGTGATGCTGAGCCATAAAAATTTTGTCAGCAACGTTCGCGCCACCCAGTCCATCTTTCCCGATGAACCGGTGCAGGGTTGCACCTTTCTTTCCATCTTGCCCATGTCCCACGCCTATGAGTTCACCCTCGGCTTCCTGGCGCCTCTGGCCACGGGCTCCCGCATCGTTTATGCGGGCAAGACCCCGACCCCGACCGTCCTTGAACGCATTTGCCGACAGGAACAACCCACCATCATGTGCATGGTCCCCATGATCATGGAAAAGATTTATAAGAAAAAGGTCCTGCCGGGCATCGGCGCAAATATTCTGGTACGGGCCTCCATGAAATTGCCTTTTTTCCGCCGAAAGATCATGCAAAAAATCGGTCGAAAATTACAGCTGTTTTTCGGAGGCAAGCTGAAGTTTGTCGCCATCGGCGGAGCCGCACTCAACATTGAGGTGGAACGATTCCTGGTCGAAGCAGGCTTTCCTTATCTGGTCGGCTATGGCTTGACCGAAACCTCGCCATTGGTCAGCGCCGGGCCATTCGGCGATCCAAACATCGCCCTTGGCTCGGCAGGCAAACCAGTGAAGGATGTGGAGATTCTGATCAACAAACCGAACCCAGAAACAGGCCTGGGCGAAATCCTGATCAAGGGACCCAGCGTGATGCAAGGATACTACGGCAATCACCGGGCGACAGAAGAAGTCCTCGGTGCCGATGGCTGGCTGGCCACCGGCGATCTCGGCTTTCTGGACCCGCAGGGCTATCTTTTTATCAAAGGTCGCTCCAAAAGCGTTATTGTTCTCTCCCATGGGGAGAACATATACCCCGAGGCCATCGAGGAAAAAATCAACGCTTTTCGGCATGTGGCCGAATCCCTGGTGCGAGATAGCAATAACCGCCTGGAAGCCTTGATCTACCTTGATTACGAACTGATCGATGCGGAAACCCGAGGCAAGGAACAGGCCCGGCAACTGGGCCATATCGCCGAGATTCTGGCAGAGATCAAAACACAGGTAAACAAGCAGCTGCCCCAGTATGCGCAGCTTGCCCAGATAAGTGAACACCGCGAACCATTCACCAAAACCGCGACCCATAAAATAAAACGTTATCTATACACCAGCAGCCCCCAGACCTGATAACCAGGGTAAAAGGAGAGATGAAATGAAGAAGAAAATTGCCGTTGTCGCCCTGACCGGGATACTGGCCGCCGGCCCCGCCTTTGCATCGGGATACCGGATACCCGAGCAATCCCTCAATTCCACCGCCCTGAGCGGCGCCTATGCTGCCAACACTCCGGCCGCAGATGCGAGCTATTACAACCCGGCCAACATGAGCTGGCTTGACAACACGTGGCAGACCGAAGCGAGTCTCACCTGGATTCACCTGAGCAGTGTGGAATACAAGGACAACACCCTGGCCTCGCGCAACAGCGGATCCAGGAGCGAGGATTTCGCCATGCCCAATCTGCATGTCGTTTCTCCGGAATACAATCAGTTCCGATTCGGCCTTTCCGTGGTGTATCCGTATGGCCTTTCAAAGCGGTGGGACAGCGCCTTTCCGAAGACAACAGCGGAGGAGTTCACCCTGAAGACCTATGAATTGAACCCAACTGTTTCATACAAGATTAACAACAAGCTTTCCATCGGCGGCGGTGTACGGGCCATCTATGCCGCAGGTGTGGTGAAGAGTAATGGCACCATACCACTGCCTGCACCGTTTAATGTTACCACCATCAGCCGTGACATGGACGGCGACACCACCGAATACGGCTACAATCTGGCCCTGACCTACCGGCCCATTGAAAACCTTTCCCTGGCCGCCACCTACCGTTCCAAGATTGATTTGGACATAGAAGGTGATGCACGGCTGACTTCCAGCATCAATGGCGCATCCTATTCCGGCGGCACTTCCGTTTCGGTGCCCGCACCTGCGGTTCTGACACTGGCGACCGCTTATACCTGCAACAGCAGTAAAACCACCGTCGAGTTTACCTACGACAAAACTTTCTGGAATGCGTATGACAAGCTCGATTTCAACTATTCCGCAAACATCGTCGACGCCCTAGGTGTCCTCCAGGCCGCCTTTGACAACCCAAAAGCCAAAAGCTGGTCCAACTCCGAGGCGTACCGCATCGGTCTGACTCACAAATGCACGGACAGACTCACCACCATGATAGGTTTTGCCATCGATAAAACTTCTGTCCCGGACCAAACTCTGGGCTTTGAACTGCCGGACTCCGACGCCAAGATTTACTCTCTTGGCGCACGCTATCAGTGTAGTGAAAACCTTCTCCTCGGCCTCGCCTACCTGTACGATGAGAAGGAGAGCCGTACCCTTACCAACGCCGGTGGCATCAATGGGACCTTCGACAACTCCGCAGCCCAGCTGGTCACCGCAGGCCTGCAATACCGTTTCTAATGTGACCAATAACCATGACTGAACCCACGGCGGACTCCGCCCCCATTTATCCCCCGGACGTCCATTGCCTCAGGCTGGACGACCGGGAAATCTTCCTCATCGGCACAGCTCACATCTCCAAGGAATCAGTGGAGCTGGTCCGCCGGGTAATCACAGCGGAACAGCCCGACTGCGTCTGCGTGGAGCTTGACGAAAAACGTTACGAGGCCCTGGCCAAACGCAAGACTTGGGAACTTCTCGATCTGCGAGAAATTATCCGCAAGAAACAGCTCTCCACCCTACTGATCAACATGGTCCTGGCCTCCTACCAAAAAAGGCTCGGCGACCAGATGGGAGTCAAGCCGGGCACCGAACTGCTGGAGGCCGTGCAGGAGGCTGAGAAATACGGGATTGCCGTGGCGCTTTGCGACCGGGATGTGCGGGTCACCTTGCGCCGGGCTTGGCACTCCACCTCGTTCTGGCGTAAGAACTACCTGCTGGCCAGCATTCTCACCAGCATGTTCGAAGAAACCGAGATCACCGAGGAAAAACTGCGGGAGCTGAAAGAGAGCGATGTTCTCTCAGAACTGCTCAATGAACTGGGTCAGGCCATGCCCGAACTCAAACGCGTGCTCATTGACGAACGGGACACCTATCTGGCGGAAAAGATCAAAGACGCCACGGGCAAAAAACTCGTTGCCGTTGTGGGGGCCGGACATGTGGCCGGGATCAAGGAGGCGCTTGGCGAGGACCGTAGCGACCAGATGGAAGCCATCAACATAATTCCGCCCGTTTCCCCGGTCTGGAAGGTGATTGGCTGGGCCATCCCAGCCATCATCGTGGCAGCCCTGGTCGTGATCGCCTACACCAAAGGCGCGGCAGTAGCCGGCGATAATCTGCTGTTCTGGATTCTGGCCACCGGTCTTCCTGCGGCCCTTGGGGCAATTCTGGCGCTGGCCCATCCCCTCACCATCCTTGGCGCCTTTGTCGGAGCGCCCATAACCACCCTGTTACCCGTACTCGGCGTCGGACATGCCACGGCCTTTATTCAGGTCATGGTCCAGCCGCCGCTGGTTATTGAATTTGAAACCGTCCTCCAGGACATGGCCACCATTCACGGATGGTGGCGCAACCGCCTGTTGCGGCTTTTTCTGGCCTTCATGCTGCCGAGCATTGGCGCCATGACCGGCATGTGGATCGGCGGCTCCAAAATTATCTCCAACCTCTTTTAGGGGCCATCACGAAATAACCTCTTCACCATTGAGCATTTCGTTACGACTCCTTATGCCGTCTCTGATATCAGGACGACGATATTATCTTAACTACAACGGCTTAGGAAAAAACATGAGCAAAACTCTGTACCTTACAGGCAAACAGGGCCGCCATCTGCGCGGCTTGGGACACCATCTTTCTCCCTTGATCATGATCGGCAAGGATGGGGTTACCGACAACCTCATTGCCGCGCTGGAAGCAGTGCTTGCCGCGCACGAACTGGTCAAGGTCAAGATACAGGACGGCTGTCCCTACGGCAGGGAGGAGGCCGCCGAGCTGCTGGCCAAACAGACCAGGAGCCGGATCGCCCAGATCATCGGCAAGACCTTCCTGCTCTTTCGCGAGAACAAGGAGCTGAAAGAGGACAAGAAGATCAAGATTCCGGCCGGCAAATAGCCTACGCTTCAGACCCGGCCATGCACGATTATCTCGACCTGCTGAAAACCGCCCAAAAAGATCTCATCCGCACACGGCGGGCAGACACGGCTACGCGACTGGCCCAGCCCAAGAAAGGCTTTCTGCGTTTCCGCGAGCCCTATGAGGCCTTGCAACATTTGCACGCGCAATTCACCGATTTCAGTACAGATGCGGTGACCATCGGCCGAGCCGATGAGCTGGGCGCAGCGGACCGGAGCCTGGTGCATGAGACCATGCAGGCCTTTATGCCATGGCGCAAAGGGCCTTTCAATGTGTTCGGGGTTGAAGTCGATGCGGAATGGCAAAGCTGGCGCAAGTGGAACCGGTTGCTGCCAGCCCTGCCCGACCTCACCGACAAGGTCGTTGCCGACATCGGTTGCAACAACGGCTACTACATGTTCCGCATGCTGCCGCAAAAGCCGCGTTGCGTGGTCGGACTGGAACCCTTTCTCCAGCATTACTACTGCTTCAAAACCCTCCGCAGCCTGGCCGGAGCAGAGAAACTGTTCATCGAACTGATGGGGGTGGAGGATATCTCCCTGTTTCCTTCCTGTTTTGATGTGGTGTTTCTGATGGGCATTATCTACCATCGCATCTCTCCGGTGGAAATGCTGCGGGAAGTCCGGGCGGCCATGCGTCCCGGCGGCGTACTGATTTTAGAATCCCAGGCCATTCCAGGCGAAGAACCTGTGGCCCTTTTCCCTGAGGAACGCTATGCTAAGGTCCCGGGCACCTATTTCGTACCCACTGCCAATTGCCTGCGCAACTGGCTCATCCGCACCGGCTTTGCCGAGGTGGAGATCTTTTGCAGCCACCCCATGAGCAGCCTGGAACAGCGAAAAACAGCATGGATGACCTTTGAATCCTACGAGGATTTTCTCAACCCTGACAATCCGGCCCTGACCGTGGAGGGCTATCCGGCTCCCTTGCGGGTCTTTCTCCGTGCGGTAAACCCCTAATGGTCAGGACAGATCAACCCTTTACCCAACATGGTGTCAACTTGGCAAAACCAAACTATCAATACGAAAAACGTCAGCGAGAACTGGCAAAGAAAAAGAAAAAAGAAGAAAAGAAACAGAACTTGCTGGAAAAAAAGGAACTCAATCCTGAATCCGAAACAGATCAGCCCTTGGATACAGGAACAGACTGAGCCCGTTCTTTTTTTGACATGAATCTCTTCGGTGATCGGCAGTACCGGCAAAGCCCATCCCCCTAAGTTCACGGATTTATTTCAAGCTCGCCCTTGACTTCCATCGGTATATCCGCATAATATAAAATATATAAGGAGGTATGCCATGGCTATCACGATCAACAGCAGTTCTTTAGCTGTAAGCCAACTGGGCCGCAGCCAGAAAAATCTCGCCTCTTCCCTGGAAAAAATCGCTTCCGGACGGCGCATCAACAAGGCGGCCGACGATGCCTCCGGGATGTCCATCGCCGACAGCCTGCTCAGTCAGGCTCGGGGAATGGGCCAAGCGCTACGCAATGCCAACGATGCCGTATCCATGGCCCAGGTGGCGGATAGCGCCCTGGGTGAGTCAACAGCCTTGGTGCAATCCATCCGTGAAAAAGCACTGCAAGCCACAAATGCCAGCCAGACCACGGAAACCCGCCAGGCTCTCCAGAACGACATCAACAAATCCCTAAGCCAGCTCAACAAAATCGCCCAGAACACCACTTACAACGGACAACAGCTGCTATCCGGCACCTTTACCGGCAAGGAGGTGCAAACAGGCACGAACAGCGGCGAAACCATCAAGCTCTCCATTCCCTCGGCAACAACGGACAAACTTGGCAGCCCAACCTTGGGCAAGCTCTCCGAGGTCAATGTCCTGAGTCAGGAAAACGCCCAGTCCGCCATCAAGATTGCCGATGCCGCACTGGAACAGATCGACGCCTCACGGGCCGATATCGGTTCCACTCAGAACCAACTTGCTTCCACCATCAACAATCTGGCCGCCACCGGCACCAACCTGCTGTCTGCAGCCTCGAACATCGCCGATGTGGACTTGGCGGAAGAGACCATTAACTTTACCGCCATGAAGGTTCTAACCGAGGCGAAATCCTTTGCTCTGGTCCAAGCCAAGAACATGAACAAACAAAACGTCTTGAGTCTGCTACAGAACTAATTAGTCGGCCTTGAAAAAGCCGTTTTTAGCCCCTGACCGGCAGGATACTGTTGTCGGTATGCCAAGACACAGGTGGCCGGAACTTCTCAAGCCACCGGACAAGGACGACAAAAAACAAAAGCTC
>DUZW01000046.1 GCA_013349295.1 Deltaproteobacteria bacterium
GCAGCTATTGCCATACGGAGCAGGGTTCAGGCTGGCCATGCTCGTCAGACCCCTCCAGCCAGACGGGCCATACCAAAGGCCGGGAGAAGGGCCCAAGACCATCATCGCCCACAGCGGCGGCAAACGCACCCAAACAAAACGCGATCTGGAGCTGGAAGAAAAAAATGCCCGCTTTGTCGAAGAATCCTGCCCCATGCTGGCAAAAGGGACCGACCTGGAGCGGGAGTGGCTGTTACAAGACCCGGAGGAATGCCTGCAACTCCTCCTTGAGCTGCAAAGCCTGCCCGATGATGTCATCATTGAATGGCCAGAGGGGGAACGGCTTACGGTAAGCCCTCCCGCCGAGCTCAACCAGTTTCTGCTCACGGTAAAGGAGCGCAATAACTGGTTCGAAATGAGCGGAACCTTAAAGCTCGATGAATCCCTGGTTCTCGACATGCGCACCCTTCTTGAGCTGGCCCAGACAAACACCAGCCGTTTTATTCCTCTGGGACATGGCCATTTCCTTGCCCTTTCCAGGGAGCTGCGCAAGCGACTGGACGAGATCGCCGCCTTTGCCGAACTCAGAAAAAACGCGGTTCGGCTCCATCCTCTTGCCGCCCTGGCCCTGGAGGATTTCACCAGCGGAGTGGGAACCCTGCACACGGATGAGCGATGGCTGGAGCAGCAAAACCGTCTCAAGGAGGCCCAGGCATACGAGCCCAAGATGCCATCCACCTTTCAGGCCGTGCTCCGGGATTATCAGCTGGCTGGATTCAACTGGCTGGCCCGATTGGCCAACTGGGGGGTGGGAGCCTGCCTGGCGGACGATATGGGACTCGGCAAGACCGTCCAGGCCCTGGCCCTGGCCCTGGCCCGCGCCGACCAAGGGCCGACTCTGGTGGTGGCCCCGACCTCGGTCTGCCCCAACTGGCAGGAAGAGGCAAACCGCTTTGCCCCCACCTTCAAGGTCGTGATCTTCGGCGGCCGTCAGCGGAAGAAAATGCTGGCCGAGCTCGGCCCCTTCGACCTGCTCATCTGTAGCTACGGACTTCTCCAGCAGGAATCAGCGCTCCTTGCCACCCGGGACTGGCAGACCATCATCCTGGACGAGGCCCAGGCCATCAAAAACTTCATCACCAAACGCTCACGGGCAGCCATGCTGTTACAGGGCAAATTCAAGATGGTCACCACCGGCACCCCCATTGAAAATCACCTCACCGAGCTCTGGAACCTGTTTCAATTTATCAATCCGGGGCTCCTGGGCTCCCTGAACCAGTTCAACCAGCGCTTTGCCATCCCCATTGAACGCGGCAACGACCCGGAAGCACGAAAAAAGCTAAAAAAACTGATCAATCCTTTCATCCTGCGCCGCCTTAAATCACAGGTTCTGGAGGAGCTGCCCGAGCGCACCGAGATTTTGCTGCAGGTGGAAATGGAAGAAAGGGAATCCTCCCTCTATGCCGCCCTCCGACAACGGGCCTTGGACAACCTGCGCCAAACAGGCGGCCCGCCGGGAAAACGTTCGCTACAGATTCTGGCCGAGATCATGAAGCTGCGCAGGGCCTGCTGCAATCCCCGCCTTATTCTGCCGGAAACAGACATTCCCAGCGCCAAGCTGAATCTCTTTGCCAAGCTTGTCGCCGAACTGCGGGAAAACGGCCACAAGGCCCTGGTGTTCAGCCAATTTGTCGACCACCTGAGCCTTATCCGTGAACATCTCGACAAGGAGGGCATTAACTACCGGTATCTCGACGGCAGCACCGCACCCAAGGAACGCCAACGCCAGGTGCAGGAATTCCAAGCCGGCCACGGCGACCTGTTCCTCATCAGCCTCAAGGCCGGAGGAGTGGGCCTCAACCTCACTGCCGCGGACTATGTAATCCACATGGACCCCTGGTGGAATCCCGCCGTGGAAGACCAGGCCTCGGACCGGGTCCATCGCATCGGCCAAAAGCACCCGGTTACCATTTACCGTCTAGTGGCAAAGAACACCATCGAGGAAAAAATCGTCCATCTTCACCATGAAAAACGGGCTCTGGCTGACAGCTTGCTGGAAGGCACCGATGTCAGCCACGCCATGAATCCAGCCGATCTGTTGCGCCTGTTGAAGGAAAACTAATGAAGAAGAAAAAATCCTGCCCTGCTGCGTTACGGCGCACTTTTTACTTAGCCGTCTTCGGCGGGACAATGGACTTATTACAAGCTCATCAAAACTGAGCAGGTTCGCCCATGTCGTCACCATCCCTACAAGATGCCCTGCTCCAGTGGTTTACCCAAAATGGCCGCGACCTCCCCTGGCGCCGCACCTATCTCCCCTACCACATCTGGATTTCGGAGATTATGTTGCAGCAAACCCAGATGGATCGGGTAATTGTGTACTTCAAGCGCTGGCTCGACCATTTTCCCGACATTGCCGCCCTAGCGGCTGCTCAGGAGCAGGAAGTTCTGCGGTTGTGGGAGGGCTTGGGCTATTACTCCCGGGCCAGAAACATCCTCAAAACAGCCGCCCTGCTCTGCCGCGATCATGAGGGCGCCCTGCCGGAAAACCATGGCGCCCTCCTTAACCTGCCCGGCATTGGCCGTTATACCGCCGGGGCGATCATGAGTCTGGCCTTCAACCGGAGGCATCCCATCGTAGACGCCAATGTGGAGCGCCTTTTCTCAAGGCTTTTCAATCTGGCCGCGCCGACCAAGGAAAAACATATCCACAATTTCATCTGGCGGAAGGCGGACGAGCTTATTCCCGAGGGCAAGGCACGTTTTTTCAACCAGGGGCTCATGGAACTGGGTGCCTTGGTTTGCCTGCCCCGTTCCCCCCGCTGCGATGATTGTCCCGTCCGTAACCACTGTGAGGCCTTTGCCCTGGGTGTGGTGGGCGAGAGGCCGGTTGTCGGCAAAACAAAAGAGATCATCCCCATCAGCATGGTAAGCGGGATACTCCGGCACCACGGGAAGATATACATCCAGAAACGACTCCCCGACGATGTCTGGCCCAATCTGTGGGAATTCCCCGGCGGAGTCATCGAAGAGGGCGAAACGCCGGAGCAGGCTCTCGTTCGGGAGTATCGGGAAGAAACGGAGTTTGCAATCCAAGGACTGAAAAAAATCACCACCATCAGGCACAGTTTCACCCGATACCGGGTAACGCTTCACTGTTATCACTGCCGCTTGCTGGGCAGCGGAACAGAACCAACCCTCAATGCCGCCCAGGAATTCCGCTGGGCAGACCCTGACGAACTTGAAAAGTTCGCCTTTTCCGCCCCGCACCGCCGCTTGATCAACAGCCTGGCGGGAGGACTATAAACCACGGGCAACGGCTGTACATTTCGTTCTTTCCTTGCTACAGTTAAACAGACAGTGGCCGACCCGGCCTCAGAGTTTGAGTCTTTCAGCAAAACAGGAGAGAACCATGCGCCAACGGATGATCCGCTTACTGATCTATCTGGCCATTGTGCTGCTCATGGCCAATATCAGTCCGATCATCGATTCTTTCCTGCATCCCGACATCCCTTATCTTAATTCGGAGCATCTGCTGGTCGGCTCGATAACCGCTGGCATCACCGCTCTTTTGCTCAGCCTGCTCATTTCCCATGCCAATCGCATGACATCGGTCGCCCATGAGTTGAGCCGCCTCAACAAGTCGCTCCGCGAGCAAACCAGTCGGGACAGCCTGACCGGCCTTTACAATCACCGGTACTTCCAGGAAATGCTCCGCCATGAATTTCTTCTGGCCCAACGCCACCGGAGTGAGTTGTCCTGCATGATGCTCGATCTCGATCTTTTCAAGGAGGTCAACGATACTTGCGGCCATCCCTTTGGCGATCTGGTGCTCAAGGGAACGGCGGAACAGATTCTGCACGAGGCCCGCGCCACGGACACCGTGGCCCGCTATGGCGGTGAGGAGTTCGCCATTCTCCTGCCCAACACCGATCTGGAGGGCGCCACACGCATTGCCCAACGTATCCGCGCCAGGGCGCAGGAATATATTCACCAGGATAAAGATGCTGCCATGCGGGTGACCATCAGTATCGGTCTGGCATCGAACCGGGCGCACGCGCCGCAACGTCCCGAAGAACTGCTGGCCTTTGCCGACCTCGCCCTCTACCACGCCAAGAAGACTGGGCGCAACAAGGTAACTTCCTACTCGGAGCTTGTCGCGGCCACCCCACCCTGAATCGGTCGACGGCCGGCACAAGCTTCACCCTACGGGAAAACCCCGCCTGCAGAGTACGACAGCAGACTCCGGAAACCCGTGATGTTTCTGTGGCAATCGCCCCAAATTTCGGATAGATATAAGTGCATGCCATCACTAAAGTTGAAGTACAAATCACCCTTGAGACAATTCGCCGTCAACCTCGGCCTGGTTATCCTGCTGTTCATTTCCGCACTCTTCACCGGCATTCACCTCAACAACCAGAAGACCATCCAACAAGAGCTCAAAAGTCGGGCTCAGACAATTTTCAACAGCATTATCATTACCCGTAAATGGAATGCCAAGCACGGCAGCGTCTATGTCGAAAAAACACCGGGCATGGTGTCCAACCCATACCTTCAGAACCCAGACATCCTGACCACCAACGGCAAGATCTATACCAAGAAAAATCCCGCCCTGATGACCCGGGAAATCTCGGAAATCGCCGAAAATGAAGGCGCGTTCCAGTTCCACATCACCAGCCTCAAACCGCTTAATCCCGGCAATGCGCCGGACTCCTTTGAACAACAGGCGTTATTGAGCTTTGCCCAGGGAAAAACCGAGGCGAGCAGCAAGGAAGTACGCGACGGCATTACCTATTACCGTTACATGGCGCCGCTCTTCGTTGAAAAACCCTGCCTTTCCTGCCATGCCGGGCAGGGATACCGGCTTGGCGATGTACGCGGCGGCATCAGCATCCGCTTCAATATCGAGGAGATGGAGCAGGCCCTAAAGCTGAACAAAGTGCTCCTTGCCCTGCTGTTCACCGTGACACTTGGTTCTTTCCTGGGAATCGTTTTTCACTTGGTTGTAGCACTCCGGAAAAAATTGGCTGCCGCGGAAAAAATCATCCGGGAGATGGCGATAACCGATGAATTAACCAAACTTAAAAACCGCCGCTTCCTGCTCGCCCGCCTCGGCGAGGAACTCGACCGCGCCACCCGCTACCGGCGCCCCCTTTCCTGCATCTTTTTTGATGCAGACCATTTCAAAAAGGTTAATGACACTTACGGCCATGAAGCCGGCGATACGGTACTGCAAACAATCAGCGCCACCGCCTTGGAACAATGCCGCCAGACCGACATCGTCGGCCGTTACGGTGGAGAAGAATTTTTTATAATTTTGCCGGAAACCACCCTGGAACAGGCTGATGCCCTGGCGGAACGATTGCGGCAAGCCATCGAGAATCAGACCATAATCGCCGACAAGCACCAGATCCGGGTCACCGCCACCTTCGGCGTGGCGTGCTATTCCCCTTCCGCGACAGTCGCCCAACCTGAGATCTCCGATTTTATCAACCTGGCCGACATCGCCATGTTTGAAGCTAAAAAAGCAGGTCGCAACCGTGTCGGAGTGGCAGCCTAACCTCCATTTCAACGCAATCTTCTTTGAACATCAACACGCTCAAAGGATCGCATATTTCATGAAGATTGACCCGCTCTATCCGCTGGCGGGAGCGGGAATTGCCGCTTACAGGTCTTCCGACCTGAGGATGGTCACCCCTTGCTGCGCCGGAAACCGATGGTGGCGACAGTGCCCTTGCCTTCCTTGCTGTCCAGCTGAAATGAACAACCGGGATGATCCTCGATAATCCTTTTGGAAATGCTGAGGCCTAAGCCGGTTCCCTGCGCTTTCGTGGTAAAAAAAGGCAAGAATATCCTTTTCCTGATCTCCTCGGGAATCCCCTCCCCGGTATCCGTCACATCAACCTCCACCAGTTTTTCCTGCACCCTGGTGCCGACCAAGATCTTCCCCCCCGGCGGGGTGGCTTCAATCCCATTTTTCACAAGGTTCAGCAGCACCTGCTTTATCTTCTCCCTGTCCACCTCGACCACAACATCAATGCCGGGCGCAAGCCGGATGTCAATCCCCTTGCTGCCGGAATAGGAATGCGCCAGATCAACAACCTCTGCAAGAAGTTCATTCAGGGAAATCCCCGCAAGATTAAGCTGCGGGTGCTTGTACAGCTCTTTCAGCCCGGCAAGCAGATTTTCGAGGCGTGTGACCTCATCAACGATAATAGCCAGTTTGGCCCTGTCCTTCTCCACCGTTGCTTTTTTCAAAAGCTGCCGGGCAAATCCCCCAATCATGATCAGCGGGTTTTTTATCTCGTGGTTGATTTCAGCCACAGTCTGCCCCAGTGCGGCCAACCGCTCGTTCTGGGCAAGACGATCCTCCAGGTTCCTGGTGTCGGAGAGATCCCTGACCAAACCGGTAAAATAGAGCTGCCCCTCAATGTCTGCCACGGAAAAAGAGATGGAGGCAGGAAAGGTTTCCCCGTTTTTACGGGCCACCACCAGTTCCGTCTCATGTCCTATCACAGTTGCCTCGGCGGTTCGGATATACCGGGCCACTGCCAGCTCATGGCTGGCCCGGCACATGGGGGTCAGGATTTTCCCCAACTCATGACCGAGAATCTCTGCCCGGTCATAGCCAAATACCCTCTCCGCCGCCTTATTAAAAAAAATCACCGTGGAATTTTCGTCAATGGTGACAAAAGCTTCATTGGTATTTTCAACCGCGTTCTTCAGGATAAGGAACTGTTTCTGCGTCTCTGCCGCCGTTTCCTCTGCCATCCCCCCCCCACCAGTTAAGCTGCTTCGAATATGCGTAGTATCGAGCCAGGGCCTGAGTGCTTCCATGAAACCATGCAGACTGCATGGTTTCATCATCATCCATTTCACACCAATGGCTGTTACGAATCACCGACAATCAAGGGCCACCTTGATTCGATTGCCCCCTTCCGCCTTGGCAAGATAGCGGGCCCCATCCGCTGCAGTTATCAGACTCTGCATATCAGAGCCACGACACGGTTCCGCGGTTGCCAAACCGATGCTCGCCGTCAGGGCCTCCCCGGTTTGCACACCGGAAAAGCTGTTGTCCAACGCAGCCATCTGTTCCTGAAATTCATGGGCCACGGACAGAGCTCCCCCATTGGGAGTATTGGGCATAATGGCGGCAAACTCATCACCGTCGAAACGAACCACGGTGTCCCCGGCCCGCTTGAGAACACAGCTCAGAACGTCTGCCACCTTGCGCAAACATTCATCACCCTTATCCCGGCCATGGGTTTCGTTAAATTTTTTAAAATCATCAAGATCCACCATAAGCAGGGAAAGGGGAACCCCCTCACGCCGAGCCCGATTCCATTCCCTGCTCAGAATTTCATCAAAATAACGCCGGTTACCCACCTCGGTCAGGCTGTCTCTCGGCACCATATGCATCAGGCGGCGGTTCTTTACATCCAGTTGCAGGGTAAGCTCTACCAGTTCATGCTCCCGCGCCTTGCGTCGATCGGTTTCACGCTTCAGTTTCAAGGCGGCGCGGACCCGGGCCAACAACTCGATCTCCTTGACCGGCTTAATGATATAGTCTGTCGCGCCCATATCAAAGGCCTGGGCCAGAGCCTCATCATCATCGCGGACCGTGACCATGATCACCGGAATATCCCGCAATCCCTCCTGCGCCTTTATCCGTTGACATGTCTCAATGCCGTCCATGCCGGGCATCATGACATCCATGAGGATGAGATCAATTCTTTTCTCCGCAGCCGCGTCCCCTTCTGTTGTCGCCAGCATTTCCAGAGCGTCCTGGCCGCTTCTGACACAATAAACGTCCGCATATCCTTCCTGCCGGAGCATCTCCTCAAGCAGCATCAGGTTTACAGGAGTATCGTCAACAATAAGGATTGCCATTTCCTTCCCTATATTTTAAGGCAAATATATAAGCAGACACCACCAGTCCGCGCCTATTTCCCGGCATGAAAGCATGCCTGATTTCAAAAGAGACAATTGTCTCTTTAACTTTTCAACGATTCCCGGCAACAGGAGTAACATGACCTACACCCCCATCATCGGAACCCTTGGCTACATTCTTTCCCCAGACCGGACCCAAACCCTACTTGTCCATCGCAATGGCCGTCCGACTGACACCCACCTGGGCAAATACAACGGGCTTGGCGGCAAAATGCTGCCGGACGAAGATGTTCTTTCCTGCCTCACCAGGGAAATCAAGGAAGAAGCCGGAATCGACTGCCAGGAAATCCTGCTGCGCGGAACCATCAACTGGACCGGTTTCGGTCCGCAGGGGGAAGACTGGCTGGGCTTTATCTTTCGAATCGACCGCTTCCACGGCACCCCATTTCCTGAGAATGAAGAAGGAACGCTCGCCTGGCACCCCATCGCCCAGCTGGATCTTCTGCCGATGTGGGAGGGTGATCGGTATTTTCTGCCTCTTGTTTTTGACTCCGACCCCCGCATCTTCCATGGTCATCTTCCATACATGAACGGTCGGCCGTTGAGCTGGAACTTCACCAGAATCTGATTTTCCTCGCTCCCGGACCGGGATTTTTCAGGATTTGCCAGACGCTACTTTTGTTGAGCCAGGGAGGGGATTAACCCATCCCTGGTATTCCCAAACTCCATCTCCCGGCTGGCTGGATCGCCGGATCGAAACGGCAGGCCGTTTCCTCTGGGAAAAACAACCAGATGCCAGCAAGATCAGGAACAGGCAAAAGATCGCGCACATCACCCGATCCTTGAGCCACCGAATCTTGACGGCGGCCGACATTTGCGCCCGGACAAATTATACCACGCTGTGTCACACGTTTTTAATCTTTTTTCCCTCCACCACAAGCGGCATGCTGATGGATTCCCCCCCCTGC
>DUZW01000047.1 GCA_013349295.1 Deltaproteobacteria bacterium
CATTTCCTTCATCTGCACATTGCCGTTCTGGGCCGCATCCCTGGCCTGGCTGGCAAGCTGGTTGGCCTGGGTGGCGTTGCCGGCGTTGAGCTTGGTCTGGGAGCCCATTTCGGTCATGGAACTGGTGATCTCCTCAATGGAACTTGCCGACTCGGTGGCCCCCTGGGAGAGCGACTGGCTGGCCGAGGAGACCTGGGCCGCCGCAGAGTTCACCTGCTCGCCGGCCAGGTAGATCTGGCTCAAGGTGGCGTTCATATCGGTAAGGGTTTTCTTCATGGCCGCGCCGATGGCGTCCTTGTCATCCACCTGAACCGCATCAAAGGCAAAATTGCCGTCGGCGATCTTTTCCAGAGCCACGACGAAGTTGTTCTGCAGGTTATCGGCAAAGTCGTCCATGGCCTTGGCCATCTCCCCGACTTCGTCCTTACGCTGCATGCGCAGCCGCTGGCCCAGATGCCCCTTGCCCAGCTCGGAGAGCATCCCCGCCACCGCCTGTATCGGTCCGGCCAGACTGTTGGCCAGAAAGACCCCGAAGAGCACGGCGATCAACACCCCCGCTCCCACGGCCGTCATGGCAGTCAGCTTGCTCTTGGCCGCCGCTGCCTTACCGTCGCGTACCGACTCATCGCCGACCTTGACATTGAGATCGATAATCTCCCCCAATGTCGCAAACATGGCCTTTGACGCCTGCCTTTGGCTGCCGAGGGTTCGGTCTATAGCCCGATCCAAGGCAGCGGTATCGCCACCCTTGAATTTGTCAAAATCCGCCAGGGTAGCATCGAGTTCCTTCTTCCATACCTCATGCTCCGCAAGGTACCTCTTCCAAAGCACCGCCTCCTCGGCGGTCTGCGGCAGGGGCTCGTACAAGGCTAATCCTTTTTGGTACTCCTCCCAGTACTTTTTCATAGATTGGGCCTGATCTTCCCTGGCTTCGGCGGAAATACGGGCAGACATCATGGTCCGATTGGCGGCCTTGATGCCGTTGAGCCCACTGTTCATCCCCGCCAGGCCGTTAAGCGAAGGCATCCGCACCTCACCGATTTCATTCATGGCATCTTCCACCTGTTTGATGCCGAAATAGCCCACCCCCCCTACCACGCCGCAGACCGCCGCCACCAGCAAAAAGGCGGTGAGCAGCTTCTTGAACATCTTCATATTGTTGAACAGGTCTTTCATGATTTTCTCCTCCGGAGTTATCCCGTTATTACTGGGTGATTTGTTCCAATCGGCCAAGCTCTTCTTCGTAGAGCAGCTGCTCTACGTTGAGCAAAATCTTCACCTCGTCATTGATTTTGCCCATGCCCTGCAAAAACCGGCTCCGCTTGCCCTTCCCTTTTTCCGGCGGCGCCTCCACCTGCGACTCGGGGATATCCACCACCTCCTGCACCTTGTCCACCACCAGACCGATGGAGGTGTTGTTGATGTTGACCACCACGATGCAGGTCCGATCGTCGTACTCGCGCGCTTCCATATGAAAGCGACTGCGGACATCCATCACCGGAATCACCTTGCCGCGCAGATTGATCACCCCTTTTAAAAACTCCGGCATGTCCGGCACCTCGGTGATCCGCTGGATGCCGATGATCTCGGTGACGTACCGGATCTCGATGCCGTAATCCTCATTGGCCAGATGAAAGGTCAGATACTTGTCCTTCTGGGTATCTTCATTGTCCTCCGCCCAATCATCCTCTGTTTCCTCGATAATCTTTTCAACCGCCATTGGACAAACCCTCCTCAGTTATTGCCTAACAACGTCCTTAAACGAAAAAAACTCCGCACGCGGAGCTAAAAAAATATATTTCAAATATTATCTCAGGAGCAATTTTACTTGTATAGAGATTTTTTTTGCAAAAAATTACGGAGGAAACGGAAAAGATACATTGCCACCTATCCCTCTGCCGGCAAGGATTTCAGGAGATTATTTCCCATGCTGGTATTCATTGACGCTGCCTGAAGTTTGCACTTTTGCGACGTGTAAAACAGTACAAACTCCAGGCAGCCTCCCCCCTGCACGACTGTGCATAAATGGACCGCTGATTGCTGCAAGCGCCAATGCCCTGACCGGGATTTGCCGATCAGATTACTCTTACTGACACCGACCTCCTGACCCCGCACACACTCCCTTGGTGCAGGACTGCCTCCTCGCTTTCAACGTGTCGGGATTGCCGCCCTCAAAGATCGTCTTAAGGCCGTCGGCAATAAAGCCCCCCATTTCCACCGGCTTTACCCCGGCCTTTTCCAGAATCCCGCGGGGCGTCTCGCCTACGTTGCTGACCAGAACCGCCCGACAATCGTTCAAGACCCGGGCCAGGGAAGTCCAGCGCTGCAAGCCGCCGCTCACCTTGGGCGCTGGCCGCTCCTCCACCAGGAGATACTCATCGCCCTTGCGCTTATAGATCTGGAAGCGGTTGGCCTCGCCGAGATGCTGGTTGACCAGCACCCCCTCCATGGTGCCCACGGCCACATAGGGGCGGATTTCCGGAGGCAGCGCCGGGAGCTGGGCGCAGGCGGAAAGACAGCCGCGCATCTCCTCGGTGCGGTCCTGCTCGAGCAGCCCCACCGCGTCGGCCCGGCAGCGGGTGCAGTGGCGCATCTGGGGCAGGAACTTCTCCGCCTCGCTGCGCATCGCCCCGACCTCCTCCTTGGAGGGTTCGCGGATTTCGCCGAACGGGGTGCCCACATTTGGGAACATGGCCATGCAGTTGAAAAGATCCGCCCCCAGTTCCTTCATGGTTTCCGCAACCTTGAGGATATGCTGGTCATTGATCCCCGGGATCAGGATAGAGTTGATCTTCACCGTTATTCCGTGCGCCTTCAGGGATTTGACCGCCTCCAGCTGGCGGGAAAGGAGCAGCTCCGCCGCCTGCCTGCCGTGGTAGGCAACCTTGCCGTCGCGGACCCAGCTGTAAATCTTGGCGCCAACCTCCGGATCGACCGCATTGATGGTGATGGTCACGTGAGAGACATTGAGCTCGGCCAGCTCGGGGATATAGGGGCCGATGCCCAGGCCGTTGCTGGCCAGGCAGAGGATCATCTGCGGATATTTTTTATTGATCAAGCGCATGGTTTCCATGGTCGCTTCCGCATTGGCAAAGGGGTCTCCGGGCCCGGCAATGCCGGCCACGGTGATGCGGGGCTCCTTTTCCAAGACCTTGCCCATGTAGACCAGGGCCTGCTCGGGGGTCAGGATGGTGCTGGTCACCCCGGGCCGCGACTCGTTGACGCAGTCATATTTGCGGTCACAGTAGTTGCATTTGATATTGCAGTTCGGGGCCACCGGCAGATGGACGCGTCCGGCCTGTCCTTTCATGGCCGGATTAAAACAGGGATGTTTGTTCAGGTCTTTGTGTATCTCGCTCATGATTTTCTCCCTTATCTATCTAGTTTAAACTTCTAGCAAAAGTTCCGTTTCGTCATTCCCGAGTTAGTTGTCGGGAATCCAGTTCTTCGTGAAATCCAAGGTGTTGTGGATTCCCGCCTACGCGGGAATGACGGAAGCACAGGACACGTCCAGCCTCTGCCATCACATGTAGCTGTAGCCAACCTCGGAGCTGTCCTGCTTGACCGCGATCATGGTGTTGGCGATCAGGTCGAAAAGCTGCTGCGCCCCGTGGTAGCCGATGTGCAGGAGCCGCTGACCGCCCATCCGGTCATGGATGGGGAAACCCACTCGGATCAACGGGAGGCCCAAGCCACGGGCCAGAGTATATCCCTTGCTGTGGCCGAGGAAAAAATCGGGCTTCAATTCCGCCGCCAATTCGCCTATCTCGTGGAAATCCATGCCCTCATGCACCCGGGGCATTTCCAGGCCAAACCCTGCCACCGCCTTTTCGATGGCGGCAACAAAAGAGCCGCTGGTGCCGCCCGAGGCGCAGAGCACCGGCTGCACCCCGATCTCGGCAAGAAAGGAGGTCAGGCCGATGACCAGATCCTCTTCGCCGTATACAATTGCCCGTTTGCCGAACACGTACTTATGGCCGTCCACCAGGCTGTCCACCAACCGGCCCCTTGCCAGGGTGTACTTCTCCGGCATGGGGTTGCCGGAAAGATCGCGCAACACCTCGAAGAACCGATCCGTTTCTCTTATGCCCACCGGCATCCCCAAACGGTGCAGGGGCACGCCGTAGCTCTTTTCCAGATATTTGCCCCCGGAGAGCTGGTCCGACAGGGTATAGCCGAACTCGACGGTAGCTTTCGCGCCGCCCATGGCCCGGATATCGCTAATCTTGGTCCCGCCCTTGGGAATCAGGGGGTAGTCCCGCAGGGCAGGGCCGTCGAGGGTTTCGGAAAAATCAGGCAGCACGGTGGCGGTTAGACCCCAATCACCGGCCATCTCCTTGAGACTTCGGAGATCTGCGGCCGAGAGGAACCCGGGCAGGATGCTCACCGTTCCGTTCGGATCCGCCGCCTCGGTCAGTTGCTCAACCAGAGCCCGCACCGCCGCATGGAACCCTTCCATATGGGTGCCGGAATAGCTGGGGGTGGAAACCTGCACCAGCAGCGGGCCGCCGTCCTGCATGAATTCCTGGCGGTACTCATAGAGCAGCCGTTTCACGTCGTCGCCGATGGTTTCGGTGAGACAGGTGGTGGCGATGCCGATGAGGGCCGGGTTGTATTTCGCGGTCACGTTTTTCAACCCCAGCTTCAGATTCGCGCCGCCGCCGTAGACCGCGTTCTTCTCCCCCAGCGAGGAGGAGGCGATGTCGATGGGCTCGTTGAAATGGCTGATGATATAGCGCCGCATATAGGTGGCGCAGCCCTGGGAGCCATGGAGAAAGGGCACTGCCCCTTCCACCCCCCGGAAAGCGAGGCTGGCGCCCAGCGGCTTGCACAGCTTGCAGGCATTGGTGGTGGAAACGTACTGGGGGACCATCTTAGTCATGGGCTTTCTCCTGTGCGCTTTCGTTTTTCCGGGGCACAAACCGCCACACCGGGCTCATCACCGAGCCGTACACCTCGCGGGCAAAGTTGAGCATGCCGGTGAATCCGGCCAGCATCTCCTTGCGCTCGTGGTTGTGGTCGCAGAAGGCGACCCCCAGCTTGTAGGCGATGGGCCGCTCCTTGACCCCGCCCACGAAGATGTCCACATCCTTTTCCTGGAGAAACGAAGAAAGCTCCAGGGGGTTGGAATCATCCACGATGATGGTGCCCGGATCGGTGATCGCGGCCAGCTCCTCATAATCCTCCGGGGTTCCGGTCTGGGAGCCGACCATGACCACCTGCATGCCGATGGTGCGGAAGGCCTTGACCAGGGAAAATGCCTTGAACGCCCCGCCCACATAGATGGCCGCCCGCTTGCCCGCCAACGCCTGCCGATATTTCATGATCTCCGGCATGATCAGGGAAAGCTCCTCCTTGACCAGCTCCCGGGTGCACCGCATCATCTCCTCGTCCTTGAAAAACGCGGCCACCGCGTAGAGCGATTCAGCCATGTCCTCAATGCCGAAATAGGAGACCCGCAGCGAGGGGATGCCATAGTCCTCTTTCATCATCCGGGCCAGATCCATGGTAGAGCCGGAGCACTGCACTACATTGAGCGCAGCCCCATGGGCCCGCTGAATATCCCCCACCCGTCCGTCCCCGGTGATGTTGGCCACCACCTCGACGCCCATCCGGGTAAAGTATTCGCGGATCAGCCAGATCTCCCCGGCCAGATTGAAATCGCCCAAAATATTGAGGCTGTACTTGGAGATCCCGCTGATGTCGCCCATGCCCACCAGTTGCCGCATGGCATTGCAGGCTGCCGCGTAACCGGCCCGCTTGTTGCCCTTGAACCCCTCCGACTGCACGGGCAGAACCGGAATCCCTTTTTCTTCGCTCACCCTGCGGCAGACCGCCTGCATGTCGTCGCCGATGATCCCCACGATGCAGGTGGAATAGACAAAGGCCGCCTTGGGCGCGTGCCGGTCGATAAGCTCAACCAGAGCGTTGTAGAGCTTTTTCTCGCCGCCGAAGATGACGTCGGTCTCCTGCATGTCCGTGGAAAAACTCATCCGGTGCAGTTCCGGCCCGGAAGATAGTGCGCCCCGAATATCCCAGGTGTAGACCGCGCAGCCGATGGGGCCGTGCACCAGATGCAGAGCGTCGGCAATGGGGTACAGCACCACCCGCGAGCCGCAGAACACACAGGCCCGCTGGCTCACCGCCCCGGCCAGACTGTCCTTGTTGCACTCCATGGCAAAGGGGGCTTCCCCGGTGCGGTGTATCGAATCCTGTCGTTCCAGTAAGGCTGCTTCCATGGCACCCGTGCTCCTCTGTGATGATTTGCAAAGGTGCAAGAGCAAGGGGTGTGCCACGCAAGGGAATTAATATTTTTCTATGTGATTACAGGTTGTTAAGCAGGACATTCGTCATGAGCTGAAGCGAAAGAAGGCAAAGGATGAGGAGGGGTGTGTAAGCTTTGCGACAAAAAGGAAGATGGTGGACATTTTTGTCGGCCTACTGGTTTTGAAGGACAACACAGATGCAGAGGAATGATCCGGATTTTTACTGTACAGCACTCTTGAGCGGTGCTACAATAAGACCTGTTAATAGCCCACCAAGGAGGACCATGGCATGAATACAAGATTTTCAGAGGATATCATCCCGCTAAGCGACCTGAAAGCAAACCCCGGCAAAGTCATCCGGCATGTCTCCGAGGCGCATCGGCCTGTCCTGTTGACCAGCCGAGGACGAGGGGTGGCGGTGGTGCAGGATCTGCAGGATTACGAAAAGACCGAAGAGGAATGTTCTTTCATGCGGGCCGTGGTCAAGGGCATGGTGGAGCTGGATCAAGGCCACGAGACATCCCTTGCCGAGGTAAAAAACCGGTTGGGACTGACCTAGAAAATGGCCGGGCCGATAGCCATAACCTTCGCGGAATCCGCGATTCAGGATCTGGAAGACATCCTTGCCTATTATGCCGACCAGGAAATGCCGCAGGTTGGCAGCCGATTGGTCGCGGAAATTATCACCGACATTGAGTTGCTATCCAGCCAGCCACGCATGGGCCGCATGGTGCCGGAATTTGAACAGAATTTTCTACTGGAGCTGATCCGCCCCCCTTTTCGAATTGTCTATCGTGTGGATAGAGATAAGGTCAGGATCGTCAGGATCTGGCGGAGTGAAAGATTGCTCAAGTTACGACAAGACGATTGAGGCGCGTGGTGCACTTGTAGTTTGAATTAACCCACCTGTCTCCGGAATTCTTCCGCGGTCGGAATTCCGGAATTCCGTGTGGCGCCTTCGCCACGGACTCAGGTTGCAATTGCCGCATGCCTTATCCACTGCGTGACAACCGATAAAACGTAAATATTAGGCTGCACTAACAGGAACACAGGGCAACTATGTACAGCACCAGCCATGGGAACTTACCAGGAGATGAAGAGGTTCTCTGGCGCTATCTATCATTCTCAAAATTTGTAGATCTGCTTCAGCGCGGAAAGCTATTCTTCTGCCGTCTGGACAGGCTACGGCTGGTTGATTCCCATGAATACTCACACATCAGCCCTATCTTTTACCCACGAGATCCTGCGTCATTCGCCCCTGGTCTAACCCCAGAATTGCGCTCGCAGCCAGAAGAGCTTCAACGCGCCATACTGGAGGATCAGCAGCGCCTGCGTACCCAAATGGAGAATCACCACAAGCGCACCGTAGCACGGGAACTCCGAAATATAGCGGCGCATGCCGTATGCTGCTGGCGTCACGACTCCGCGGAATCCCACGCCATGTGGCAGATATACGCACCAACGGCTGAGGGCATAGCCATACGTACTACTGTAGGTCGCCTGAAAGCTGCGTTAGTTGATAAACGAACGATAGACCTAGGAATCGTTTCCTACTATGACAGCACGAAAAACTTCTTGATTGAGACCAGCGACATCGGGCAGCGCATAGTGGAAGTCGGGGGATATACAAACATTGACCAGTGCCTCCATAAGCAGCCGTGGTACGCCTATGAGAACGAAATTCGAGCACTGCTTGTCAGCGATAATTTCCCAGCCCCCTTGGAGGACCTCAGTCTTTATGTGGATGTCGATCTCAACATACTCATCGAGGCAATAGTACTCAATCCTGCAGCTGCCAGTTGGTTTGAAAACGTTGTGCGCGGCGTCACGGGTCCCTTTGCTGAGCGTATCCGGCGCTCTAGTATGGCCAGTCCACTACCGGTCTATCGCCCCTTCTAAATGTCAACGGCCAACAATCAGTGTCGCGCGGTGCGGCCTACTTTTCGTTCAACAGGACTGCTAAAGCTGGTCGAGTTCCATGTAGGGTAGGCAGCTGACTTGTCGATCCCGCGTAAATTCCGAACTATGGAATTCCGCTTAGAATTCCATAGAATTCTGGGGATACCTTACTTAGTCGGCCCTGAAAAACACATAACAGTTTGATTTTTATTGATAAAACAGATGATTTATATCACTATGAATTGCAGGATATTGCAGTGTTACCCTCCAATTTCTGGTGATTTTCGATGCAGCCGAA
>DUZW01000048.1 GCA_013349295.1 Deltaproteobacteria bacterium
CTTGCCAAACTCTCCCCACGCTTGCGCATAGAGGTTGTTGAGCCGACCTTCCATCTCCAGGCGACACCGCTCAAGTTCTTCCGAACCGGCTTTTTCCGGCACGGTCATGGGTTCGCCATACCAGAGATGCAACCGGGCAAACGGCTTTGGCAGCAGAGTGCGGTCCCAACTGCCAAAGGCCCAATAGCGGTCCGCAGCCACCGCCAAGGGCAGGATGGGCGCCCCGCTTCGGCTTGCCAGCAGAAGGGCTCCGGCCTGCATCACCCGAGGTGGTCCCTGGGAGCCATCGCCAACGATGGCCGCATTGTTGCCGTTGTCCATCAAACCAATTAATCCCTTAAGCGCCGCGAGTCCGCCCCGGTTCCGGGAGCCACGCACTGCTACAACCCCCTGGCGGGCAAGAATCCGGGCGACAAATTCGGCATCCTTGCTGGCACTGACCATGGCGGCCCAACCCCGGCCCCGCCCAGAGACCAAGGCAACGGCGGCAAATACACTGTAATGCCAAAAAAGCGCGACAAAGGGCTTGTCCTGCATCTGGCACCGATCCAGATTTTCACGCCCATGCTCCCGAACCCGGCAGGTGGCAAAAAGCAACCGGCTCAGACCAGCGTAGAGCCACGGGACAACAACCAGCAAGAGTCTATAGCCGAAACCGTTTTTCAAAGCCATGCAAGTTCCATTTCCTTTAATTTCTTGAGCTGATCACGCAAGGCGGCCGCATCTTCAAAGGCAAGTTCCTTGGCCGCGGCAAGCATCTCCTTTTCCAGCGCCTTCATCTCCCGCCGCAATTCCGCCAGGGTTGCATACGACTGTCCAACTTCGCCGGTTTCCACCGCTACGGTAACATAATCCTTTTCATACACCGTCTCCATGAGATCCTTGATCCGCGACTGAACACTCTCCGGGGTTATAAAGTTGGCGGCATTGTAAGCCGCCTGAATAACCCGCCGCCGCTCCGTCTCCTCCATGGTCTGACGCATGGAATCGGTGATCCTGTCCCCGTAAAGAATCACCAAGCCTTGCACATTCCGGGCGGCCCGGCCGCAGGTCTGAATCAGCGAGCGGGCGCTGCGCAAAAATCCCTCCTTGTCGGCGTCGAGAATAGCCACCAAAGAGACCTCGGGGATATCCAGCCCTTCGCGGAGCAGGTTGATCCCCACCAGCACCTGATACTCACCCAGGCGCAGATCGCGAATCAATTCCATGCGCTCCATGGTTTTGATGTCGGAATGAAGATAGCGCACCCGCACCCCGAGTTTCTCGTAATATTCGGTAAGATCCTCGGCCATCCGCTTGGTCAGGGTGGTGACCAGCACCCTCTCCCCGCGTTCCTCGCGCACCCGAACTTCTTCCAGCAGATCATCCACCTGATTGGTTGCCGGCCGCACCAGAATCAGCGGATCCAAAAGCCCGGTGGGTCGGATCAATTGCTCCACCACCCTTCCCGCCGCCATTTCCAGCTCAAAATCACCGGGGGTCGCGGAAACATAGACCGCCTGGGGTATCCGGGCCGCGAATTCATCAAACATCAGAGGCCGGTTGTCAAGGGCGGAGGGCAGACGAAAGCCGAACTCGGTAAGGGTTTCCTTGCGGGAGCGATCCCCCCGGTACATGCCCCGGACCTGGGGGATGGTCACATGGGATTCGTCGGCAAAAAGGACAAAATCCGGAGGAAAATAGTCCAGCAGGGTGGGCGGCGGCTCCCCCGGCGCCAGGCCGGTAAAATGGCGGCTGTAATTCTCAATCCCGTGACAATAGCCCAGCTCCTGAAGCATTTCCAGGTCAAACATGGTCCGCTGCTCAAGGCGCTGTGCCTCAACCAGCCGGTTATGGGCATGAAAAAAAGCAAGCCGCTCCTGCAGCTCCTCCTTGATGGTGGCGGTGGCGCGCTGCAGCCGATCTTTCGAGGTAACAAAATGGCTGCCCGGAAAAACGGTCATCTCGGAGAACCGCTCCAGCACCTTGCCGCGCAGGGGATCGATGATACTGATCGCCTCGATGGTCTCGCCGAAGAATTCCACCCGAACGGCACGATCCTCTTCATAGGCGGGGAAGATCTCCAGCACATCGCCCCGAACCCGGAAGGTCCCGCGATGAAAGGAAAGATCGTTGCGCTCGTAGAGCATATGCACCAGCCTGCGCCGCATCTCCTCAAGGGGATACTCCTCCCCTTCCTTGAGAAAAAGATGCATGTTCTGGTATTCCTCCGGAGAGCCCAGGCCGTAGATACAGGAAACCGAGGCAACGATGATCACGTCTCGCCGGGTGAGCAGGGCGCGGGTCGCGGAGTGGCGCATCTTATCGATGGCCTCGTTGATGGCGGAGTCCTTTTCGATATAGGTGTCCGACGAGGGGATATACGCCTCGGGCTGGTAGTAGTCGTAATAGCTGACGAAATACTCTACGGCGTTATGGGGAAACAGCTCCTTGAATTCTGAATAGAGCTGGGCCGCCAGGGTCTTGTTGGGGGCCATGACCAGGGCCGGACGCCCTGTTTTGGCGATAACCTGCGCCATGGTGAAGGTCTTGCCCGAACCGGTGACCCCGAGGAGAACCTGATGCGCCAACCCCTCCGTAAGTCCCCGGCACAGGAGGTCGATGGCCGCGGGCTGGTCTCCGGCAGGGGCAAAGGTGGTTTCAAGCTGAAAAGACATGAGGCATCTCCGGGGTCAGAAACATTGGGCAGGCATCGGCATCATATTCAAGACGGGTTGAACTTACCGGGGCGTAATTTCAATCCTGACGAATCAGAACCTGGCAATGCCTTGATTGCAAACAAAAGCTACCCAACAACCTTTAAGCTTGCCATCGAAAATCCCGCTCGCTGTATAAAAGACACAGGAAAATGGAGCGTGGTTTACGTACCATGAGGGGAAGACAACCTACGCGCGCTAACTTGTCAACTTGGAAGCCCAGACCCCATAGCTTTCAGGACTAATGTGTTTAACAAACTCCATCGATTGACCTCAATTTGAAACATTTAAAGCCGTATTCGTATTTTTCAAGTATTGCATCGTCATGCCAAGAGTGCTAGCATGATGATGCAATCAATTATTGGGAAATAGTGGCCCCGTTGGCTTGATTCCCCACCCATGGCATCGGGTTTGTCGACTGAACAGCTTTTCGTAACTATACGGAGATGCGGCAGGTGGTCGAGATTAGTTTGATTGCTGCTGAGGATGATGCACATAAAATAAGGGTCATGACTAGAACAGCACCTTGCAAAGTGTGCTAACATCTAGTTATGACAATGAAAAACAGGCACACAAAACGTTCAAAAATTTCAGAGCCTAAATTTCGGCAACTTGTAAGGCTTTTTTCACTCAATCTGGAAGCCACCCAGATCGCCGAATTGACCGGCCTCAATCACAATACCGTTAATCGTTTTCTTCGCGCCATTCGTGAACAATTGGCTACGTTCTGCGAGCAACAATCTCCACTAGCCGGGAAGCTTGAAGTTGATGAATCTTTCTTTGGCCCTCGACGCGTTAAGGGAAAACGCGGTCGCGGTGCCTACGGCAAAACGATTGTCTTTGGTGTCTTCAAGCGTGACGGCAAGGTCTACACCGAAATAGTGCACTTGCTCCAAGGCCACACTGCAAGCCATTATTCGTGGCAAGGTCGAACCAGAAAGCATCATTTAACCTGACGGCTGGCGTGGTTACAATGGCCTTGTCGATGTCGGCTATGGCAAGCATCTCCGTGTGAATCATGGCCGGAACGAATTCGCCAGGGGCAAAACCCATATCAACGGTATCGAGGGCTTCTGGGGCTTTACAAAATCGCGTCTCACACGATTCCGAGGGGTTAGCCAAGCCACCTTTTTCTTGCACCTCAAAGAGTGTGAGTTTAGATTCAATTACCATGACCAGAATATGTATCGGGTGATCCTCAAAATCATCCGGAAAAATCCTCTGTTCTAGTCATGATCCCAAAAAAAGCGCTTACAGGCTGGGCATGATCCGGCAAGAACACCCCAACCTGTAAGCTACCGCAAACACCATGTGAATAGTGCCTACTTGCTACGCTGCATATAATATCATAATTTGTTTGTCAATATTTTTGGCGCGCATCTCCGGCCGGCCTTCTCTGTGGCGTTTCACGGTGCTGCCCCTTCAGCGCCCCCTCCCCCGGTATTGTTCCTGTTTCTCGTTCCAGCCCCCACAAAAAAGTAACTATCTCGCCATTGCCATACCCAGCGGACTTTTTTTTCTCATTGCTAAAGGCATGTTGCTCGTGGTCGGCGGTCTACCTTACCCCCCGGAGACAGTTTTGCAAAAAAATCAGAGCAGCCCGGAACTTGAAAAAAACGGCGGCTTTTAGAGAAGCAGGCTCTACCGCCAACGGAAAGTGCCGCCTGTTGTCTGAACGAATCGGGAACAAGAAAATTCACGAAGGAACTAGTCGCTATACGGCTAGATACAGTCGCACCGTTACAGCTCTGCGACTTTTAACCTCAATTTCCAAGGAGGAAATTACATGGCAATCACTACAGAGCAACAAACCAGAATCTTGCAGATGACCCAAGCAATGTTCGGGGCGGCACCGGGAGCAACTTATCTGGCTGCGTTTGAGAGCAGCGTGGCGGCCGGCACTACAGTGGCAGCCTTGGCCCAGTCTCTTTCCGGAACCGCTATCTTTTTCGGCAACAGTTATTCCGCCAGCCTCACCTCCGCCCAATTTGCTGAGGCTTTTGTCACCGACTTAGTAGGCAGCCATGCTTCCACCGCTGATAAGGCCTGGGCCACCGGTTACATTGTCGACAGAATGGCCGCCGGGGCCACCCAAGCTGCCATTATTGCAGAGCTCACCCAGGCGCTTTCATCCGTCGCTCCCGAAAACGTCAACTGGGGAGCTGCTGCCACCAACTACAACACCAGCATCGCCACAAAAATTGTAGGCAATCTGGCGGGTAGTTCGGCAAGTGCCGCCGACAAGGCCGACGCGATAAACTATATGGTCAGCCAGATGGCAGCCGGACAAAGCGTGGGGCAGATGGTCGATTGGGCCATAACCGCGCTCGACAGCGTCGCACATACCGATGGAACTTGGGGCGAGGCCTCGACCCTTTTTGACAACCGGATTGAAGTCTCACAATATTACTCGGTTGACAAGGCGGGTACCGCCACCGACCTCGGCACCCTACAGCAGGCCCTGGCCGCTGTCACCGCCTCCGCCGCCAGTGTGGCCACGGCCAAGGCCATGTTTGACACTCCGCTGAGCGGCAGGGCGCAGGATGGCTACCTTTCCGGCGCCACCGTGTTTGTCGATCTGAACGGCGATGGTATTCATAACCCTGGTGAGACCAGTGTTACCACCGACGCCGCAGGAAATTTCACCCTGCCTGCCGGTGCTTTTGGCCGCATTGTTGCGAGCGGCGGTACCGACATCGCCACCAATCTGCCCTTCTCCGGCAGTTTCACCGCTCCGGCCGGTTCCACCGTGGTCAACCCGCTCACCACCCTGGTGCAGTCCATGGTGGAGCAGGGAATGGATAGCGCCGCAGCCATGACCCAGGTGCAGATCGCCCTCGGCCTGTCCGCGGACACCGACCTCTCCTCCTTCGACCCTATCGCCGAGCTCTCCGGCGCCAACGCCTCCCAGGCTCAGGCAGTACTGGCTGCGGCGGTGCAGGTCAATAATCTTTTCACCATGGTGGCCACCGCCATGACCGGCGCCGAAGCCGGACTTTCCATGCAGACCGCTTTTGCCCAGGTGGTCACGGCCATGACCGCCCAAATCACCGCAGCCACCGCCACGCTTGATCTGGCCGATGCCACCATGCTGGAAGCGGTGCACAACGCCTCGGCCGGAGAAAACACCACCCTGGCCGCGAGCATGGCGGTTTTGAGCGCAGACATCTCCCAAATGGTGGCGGACAACAACGGCACCATTGCCGCGATCCTTGCCGGCGGGGGAGAGGCGACGGAGATGCTCGCCCAGTTCATGCAGGTGGCCACGGTGGCCCAAGGCGATGCCGCCGAGGCCCTGCTTGCCGCTATTGAAGCCGGCACCACCGACCTGACCACGATCATCGCCGATTATACCGGAGATGCCTTTGACGATCTGGTGAATGCTGTCGACCTGGGCGATGTGGATGGTGACGGCACCACCGATGTGGCGATTGATCTGGACGGGACCACGGTCACTCCGCCCCCGGCGGCTGATCCGGTGGTGGTGGCGACGTTTACGGTGACTGAAACTGCTGGGGTTGTTGAATTTGGCGGAACGGCAACCGGCAATATTACGTTCGCCGTCTCCGGCGGAACGGCTACTTTTACTCGTGGCGGAGTAACCGCAACAACTACTGTTGCCGACATTACTACAAAGACGGTCAATGTTGTCGCTGGGCAGACTGTTGCGGCAACTTCAGCCAATCTCACCGCAGTTAATGGGCTTGTAATCACCGGCGCTGGCACGCTCAGCGTAACGGAAGCGGTATCAATTGCCCAACTTGCCGGCATAGACCTGACCGGATTCACAGGGACTGCAACCTACAGTCTGTCCGATATTGCCGCAAGCTACGCCGACACCTCCGGTGTGATGACGGCGGGTGGTACGGCCTTAGTAGCGGCCGGAACGAACGTGACCATCACCGATACCGCCACCTTGGCGCAGTTGGCAACGGTCGATACGGCGAATACCACCGGCACGCTAACCTATGCCGGTATCACGGGTGTCGTGGCCAACTACTTTAGCTCTGGCACCACCCAGACGGCCAACGCTACGGCTTATGTGACCGGCAGCCATGCCGTTACGGTTACAGGTGGGGCAATAAGTGTGGCGCAGGCCAATGCTCTTGATGCACTTTCGACGGGCGTCGTCACGGCAGCCGCGACGGAAACGGATGCGGCGACGCTGGTGACGCTGACCACAGCCAATACCGACATGATCACGGTGACGATGGCAGCTGCCTCCACGACTGCGGCCAATCTGAACACGATCGATGCGGCGACCGGCGTTGCGGTGGGTGCGACAGCGATCACAGAGCTGACCGGTGCGGCGGCCGACGTGAAGACGGCCCTTGGTTCGGCTGGCATCACCACGGTGGTCGATAGCAGCCTGGCGGTAGGGTTGACCGGCAGCACATCTGTGGCCGACATCATCCTGGTCCAGGCAGACAGCGCAACCGGTGTAATAACGACAGCCGCGACGGAAACGGATGCGGCGACGCTGGTGACGCTGACCACAGCCAATACCGACATGATCACGGTGACGATGGCAGCTGCCTCCACG
>DUZW01000049.1 GCA_013349295.1 Deltaproteobacteria bacterium
TTGGCAGTGTACATGTAATATCTATAATATTTGCTTTTATGGATGGTGCGGTGTTTGGTGAAATCATACTGGGCAGACATTAATTCGTTTTCCCGCTGTTCAGTATGTAGTCTTTTCAGGAGTTCAGTGTATGTAGTGTTCTGTAGTTTATTGTGCTCGACGTATTCGAGGTAATCTTTGGCAAAATTATAAAGTCGCAGGTCAAGCAACATTTTTGTCATATAGAGTTGTACCGCGACATCTTTTCCCATTCCGAATTGGCATAAGTTGAGTATTTGGCGAGATTTTTCATCTTTGTAGGCAAGTTGTACGAAATGCTCTAAATTTTTTACCGACATAATATCAACGTTGCCATTATTTATTTTTTCCATAAATTTTATTGCCGAAATTTGTGAATCGACGGCGTCTAGATATCGACCTTCTGTTACAAGGGCTACAGCTAGGTTGTAGAAAAGAACAGGTAGTCCGATGATATTGCAATCATGTGGCATATTTTTGATGTTTTTACTAGTTACTTCTATACCTTTTTTGGCGTTTTCTTTTTGTATATATGCTACAAGAATATTATTTGTTGCATTTACATAATCTTCGTTGCCTCGTTTATTTTTGTCTATGCATTTTTGTAGTATTTCTATTGCTTTGTCAAATTGTTGCATGTTTCCAAGCGTTAATCCGTAGGTTGAAAGTGCTCGTGGTTTATTTGGGGATTTTTCATAAATATCTTTATGGATGGTGTATATGTCACGCCAGTCGTTGTTTCGCAAGGTTGTCAGTATGGACGAAAGGCACAGGATGATGGTCAACAATAATATCGTGCCTTGATAAACACTATCTTTCTGGTACTGGTGGTTGAGGTAGGATGTAGCGACATCTAAAATTCCAAATATTGCTAAAATAACACCTGCTGACGGCAAGTAAAGTCGATGTTCAAAAATGAGCTCAAGCGGCACAACGGTGCTTTCGATGAGCATGTTGATAAAAAACCAAAAAATTCCAAAGGTAAAAAGCGGATATTTATGTCGTAACTTGATTGCATATCCAATCAGAGCGACAAGGGTAATGATCGCAAAAATTGTTGTAGGTGGAGAGATTAATGAAGTTGATAAGGTGAAATCATGATCAAGATTCAAGCGACTTGGCAGGGGAAAGATCAGGAGTGAAAGATAGTAAACGATTACCCTGGTTTCTGTTAAAAGTCTTTCTGTCAATGAGAAACTACGGATGTCATATCCGCTCATGAGGGAACGCCAGTGTGGTTCGGCAAGTGGAAGAAACAAGATAACGGCTATTGACAGAAATACCCACCGGCGCCAGCCTAACTTGTATAGCATTGTTTTGAAACTGCCAGGGGAGAGAAACATCCATTCAATCGATAAAATGGCCATGGGGAGCGTTGCTGAGTTTTCCTTTGAAAAAAAGGCGCAGCAAGCCGTGATACCCGCACCGGCATAATAAATTGTTTTATGGCGGATCGTGTTGGACAGCCTCGCTTGGATATAGAGGGCCACGGTTGCAAAATAAAACAAGGTAACCAGTGAAGCCATGCGCTGGACAATATAGGTCACGGCGTTGGTTTGAATGGGGTTTAGAGCCCATAGTGCACAGACAAAAAAGATGAAATGATTGGGAGGGAAACTTTTGAGGGTTTGTTTGCCAACCGGGGTTGAAAGCAAGCCTTTAACCAGGTAGGCGAGGCAGAAGGTGGCTAAAATGTGTATGAAGATGTTGGTCAGGTGGTACTGGGCATAACTATTGGTTAGTTGGTACAGATAGTGATTGGCCGCAAAGGTGGCCATGGGGATGATACGGTTTTTGCCGAATCTGCTGTTTCTAAGTTTTTCGATTGAGGAGAGTGAAATTTTGTCAATATAGACCGCCGGTTCGTCTATAAAGGTGTGCCTGTCGTCCAGCACGAATGGGGAGTAGAGGGTGTTGCTGTAGCTTATGACAATCAGGGCCGATAGCAACAGCAGTGCATGGGTCGCAGAAATATTAAGGAGTCGGTCCAGCAGATTTGCCGTGGTTTGGGGTTGCATGTCTGTGTATGATCCATTGGTGTTTTTGGGAATAATCAATTCTGCTGGGGGGTTATTGGAGAACGAGAAGATTATTATGTTTTAATCAGATGGACAAGCATAAAAAAAGCATTCGTGACCATCTGTCACGAATGCTTTGGGGTTAAAAACTATTTGTAGAAATTAATCAGCTATACCAAGATTTCTAGCGAGTGTGCCGCTGACTACCCAGTTGGTAATTTTGCCTGCTGATACTACCGGCTTGGCGTAAATGGTTTGTCCGTTAAGCTTTGACAATTTGCCAGTGGTGCCGCCGCCTTTAATAACGATTCGCAGGGTGCCTCCGTTAATAATGGACGGAGAGAAATACGTCGTATCGGCATCGCCCATTACGGTTGAAACAGTTTTGGGGATGGATTGCCGGGTGGCGTACTGCAGACCGATATTGGTTTCAATGGAGTGCAGGCCGGGCATGACCAGAGCGGTCAGGCGAGATTTTTGAATGTAGGTCATGTAGGCGGGTACGGCCACGGCGGCCAGGATGCCGATGATTGCGACAACGATCATCAACTCGATCAGGGTAAAGCCTTTTTCTCCGTTTTGCTTACGAAGCATCTTGAACATGTTGTTCCTCCTTGAGTTTGTTGTTCTGTGACAAAAAAATGGGAGATTTTTGTCCGTTGTTTGCACATTGAGTTGAGCACGATTTGTGCCATCGCATGCTACTGTTTGCGACAGAAAAAACCTATCACGGTAAAGTTGTGAATTTCAAATTAAAAAATGCGGTTGGTGCATTTTGTTTTCATAATATGGTGGATCATTGCTTGGCGGGGTCTGGTTATGTGTAGGCGAAACTGACAAATTTTGTCAGTGGCTTGTGGGTGTTTGTGACAATATTTGTCAGATGGTCGCTTGCAAAGGATAATTTGGCTGGGGGACAGGGATTCGAACCCCGATAAGCAGAGTCAGAGTCTGCTGTCCTGCCGTTAGACGATCCCCCAGTGCGGTGCCGCGTTGAAGAGAGTGCCAAAATAGAGAAAAGAGGGTGTTCTGTCAAGGGAAAATGTGGCAGTGGGCGGCAATTCAGGAGATGATAAAACCTGCATAGCCTACGACATGGTCGGTGTCGCCGCTGGTTTCGCCGGAGTCGGTGTAGCGGATCAGTTCCGCTCTTTTGGCGCCAAGTTCAACGGCGGCGGCAAGGGCAATGGTGGCGGGCATGATGCCGCACATGGTGATACGCTTCTCGTTTACGGTACGGTATAGCCCCTCGGGGTCAAGATTTTCAATACAATCCATGGCCAGTCGATCCTTGCGGCTAGCCTCCTGTCGTGATTCGTAGTGGGTCATGTCGCTGCTGGCGACGATCAGCACCGGCTTGCCGTATTGGCCGATGGCGGCGGCGATGTCCTTGCCCAGTTGCATGCAGGTGTCGAGGGGGAGGTGCGAGATGACCAAAGGGGCCAGGGTCAGGTGCGGCTGAGAGTATTGAAGAAAGGGTACTTCAACCTCAAGGGAGTGCTCAAGGCGATGCGCCAGGGAATCGTTATGGATGATCGGTGAGTTGCGCATCAAGATGGCGGACAGTTCCTCGTTGATTGGCACATCACCCATGGGCATCTGCCAACTGCCACTGGCCATCAACGCCACCGGCGCGCCTTGTCCATGGTGGTTGGGGCCGAGCAGAATCACATTCGCAGGGATGCGGGATATTGCAATGGTCTCGCCGGCAACAGCGCCGGAATAGATATAGCCGGCGTGGGGAGTAATTACCGCCAAAGCATTGATTTTACGATTTTCTGCGATCTCTGGAGTAAGCTCGGCGACTGTTTTGCGAAGGGTTGCGGAGTCGCCCGGGTAGAACTGGTGGGCGACGGCGGGTGGTCTGCGCATGTTGTGCCCTCCTCCTGATGCGATCAGGCGAGTTTCACGTGCCAGGTCGTGCCGGTGGGGCCGTCCTTTAACTCGATGCGGCGGGCCAGCAAAAGGTCGCGAATCTCGTCGGCTCGGGCCCAGTTTTTATCGTTACGGGCCGCATTTCGTTCAGCAATCAGCTTATCAATATCGCTAGCGTTGATGTCAAGTTCGGCCAGGATCTTTTTCTGCTTTGCTTCAATATATAGTGTGGGATCTTCCGTCAGCAGGCCCATGCTGGCGGTGAGGGTCTTGATGGTGTCGGCCCCGAGACGAAGAACGGCAAGATCGGAAATAGCCGGTGTTTCGGGAAGGTTCTGGCTGATACGGTTCAAGGCTTTGACCGCGTCAAAGATGTGGCCCAACCCTTGCGCGGTGTTGAAGTCATTATCCATGGCCTTGTGAAAGCGATCGGCCAGGGTTTGTACCTTTTGCATCTCCTTGGGCGAGGCAACGGCCTTGGCGGAGTCGCTGCCGCTTGCCGGCAGGGCGTGCAGGGCAGCCAGGCAGCCATAGAGCCGATCAATGCCGCCGGCTGCCTCCTGCAGGGAGGCCACCGAATAGTCAAGCGGCGTCCGGTAGTGGGTCGAGAAGACGAACAGCCGCAAGGCCTCTGGGTCGAATTGCTCCAGCACCTCGCGGATGGTGAGGAAGTTGCCGAGCGATTTCGACATCTTTTCGTCCTTGATGGTGACGAAGCCGTGATGGATCCAGTATTTGGCGAATGGCTCGCCGCTGGCTCCTTCGCTTTGGGCGATCTCGTTTTCGTGATGGGGGAAGATGAGGTCCTTGCCGCCGCCGTGGATGTCAAAGGTGTTGCCGAGCAGTTCGCGGCTCATGGCCGAGCATTCGATGTGCCAGCCGGGCCGCCCCGGGCCCCATGGGCTTTCCCAGGTCGGTTCGCCGGGCTTGCTTCCCTTCCAGAGGGCGAAATCCATCGGGTTGGTTTTGTTTTCGTTTACCGAGATGCGCGCCCCGGCCAGCATGTCGTCAAGGCTGCGGCCGGAAAGCGCCCCGTAGTTGGGAAACTTGTCAACCGCGAAATAGACATCGTTGCCTGACTGGTAGGCAAGACCCTTGCCGATCAACTCTTCGATAATATTAATGATGGCGGGTATGTGCTCGGTGGCGCGGGGTTCATGGTCGGCGGTGACGACACCCAGTCGTGCCATGTCTTCTTGGAATTTACCGATGAAGCGCTCGGCAAGTTCTTCGGGAGTGGTGTTCTGTTCCTGGGCACGCATGATGATCTTGTCATCGATGTCGGTAAAGTTGCGGACAAAGGTGACGGTAAACCCACGATACCTGAGGTAGCGGACGATCATGTCAAAGACAAGCGCTGAGCGGGCGTGACCGATATGGCAGTAGTCATAGGCGGTGATACCGCAGACATACAGCTTGATGTGGCCGGGTGTAATCGGCTCGAGTGGGGTTTTGCTGCCGCTTTTGGTGTCGTAAATGATTATTTTCATAGTTTATTCCATGATCATGCGGGGGCCGCGGGGTACTGGCCCGCTTAATCCCGTCGCATTGTCTTGGCCGCCGGTAGCAAGTGTGTTATAGAAACAGGCGACCAAGGGATTCTCTGGTCCCTCGGGATATCGGGATGGTTGCGATTTTCTTGGGGTTGTCCCCATTTGCATAAAGGATTCATTATATACCCGTTTCAGGTGTTGTCGGCAACCTTTGCGAGTGTGAAACATCTGCCGATGTTGCCGAATCCGGCCACGTTATTTGCCTGGGGAAGCAGGCTGATGCATCCATTTCAGGGAACCACAACCGAGATGAAGGAAAAATGGATATGCTTTTAATCAAGGAAAATCAACTGGCCAACGGCTTGACCTTTTCATTTTATGATTGTTCCAAGCCCTTGGCGGCGGACCGGTGGTTGGTGAAGATGCGCGGGGAGATGCAATTTTCCGTTGCCGAGGCGGTTTGGCCAGACAGAGACCAGGGTGATTCTGAATTGCAGGCGTTGGTGCGGGAACGTTTAGGGGAGTCGGTTTCCCTGATTCTAGATCGGGAGAGGTATTTCATAGCTGCCGATGAGAAGGAGACGGTGGTAACAGAACTTGTCGCCCAGATTGAGGAGAATCTGCTTGGCTAT
>DUZW01000050.1 GCA_013349295.1 Deltaproteobacteria bacterium
ATTGATATGGCCGGATACCAGTCGAAAAAACATTTTTTTATAGCCTTATAACCTTCAAATACGATTTCTGCCTGCCGGGACAATGCGCGAGAACATTCACATGCACGACGTCTTCAGCCTGCCCCCCATCGCCTTCCCTGGAGTCTTTTTGCCGGGCAGCGGCACCGCCGGACATCAGAGCAGTACAATATTCACTCCCGGACCCAGATGTGACACCACGAGCAACTGCCGCACTATCAGCCAGCCTTGCCACGACACACGATACCAATCGCCTCGTACATGCTCCAGCCGTCGCCTTTCGCTGACCTTACCAAAGGTTCCATCGCCGCTGATCGGCGTCACTTTCACCATCACCCCCTGAGCCCAGATGCCTAACTCCCTCGATTTTCTTGTTGAATTTCTTCGCCTGTCGAAGCTGTTTTGGCGCTCAACGCAAAAGCTGAAAATTCGGGGCACCACCTTCCTCCTGGCGCTCCTGACCATAATGCAAATGATCCTGGCGGTGGTGGTTACCCAGTGGAGCGCGGCGTTGTTCAACGCCCTGGAGCAACACTCCATGCGCGGCCTTATCACCCAGGTCGGCGTTCTGGCGATCATCTTTGTCGCCGACATGGCCGTGACCGGATCGCACTTGGCCATCAAGCGCAACCTGCAAATCTATTGGCGCGACTGGCTGACGGACCATGTCATCTCCCGCTGGATGCATGACGGCCGCCACTATCTGATCTCGCATCTGCCGGGCGAACACGACAACCCGGATGCGCGGATCGCCGAGGATTGCCGGGTCGCCAGCGAGTCGGCGGTCGCCCTGGGGCACTCGTTGTTTTACTGCATTTTACTGCTGATCGGCTTCTCGCAGGTGCTCTGGTCCCGCTCCGGGGTGGTGACGCTCGACTTGGGAGCGTGGCAAATCCCCATCTACGGGCATCTGGTCTGGATCGCAATCATCTATACGGCATTGGCCTCCTGGCTTGGCTGGCAGGTGAGTCTGCCCCTGACCGGAGCCACCAACGCCAGGCAATCGGCGGAGGCGGACTTCCGCGCCAGCCTGCTGGAGGCGCAGGAAAACAGCCAGGCCATCGCGCTGATCCATGCCAACAGCTACGAACGCCAGCTTTTTCATGAGCTGTTCTGCAAGCTCCGAAATGTATGGAACGCGCAAACCACGGCATGGCGAAATATCCAGATCTTCAGCACCGGCTATGCCTCTCTGAACATGGCCTTTCCACTCCTGATCGCCGCCCCCCGCTACATCTTGGGAAAAATCTCCCTGGGTGCAATGATGCAGGCCGCCCAGGCGTTCCAGCAGATGGTTGGCGCCCTCTCCTGGCCAGTCAACAACGCGGGCGGGATCGCGGAATGGCGCGCCTCGGTGGAGCGCGTTCTGAACCTTCTCAAGGTGCTGGATAATGTGGACGAAGAACTGGCACAACCGGATCACTGGATCCAGGTGAGAAACTCCGAGCGGCCGGTGCTGGCCTTCCGCGACCTCAGCATCGCCAAATACGACGGCCCGATATTGGCCCAAAACATCAATATGGAGATCACTCAGGGCGAACATGTGCTGATCACCGGCAATCCTTACACCGGGGCAAAGCTGTTTCGCGCCATTGCCGGAGTAAGGCCCTGGGGCAGCGGCATCATCGAACTCCCCAGCCAGGGCCGCCTCTTTTTCATGCCGCCTCGGCCGCATCTGCCCACCGGCACCCTGCGCAACGCCATCTGCTACCCTGCCTCCCGCCGGGTTTTCAGCCAGGAACAACTTGAGGAGGCGCTGCGTTTGGTGGGCCTTGAAAACCTCATCGACCAACTCGACCAGAAGGACAATTGGATCAACACCCTGGCCCGGGGGGAGCAGCAACTCTTGGGCATGGTGCGCCTGCTGCTCAACCGGCCCCAGTGGATTTTCCTGCAGGAGGCCTTCGACTCCCTAAATCCACGAGAAGAGGAACGGATGCTGCGCCTGATCTCTGAACAGCTCCCCGATGCCACGCTGCTTGCAATTTCCCATCTGCCGAACGGCGAGGCTTTCTATGCACGCCGCCTGGCCCTGTAAAACTATTCAGGAGGATCATCCATGACTGTCCAAACGGTTCACGAAGGCGGCAGCAAGCTACGCGGCGTCAATCTCGGCGGCTGGCTGGTGTTGGAGAAGTGGATTACCCCCAGTCTGTTCGAGGGGCTGCAAGCCACCGACGAGACCTCATACTGCGTCGAGCTGGGCGAGGCCGAGGCTACCCGGCGCCTGCACCAGCACTGGAACACCTTCATCACCCGCGACGACTTCGCCTGGTTGAAAAGTGCCGGCATCAATGCGGTGCGCCTGCCGGTCGGCCACTGGCTCTTCGGCAAGAACTATCCCTACCACCGCAGCTATCAGGAGGCGCGCCATCCCTTCGTGGAAGGGGGGCTTGCCATCGTCGACAAGGTCTTTGAGTGGGCCGGGGAGTTCGACCTGCGGGTGGTTCTCGACCTCCATGCCGCGCCGGGGTGTCAGAACGGCTTCGACAACGGCGGCATCCTCGACGTTTGCGAATGGCACACCAGCGAGGAATATATCGAACACTCCCTGAACGTGCTGGAATGGCTGGCCGAGCGGTACGCCGATCAACCAACGCTGCACGGCATCGAGACGCTCAATGAACCGCGCTGGGATATCCCCACCGATCTGTTGAAGCGCTTCAACCTTGAGGCCTATCAGCGCATCCGCCGCCACTGCCCGCCCGAGCGGGTGACGGTGGTGTTCCACGACGGCTTCCGCAGCTTTAGGGAGTATGCAGGGTTTCTCCAGGAGCCGGAGTTCCGCAACGTGGCCCTGGATATCCACCGCTATCAATGCTTTATGGATTACGACACCAGCCTGGACATCTTCGGGCACATCCGCAAGTCCGCCGGGGAGTGGCGCGACGAAGCGGACGAAATCATCCGCGAGTCGGGCTATCAGGTGTATTGCGGGGAATGGAGCCTGGGACTGGACCTGAGGGTCGTCTCCCTCTGGGCGGAGGGGCCGTTCAATCATGCCCTGGAGGAAATGGATCTTTTTCAGATGTCGGCGGCCTATCGCGGCTACGCCTCGGCCCAAGTGCTGACCTTCGAGAAATACGCCGGCTGGTTCTTCTGGACTTACCGGACCGAGACCACTCCGGAATGGTGCTATCGCGATTGCGTGGAACAGGGGTTCTTCCCCAATATGGGCCGGCCGGAACAGTTTTCCGGCATACGAGGGACCCTGGAGCGGGCCAAGCAGCCATAAGCCAGAGCGTAACCGTTCACCAAGGGCACCAAAATTAAGATAACCCCAGAAATGTAAGCGTTCAGCAGTGCCACAGATGCGCGAAAGAGGTCTGCGAAGTGTGCTATTGCACATGAGCAGGCCGATGACAAAGCAGATGTGGTGCTGCTGAACGCTTACGGAGAGCCTAGGTCATGATCAAGGTGATGAGCTTCAACATCCGTGTCGGCCTGGCCGACGACGGCGAGAACCACTGGGAGTGCCGCAAGTCCTTTGCCCTGGAAAGGATCCACGCCTTCGGGCCCGACCTGCTCGGCCTTCAGGAGTGTCTGGACACCGAGCAGGCCGAGTTTGTCCGTACCAACCTGCCGGACTACCATTTCTTCGGCGTCCATCGGGGCGGCCCCGGAGGTACGGCGCTGGAGATGGCGCCCCTGCTTTTTCGCCGCTCCGCCTTCCGGCTTCTCGATACGGGATGCTTCTGGCTGAGTGAGACGCCGGAGATCCCCGGCAGCATGAGTTGGGGCAGCAACTATCCACGAACGGTGAGCTGGGCCAGGCTCTCCTGCCGGTTGACCGGCTCAGCGCTTACCTACGTGAACACCCATTTCGACTACGAACCGTCGGCCATCGAGGGGGATGCCCGGGCCCTGCGCCAATGGCTCGATCAGATCCGCCAGGATACCGCGCTCATCGTGACCGGCGATTTCAATGCCGACAAGGATTCAAATGCATACCGCCTCCTGACCGGCGATGGAACGCTGATCGACGCCTTACGGCAAATCCAGCCAAACGGGGAAGATGAAGCCACCTTTCATGGCTATGGACAGCAGGAGGAAATGGCAGCCATTGACTGGATTCTGGTCTCCGACCATTTCCGGGTTCTTGCTGCTCAGATCGACCGTTCCCGCCAAGGCAACCTCTTCCCCTCGGATCATTACCCCATAGCGGCAGTGCTCGACTGGAAGGCTTAGAGCTTGTCCGTCACTCGCCGACGCTGAAAACACCCCGCTCTCGACAGCCCAAAAATCTTGAAAAAATTTTTCCCGTGGTCCGACCTTTCCGGTTGCGCCCGTTGCCCCCCAGCACAGCATTCATCCGTCAGCGACTGACCGATCTGGCTCCGGCCATGACCTCACTCATATCAAAGGCGACCTGCGCCAGCATGTTCGGCACGACCGGTCCAGCCTGCGAGGGCTTGATCTCCGGAGGGTTAAAAGCGGCAACAAACCTATCCAGCGTGCTGCTTTTAGGATAGGCCACGGCCTGATCCATGGACTGCTCGATATACCAGACGGTATTGCCGGTATGCACATTGAGCAGCCGGGTGGAGACTTCAACCCGCCCCCCACCGAACTGGGTGCCTTCCAAGGCATAATTAACCTTGCCCGCCAGGACCAGATCGACCTTTGCCTTCCGGCCAAGGGCCAAGGCCTCCTGGATATCCCGGTACGACTCCTCCAGGCGCAGCACCTTGGGGAAGGCCTGCTTGCCCAAGAGCACATCCTTGAAAAGCATGGCCACCCCCTCCCCCTGTTCCCGCCTCATATTGTCGGGCATCTGAAAGGAGAGCACGCCAACGGTCGCCTCCTGATAGGTATTCACATCCGGATAGATAAATACCACCGGCGAGTTCTTCTTAACCTCCACCGGCTGATTGGCCCAGTTTTTCTGACTCGGCGCACACCCCGCAAGGAAAAGGCCGAGAAGCACAACCGCTATTCCCTTTCGCATACCGCCTCCTGTAACTATCCGGCTTGATGCCGGGAATTGAACGAAAACCACGCGAGGAAATGTTCAACGCTCTTTGGCGGAAAGAAGCGCATCGCCAAGGGCGCCGCCGCCTGCCGCGAGAAGATGATTAATATTTCGACTGCGCTGCAACTCAAGCCCTGCCACGGAAAGCACCTGCTGAGAGCCGGCGTCGAGCAGCTTAAGGTTGAGAATTACCGTGGTCGGCGTCAGCGAATAGGTACCGGTGAGGATGGCTGCCGCCTGTTGCTGTTTGGCCAGAAGCTTGGCGTCCCGGGTGAGCATCAATTCACCCTTGTTATCGCGGATAAGAAGTTCGGCTGACTTGCGGATCTCCACCACGCCGAAACCGTGACGAAAGAGGCTGGTTGACAGGGATTCGGTCAGGGTCCGACCGAAACGAGTTGTGGCATAAAGGTTGTCGAGATCAACCACCGTGGTCAAAATCAACCGCTGACCGCCCCCGGCGCCGCGCATACCCGAAGTCAACTGCAGGGCCAGTTCCTCCCCCACCCCGAAAAAATCCGGGGTGACCACCGAGGCAGTTCCTCCGGTATTCGCCGGAGGAACACACCCGGCCAAAAGCAGGAGCGTGCCCAGAAACAGCGAGAGCCCAAGCCTTGCAATCTTCCTGTTTTTTTTCATGAGCCACCTTTCTTTGTTGGGCGCTTGACAGCAGTCTTGGTTGTTTTTTTTGCCGGGGGTTGCGACGCGGACTGATCACCCTCCTCAAACTGCCGCATCGAAACCTTGGAAGTGCGGGTGGAAGCAGGCATACTTTCATTGGCCAGCAGGTTTGCAGTCATCGCATCAATAGGCAAAACCAGACTGGCGGAGGAAAGCACCCTGTTATCGTTATTGCGCAACAGCCGGGCATTCACAAAAATTTCCTGGCCGGCCACCGCATAGGTTCCCACCACCACGGCCTGAGCGGTCTGCACAAGGCTGATCTCATCCATACTCCGAGACAACGCATACTCTCCGTGATAAGGACTCACCATCATGCCCGGCGTTTTACGCACCTCAATCACC
>DUZW01000051.1 GCA_013349295.1 Deltaproteobacteria bacterium
ACGGCCGAGGTAACCTTTCCAACGAAGCATTGGTTGATTTCTGCCGTTTTTTCCTTACCACCTGCCTCGACCAAATCGAGTTTATGAACAACTTGCTGAAACTCGATGGCCTTCTTGACCGTATCGGCGGCTACGTTTCCATGCGTAGTGCCAAACTGATCCCGGGCCCCAAGCCGGAATACCCGTCACTGAAACCAGAGGCCATTTATATGCTGCAAGAGGTGCTGTTGCGGGGAGAAATGGGACGTGGGGAGGTGCTTCGCGCTTCAGGCATGGCCGAAAGAACTGGACGTGTGCTGTTGGGACAATTACTGGACGAAGGGATCTTGGTGTCGGACACACCGAAAGGAGCTGTAAGACTGGAATTTCTTACTCATGTTGCGGGGTATTTATTTCCGGATCTTTATCCACCCCAGCTTGCATGATGTAACGGCTGCCCGAGCAAAGCCTTACCTATTTACCAAGCCGCTTTTACAGCAAAGGACGTGCCCCAACGAACCCAGCGCGCGTTTTCCTACGGATGCACTTTAGCTGAAAGTGCGGCGTTTTGGTGACACACGGAAACCACACGAAAAAAAGAAAAAGGGGCTTGCCCAAAGTAACTATCGTTATCTAGGTCAGCCCCTTAACTTAACATTCTATCCCCCCCCTACTTCTTCCCTCCAAAAAAGTTAAAGCTTACCCGAGTTTACTACGCGATAGGCGGGGTAACAACGGCCCAGCTAGGCGTTCGACTTCCTCGATGGATGAGGCGTAGGCATGGCGAAACCCCTGTCAGAAACGGCGGTCGGTCTACGTACACCCTTTGCAGAAACGGTGCTGAAACAGGCGGAGATGCTGGCAAATGAGATTGCCAGCGGAGCCGTCAAAAGGTGACCCTGGCCAAAAACCTGCGGATGTCTGGGGACATCCTATTTTCTTGTAGGGGAGAACTATCATGGCCACTAAGCAAGGATTACCCGCGATTCATCCTGGAGAATATCTACGCGAAATTCTGGGGGAATTGAATGTTTCGCAAGCCGCGTTCGCACGCGCCATTGGCGTTTCACCGATGCGCATCTCCCATGTCATCAAAGGAACACGTCCGGTCACGGTGGAACAGGCTTTGTTGTTCGGGCGCGCATTCAATCAGTCGCCGCAATACTGGCTCAACCTGCAAGCGGCTTATGATTTGAAGACCGCCGAGGCCAGTCTTGGCAAATTGCTTAATGATGTACATTGCTATCGGCTGATTGTGGATTTGCCAAGGGAAACGGTCGCATAAAGAATTTTTCCGCGCGGACACGTTTTATTCCTTCCCGAGAAATCTCCGGGCCACCTCGGCATAGACCTCGAAATCCGCCCGCTTGCCGATCCCAACCACCTCGACGATCACTTCGTCCTCTCCACGATCCGGTACACCACCCGGATCGATTTGCGGACCGCATACAGCTTGTAATACCCCGGTCAGGTCAAAACCGCGCATGTTGCCGAGCGACTGGCCGAGATGGGGGGAGGCTTCCAGCTTTTTGAGCTGGGGAGGAACGGGACGTTCATGATTTCATGCGTTCCCTTGCCCGCTCCAAAGAGTACTTCTTTTCCCTCGCTAGCTGCTCACCCCGGTACACCGCCCGACTCACCTCCGATTGGGTTAGTCCAAGCCTGGTTGCAACGGACAAATGCATAAAATCATGAACGTCCCGTTCCCCCGTTCCCCACAGACGACTTGTTGACTTGAAAACGCACAATTTCTCGAAATACGGTGATTTTCCGTCAATCTGCTCATGACCAACTCAGGGAATGATGCAGGAGTCGGATAATGTGCACGTCTCCTTTGCGAACCCGGTACACAACAACAAACGGGGTGCCGGAAACAACAAGCTCCTTCGTGTCTGCCAATCGCCCCGGTCTGCCCAGGTTGGGATGGTCTTGCAGAAGTTCCACCGCTTCTGTGACCCGGCTTGCCATTCGTCTTGCCGCCGTGGGGTTATCCTGGGCAATGTATTCACCTGCCGCTTTCAGGTCATTCAGCGCGGGCGCGGCCCATTCAAGCCTTCGCATTCTTTCCCCAGGTATTGAGGATGGCGATGGCCTGTTCGTGGGTTTTCAGGTCCCCACGGTCGGCGGCGGCAAGGCCTTCCTTGATCGCTTCCACCTGCCATTCCTGTACATTGAGAAATTCCTCAATCGCCTGTGCTGCCAGAAACGACTTTGAGCGATGGGTCGTTTGCGCCAAGGCTGCCAAGCGCTCGGCCAGATCAGCAGATACCCGTGTGGAAACCAGGATCGTTTCATTCATGACGGTCTCCTGTTTGTTTTGTATACATTGTCATCATAAGTGATGATAGCATGGTTTTGGTCGAGATCCAAGCCAGCCGTCGCCGATTGACAGTCCCCTCGCTCACCCCTGTCTATTCTGCCCCCAGCGTCCGTCCTTACTGGCGCCGGGTCGCCAGGGCCAGCGCGCTCCCCTGGCCATTGTCTGGCGGAAATTTTCAATGGCCGGTAACCCCGGCCGGAATCACCATTTGCCTTATCCCAAACCGTCCGCCTGCAACAACGACTCAAGGCAGTGCTCCCGGATCCCGTAAAAATCCTTAATCTCCCGGATCTGGGCCAGCAGCTCTGCGCCCTTGACCGGGCTTTCGCCTTTCACCGCCAGGATCATCTTGTTCTTGCTCGTGTGTTCCAGGGCAACGAACTCGAAGATCTGGGTCTGGTAGCCGCTTGCCTCCAGCAGCAGGGCGCGGAGGCTGTCGGTGACCATTTCCGCTTCCTGGCCCAGATGGATGCCATGCTTGAGCATCGGCCTCAGCAGCTGGGGGCTCCGCATCTGGGGCCTGATCTGCTTGTGGCAGCAGGGGGCGCACATGATGATGGCGGCGCCGGAGCGGATTCCCAGGTGGATGGCGTAATCCGTCGCCACGTCGCAGGCGTGCAGGGCAATCATGATGTCGATGGTCCCGGGCGAATAGCTCCTGATGTCGCCCTGGGCAAAAGAGAGGCCGTCGATGTTGAGCTTCCGGGCCGCCTTGGTGCACAGCTCGACCAGATCCTCCCGCAGTTCGACCCCCGTCACCCTGGCCTTGACTCCCAGGCTGGTGCGCAGGTAATCCTCCATGGCAAAGGTCAGGTAGCCCTTGCCCGAGCCGAAATCAACCACCTGAACAGTGCTTTTCTCGTTCAGCGCCGAGGCGGTGAAGGCGTGATCAATAACCTCGATGAACTTGTTGATCTGCTTCCACTTTCGCGACATGGACGGAATGAGTTGATGCTGGCCGTTGGTGACCCCCAGTTCCACCAGAAAGGGGTTGCCGAGATCGAGGAAACGTTCCTTCTCGCGGTCATGTTCCTTGGGGGCGACACTCACCGCCGCCGCCTTTCCACGCTGCAGGCGATATCTGCCCTTCTTGTTGACCGCCAACTGGATATCCTCGGTCAAGGTCTGCAGGTGGGCGTTGTTGAACGCGGTGGAGAGAAGTTGGCGGATGGTGGCAAGGGCTGCCGCGGTCGGCAGGTTCTTGGTGACGTCCTTGGTCTGATAGCGATAGAGAAAGGAGAGGCACTCCTGCCCCCGGAGGGTGAGTTGGCGCACATGGAGGCGGTTCAGCCCGGCCTCCGGCCCCCGGTATTTGCCAAGAACGAGTTTGACAAAGCTGTTGCCGGCCAGGCTTGCACCCAGCAGCCGCAGGAAGAGTTCGATTTGGTTCCGGCTCTCTTCTCGCCCTGTTTCTGTATCAGTCATGGTGTGCCGTCCATGTTGAGATGATGAAGCCGGGCGGAGCAAAAAGTTTTTATGGCCTTGCCCGGCATGGGTGGCCGGTGACAGAAAAGTACTTCCTCCTTCCTGTCTGGCCGGCAGGTTGCCGCCGGTGCCCGGCAATGGGCTTCGGCCGTTGGCCGGGAACGAAAAAAGAAAGGGGAACGGGCCATGCCAAGTCCGCTCCCCCTTTTTTTTGTCTGCCACAGCCGGCCTGTTATTTGAGCTGGGCCGCCAGTTCGCTCACCGCCATGGCGTAGCGGTTGGAGTGGTTCCAGGCGGTGATGGCCTGGAAGTTGGGGTAACCGGCCACGTAGCGCATGGTGCCGTCCTCCATTTCCAGACCGACGATGGTGAGCGGTTTGCCGCCGGGGGGAGGCGGCAGCTCGGTCCCCTGGATTTCGGCCACCTGCTGCCATGGCACCAGTCCCTTCCTGCCCTTGTTGTAGGCATCGATCAGCAGTTGATCCTTGAGGGTGTCGCCCAACTCCTGGTAAACCGGGGCGCCGAAGGTCCAGCCGAAGCGGCGCAGGTAATTGGCAATGCTTGCCAATACGTCGGGCACCGATTCCCAGACGTCGCGGCGGCCGTCGTTGTCGAAATCCACCGCGTACTCCCGGAAGCTGGAGGGAATGAACTGGGTCTGGCCAAAGGCGCCGCCATAGGAGCCGTTGACGCTCAAGGGGTCGACGCCGTTGTCGCGGCAGAGGAGCAGGAAGTGGACCAGTTGCTTGCGATAGAAGGTGCTGCGCCGGGGGTAGGCGTCGAACATGGTGTTGAGGGTCTGGAAGAGGTTGAACGAGCCCGAGTTGCTGCCGTAGCGGGTTTCAATGCCCCAGATGGCGACGACAATCTCACGCTCCACCCCCATGGTCCGCTCGATCTCATCGAGGAGTTTCGAGTGGAGCGCCAGCTTGATCTTGCCTTCGATGATGGCCAGGGTGGTGACGAAGCGGGGCTCATACTGGTAGTAGGGCTTGGCTTCCCACTGCTGGTCCATGAGCTCCAGCACCCGCTTGCGGATGGTGACCCCGGCGAAGATCTGGTCCAACTCCTCCTGGGTGAAGCCATGGGTCTGGCGCAGTTCCGTGAAAAGGGTCTGGTAGCGTTCGCTGGTGAGATCGATGGGCTGCCCGTCCTCCACCAGGTCGGCGGCCAGTTTGGGCTCCTCGGCTGGTGCGGCGGCGGTTTC
>DUZW01000052.1 GCA_013349295.1 Deltaproteobacteria bacterium
CCGCCTGGGTGCCGGAATAGTCAAACTCGCAGGCCTGGCTGATAATAATGGGGCCGGAGCCGATAATCAGAATCTTTTTAATGTCGGTTCTTTTAGGCATCGGATTTTCTTACCTGCTTGTGGTTAAATCGATTGAACAGTTAGATTTCGTGGTTTTCGTCTAATTCTGACAGCAAGCTGGATAGTTATGGGGGCGTCAGGGAATATCCAGCGCTATTGCTACTGCATCATGTCGATGAATCTATCGAAAAGATACAGTGAGTCATGCGGGCCAGGGGCGTTTTCCGGATGATACTGCACGGAAAATATCGGGTATTTTTTGTGGCGCATGCCTTCGACACTGCTGTCGTTGAGGTTTATGTGGGTTAATTCGATTTCATCTTGGTTCAGCGTGGCAGAATCAACGCAAAATCCATGATTTTGCGAGGTTATCTCAATTTTTCCGGTGGTGAGATCCTTGACCGGTTGATTAGCGCCACGGTGACCGAATTTAAGCTTGTAGGTGGAGCCGCCATAGGCAAGGCCGAGCAGCTGGTTTCCCAGGCAGATGCCGAAAATGGGTTTTTTCCCGAAAAGGGCGCGGATATTGTCGACAATCCCCGGAATGCCTGCGGGATCACCCGGGCCATTGGAAAGAAAAACCCCGTCCGGGTTCATGGCCAGGATCTCAGCGGCGGAGGTAGTGCATGGGACAACCTGTACGGAGCAGTTCCGTTCGGTCAGGAGTCTGAGCTGATTATATTTCAGGCCGAAATCGTAAGCGACAACCTTGTATTTCCCCGGGGCAGCGGTACTGAAATTGCTGCCGGGGACGGGTTGGTTGTCGCGCCAGCCATAGGGCTGGGCACAGGTCACTTCCCGGACCAGATCCCGACCGACAAGACCGGGGGAATTCTTGGCCTTCTGGATGAGGGATTTCGGATCGAGATCCTCGGTGGAGACAATGCCCTTTAAGGCCCCGGCCGTACGGATGTGACGGGTAAGCGCCCGGGTGTCGATGCCCTCGATCCCGAGAATATTGTCCTTTTTAAGGAAATCGGCCAGGGTCCCGGTTGAGCGGAAATTGCTGGGGATGGCATTGTATTCCTTGATGAGAAACGCCTCGACCTGCACCTTGTCCGATTCCATATCCTCGAAATTGACGCCGTAGTTGCCGATGAGGGGGTAGGTCATGGTGACGATCTGTCCTTTGTAGGACGGGTCGGTGAGCACTTCCTGGTAGCCGCTCATCCCGGTGTTGAATACGATCTCGCCGCTGGTTTCTCCTGAGCCGGTGAAGGATTTTCCTTCAAAAATAGTGCCGTCTTCAAGGGCGATAAGTGCTTTCATAGAAATTTCCTAAACTCTAAGTTGTGGAATGTACGCAAGATGAATGCGTTACGGAATGCAGAACCTCTTTGATGAGTGCGACCTGTTTTTGGGCCGAACCCTGTTGCCTGTTCGCGACCTTCAGGGCACCTCGCCCAGCCACGGCATATTCTTCGGGTTTTTCAATAAAATAAAGAAGCAAGCGGGCAAGTTCCTGCGGATTTTTTACACAGAACCCGGCGCTTTCAGCCTCAAGCAGCGCCTTGGCATCGGAAAAGTCCGCCATGTGGGGTCCGTAAAAGACAGGGTTTCCCCAGGCCGCCGCCTCTAAAACATTATGGCCGCCGCGTTCTACCAAGCTTCCTCCGCAGAAAACATAGGTGGCTATCGAATAGAGACCTGCCAATTCTCCCATGGTGTCAACCAGGATCACGTCGGTGTTTCGGCCTTGCTCCTGGACCTGCCGTAAACGCATGGTAGCGATCCCCTGGTCTTCGAAAATCTTTTCAACTTCGGTAAGCCGTCGGAGATGCCGGGGGGCAACCACCCAGACAAGGTCCGGGAGTCGCTGCTGCAGGGAACGGAACACTTCGATCAACATTGCCTCTTCGCCCGTGTGGGTGCTGCCGGTAACGAACACCGGTTGGCGGAGATGAATATTCAGCATCTGCCGATAACGCTCAGCCAGATTCGGGTCTGCGTGAGTGTTCGACTGGTCGTACTTGGCGTTGCCCAGTATCCTTATATGGGCCGGGTCTGCGCCCAATCCCCTGAACCGTTTTGCGTCAACACCCTGGATGACGGAAATCTTGGTGAAACAGGAGAGCAGATCGTGCATGAAGCCTTTTATTTTCCGGTAGCCGATAAACGAATTTTTAGAAAGGCGTCCGTTCAGCAGAAACAATTTTGCTCCGTGATGTTGAGCTTGCCGGATAATATTGGGCCACAGTTCAGTTTCCAGGCAAACATATATAGTAGGCCGGATCGTTTTCAAAGTCCGGTTGACAATGCCGATGAGGTCAAATGGAGCAAAGAAACAAGGGACATCCTCAGGCAGCAGTTGAGTCCCCACGGCCAGGCCATGCCGATTGCCGGTCGAGACAACGATGGATGCCTCCGGCAACTGTTTCTTGATCTCTGGAATCAGTGCCTTGGCGACCTGGATTTCTCCGACCGAGGCGGCGTGCAGCCAGATGCGGACAGGTTTGTCCTCGTCAAGTTGCACATCTTCCACATGGCCAAAGCGTTGTCGGAGCCCTTGGCGATGTTTGCCCGATAGGCCAAGGAACACACAGGCAAAAGGGAAAATGACAATAAAAAAGAGCCAGCCGAAAAGTTGATACAGAGTATATAGCAAGGATTAAGGTGCCCTTTTTGTGCGAGAAATATGCCGGTTGCCGACCTCAGGTAAAAATCAAAGTATTAAAACTGATTGAGGCTTTTTCGTCAATAAAAATTACTGGACAAAGCCGCCGGAAGAGGGCGGAGGGCTTACCTCGCCGGCCCGTGGACCCGGTTGAGTCGATATGTGATTTTGTTCTCAATGTGATGGTCAAAAACAGCAGGAAGATAGTCGGCTGTTAAAAAATGCCGGCGATTGGAGTTTGGCAGTGGTCGCAGTTTCCATTGGTCATGCGTTGCCGGTTCACCGTGAAACCTGTCCGCTCTATGACGGTTTTTCCGCAGGTTGGGCAGAGGGTGTTTTCTCCGGTGTCGCCGGGAATGTTCCCGACATAGACATAGCGCAACCCTTCGGTCAAGCCGATTTCCCTGGCGCGAAACAGTGTCTGGTGCGGAGTGGGCGGCCGGTCAGTCATTATATAGGTCGGCCAGAACCGGCTTACATGCCAGGGGATATCCGGAGAAATGCTTTTGATGAAAAGGGCAATGTCGCGCAACTCCTCGTCCGAATCGTTCCAGCCCGGAATTACCAGGGTGGTGACTTCCACCCAAACCCCCAGTTCCTTCATCAGTCTGATCGTGTCCAGGACCGGTTGAAGTTTGGCGCCGCACACCTCCTTATAAAATTTGTCGGTGAAACTTTTGAGGTCAATGTTGTTGGCATCAAGACATGGGGCTAGTTCCCTGGTGGCTTCCGGGCCGGTGTAACCGTTGCTGACAAAGATGTTTTTGAGACCTGCCGCCCTTGCCAGTCTGGCGGTATCCAAGGCAAATTCATAGAAGATGGTGGGCTCCACATAGGTATAGCTGATGGACTGGCAACCGGACCGTTGCGCGGCATCTACCACCTGTTCCGGGGTACGCAAGGCGCCGGGGAAATCTCCGGACTGGCCATGGCGACGGGGATATTGGGAAATCTCGTAATTCTGGCAGTGTTTGCAGTGGAAATTGCAACCCACCGTGGCAATGGAATAGGAACGGGAGCCGGGCAAGAGATGAAAGATGGGCTTCTTCTCTATAGGATCGATATTTTCGCTGATCAAACGACCATAGTTGAGACTGTAAAGAGTCCCGTCCCGATTTTCCCGGACCTTGCAGATTCCTCGGTGGCCTTCAGCGATCAAGCAATTATGGCGGCAGAGCTGGCAGCGAACATGTCCGGGTTTGTCGGCGGGTTGGCTGTAAAAGAGTGCTTCGTGCATGGTCACTCCCCCAAGGCAATCGGCCATTGCCTATACGATGTTTAGTATAAAAAGAAGGTTCAAATGTATTAATTCACAAACGGGCAAGGTCGGTCAATAAGAAAATGTTTAATTTATTTCAATGGATTAGTGTGCTTTTTTGAGGTTTGCGAATAAAAAGTAAAAAATAGGGTTGACGTGGGGGGGCGGATCGACTAATTTGCCGCTCTCCGCAACGACGGAGGCCAAGACTGACTTCGGGTCAGCCCCCTTGGCGCAGCGATCATTGAAAACTGAATAGTGAGCGAAGTAAAAGATGGGCCCCAAGAAACCGGAGCTTCGGCTTCGGGAGTTTTATTGCAGTAAAGAGATCAAGATCTCAGTGTAAAGACGAGTGGGT
>DUZW01000053.1 GCA_013349295.1 Deltaproteobacteria bacterium
AGACTCGGCGCGCATGCTGGCCTATGAGGCAGCCCATCCCGGTTATTCGCCCGGTGCGGCCAGCGCATCCCTGGGGCCGGATGGGGGCGAGACCCGCGCCCTCTTTGATGACGTCGACGACTATGACGGCTCTGCCGAAGCGAATGCCAACTTCTTCGACCAGAACGGCGCGCAGTTTACCATGCAGGGCTATGGCCGGACCGTGCAGGTCTGTTATATAGCCAGCAACCTGGCTACGATCAACAACGCCATTCCTTGTGCGGGAGCCTCCACCGACACCAAGCGCATCGTCGTAACGGTGACCACCCCTGGAGGCGAGACCTTCCGCTTTACCGCGGTGCGGTGCAACCTGTGAGGGGGCCCGGGAGGCCCATGGGCTGGGTAAGGCTTGCCGCGCTCTGCCGGAACGAGAGCGGGATAGGCCTGATAGTGGCCTTGTTTCTCATTGTCATTGTCGGCCTGTTCGGTACCCTCATCGCCCGTTACGCCATGATTGGCGCTACCGCGGCCGCCGAGGACTACCTCTGGACCCAGGCGCTGTACTCGGCCGAGTCGGCGGTGCAGCTGCGGTTGCTGACCCATGATGGCGGCAACGGCCCGGCCTTTCCGCTCGTGATCCAGGGGTTTGGCGTGCCGGCGCCCGACCCCGACAGTTATTCCGGCCGGGGGATTCCCGCCACCATGAGGGTAAGGGCCACGCGGCTCAATGTGAGACGAACAGTTGAAATCAAGTTTGTTCTGTAGCGGGGAAGGCGGTGAGTAAGCTTTTTGATACGCTGGAAAAGATAAGGGAAAACGAAGGCGCCGTTCCGGCGGCGCGGCGTCCCGAGGACAAGCCGGGAAGCGCGGTTCCGGCAAAGCCCCGGCCGCGCCTGATCGTTTTTCTGGCCGTGGCCATCATTGCCAGCGGTGCCTATGCGCTTTTTTCCCGGGTTCCCACGCCCGACCCCGGCGCGGTGAGGCGGCAACAGGCTGTCATTCCCCCCGCCGCGCTTCCCGTTGCCAAAACACTGTCATCCCCTTCGCAGCGGCCCGCAACGGCAGGGGCGGATGCTTTTTCGCTGCAACGCGTTGGGGGCGGAGTATGTTGACAAGGATCAGCATTGGCGTGGCATCTACTTTCTGCAAAAAGCGAGCGCCATGGCGCCGGGGCGGATGGAGCCGTTGATCAACCTGGCGGTCGCCTACGCCGAACTCGGACTTTACCGGAAGGCAAATGACTATTTTGCCGAGGCGGTGAAGATCGATCCCGCGTATGGCCCGCTGCTGGCGAACCTGAGGATTTTTTCCAGGGCAGGCCTTCTGGATGAGAAAATCCTTTCCGGATTGGCTCCGGGGGGGCTGGGGGACTCTGCTTTGCCTGCGGCGCCTCCACCCGGGAAGGGGAAATGATGGGCAGGAGAGAAATCGTTGCCGGCCCAGGGCGCCACCAAAAATCAACGCAACGCATTTGCCGCCGGGTTTGTGATTTTTCACGAAACCGACAAAAATAACCGGAAACACCCCTTGCCATGCAACTTTCATTCAAGCAGAGAAAACGATACGTCTATTGCGGGGATTCGAGCAGCTGCCTGCTGGCCGAGGTGGCCAGAAACAAGGAGGGCAAACCGCTGCTGAAGAATATCGCGGTGGGGGATGGCCCGCCCACCTGTCCCGGCACCTTGCGCCGGCTGCTCTCCCAGGCCTCGCCCACGGTCGGCAAGGTGGCCATGGTTTTGCCGCTGCAGTTTTTTGAGATCGTCAACCTCTCCCTGCCCATGCTTCCTGAAGAGGCGGTGGGGCGGACCCTGCCCTACCATCTCTCCAAGGCAGTGGACAAGCCGTTGTCCGACTATATCTATGACTGGCAGATCACCAAGCGCCAGAAAGAGCAGATGCAAGTCGTCGTCTATCTCTTCTCCGCCGGCAAATACAGGATACTGGCGGAGGAGTTCCGGAAACACCAGCTGGAGACGGTCTTTTTCGAGGCGGATGTCTTTGCCGCTTTTGCCTTTCTCGATCTGGCCGGAAAACTCGAGGCCGAAGCGGCCACTCTGTGTGTCATCGTCTGGCCGGACAGCCTTTCCCTGGCCGTTTGCGAGGATGGCCGCGTGGAGTTGGCCCGGACCGTTGATCTGCCGCGGCCGGAGAGCAATCCGGCCGCGGCAGATGGGGCGCCCCATCTGGCCGAAGGGGAGGGCGAAGCCACGGAAGAAGCCGGTGTCGATGAGGTGGCGGGCGGTCATGGGGAGGAGCTGTTGTCCCCGGAGGCAGGCGCCGGCTATGGCAATACGGTTGCCGAGGCAAACGCCATCCTGGCCGGATTTGACATATTCCCCACGCAAGCTGACCAGCCGCAGCATGGCCGTGGCCCGGTTGTCCGTGGGGAGGGCGGCCCACTGGAGATGCAGATCGCCAAGCTGCCTCCGGCACCCCCTACCCCGTGGGATGCATACCTGGAAGCGATAAATATCGAGATCATGAGGACCAGGGATTATCATTCCTCGGTGGTCAAGGGGAAAAAAATCAAATCGTATTACGTCCTGGGGGCAGAGGATTTTTTTGGTAAACTCTCCAATCTTGTGCTGGGCGCTACCGGAGAAGAGGTGAAGATGGTTCTTGAACAAGCTGCCGGACGTAATGGCAACGCCATCCTGCAGGTTGTCGGCGTCGGCGTCGCCACAAGGGGATAACCATGCTGGAAAGAATCAACCTTGTCCCCAGAGAGACGGCCACGGGTAATGTATGGCTGGCGGTCTATGTTTCCGTGGCGGTTGTCTTTGTTCTCTCCTGTTTTTCTGTTTACCTGATCCGGCAGAGTACGGTGAGAAAAATTGGCGAGATTGAAACAAAAATGAATGCATTGTCTCAATATAAGTTGAGTGCAGTGAACATTCAAAAGAATGTGCATGATTTGGCAGAAGTAGTAAGGCAAAAAAAAGCTATATTGAATACGCTGTCATCAGAAGCTGAACGCGTTAAGGGTGTCGGCAGTAAAAAATATGTATATTCCATGGCATTGCGCTCTATTGCCATGGAATTGCCTGGGTCCGTCCGATGTAACGATATCTCCTTTGTCAAGGGAGACGGCAGCATTGCCGGCGAGGCCATGTCATATGAAGAGTTGCCAGGATTCGTTGACAAGCTTAAAAGGCATGACATCTTTGAGAGGGTATCACTTATTGAAATCGACCGCGGCATGGCCCGTAAATCGTCAGGCTCCTATTCATTCAAGATTGAATTCAGCTTGAAGCAGAAGACGACTTCATGGCCAGGAGAAGATAATGGCTGACGCAGCTACGATCTTCATCGAACTCCGGAAGGCACTGAACAGGATTGTCTACGTGCTCAGAAACGACCGTGAGGTTGCCGTAAAGGCAAGGACGATTCTCGTGTCGGTTCTTGCCGCCGTTGGCATCGTTTATGCTGGCTATGTATTGTTTGTCGAGCCGCAACTGGCTATCCTGAACAAGAAAAATCATGAGTATCATGCAAGCAATGATCCTTCCTCACAAAAAGCATATGATGTGTTGGTAGCTTCATGTCAGGATCTCAAAAATAAGGATGAGGAACTGCAAGAAGAAATAGGAGTGTTGCAGCTTCTCAATGAATCGATGAAGGAACTGTGGCGCGGTGGCGGTGACAAGCAGACTTTTTTTCCGGTGGTTCTCGCTCTGCACCCTTCGGCGCCAACTAAGCTTGCCCAAGGGATGGTCAAGTTGGGGCAATTGGCCGCCGTGAAACAGGATAATCTGACCATATTCCCGGTAAATATTGAAGGCCGGGCATCCTATGGCGTTCTTCTGGCGTATTTGCAATACCTCGAGCGCCGGCCGGA
>DUZW01000054.1 GCA_013349295.1 Deltaproteobacteria bacterium
GCCGATTACGGCCTTTATAACTGGTAATACCGATCAACCCTTATTAGGGGGAGAAGTGAACAAAGACCGGAAAAGCTGCTGGTTCCAGAGCTTACCAGTAAACTTGTGGAACATTTCAAAACCACAGATCACACCCTCGGAAAAGTCATCCTCATCCGGCTCCATGCCGAAGGCTGATCGGTAGGAACGATGACTCATAACGAGGTAGGGATCTGAGTTGTCCCAGATAGCCCGGGCAATCAGGAGTTCGTTGTCAGTGTAGGTTGTGTCGTTTTGGTTACTCATAAAAAAAGGGGTGGGGTGCTAAAACACCAAAAATCAAAGCCTGAAAAACAGAAAAGCCAATTCAAAAAGTCAAATTCCAGATTTTTTGTCCCCTGTGGAGGGAAATTCTTGGGAAAACCCATTTCCAGACCCAGAAACCCACCCTCAGAACCCGCCGGGGTATATATTTTCAGAGAAAATACACTCATCATATCTACTCTCAGACTATGGCGGATTGCCTGAATGTACACTGGATTAGTGGGGGATTGAATAGGAATGGGATTGAGGTTGGATACACTCATTTAATGTATACTATTAAAGGGGTGATTCCTAAAACTCGATCCTAGGGGCTCCTGAGTTGCAATTAGATATAGCACAGCGGAACGAGGACGGAACAGTCGCTAGGGGCATTCTTGGCGCTCTAGCGGGCATCCCTGCTCGCGCGAGTTTTCACAGCACAAACCAGCGCCAGATCCCTCTCCGGCTCCCACGCATTGCTAGGCCGGGCTGCCAGGCCAGGTGGCCAGGCTGACAACAGCGGGAGTGCAGGGGCTTGGGCCGGGCTGAGTTGCTGGAGATATTACTGGGCTCAATCTTTTTTGGTATTGCCCCAAAAAATATCTGTACAATTTGAGCCGATTGCATAGAGTGCATCCATCACCAGCGAGTCCGGTGGAGAGGCCGACCTCTACGGAGGCGGCCCCATCCAAAAGCGGGGGATACGCAGTAAAAAAAAAACATACTATGACAAAAACCGACTACGCTGCTATAGCAGCATATATTGAGGCGACAGCCTCGGAGGAGGCAAAAACCCTCCTCAAGTGGTACCAGCGGTACCGAGCCCGTGGACTTTGCCCGGTTTCCGCCGCCAGCGACGCCTTGTCGGCGGCGTGGGACGCCGGACTCTACGAGCTCTGCCAGGCGGTAGAGTCCGACCACCAGCGGCCCCTGACGGCGGAGGAATCCGCCAAGCGGGAGGCGGCTGAAGCCGCCCGGAATGCGTTTCTGGCGGAGCAGGACCGCCAGACAGCCGCCGAAGAGGCTTTGCTGGCCTCTCTGGCGTTGGCGGATGGGCTATCCGCCGGTCAGCTAGCCAAGTTGGCCAAAATCGTAGGAGGTGCCGTGCGCACCTCTTACAACGCCCCACAAAAGGGGCATGTGATCCTCTCCTATCGGAGAGGCGGCACCACGGCTAACAGCCGGGGGCACATCTCGGACTCATGGGAGTCCAGTTGGGAGATCTGGACTCCCGCACGGGCGATCACACCCGAGGACGTGGCTCAGGCGTGCCAACCTGAGTTGATCAACCTAACACCACACGATGTGGTGTTGTGCGCCCCAGACTCTGGGGCGCCGGTGGTAACCGTACCCAAAAGCGGGCACGTCGCCCGCGTGGAGGTGCAAGTCAGTCCAACCGGAGAGTCCATCCACGGCCTCCCGGTTGTCCGCTCGGAAGTTTCTGAGCGGGTGACGCTCGACCCACCAATGTGGGTTGGAACCCCCTGCCTCGACGAGAGGCAGATTCACACTCTGCCAGAAGAACGGGCAGGGGTGCGGTATATCGTAAGTGGCATGGTTTTGGCCGCCGCTCCTCGCCGTGGAGATTTACTCGCACCAGGCGACCTTGTGCGGGATCCGCAAGGGCGGGTGATAGGCTGCAAAAGTCTTGTCAAAGGAGGTGCGCTGTGAGCACCCACCAAATGCAAATGGAAAAACCGGTCAGGGCCCTCCTCCCTGAGGAGCTCAAAGAGCTCCCTATCTATTTCAGCCGCCGGATTAAGGCGAAGGACTGGTCGAAGGATCAGACCCCATACGTGGTCCCTCTGTGGATACTCTCGCAGGATATACCCGGGATGCCGGGGGTATCCTTGGAGAGTATGCATACCCCTGAAGGAGTAACGCAGTTCGTAAAAGTGACAATCCCAGCGTAGGCTGTGGGATAAGCAGTCAAATCAAAAAAACACCATGAGCACCCAAAAACGCTGCCCCAGAACGGGGCGCTTCCTACCACGCAAACCCCGCCTTGTCTCCGCCATTGTGGCGGAGCACAACCGCAACCTCAGGACCGCCCGGCTATGCCGGACACTGGACCTAGCTACCAGCGCGCTGGCGCTGGCGGGCATTGTGGCCGCTTATGCGGCGTATGCGGTTGCAATAATGCAGATTGGGGGTGCGAAATGAAATACTACATCGCCCGAAAATGCCATTTTTATGGCCCAAGAGCGGGTAGGTACACCCTAGGCCAAGAACCAGTGGCCTATGACTCGCGCCGGGAGGCGCTGGAGGAGATTAAGGCCGAAGAGGGGAGGACTTATTACCTATCCCATAACGAATCCGGGCGCCCCACCCTTAAGGCAGTATCGGGGGGCCAACTCACAAAATGGATGCGGCTGGAGATTGGAGGCTAAATAGATGGGCGGCCACGGATCGGGGCGCAAACCCCTTAAAAAAGAGGAGCAACGGGTGCGGACTATCTTAATCCTGCACCCAAAAACGGCCATGCGGCTCAAAGAGCTATCAATACAACTCGGCATTGCGCCGGGTAGGGTTGTGGATAATCTGTTAAACAAAGAGAACAAGTAAACGAAAGGAAATACACTATGAAACAAACGCTAAGCACAAATCAGGCGGTCGGGTTGCTGATTGAATACAAAGCCGCGGGATGGACCCGAGAGGGCGCGGAGATTATCGTCCAGCATCTTGAAGAAATTGAGCGAGACTGGCGCGAGCACGGTTCTGGCGAGGAAATAGAGTTTGACGCAGTCTGCATAAGTTGCGATTACCACGAGTACAAATCCCTTGAGGATTTAGTGGGGGATTACCCTGAGTTGGCGGAGAAAAAGGAGAAGGAGATTCTCGATTGGCTACAAGACGAAGGGATGTTAATCGGGCAAACTAGCGAGGGCGTGGTGGTGCGGAACCAGTAAGGAGAGGAAATATGATCAAAGTGAAAAAAGTGTGGGAAGAGTGCGATTGCGAGGGGGAAATCGTAGATTCCTCCATCACAGAGGATGCCATGACATTCAGGGAGCTGGTGAACGCGTTTCGGCGGGAATACCAGTCTCCATCTGCAACATTTTTTGACTGGCGAGCATGGGCGAGTAGCTATGAAGATCAGGATTATAGGAGCGGAAATCAGGAGACTAAGTCGATACACCTAGCAGATGAATCTAAGGCGAAATATTGGGTGAAAGCGTGGAAGACTGCACAAATGGTGTAGTAGTAGCTACAAAAACACAAAGCCAACCCTCACCCTAACCGGGTGGGGGTTTTTTGTTGCCCAAATCACGAGCGGGGCACACTGAGGGGTTGTCAGGTTTTGCCAGGTTGATTGACGCTGGGGACAAGGGGCATATAGGTGAGAGGCATGGCGGATGAGGATAAACTAGAGACTAATGGCCAAAAAAACAGATTCACGCTGGCCCACATGCCGGAGCAAAAACGGATGGCAATCCTCGAGGCGCTCACCCAGGGGCACGGGCTAGTAAAAACTGCTGATAGGTTTGGAGTGTCAACCCACACGGTTGAGTCA
>DUZW01000055.1 GCA_013349295.1 Deltaproteobacteria bacterium
AGGTTGGCGGACAGGAAGGCGCCGGCCACAAAACCGATGCCGATGATGGAGCCGGAGTTTTCGAGAATGCCCGCCGGGGTATCCTCAAGCATGCCGATGCCGAACAGGATCCACTCTCCCCAGTTGCGGATGGCGCCCACTGCGCCCCAAGGCCGGGACCAGGCCAGCATGATCACACTGAAGAAGGCGATGAGTACGCCGACCATCATGGCATCCCACTCGCTCTTACACAACTTCTTGTACAGCCCCTTTACAGCGTTGCCGAATTCGCTTTCTTCACTCATACGCTCCCTCCCCAGAAATTGATGGTGAAATACAGCCGAAAGCCTCCCTCCGAGGTACCCCGAAGGATAAACTTCAAACACATAATAAAGGTTCTTTGACCTTTACTAATGCAGTCTCGTTTTGTCAAGCAAGTTGGATAGTTCAATATCCAAAAAAGAGCATTTGGCCCGTCTGACCGGCGGGCACATACTTTTACCAAACATAACAATGCAATAGCAACAGAATATTCATGCGCAAACAGACCATATTTAGCCCTTGACAGCGCCACTTAATCTTGGTAGACACCTGAAAAGTAAGAATTCTTCTTTTGCTGAAAAGAGTCTGACCTCCCGCCACGAAAAAACCAAGCGGGATTGAAAGCACCGCCACCTAATTCCGTCTCTTGTTGCGACGGATGAAGTTTTCACACTTTACCATCAAATCTTGACTTAGGAGGAAGACCGATGAGTGGTTACAAGACTGCACCGGACGGCGTCACCCCCAATCGCACCCTGGATGCAAAAGGTTTGAGCTGCCCCATGCCGCTTCTGCGCACCAAGAAGGAGATCGACAAACTCGGCTCCGGTGAGATCCTCGAGGTTCTCGGCACCGATCCCGGCTCCCGTAACGACCTCCCTGGCTGGTGTGAGCGTGCCGGCCATGAGTTTGTGGGCGAGAAAGAGGATTCCGGCTACTTCCGCTTCTACATCAAGAAAAAATAAGGAACTTCAGCCAGTTACCGAAGACATTCGGCCGTAACCTCGGGAACGGCCGTACCTTTTTTATTGTTATGAGGAGGAAGAAATGGCAAAAAGTTTAGGCATCTTCGTTACCTCGCCCCGCAACATGCGCCACATCATGGGGGTCACCAAGGCCGCCAAGGCCAAGGGCTGCAAAGTCAAGATATTCTTTACCTGGAAGGGCGTCGAGCTCACCCAGACCGCAGAGTTCCCGGAACTCTGTAAGATTGCCGATGACGTTTCCATCTGCAACGACAGCTACAAGAAGTGCGGTCTGGAGGGCAAGGGCATTCCCCAAGGTCTCACCGACAAGGAAATGGCAACCCAGGCTCAGCATGGCGCCATCATCGAAGACTACGACTGCTATATGACCATGTGAGGAGGGAATCATGTCCAAAAAAGTATGCTTCATGCTCGCCCATCTTGACTACACCCTCGACGGTCTTCGCTCCTGCCTTGGCCTTGCCGTTGAAAACATGTACTCCTTCGCGGTGGTGATGAAAAACCAGCTGCCGCCCCTTGATGACTACAACAAGGAAAACATCGACTGGATCCGCGACATGGAAGGCGACGTTTTTTCCACCGTTCCGGCCAACTGCGAAAACGAAGGGTTGGGGTCACTCACCATTGAGGAGCTTGGCCAGAAACTTCGCGAGATGGACGTCATCGTGCCTTACGGCATAATGGCGGAATAATTCCAAGAGAAAAGGGGTACTGACCATGAAAATCCTCAATGTATATCGTTCCGCCCCCACCGACGAGGTCAAGAAGCTGGTCGAGATCGTTTCCGAGGGACGCGAGGCCCAGAGCTTCGACCTGAACGTCGACGCACCCGACTACGACAAGCTGGTCGACATGGTCCTTGGGGCCGATAAGACCATCTGCTGGTGGTAAGCAGGCAATTGTTCCTAGTTTGATGGCTTCGCAGGTAAGCGAACGAAGTGAGACTCCGAAAAAGGGAGAATCCATCTGTGGTTGCGTTGTAACCTGCTGATCTTGTGTGGTGGACCTGTGGCCACAACGAGTTTTTGCGACTTCATCAAGTTTCACAAAGCAAAAAAGCCCCTCCCGACCGGGAGGGGCTTTTTTGCTTTGTCCGCATCCGTTGCCGCCGCATTCAAGCCCGAATCCGCTCCTCCTCCAACATCCGATCAAGGAAACGGAGGAGAAAATCCCTTTGCAGTGGCGTAGCGTAACAGATGCAGGAGCAGTGAAGGTTGGCCTGGCTGCGCACCAGCAACTCGCAGGAGAGCTTCTCCCGCCCCGGGTCGCGCACCAGTTCCAGACCGAAGCAGAAGGGGCCGCACGATTCATGGCCCAGTTGCGCCGCACCCAGCAGGTCATCGGCCAGGGGCAGGAGATACATGCCGTCAAGACCGGTGGCCTTGGCGGTGCGCTTCAGGTAACTGTCGATATTGTCGCACTCTTCCTTGGTCAGATCGTCGATCACAAACTGCCGCATAAGGCAACTTCCCCCATTCCTCTTTGTCGGTTAAAAAATCGCCGCATCCGATTGTTGTTATGTTGTTAAAGCCATCTGTGGTTGCCGGCTCAGAGGTCCGCCACGCCATGCCCGAAAGGGCTATGCGCACCGCCAGCACAACGCTTTTTTTTCACCGACCCAACCAGTTGACGCGATGCAACTGTTGATTCCGCGCACAGGAATCGCACGCAGCGACGCCTGACAATTCCAGCCGCCTTTGGCAATTTCCACCAGGTCGGCCCTTCCTTCCTCCGCTGCCAACCTACCCAAACCAAAACGCCAAGGCGAGACTTTTTTTATCGGCTGCAACCACCGCCTTCCTGAGCCACGGCCAATTTCGGCCAACGCCGCCGATTGGGTTTGACAACCCACCGTTGCCCCATTATCCTGGCAATGATCAATGGCGCTACGGCTCGACAACCTCCCGAACGCACAGGTGAATCCCATGGCCAACGACTGTCTCTTCTGCAAAATCGCCAACGGCGACATCCCGGCCCGCAAGCTTTACGAGGACGAGGAACTGGTCGCCTTCTGGGATATCGCCCCCCAGGCGCCGAAACATTTCCTCGTCATTCCCAAAAAACACCTGTCCGGCCCGGCCGCCGTGGACACCGATGACGAAGCCCTGGCGGGAAGGATGCTGCGCAAGGGTGCCCAACTGGCCCGAGAAAACGGGGTGGAAAGCTTCCGCCTGGTCTTTAACGAGGGCGCCGAGGCGGGCCAGACCGTCTTCCACCTCCACCTCCATGTCCTTGGCGGCCGCGCCCTGGCATGGCCGCCGGGCTGACCCTTTCCATGCCGGC
>DUZW01000056.1 GCA_013349295.1 Deltaproteobacteria bacterium
GATTGCCGCCTCCATCTGCATCTATACCAATGACAGTATTGTTGTGGAAAAAATGACTGCCGAATAAAAAATAATCCGGTAGACGGCTTATAAGGATAATTTAACGATGGAACCGATAACTACCCTAACTCCCAGACAAACCGTGGCCGAGCTCGATCGTTACATCATCGGCCAGGATGCAGCCAAGAAATCCGTGGCCATTGCCCTGCGCAACCGCTGGCGGCGGCAGCAGGTGCCCATGCCCCTGCGCGAGGAAATCGCGCCCAAGAACATCATCATGATCGGCCCCACCGGGGTCGGAAAAACCGAGATTGCTCGACGTCTGGCCAGTTTGGCCCAGTCCCCCTTTCTCAAGGTGGAGGCCTCGAAGTTCACCGAGGTGGGCTATGTGGGCCGGGATGTGGAATCCATGATCCGCGATCTGCTCGATCTTGCTATCAACATGGTGCGAGAGGAAGCGCGGGAGCAGGTGACCAGCAAGGCTGCGGAGCAGGCGGAAGAACGGATGCTTGACCTGTTGGTGCCGCCGCGCCCGATACCATTGGGACAGGTTACCCCCATGGCGGAAAGAAGCGATGATGGCGGGAGGGCAGGGGGGCTGCCTGATTCCACCAGGGAAAAATTCCGGCAGATGCTCAAGGATGGCAAGCTTGACGAGAGACAGGTCGAGATGGAGATCGACCAGGGTCAGTCGTTGCCCATGTTCGAGATCCTTTCCCACGGGGGCAGCGGGTTGGACGACATGGAGTCCGGACTCAAGGATGTGTTCGGCAAGATGTTTCCCAAGAAAACCCAGCGGCAGCAGATGTTGGTCAAAGACGCCATGGAGGTGCTGAAAAAACGGGAGGCGGAAAGATTGATCGATATGGAGAGCGTCACCCGACTGGCCATTCAGCGTACCGAGCAATCCGGGATCATTTTTCTCGATGAAATTGACAAGATCGCCTCGCGTCAGGGCGGCTCAGGGCATGGACCCGAGGTTTCCCGCGAGGGCGTGCAACGCGATCTGCTGCCCATTGTCGAGGGCTCCACCGTGACCACCAAACACGGCATGGTCAAGACCGACCATATCCTTTTCATCGCCAGCGGCGCCTTTCATCTCTGTAAGCCTTCCGATCTGGTCCCGGAGTTGCAGGGGCGTTTTCCCATCCGAGTTGAACTTGCGGCCCTGGGAGAGGAGGAATTCTACCGGATTCTCACGGAACCGCAGAACGCCCTGATCAAGCAGTACATCGCCCTCATGGCCACCGAAGGAATCGGTCTTGATTTTGACGAGGACGCCATCCGGGCCATGGCTGGAATCGCCGCAGCTGTGAACCGGAAAACCGAGAATATCGGAGCCCGTCGGCTTCACACCATCATGGAGCGATTGCTGGAGGAGCTCTCCTTTGATGCCACCGATAGGGAGGAAAAGGATTTTCTCGTTACAGCTGAATATGTGAAAAAACAATTGCAGGATATCTCGGAAGATGAGGATCTCAGCCGGTTTATTTTGTAGTTATAAGCAGACAGACAGCTTTTAGAGGCGACCAAGATGATTGAACATGATTTGAAATACTGCCCAAAGTGCCGGGAGGAATACCGGCAGGAAATAGAGATCTGCGCGACCTGCGCTCTGCCCCTTATTCTGGGCGCGGACTTGGCGGCAATGGAAAAAAATAAAGGTAATTCTCGTCGGAACCGGAAAGGGGCATTGACTCCTGATGATCATCTGGTCGTTATCTTTCAGGGTTCTCTTGCCGACCTTAAGCACCTTAAAGGTTTGCTGGAGGTTGAACAGATCGGCGCCATGATCAGCAAGGAAGCCGGGGGGTGCGCCAGCGGCGGCTGTGCCCCCAAGTTTCAGCTACAGGTCCGGCAGGAAGAGGTGCGGGATGCGTTGCAGGTGCTTGCCGAAGAGCATCGTCGGGCAACCGTTTTGGCCGAACATGACGCCACCCATGTCGAAGCGGTTTTTAACCCTGAGGCCGAGGAGGCTATTTGCCCGGCCTGCGGCTTTGCCTTTGCAACCAACACCACTACTTGCCCGGACTGCGGCCTCTGTTTCGGCTGAGGAAGCTACAAATGCTGCTTTCGGTTGCCTTTTTGCCCGGAAAAAACAGCGAAACGGTGGTGCTGGTACCAGCAATGCGGTGAGCTGAAGCCTGCCTCTTGCAACCAGTTCAGCTGGGAGTCCAGAGGCGCCATTCGGTCTGCCTGCATCCGTTCCAGGGCAGAATCGAGGTCGGCGTCGGAGACGCCGCGCTCTCGAACTTGGCGGAGCCAGGTTTCCTGGTACGCCTGTTCGATCTCTGGGGTTGGGCCTAGAACCTGATCGGCATTGATGAATGTTCCACCTTCTGGTAACGCATTAAAGATGCTCTCGAACAGCTTGATTTTCTGTGTGTCTGTGAGGTGGTGGATCGATAAGGCGGAGACGACCACGTCGAATTCTCCTGCAAGGCCGTCCGCATAATCCCCAACGACAAACTTCAGGCGATCCTCCATCCCGGCAAACCGTTCCCTTGCCTTGCCCAGCATCTCCTGGGAGATGTCCACCATGGTGATCCTTGCCTTGGTAAATTTTTTGGCAACCAGGTACGAGAGCAAGCCTGTGCCGGCACCGAGGTCCAGCACCCGGAAGTTCTCTTGGCGCTGGTGTGGAATCAACTCCAGCGCCGTGCCGTAAAAATCATCGAAACAGGGGATCAGTTGTCTGCGGGCGCGGTCGTAAGTTTTCGCTGCCTCGTCGAAAACGGTTTTGACAGCGGTCATGCTCATTTCTGAGCCTGGCCAAGGAGATTGTTGATCAGTTGTCCTGCCGCATCTTCCACCTCAGCCAAGGCTCCGGTAATCGCCAAACCCGCCCGTTCGGTTTTTCGGATCGTAGCGGAATCGGGAAAAAAGGCAAGGGGAGGTTGGCCCAGGGCCTCGGTCAGAAAGGTCCGGTCGTCGTCATCCGCCACCAGGTTGCCGACAAAGGAGATGCGGGGGATGCCCGAATCCTCGGCGAGTTTTTTGATCTTAAGCGCTGTGCGTACGCCGGATTTCGAGGGAATCACCACGATCAGCAGATGATCCACCCCGGCGATGGTGCCTCGCCCGAGGTGTTCCACCCCGGCCTCCATGTCGAGCAGCACCACCTGGGAGGGGGAGAGCAGCAGTTTGGTGAGCATTCTTTTCAGCACGTTGCTTTCCGGGCAGGCGCAGCCTCCCTTG
>DUZW01000057.1 GCA_013349295.1 Deltaproteobacteria bacterium
GATCTTCTCAGGTAGTCGGCATAAAGATGCCAACCGTCAGAGGCGTTGCCATGCGGCAAGAGAGGTTTCCGGGGAAGACTTTGGGTGTTATTGGGCCTGTGTTGTCCGGATTAAGGGGAAATCCAACCTTGCCATTTGTTGGCCAATATGATAACAATCGCCTCTCTATCAAGAGAAGCAACGATCTTGCCCCCGTAGCTCAGGGGATAGAGCACAGGATTCCTAATCCTGGTGTCGCATGTTCGAATCATGCCGGGGGCACCACGAAATTAACAAAAAAGGCCGACTCATTGCTCAGCAAGTCGGCCTTTTTTGTTGCAGGGGATTCCCGTTTGCGGGCAGCATGATGTTGATGTAATTGGATTTTGAGTTTTCGCGCAACTGGTTTTAAGTGTATTGTTGTAATCTGGTGTTATGTGATTATGCTGTAGCTGAAGAATTCAGGCCCTTTGACCCTCGGTGCTGGCGGAATATGTCAACGAGTACTTTGACCTTGCGGGAGCGTCACCGTACATGCTTCTGATCGACAAGGTCAAGGCTGCCCGCTGTACGCCGCCGCCTCCAGGATATGAGGGGTTGGAGATGTATGAGCGGCTCTACCATCTGCGCTCGGATATTCCGGCGGTTACCCATGTGGATTATACGGCCCGGATCCAGACCGTCCACCAGGAGACCAATCCGCGCTATTGGCAGTTGATCAATGCCTTCAGGCAGCTCACCGGCTACGGGGTGGTGGTGAATACAAGTTTCTATGTCCGTGGTGAGCCCATTGTCTGTACGCCGGAAGATGCCTACCGCTGTTTCATGTCCACGGAAATGGATTGGTTGGTGATCGGAGACTTCCTTTTTAAGAAGGAAGAGCAGCCGCAATGGACCGAACAGGATGGTTGGCAGAGTAAGTATGCTTTGGACTGAGGTTTTGTAAGTCATGTACACGGGACTGGGCACATGTTCGTAAAGGGCGATCGGCGTATTGTCTGCGATGTCCGCAGTATTCTGCTGGTGCAGCTCGGGGATGTCGGCGACCTGGTTCTTTCCTTTCCCTGTGTCCGGGCGTTGCGAGAACATTTTCCAGCGGCCAAGATAATGCTTGCGGTCCGGGAGAAGTCCGGCGACTTGGTCGAGCTCTGTCCATGGGCAGACGGTGCGATCCTGGTTTCTACTGAAAAACGATGGCTGTGGGAGCAGATATCCTTCCAATTGAAATTCTTTGCCGGATTGCGGCGTCATCAATTTGATCTTGTCATTGACTTGCGGACTGGGACCCGTGGGGCCTTTATCGCCTTTCTCTCCGGTGCTCGACAACGGATTGGGTATTATTTCCCTCTTTGGTGGAGAAATCTTTTGTTCACCGATCTGTACGACTTGCCTTACAGCCCTGGGGGGCATGTGTCCCGTCATCTTCTCGATATTTTGACTGCTTACGGGCTCAAGACAGAGCATCCCATCCCAGAATTTGTTGTTCCTGACTCCAAACAGACTGCGGCTGCCGAAATTTTGCGGGAAGCGGGGGTGGACCCGAACGGACCGTTGCCCGTTGCGCTGCAACCATTTTCACTGTGGCAGTATAAGGAATGGGGGGAACAGAAATACGTTCAACTTATTCGGCACATTCGTGATTGTTGGCAACTGCCGGTGATTGTCACCGGCGCACCCGGTGAACAGAGTCGAGCGCAGGCTATTGTCGATGCGGTGGGAGGTGGGGTTTTCAATCTTGCCGGCAAAACTACCCTCAGCGAGTATGGCGCCGTTCTCAAGTTCTGCAGGCTCTTTGTCGGAGTCGATAGTGCTGGTCAACATCTGGCGGCGGCGGTCGGAGTGCCGACCGTTATCTTGTACGGGCCGTCAAGTCCTGTTTCGTGGGCGCCGTGCGGCCCGCAGCATCTGGTGGTACAGAAGGCGATGCCTTGCGTCCCCTGTCGGCAAACAGGGTGCGGAGGAGACGGCAAAAGCCGTTGTCTAGACGAACTCGCCATCGAGGAGGTCATGCCCTCTATCGAACAACAACTACGACTGACCACGTCAGGTTGAAAACGATCTCTGTTGCCTGTTGCCGGGCTAATGCCTTTGGTGAGAACGGCGTGAGATGGCGACAGAGAGTAACCTTGCAAGGATGAAGATGCACTTGAAGAAAAAAACCATTGCCTTGGCCATTGAAAACTTCAGCCGGTTTGGCGGGGGGGCGGAATCGTATGCGGTTGCGCTTGCGCAAACCCTGATGAATGACGGTTGGGAGGTGCATTGCTATGGTCAGCGCTGGGACAACGAGCCGGCCGGCGCTGTTTTTCATGCTATTAACGTGCCGGTCTGGTTGCCGACCTGGGCAAAGATGTTGTACTTCGCCCTTGCCCACGCAAGATTGGTCAAAAAACAGCATTACGATGTGGTGCTGGGCTTTGGTAACACCTTGGTCATGAATGCCTACCAGAGTCATGGCGGGGTCCACTGGTATTCGACCTTTCGCAAGGTCTATTCCGAGCCCAACGGTTTTCTGCGGATGTTGAAAAGGTTACTGGTTGTTCTGTCTCCCAAGCATCATGTCCGCCATTGGCTTGAATCGGCGCCATTCAGGAAAAAGGATCTTCCCCGGGTGATCGCCATCTCCGACATGATCAAGGAGGACATGATGCGTTGTTACGGCGTCAGGCCCGACCGGATTGATCTTGTCTACAATGGCATTGATATCGAGAGATTCAGCCGGGAAGAGAGTTCTCGCTGCCGCGGTCCCGTACGCCAGCGTCTGGGAATCGGCATGGACGAGGTGGTTTTCGTTTTCGTTTCCTATGAACTGAAGAAGAAGGGAATAGAGCCACTGGTCATGGCGTGTAATTTGCTGAAGCAGCGCGGTTGCGGGACGTTTCGGCTTCTCGTGGTGGGCGGGAAGGGGTATCCCGGTCTGCACCGGATGATCCGGCAAGAGGGACTTGGCGAGACGGTACTCTTTTCCGGCCCCTCTAAGAATGTTCCGGAGATGTACGGTGCCAGTGATGTATTTGTGTTGCCCTCCTATTATGATGCCTGCTCCCTTTCGGTATTGGAGGCCATGGCCTGCGGTCTACCGGTGATAACCACCGAAACCAACGGGATCTCAGGAATCTTACGGTACGGCGGGAGTGGCTG
>DUZW01000058.1 GCA_013349295.1 Deltaproteobacteria bacterium
AAACTGATCCTCTTACCGGATCCCCCATCTTTCAGCCGGGTACTCCGCGGAGAAAGCAGCATCCCTCAACTGGAAATGGGTTACCCCGCACTTCTGAACTGGAAGGATTCCCTGGAACAGCAACTGGACGGATTGCATCTCTGCGGCTTTGGCTGGGAAGGAATCGGCATGAACGACATGATGAAGACGGCCAAGGCGGTGGCCGACCGGATACTGCGCCGGGTGGAGGGAGAACGGCAAAAGCCCGAGGTGAGGCCGGTTTATTTCTAGAAGGTGTCGCCGTGTTGACGGCGACGCAAGGCTGTTGTTTTCCAGGGGGGGGGGGGGACTCGCCGCCGACATTGCTTGGCTACGGCTCTCTATACCGTTTTAGCCATGCGGCTGACGACATCGTTTTGCTCCAACGGCTTCAGACTCGGCTGCGGTGCTCGCTCGATTGACCTGGCAAGGAAAAACCGCGCCATGGTTTTATCAAAGCATTCCGGGCAAAAGCCATGGGATACCCGAACCTCGCACTCAACCAGCTGCTCAAGCCAGTCCCCGTTGCACTTTACCTTCCCACACACACAACAGACTGTCCGCATACCCCCCCTTTTTTCGCCTATCACAGAAGCCGCCCCCGCGAAATCCGAACACCCTTTCTCTCAGCCCTGGTTTTTCAAACGTTCCACCAGATGCTCCACCTGCCCCCGAATGCTGCCGCTGCGGACAATGGCTTCGTTAATGACCCGGATGGAATGCACCACCGTGGAATGATCCCGGTTAAACGCCTTGCCGATCTCGGACAAGGCCTCCTCGGTGAGTTTCCTGGCCAGATACATGGATACCTGCCGAGGGAAAGCGATCACTTTATTCCTCGCCTTTGACTGCAGATCTTCGATGGAGACATTAAACTGACCGGCCACGAAATTACGGATCAACACCGCGGACAACTCCTGCCGCTGTCCGATGATGCCGGCGACAATCTCCTTGACCATGTCCAGATCCGGCACGGTTTTGTGCAGGGAGGCCTTGGCCTTCAGGCCGATGATGGCGCTTTCCACCCGCCGGATATCGCCCTGGATTCTGTCAGCCAAAAACTCGATGATCTCCCCGGAAAGCACCAGCTTGTTGTTGCGGGCCTTGCGTTCGATGATCAGGCAACGGGTCCGCCGGTCCGGAGGATTGATGGTGGTAATCAACCCGGAAGAAAGCCGGGAGCGTATGCCGTCATCGATGTCAGGGATATTGCGCGGGGAAACCGCCCCGGTGAAAATGACCCTTTTCCCGCAATCCATCAGAACATCAAGGGCCTCGGCCAGCTCGGCCTGGGTCTTGGTCCGACCGGCCAGCGACTGCACATCCTCCATCAACAGCACATCACACTGGTTATGATATTTTTCCTTGAACTGTTCCATGGTGTTATTCTTGATACTACGCACCATTTCGGAGGTAAGCTGCTGGGAGGTCACATAATGCAGCCTGGTTCCGGGTGAATGATTGGTGATATGATGGGCCACCGCATGGGTCAGATGGCTTTTCCCCAACCCCGTCCCCGCTTCGATGAACAGGCAGGGGCTCAGGGCGTAGTCGCCGTTGGCCATGGATTCGCAAGCCGAATAGGCCAGGGCGTTGCTTTCGCCGACCATGAACTCGTCAAAGATATAGCGAGGATGCAGGGTCCGCACCGTGGAGCGCGCCACAGGCATGCTGGGCAGCCGGAGCTGGTTCTGTTTCTTCTCCGGTTCCGGCAAAAGCTGTTGCGCATTCCTGGACTTATCCGGCGACAACCGCACCGATTCTCCGGTAAAACCGGCATCCTGCAAGGCGTCCTGAATATCGGTCAGATAGTTATCCCTGACCCAGGAGCAGAAATACGGGTCTGGCCCAGCCAGTTCGATACTCTGCGCATCGTCATGGACGCATTGCAAAGGTTCGATCCATAATTTGAAATCGTGATCGGAAAATTTCTGTGACAAAACACTCTTAACTCGCTGCCAAAGCATCTTTTTCCCCTGGTTCCGTGACGAAAAAACAACCGATTAAAGCGAATTGAGACCGATGAGATAATTTCTGCCCGTTTTTTTAAAGGAAACCATGCCCCCTGTCAAAACCGTTCTCAAGGAATTTCCCCCCCCTGGCCCCGCAAGTTTTCAACAGCCCGCAACCCCAAGAAAACGGGCGCAAATTGCGCGCGCACCCTCTAATGACACGATATTTCGCCCCTTTTGCAAGCCGCCGCAAAAACCGCAAAATTCCATGCGGTTACACATGAACCGCGGGAAAAAAACATCATTTCATTAAGCACTAAACATTGTACTTTTCTCTTCATATCTCAAAATTACTCCTATTATCTCACCTTCCCTTCTTTGCAACTCCACCCATTTCCCCCCCTTCCCGGCATGCCCCTGTTCTGTCGGTTTTTTTACCTGCAAACACTTTTTATGATATAGTTGATAAACTTTTTTCCACAAGGAGACCCCCTCATGGACCCTTTCCACTTGATTCCCACACCAGACAGTATTCCGGCCCCCTGGGGTTTCTTCGAATTTTTCCTTATCCTAACCTTCTTCGCCCACCTTGTTTTCATGAATGCCATGCTTGGCACAGCCATGATCGCCCTGGTCAGGGAAATGCGTACCCGCCCGACTGCCCCACCCCCCTGCCTGGACATTGCCTCCAACCTGCCATACACCATCGCCTTTGCCGTGAACTTCGGAGTGGCACCCCTTCTTTTTCTTCAGGTTCTTTACGGCCAGTTCATTTACACCAGCTCCATCCTCATGGGGGCGTACTGGCTTTCCATTGTCGCCCTGCTCATCCTCGCCTATTACAGCGCCTATCTTTATAAGATGGCTTCCGATCTGCCCGCCGCCAGCAGGAAAAGGACCCTGGCCACAAGCCTCATCCTCCTGCTGGCCATCGCCTTTCTCTTTGTCAACAATATAACCCTGATGCAGACGCCCCAGAGCTGGGAGGCCTATTTCCACAGACCGGACGGCACCCTC
>DUZW01000059.1 GCA_013349295.1 Deltaproteobacteria bacterium
GGTGGACGCCCGCACCGAGATCACCACCGAACTGCTTTCAAAAGAAGGCTTCGTGGTCACCTTCACAGATGATGACGGCGAAGATCAGAAGGAGGCATTCAAGAAACGCGAGTTCGAGAAACGGTTCTTCGCGCCAGCCACCAACCAGTTGTTTTGTAAAACTTTTTTGGAAAACTCCCTGCGCGATCCGGTCAGCGGCGAGGTTGGCAAGTCCATCATCTTCGCGGTCAGCCAGAATCACGCCGCCAAGCTTACGCAGATCCTCAACGATATGGCGGACCGGATGTTCCCCGGCAAGTACCAGTCCGATTTCGCCGTGCAGGTCACCTCGCAGGTTTCCGACGCCCAGCGGTTCACCATCAACTTCAGCAACAACAACCTACTCGGCTCGGCCAACTTCCTGCCCGCCTACAAGACCAGCAAGGCGCGGGTCTGCGTGACGGTGGGCATGATGACCACCGGTTACGATTGCACCGATATCCTCAATCTCGGCCTGTTTCGCCCCATTTTCTCACCCACCGATTTCATCCAGATCAAGGGCCGCGGCACCCGCAAGCATGACTTTTTCGAGCAGCTTTTCGACGACAGCTACAGGGATGGGGTCGCGCAACCACAAAAGACCGCCTTCAAGCTCTTTGACTTCTTTGCCAACTGCGAATATTTCGAAGAGGAGTTCAACTACGACGAGGTGTTGAAGCTCCCCCGGCCCCAAAAGGGCAAAGGCGGGGAGGGCCCTGATCCGCCACCGCCTGGCGGCACCTACGAACATCTTGGCGTTGATATCCTTTCTGAAGTCAGGGAAGAAACCATCGGACTGGAAGGGATGAAGATAGACCGGATGTTCTTCGAAAAATTCGAGGATACGGTGCGCGAAAACGAGACCATCGCCAAGGCCGTCGAAGCCGGGCAATGGGATCGGGTCATCGACTACGTCAATCAGGAGGTCTTTGATAAGCCCGAGGAGTATTACAACCTGACCAAGCTGCGCAAGGCCGCGGCCGTGGACCGACGGCTCACCCTGCGCGAGATACTGGAAAAGATTTTCGGCCTGATCCCGCGCTTCAAGTCCAAGGACGAACTGCTGGAGGAGGAGTTCGCCAAGTTCGTTTCCGATGCCAAGCCCGCCGAGGCCGAGTCCATCCCGGCCATCAAGACTTTTTTCAAGGCCTATGTGACCAGCGACCAGATACGGCATATCATCGAGAGCCGCCATTTCACCGACCTGGCCACCAACCCGGTTTTTTCCACCCGCGATTTCCGCGCCGTGCCGGAGAAGTACCGCACCATGATCCCGGAATACGTCAAGGATTATGTCTCTCTGAATCAGTTCGTTGCCTAGGAAAACAGAGCCATGAGCAAAGCAAGGAAGTTAACCATCGACGTCCAGGGAACGACTATCACCGTTCTTTCGCAACGGGACGAAGACTACATCTCCCTGACCGATATGCTCAAAGCGAAAGACGGCGATTTCTTTATCTCGGACTGGTTGCGGAACCGGAACACCGTCGAGTTCCTCGGCATCTGGGAGCGCGTCCACAACCCGGATTTTAATTATGGCGAATTCGCCATAATTAAAAGTCAAGCCGGCCTGAACAGCTACAAGATCAGCGTCAAGGAGTGGGTCGCCAAGACCAATGCCGTCGGCCTGCACGCCACAGCGGGAAGATACGGCGGCACCTACGCCCATAAGGATATCGCCTTTGAATTCGGCATGTGGATCAGCCCCGAATTCAAGGTCTACCTGATCAAGGAGTTCCAGCGCCTCAAGGAGGATGAAAACCGCCGTCTGTCCCTGGCCTGGAACCTGAATCGCACCCTTTCCAAGCTCAACTACCGTATCCACACCGATGCCATCAAATCGCATCTGATTCCGGCCGCGGTTACCCCGGCTCAGGCCGCCATCACCTATGCCAACGAGGCGGACATGCTCAATGTCGCCCTTTTCGGCCAGACAGCCAAACAATGGCGGGACGCCAACCCCAACCTGGAAGGCAACATGCGCGAGTACGCCACCATCGAGCAACTGTTGGTGCTGGCCAATATCGAGAGTATGAACGCCGAACTTATCCACATGGGGCTGCCGCAGGGGGAACGCCTCAAACGCCTTAACGAAATTGCCATTCGCCAGATGCAGGTGCTCACCCCTGCCTCGGCGCTCAAGCAGCTCAAGGAATAATCCATGCTCGATATTGATACAAAACGCCGCATCGACACCGCCCGCGATATCCTGGTCGGCAAGGTGCCCGATCCCAAGTCCCAAGTCGAACAGATCACCATCGCCCTGATCTACAAGTTCATGGACGACATGGACGCCGAGAGCGAGGAGTTCGGCGGTGAACGCAAGTTCTTCGCCAACGGCTTTTCCCGTTACGGCTGGGCCAAACTCATGCGCTCGGGCCTCGGTGGCCATGAGACCCTGAACCTTTACGGCGAGGCCATCGCCAAGATGCCGGAGAACCCCGGCATTCCTTTGCTCTTCCGCGACATCTTCAAAAACGCCTATCTTCCCTATCGTGATCCGGAGACCCTGCGCGCCTTTTTGAAGATCATCGACGAGTTTGAATACGACCACTCCGAGCGCCTTGGCGACGCCTTCGAATACCTGCTCTCGGTGCTCGGCTCCCAGGGCGATGCCGGCCAGTTCCGCACCCCGCGCCACATCATCGACTTCATTGTCTCCGTAATTGACCCGAAGAAGACCGAGACGGTGCTCGACCCCGCCTGCGGCACCGCCGGGTTCCTGATCTCGTCCTGGAAGCACATCCTCAAAACGAACACCGACGCCCAAGG
>DUZW01000060.1 GCA_013349295.1 Deltaproteobacteria bacterium
TTAATTGAAAGTTGCACGGGAGGCAACCGGTAATAGCTGTGGAGCGGGTGAGCTTTTTTTGTAGGAGGAATTGCGTCGGGTGGGGCCGTCAGCGAAGCGGCGGACTAAAGCAGCCGAATTGCAGCAAGGGGGAGCGGTTTTTGAGTGCCGCGAGCCAAGGACGGATGCCAAGGGAGAAAAGGGACGTTCAGGAGTTTATAGTGCCATCACGCTGTCAAAAACTGGCACTGATCAAAGGCCGGGGGGGCGTATCGATCTAGGAGGGGCAGGAGAGGGTCGCCTGGTGGGCGTGGTGGCGGGTGAGTTTTTTCGTCTCCGCGCAGTTGCTGCTCTGCGGGCAGAGATGCTGGCAGATATGGCGGCTCAACGGGTGTTCGGTGTTGCCGCGCAGATCCAGGAAGGAGACCCCGATCTCATATTTTTTGTCGCCGACGATTTCGAGGCGAACCACCATCCCTTCCATGATCAGCGTTTCCTGGTTGTTGAGGGCCAGGGTGAGTTCAACATTGGCGCCGACGTCGATGGGCCATTGGTTTTCAAAGAGAATCCCGCCCAGGCAGATGTCCTTGCTCACCGCCGTCCGGGCTCTTTTCCCTGCTTGTGCGGCAGCAGTCACCTCCAGGTGGTGCACGAAATCGATGCGCAGGTAGCGTCGTTTTTCCGACCGGTAGAGAACGATGGTGTTTTTGCCGTTTCGTTTTGCCTGGTAGAGGGCATGATCGGCGCATTCAATCAGGGCGTCGGAGTCCGTCGCCTCATCGGGGCAGGTGGCAAGGCCGCAACTGACGGTGAGTTGCATTGTCCTGCCCTCCTGCCGGATGACCGAACTTTCCAGCCGTTCCCTGATCCTTTCGGCCAGCACCAGGGCTTCCTGTTTGCCTGTATCGGGAAGGATCACCACGAATTCTTCGCCGCCAAAGCGGGCCGCCGTGTCCTCGATCCTCTTTTCGGCCTCGACAATGGAGGCGAACTCTCTCAGCACCGCATCGCCCGCCGGATGGCCAAAGGAGTCGTTGATCTTCTTGAAGTCGTCAAGGTCGAAAAACAGCAGGGAAACCGTCCGGTCGTGCCGTCTGGCACGGGCGATTTCACGGGTCAGGGTGATTTCGAAAACCTTGCGGTTGTAAAGGCCGGTGAGAAAGTCATGACTCGAGTCGCGCAGGGTCTGCTCCAGAGTCTGCATCTCCACCACGGTGGGATTTTTCATCGACCGTTGTACCGAGCAGAAGTAGTCACAGATGGCGGTCTGCAGGCTCACCTCGCGGCCGAGGTTTCTTCCCATGCCGTGGTGATGGGCGACAACTTCGCGCCAGAAGTGTGCGGCCTCCATCTCGTCCAGGTCGATATGGGCCAACTGTTGCAGAATCACCTTGCATGTCTGTTGGCCATTTTGTTCGATGAGCTTTTCCAACAGCGATATCTGCTTTGTTGCCTGGGAACTGCAATCCCCCAGGCATTTCAGCACGGCTTTGCGAAGTTGTTCAGTGGTCGATATATTTTTCATTGGCAGGCAAAGAGTCAGATAGGCGTTGCGAGATAAAAAAGCCCGTGTCGTCAACGGGCAGGGCTGATCAGGGGACGTTTGTCCCGGCTACATGGTGTTCATGGGGCACATATGTTGATTTTGCCTGTCTTGACGCTACCCGGTCAAGGCAAATATTCAGGCGCATGATTTTCTGTCGGGTTCGTGTTTGGTTGCGCCCACAAAAAAAGGGGAGCCGACGATGGTATCGACGGCCCCCCCTTTTTTGTGCATCCCAATGATTTTCAACGGTCTATTTGCCGAGAATGCCGCCCAGGCTCTTGGCCTTGTCCACTTCACCCTTGATGGCGACAACTTCCTTGACGCCGGGCACGTCGTCAATCATCGCCTTGCCCTCGCCCTCGACATCTTTCAATCCTTTCTTGAAGGAGGTGATGGCCTTGCCGAGGCCGGAGCCGAGTTCGGGTAATTTTTTGCCTCCGAAGACCAGGAAAGCGATGGCCATGATAACCATTAACTCAGGGGTACCCAAACCGAACATGTCTTCCTCCTAATGGAAAAGTGGTGGGGCGAATTGTTCAAGCCTTTTTGGATTCGTCGTTCTTCTTTTCTTCTTCGATCTTGGCCGCTTCGTCGGTGGCCTCGCGGCTGGCCTTCTTGAAGTTGGTGATTCCCTTGCCGATGCCGGCGCCGATCTCCGGAAGCTTGCCGGCCCCGAAGATGATGACGATGATCACCAGGATAACGATAAGCTCCGGCATTCCGAGTCCAAACATGATTCCCTCGTGGTTGCTGTTGTTGCCGATGTCGGCGGCTGGGCCGGCGGCATCACGAATGAAAACCATTTCCCGACCGGAATCCACCGTGGGAAATGGTTACCTTAAACATATGATTTTATCTCTTATCATCTAACAGCAAAGTGAAGGGGAAGCAACCGATATTTTGTCCGGCCTTGCCTGCGACCTGCTCAGCGAGCGGGACAAGCCTGCAGGGGGAGTTGGATGGCGGTGACGGTGTGACCGTTTTCGCCGCGGATGTCGATGGCGCCGTGGTTGGCCTGGACGAAGCGGAGGATGATGTTAAGGCCGCGGCCCTTGACCTCGCCGCGCCGGATCTGATCGATCTGGCTGTCGGGGATGGCCCCGGCGTTGCGCACCTCAAGGACGGCCATATTGTCCTTCCGGTAACACTGCATGACAAGCTCGCCGCCCTGGCGTGGAATCGCCTTGGTGGCGTTGTTGAGCAGGTTGTCGATGACCCTGGTCAGTCCGGGAAGGGGGCAGA
>DUZW01000061.1 GCA_013349295.1 Deltaproteobacteria bacterium
ATCTCCTTGGCATGGATTTCGATATCGGTGGCCTGCCCCTGGAAACCGCCCATGGGCTGGTGAATCATAATCCTTGAGTTCGGCAGTGAATAACGCTTCCCTTCGGTGCCCGCCGCCAGCAGCACGGCGCCCATGCTGGCCGCCTGCCCGAGACAGAGGGTGGCGATATCACACTTGATGTACTGCATGGTGTCATAGATTGCCAGACCCGCAGTCACCACGCCGCCCGGAGAGTTGATATAAAAAATGATGTCCTTGTCCGGATCCTCGGCTTCCAAAAACAGCAACTGGGCGATAATCACGTTGGCGACATCATCGTTCACCGCCGTGCCCAAAAAAATGATCCGTTCCTTGAGAAGCCGGGAATAGATATCGTAAGCCCGCTCACCGCGCGGGCTCTGTTCCACGACCATGGGAATCAAACTCATGCCTGCTCTCCTGCGGCCGTCTCGGTAGCGGCCACGGTCTTGATTACTGCCTCGTCGCTCAGGAATTTAAGAATCTTCTCGTTGAGCAACTCATTCATATACGGTAGCAGATCATCCCGCTTGGTGAAGAACTTCTTCACCTCGTCAACCGGCATCTGGTAACGTTCGGATATCCTCTGAAATCCCTTTTCGACATCTTCGTCGGTTACCTTGATTCCTTCCTGCTCGGCAATCTTTTTCAGGATGAAATCACCGCGAACCCGCTTCTCAGCAATCCCCTGATACTCTTCCGTGAGCCTGTCGCGATTGAGGCCAGCGGTCTCCAGGCTTAAGCCTTGGTTGACGAGACGGGTTTCCATCTCCTCGATCAACTGACCAACCTCATAGCCGACCAAGCGTTTGGGCACCTCAAAGTTATGGCCTTCCAGCAATTTGGTCATCAGCTTGTCGGTGAGCGCGCCTGCCTGATCCTTCTGCTTCGCGGCCATCTTCTGCTCGCGGATATGGTCTTTCAGGGCATCGAGGGTTGCATAGTTGGCATCCACGTCCTTGGCGAAATCGTCGTCCAGGTCTGCCAGCACCCGCTCCTTGATATCCTTGACCGTAATCTTAAACTCGATATTCTTGCCGGCCAGCACCGGATTGGCGAATGAGGCGGGGAACTCGATTGCCCGGGTGGTCTCCTCGCCCTTCTTGAGGCCGACAAGCTGTCCCTCAAACTCACGGCCATTGCGGCCGGAGCCGACCTCCACCGAATAATTCTCGCCGGCGACCTGCTTCATGATCTCACCATCATGATAGCCCTGAAAATCGATGATGGCCATGTCCTTATCCTGAATCGGCCGATCCTCAACGCTACGCAGAGGCGCCATCTGCGCCCGCAGCCGGTCGAGTTCCTCGTTGATCTCGCTGTCGGTGACGACCAGTTCCGCCTGCTCCACCTCGAGCCCCTTCACCTGGCCCAGTTCAAACTGCGGCCGCACTTCTACCTCGGCGGTGTATTTGAAGGATCCATCGGCGGCGAATTCACGGGCGGTGATCTCGGGATGCACCACCACATCGATCTTGGTCTGCCCCAGGGCATCGAAATAGCTCTCCTTGATCAGATCCTCGCCAACCTCCTGCTGGACGCTGTCGCCATAACTCTTTTCGAGAACCTTGCGGGGAATCTTGCCCTTGCGGAACCCCTTCAGCGAAACGCTGGTAGCCAATTTACGGTAGGTATCCTCAACCTTTTTGCTGACACTTTCCTCGGGCAAAACTATTTGCAGCCGCTTGGTGAGCGGGCTGACGTCTTCGATGGTAACCTGCATGCAAAACCTTCCTTTCGTTCAACCGTGTTGATTTCAAATAAAACGAAGCCTCGGAACCCCGGGCCCGCGACTGATTACATAATCCAAACGCCCTTTTTACAACCAGGAGCCGGCGACACCTTGGAGTGCATAAGGGTCGCCAGTGTATCCGGTCCTACTTATAGTATATTGATACATATGACAAGAAAAAGGTTCGCCCCATCATGAAACGGCATCAGAACGATTGCCGCGAAGATGGTGCGAGAGGGGGGAGTCGAACCCCCATCCACGGAGTGGGCTGGATCCTAAATCCAGTGCGTCTACCAGTTTCGCCACTCTCGCCCGGTGCCAAAATAATCAACTTTTCTTTTCCAGTCAAGGTCCGGGGCGATGCCGGCCCCTGCTCAAGGCATCTCAAAATCGTTGACATCTCACCATAACCCTGCTAGCTAGTAGGCCAGAATATCGGCATAAATCCATAACGTTTCTCCCGTCCGGCCACCATGGATTTCAGCGCCACCCGCATGGCGGGACGACGCTTCCGTATCCATCACCATGCCGATACGCGCAGACCGCCTTTAATGAAAACAAACGACCGAGAGCGATGACAACCGACGCCACCAACGAGATATCCCGTCCCCCCTTCAAGGCCTGCGGCCAGGGGACCCTGATCGGCAGCCTGCCGGTATCCGACCACCACCAGGGGCTGGAGATGATCTTCTCCCACACCCCGGCCATCCCGCTCTGGCCGCAGCTGCCCGGCAATCCGCTCGAGGGGATGATGCGCCAGTTCATCGAAGGGATGCCCGGCATCATCGACAACAACGACCGCACCTACT
>DUZW01000062.1 GCA_013349295.1 Deltaproteobacteria bacterium
TCGTTCCGCTGCCTCACAGGCTGGCATTGGTGGCGGAGATAGATGGAGTTTCCTTTTACGACGATTCCAAGGCTACCAATGTCGGGGCCGTCTATTCAGCCTTGGGCGGCATGCGGCAGCCGGTGGTGCTTATTGCCGGGGGGCGTGACAAAGGCGGGGGATACGAGATGCTTCGTCCTCTGGTGCAGGAAAAAGTTCGGGCCATGGTCTTGATCGGCGAGGCACGGGAAGCAATTGCCAAAACCTTTGCCAATACTACCCGCATTATCTTTGCCGAAGAGATGGACGAAGCGGTGCGGTTGGCAAAAAACATGGCGGAGAAAGGAGATGCGGTTTTGTTGTCACCGGCCTGCGCAAGCTTTGACATGTTCAAAAGTTATAGCCATCGTGGGGAGATGTTCACCCAGGCAGTTGCTAGAATAGGACGGCAGGAAGCGCAATAGCCGCGAACGCTTAAAAAATGTCCGGGACGGTTCCATGTCTCATTGGGCAGGGTGTGAGCGGAAAAATGGGAGGGGGGCAAATGCAAACAGTGTGCTGTATGTGCCGGAAAACAAAAAATCAGGGTGACTGGATACAGGGAATGCCCAGTAAAGTGGGTAGAGTTTCGCACGGATATTGCCCGGAGTGTTTTCGCCGAACCATGGAGCAGGCTCATTGCTGGTTGATTGCCAAAAATGGTGCAAGCAACGGCATGCCCCTCGGTCGTTAAGGAAAGGCGAAAAAATGACCATACGGATGATCGTGACCGGAGGCGGAACAGGAGGACATCTTTTTCCCGGCATTGCCGTGGCCGAAGAGATGCTGCTGCGTTTTCCCCAGGGCAAAATTCTCTTTGTCAGTACCGATCGCGCAATTGACAATAAGACCCTGGCCGCACGTTCATTTGAAAAGAAAGCCATCGCCTGTCTGCCCTTGAAAGGAAAATCTCTTTGGGGAACACTGAAAAGTGTGGCCCAGCTCCCAATCAGCCTGTGGCAGGCGTTGCGGATTGTCCGTGCCTTCAGGCCGCAGCTGGTTCTGGGCGTGGGCGGGTACGTGACCGGGCCGGTTGTGCTGGCGGCAAGGCTCCTGGGGGTGAAGACCTGTATCCACGAGCAGAATTCAATTCCTGGGATGGCCAACAGGATGCTTGGAAAAATCGTTGACCAGGTATATATTTCCATCCCCGGATCCGAGTATTTTTTCCCGAAGGGGAAAGCGGTCCTGACCGGTAATCCGGTAAGGGCGGAGCTTCTCCGTGAGGCTGGTCGCCGGAAGGAACATGGTGCAAGTAAGATGGTACTTGTGCTGGGGGGGAGTCAGGGAGCCCATCGGGTCAATGGCCTGATGGTGGAGGCCTTTGCTGCGAAACCATCCGGTGATACGGTTCAGGTCCGGCACCAGACGGGGAACAGTGATGAAGAATGGGTGCGCAAGGGTTATGAAGCGGCAGGGGTTGTTGCCCGGGTCTCGCCCTTTATCAGTGATATGGCGTTGGCCTACCGGGAAGCGGATCTTGTCGTTTCGCGGGCTGGCGCGACCACCCTGGCGGAACTGGCGGTACTGGGTAAGCCGGCCATTTTGATTCCCTACCCGTATGCCGCTGATGATCACCAGACGACCAATGCTGCGTTTCTGGTGCGCGGCGGGGCAGCGCTGATGTTTCAGGAAAGGGAACTTGATGGTTTAAAGCTTCGGCGGGAGATTCTTGCGCTTTTAAACGATACCGACCGGTTGCAGGACATGGCGGCGAAGATGAAACAATATGCCCGGCCCGAGGCGACCGCCGCCATAGTGGAAAAAAGCGTTCAGTTGTTGGCCGCATGAACGGCCATGGATTGAGGATGGAAGTCCATGTATAAAAAGACACAACATATCCATTTCGTGGGCATCGGCGGCATCGGCATGAGCGGTATAGCCGAGCTGCTCCTGAATCTCGGCTATACCGTGAGCGGCTCCGATCTTCGGGAGACCGACATCACCAGGCGTCTGACCGGTCTGGGCGGAAAGGTATATGTCGGGCATGAGGGGCAATGGATTGCCGGGGCGGATGTTGTGGTGACCTCCTCGGCGGTGCGGGAGAATAACCCGGAGGTTCAGGCTGCCAGAGCCGCACATGTTCCAGTCATTCCAAGAGCGGAGATGCTGGCCGAACTCATGCGTCTTAAGAAGTATGGCATCGCCGTGGCAGGAAGTCATGGGAAAACCACAACCACTTCCATGGTCGGCTGGCTGATGGCCGAGGCAGGTCTTGATCCCACCGTGGTCATTGGCGGCAAGGTGAATAGCTTGGGCACCAACGCCAAATTGGGCGAGGGTGAATTCCTGGTTGCCGAGGCGGACGAATCCGACGGTTCTTTTTTGAAGTTGTCGCCGGTTCTTGAGGTCGTAACCAATATCGACCTGGAACATCTGGATCATTATAAGGATATCGAGGAGATCAAGTCCGCTTTCTTGGAATTCATCGAGAAGCTCCCT
>DUZW01000063.1 GCA_013349295.1 Deltaproteobacteria bacterium
GGGTTCTGGACAAGTTGTCCGTCGCCGTGAAAGAGGGTGGAGATGCCGCCCGGTCCGGTGAGCTTTCATTCCGAATCCAGGTGGGCAGGATCGAGGTCGAGGATTCCCTATGAAGCAGCAATCCCATGCACTTCTCTTGCTGGCGTGGCTTGTTTTTCTCCTCCAGCCGGCGTTTGGCCATGCTGCCGGGCAGGTGCGAGTTCTGGTGATTCGGCCGGAGCGGCTGGCCTCGTCCGCCGGACAAGTGCCGGGCAAGGTGGCCGGCCGTGACCCGTTCAGATGGTCGGCGTCCGTCATGGCCCGGGTCACGGCTGATGAGGATATGCCGGCGATCATGGAGGCGTTTGACGATTTGAAGCTGCAAAGTGTCATCTGGAATGCCCAAAAGCCGCAAGCGATAATCAATGGCCGGCTGGTGGGCGTTGGCGCTGGGGTTGACGGCGTGGTTGTGGAGAAAATAGAAAAAACCCATGTCATCGTCAGCAAAAACGGCTACCGACACACCCTGGAGTTCGCCGGCCAGTTGTATAATCTTTCAGAAAAAGGCGGAGGGGCAAATTGATGCATCATGCTGTTGCGAAGAGGGTTCACCCGGCCAGGCCCGCTCCTTTCCTGCTCGGTGTCTTCCTGCTTTTTTTCTGTTCGCTGGTGATATTCCCGCCGCATCTCTTCGCCCAGGGCGAGGTCGAAACCGGGGGGCTTGCATCCTTGAAAAAAAAGCAGGTGACGGTCCGGGGGGAGAACCTCGCCGTGGCCATGCTGTTGCAATCCCTGGGCAAGGTGTCAGGCGTCAATATCTATGTAGCCGATGATATCACCGAAACCATCAACATCGATCTCGAAGACATTTCCATGTACGATCTGTTCATGGTCGTGACCAATTCCAAGAACCTTCACTACTCCCAGAAGAATAACGTGATCTATGTGGAGAAAAAGGGAGTGCCGTCGGCAATCACTACCCAGATTTGCCCTGAAAACGGCACCGCCTTCGACTATGCCGCACAGTTGCGGCCGTTGTTGTCCCCCAAGGGGGTTCTTACCTTTTCCGAAAGAAGCAACTGCCTCATTGTCCAGGACAGTGAAGAGGTGCTTGTGCGGATAAAAACCATTCTTTCCAACTTGGATACGCCGTTGTCGCAGGTTCACATCAAGGCCAGCATCGTCGCGGTTTCAAAGGAGGCGGAGCGGCAGCTCGGCATCAAGTGGGGGTATAACAATTACCGGGATTCCATCACCAAGGGGGTGAAAAATAAAACCGTCACCGCCACCGCCGGCAGCGTCAACGCCACCCCCGGCAACCTGCGGCTGATTTTCGGCATGTTGCAGGATAACCTGGACCTGGATGTGGAACTGAACGCCCTGCAGACGGATGGACTGGCAATGGTTCTCTCCTCGCCGCAGGTTTTGGTGCTGGACGGCAAACAGGCCAGCATCAAGCAGGGGCAGGAGGTTTCCTATGTCGCCACTTCGGGCGACATCGTCAACACCTCGTTTAAAGAGGCGAACCTGAGCCTTGAGGTCACTCCCAAGATTCAGGGCAAATTGATTGCCATGAAAGTGAAGGTCAACAACGACAACGTGGACACGACCTCCAAGACCGGGGAGCCGTTGATCAATACCCAGGAGATCTCCACGGACCTGCTCATCAGGGATGGCGTCACCGCGGTCATCGGCGGCATCATCCTCCAGTCGGACAGCGACGACAAAGACCGGGTTCCCGGACTGTCGGACATTCCGTTGCTGGGCAATCTCTTTAAAAGTTCGGAGAAGAAGAACGAGCGGCACGAACTGCTTGTCTTCATCACCGCCAATATCGTCTCGCTGAACGACTCCCTGCCAATGCCGGAGCACACCAGCCAGTATCTTGAGGAGAACGGCAGAACCAAACTGCTGGCCGGCGAAGGATTGGCACCTGCCGGCGTGGCTGAAAAATGATGAAGTCGCAATTACTCGTTGTAGCCCCAGGTTCACCACACAAAATTAACGGGTTACAACGTAACAACACGATGGATTCGCGTTTTTTGCGAGTCCATCAAAAATGACCAATTCATCCCCATGACGGATCATCTCGCCTTTTTCGGGTTTAAGGAAAACCCTTTCACGTTGACTCCTGACCGGGATTATTATTTTCATTCGCCCACGCACAGCGCCCTGGAGAAGGTGGTACAGTTCGGGATCGATGAGGGTGAGGGCTTCATCATCGTCATCGGGGAGGTGGGAACAGGCAAGACCATGGTGATGCGGCAACTGATCGCCGGCTTGTCGCCAAAGTATGAAACCG
>DUZW01000064.1 GCA_013349295.1 Deltaproteobacteria bacterium
GAGGCGCTGGAAATGGAGGTGGTTCCGGTTGGGGTAATTGGGCATGGCTGCATGGGAATGGTAACAACAACGGAAATGGCGGAACTGGGTCTGGAGGCGGATGGGCCACGGGCGGTGAAGGCGAGCAAACAGGCATTTCCGGTGGCGGTCAGTCTACATCAACTTCCGGTGGTGGCTACTACAAAGGTTCCGGATCACAGCAATCGGCAACACAGACATCAGGGTCGTGGGATGCTGATTTCGCCCATTTTATGGCCAACTTCGGACATGGCACAGGTTCCGGTGCCGGTTCGAAATGGGAGTCCGCTGTCGACAGTTTGGCGCGCTACATGTACGGTGGAAGAGGTAGCGGAAGCGGCAGCGGCAGTGGCAGTGGCAGCTGGAACGGTGGTGTGTGGACCGGATCAAGCGGATCTTCTACTTCAGGAGGCTCTGGTTCATGGAACAGAGGAAGTGTTTCCGGTTCCCTCTCCAATTGGGAAGGCATATTAGCAAGAAATGGTTTCGGACGCGGCTGGAACGCAGGAGGTGCGGGAGCCACTGGGGGCGCTACCGGAAGTGGTAAGAGTAGAGCGTGGAGCGAGGCAGAATGGAACGACTTCCTGGCTAAGAATGGATTCCTTAACAATCAGGGAGGAAGTGGTAGCGGCGCTGGTGGTGCTGGTGGTTCTGGGTCGGGATCTGCTGGTGGAAGCGTTGGTTGGGGATCCGGTGGAGGGGCTGGCGGAAACAATGGTGGAAGTGGATGGTGGGTAGGCAACGGACAGGGAGGTGCGGCGGGTGGTGCCGGTGGCGCGGTGGGCGGAAGTGGATCATGGGGAGGCGCGGCTGGCGGTGCCAGTGGCGCGGTGGGCGGAAGTGGATCATGGGGAGGCGCGGCTGGCGGTGCCGGTGGCGGTGCCGGTGGCGCGGTGGGCGGAAGTGGGTCATGGGGAGGCGCGGCTGGCGGTGCCGGCGGCGCGGTGGGCGGAAGTGGATCATGGGGAGGCGCGGCTGGCGGTTCCGGCGGTGCGGTTGGCGGAAGTGGATCATATCAAGGCCAGTGGGGAACGCAGGGATTCCCTGGATCACTGGGAGCCATCATGATGCTTCCAGAATTCTGGGAAACAGAACTGGGTGCACTGTTGTCTAAATACTGGTACCTTTTTGCCGGCCAGGGTCAAGGACAAACGAACCAGAATCAACAGACGGGACAAAACACTGGAATAAGCCAGGCACAGTTACAGGCGCTCTTGAACCGTCTAGCCGCCCTTCTCCGGGCAGCACGTATCAAGGCCGAATGGGAGAGCCGCCAAGAGAGCGCAAAGACCGTCAACCGCGGCTTTGTCACGAGATCAAAGCCGGGCCACGTGGTCCAAACCGTGCAAGCCACTATGGGCCAAAACCAGGCAGGCGGCGCGCGCAGATTCGTGCTCGGCACCGGTGGCTCTAGTTCCGGTACAGTTGAGGTCAATCCGCATCCTGTCGCCCCCGTGCCAAGAACAAATTAAAGTTTATCCTTTCAAGTGACATTTCTAACAACCTTTTAAAGCCTTAGTAAATTAATACTTTTGAAAAACAAAGCGAACATTTTAAACAATTATCATTTATAAAGAACAATATAAATATAAAATATTTTTTCTATTTTTTCAGTCCAGATATATTATACGAAAATTAATAAAAGAAGACTATTGGCACTTATTTATTGCTTTTATGATTTTATTTGTGATGCTGTATTGATCGTTTGAAGGACTTCACATGGGTCATTACCCATGGCAACAGTTTTTCATCTGTGGTGTCAGTAACTGTATTTGACAGGTTCGTGCCCTATCAGACG
>DUZW01000065.1 GCA_013349295.1 Deltaproteobacteria bacterium
AAACTGGCTCATTCTTTTGGCTGCATGGATAAGCGACTTGCAATTTAATTTAATTATTTCCCAAGCCTTCCCTGGTAAACTGCTTCATCGCATGGATTAATTCGTCCCTACTCCTTCGGCAACGGCCATATCACGTTGAAAATACCGGTTCTCGTCCGATCACCGAAGTCAAGCAACGTTGAGCCCGGTTAGTACTTGGATGGGTGACCGCCTGGGAACACCGGGTGCTGTTGGCAGCACCTCCTTTTAAAAGTGAATCCCATTTTTGTCCCGTCAGTTTGCTGGTTTCACACCTTTACAGGCTCAAAATATAATTAATGATCCCATTAGGGCAGCTTATTTCAAGATTGATAAGTTGCTTGGCAGCGATTGCAAAACACTTTGCATCGTCCGGGAATCGAACCCGGGCCGCCCGCGTGGCAGGCGAGCATTCTACCACTGAACCAACGATGCTAAGCTATGCAAGGTCTCTTGCCTCTCCGGTAAAGATGGACTTGCTCGGACATGACAAATGTCAAAGAGTGTATTGCAAGATCAGCTCTGCAAGGCAGTATGCGCTGAGCAAGCTTGATGAAAAAAAGAATTGTTTCCTCCCCGGCGGGGAATCGAACCCCGGTCTCCCGCGTGACAGGCGGGGATACTGACCACTATACTACCGAGGATTGGCTTGTGAGAAATTACTCCGACCGCCAGAGTGTATTGTGAGCCAGGAACGATTGGGTTTTGGGTCAGTTCCCAGTGGTAAAAGACTAATTTTTGAGCATCGACAAAATGTATGCAAAGTTACGCACTCCCAAAGTCAAAAGGAAACTCCCTCGAGCCGGATTTGAACCAGCGACCTATGGATGTCTGCTATTGTAGCCAACTACAGTCCACCGCTCTACCAACTGAGCTATCGAGGGTAGCATTGCAACAGGCCACTACAATCTGCCCTTTAAGGCAGACAAAGACACATGAGGGTGCACGTCTTTTCTTCCTCGCCTCTTTGTACCTCGGTTTCCGTGGTGTAGTGGTTATCACATCCGCCTAACACGCGGAAGGTCCCCGGTTCGATCCCGGGCGGAAACATTTATCCCATGTGGTCTAATGGCTAGGATAGCTGGCTTTCACCCAGCAGGCCCGGGTTCAATTCCCGGCATGGGAAATCCACCTTTTTCGCACTTTGTGCCCTTTTTAAAGCGTCAAACCTCGTCACTGGAGTAAAACAAAATCACCCCACCTCCACACTGACTTGCTTCCAGCATTGACGAGGTGGCCGAGTGGTTAAGGCGTTGGACTGCTAATCCAATGTGCTCTGCACGCGTGGGTTCGAATCCCATCCTCGTCGAATTCTTTTTTCTCCCCTAATCCGGCACATAGTGATGCACCAGTATTTTTTTGCCGTGCAGCTTCCCCCCGGGACTTACACTGGCCCGCCCCAATGCAAGAGGAGGCCTCGGCTGTCTGCCTTGTTTTGCAAGGGCCCCCTACGTAACACACAGCTGGGGGAAGAGAGGGCCCTTTTCACTGAAAATGCCGCATGGAAAAAGAAAAAGATTTGATTCCGCCACCGGGAATCGAACCCGGGCCTGCTGGGTGAGAGCCAGCTATCCTAACCACTAGACCATGGCGGAGAGATGTATGAGCTGCTCATCAGTCCAGTCTGTATCACACTACACGGCAAAAAGTGACCCGAAACAGCTGCCAACAAACCTTGTG
>DUZW01000066.1 GCA_013349295.1 Deltaproteobacteria bacterium
GGATGTGTCTAGCATGTACTTCCTGGACCCGATGCACCTTAAAGAGTCCTTCCTGCGCGGCTACCAGACGGAGATGCTGGCCAAAACCGGCTTGTCCGAAAAGCGGCTGATGTCTGTGCAGTACTCGATGTTGGTGCTGAACGAAAAGAGCCAGGGCGCTATTCTGGCGATTGATGAGACTGCAGCGGTAATAGCGTAATGCAGATCAGGCTGACCAATAAGCATACGGCGGCCATTGGAACCGGCGGGAGCGGCACTGGTATGCTCCCGCCGGGCTCCTCTATCGTGATTGAGGTGAACGATGAGCAGCGCAAGGCATGGGCAGATTGCCCCTATGCAGAAGTACAAGATATTGACGGACCCAGTGGGGGAGGAACGCAGGAAAGCCCTGCGGCAGCAGACCCTGCGCGACCTGGGCCGCGTAAACGCGGGCGGCCCCGGCGCAATGCGGTTAGCCCTGAACCTGACGGACCTGGAGCATGAGTACCTGATTACGAACAATCCCCAGCTGGCCGATGATGACAGCGGGGAATGGCTGAAGTTTATACGCAGCAGCGAGAGCGACCCTTTCAAGGTGGGCACAAAGGTATGAGCAAGGTACAAAGATGGCCAGGGGCTGACCCCTTCAGGAATGACCCCACCGAGCGCGTCAAGGTATGGGGT